>NZ_JAXOJS010000002.1:429637-851598 GCF_036663875.1 Sphingomonas sorbitolis | reverse complement strand
GCAGGTGCCCGCGCGCCGACGGCGCGCTTTCGTCCCTTCCGGCGACGGACTGTCAGACCTTCCTCGCGGTAAAGCCGCTGTGTCTTCTTGCGGTTGATCGTGATGCCCTCCCGCCGAAGCAGGATGTGCAACCGCCGATAGCCGAACCGTCGGCGCTGCTGCGCCAGCTCACGCAGACGCGACCGAAGGTCGCCATCATCTGCCCGGCTCGAGCGATACCGCATGCTCTTGCGATCCGCCCCGACGACAGCACACGCCCGCCGCTCGCTCATCCCCAGCGCCGTCTGGAGATGCGCGACCGCTTCCCGCTTCGCGGCAGGCGTCACCATTTTTTTGAAAGCAGGTCCTTCAGACCTGCATTGTCGAGCATCGTATCCGCGAGCAGTCGCTTGAGCCGGGCGTTCTCCTCCTCGAGCGCCCGCAGCCGCTTCGCATCGGACACCTCCAGACCGCCGAACTTGGCCTTCCAGGCGTAGTAGGTCGCGCTCGACATCCCGTGCCGTCGGCACAGATCCGTCACAACCGCGCCCGCTTCGGCCTCCTTCAGGATGCCGATGATCTGCTCTTCCGAAAACTGCTTCCGCTTCATCTGTCCGTCCCTTTCCGGGGTCGGACTCTAGCTTCAACTGGAGGAAAAAACGGGGGTCACGTCAGTGGCAGCTCTTACTGAGGGCGGATTGTCACGGTCGTAGTCTCGCTCATTGGCGAAGGAACTGGTCCGGCGCAGCCGGCAGTTCCGCATTGTCGTAAAGCGGCTTCACGTACAGGCAGGTAAGCGAGGCGGAGGCGATGCCGCAGTGCCTCGCCATCGCGGTCGGATCGGCGTTTGCAGACCGGATCGGGTCGGAGCGATTACAGGCTTTACTCAGCGACCGGCCGCGAAGTGCGTTGAAGGTTTCCGTCCGACTTTATATCGGCACCCGATCGGCGGCTTCGGTCGCCTCTCGCTTGGCAACCGCGCCCAGCAGCACGATAAAGGCAGATCGTCAGGATTTTGGGTCGCAATGAATTATCGCCATTCCTTCCATGCCGGCAACAGCGCCGATGTCGTAAAACACAGCCTATTGATCGCTCTCGTGCGGGCCTTGCAGCAAAAACCGGGCGCACTGACGCTGATCGACACGCATGCCGGCTGCGGGTTGTACGACCTTGAGGGCGAGGACGCCCAACGCACCGGCGAGTCCACGCAGGGCGTACTGCGGGCCTTTGCCGACCCGAACCCGTTGCTGGACGACTACCGTGCCGTCGTACAGGCGGTGAACGTCGGGCCCGAGCCGCACGTCTACCCAGGCTCGCCGCGGATCCTGGCGCATCTTCTGCGCCCGCAGGATTTCCTGATCCTAAACGAAAAACATCCCGCGGACGCCTATACCTTGCGCGGCGTGATGCGCGACACATCCGCTGCCGTGCATGAGCGCGACGCCTATGAGCTTTGGCTGGCGATGGTGCCGCCCCGAACTGCGCGCGGCGTGGTGGTCGTCGACCCGCCATACGAGCAGCTCGATGAGCGCGAACGGATCACAGCCACCCTTGCCGCCGCTCACCGCAAATGGGCGCATGGCGTGACGGTGATCTGGTTTCCGCTGAAAGACCGCGCCACGCATTGGCAGTGGAAGGCGCAGTTGCGCCGGCTCGGCATCCCGAAATTGCTGGGGGTGGAGCATTGGTTGTACGATGACGATCAGCCCGGCATCTATAATGGCGCGGGCCTTTTTATCGTCAACCCGCCCTACGCCTTCATGCAGGCGCTGCCACCTCTTCTGGAAGCCCTCCGCACTGTGCTGGCCCCGGAGGGGCATAAGGGCGAGATTACAGCCGATTGGTTGGGTGGCTGACGTAAAACTTGCGTCGTCGCCTTCTCCCGAAGAAAGAATGGCCGCGCTGCAGGTTTCAAGCAGAGCATCTCGCCAGACTTGCTCGCTGTCGGCGGTTATCCGGTGATCATCGCCACCTGTGCTTCGCATTCACCGGGTCCGCTACGATCCTAAGGCGACCCATATATGCGTCTCCCCACGGCCACGACGCCACACAAATTCGTCGCTCGACATAGTGCGATCAATTGCGGATGTTCGAAGACAGGGCGAATCAAATCGCTTTAACGGGGGTGTCGTGAAAGAATACAAGGTCATGTCCCAAAAGGACAAGTGGTTCAGTTCGAAGTTTGACCCTGAAAAGTCATCACCCATCCATTCGCGGACGAGATTATCGTTGATGAAGTGAAGCCGTTCCGTTTCGCTGAACGGGACGGCAAGATGACGGAGCTTGTGAAGGCCATGGTCGGAGATAGCTGACGATCGCGCCTGGTTGCCCCAACTAGAGCAATTATCGCCCGTTTTGGTTCAGTTACCATTCGTTAGGCGTGACCGTCGATCAGTGGGGCACGTGCGACGATGCGCGGCATCGGAGGGGCGAGGGTTGGATCAGCTCGGACATCAAGAATTTCGGTCCCATGACGACCGGGATGCACCTGGAGATCCTTTCGCCGAAGCGGTCCTTGCCGCGGAGGAAGCGGCGATGGGCGTTGCCGGTCAGCCGTCGTCGACCGGTAGCCTCGATGAGGATGACGAAGACGCGCGTTACGCCGTGGCGCTTAGTCCCCAGATCAACTGGACCGCGGCACTGGACGGGAGCATCGAACGCGTCAGCCCCCGATGGGCCGAGATGACGGGCGCAGAACCATCGGCCGCTTTGGGGGATCAGTGGCTCAAAAGGCTTCACCCCGACGATGCGACGGATACGGCGAAGGCCTGGAGGACGTCGGTCAGAACCAAGCTACCGATCGACATCGAGTATCGGTTGAAGACGTGCAACGCCGAATATCGATGGGTCCGTTCGCGTGCGGTGGCCCGGCTCGATAACGAAGGTCGGGTCGTGCGCTGGTACGGGACGCTGGAGGACATTCATGACCGCAAGTTGGCGGAGCAGGCCCTGCGCGACAGCGAAGAGCGCTTCCGCCTCGCGGCGCAGGCCGCTGGCCTTGGCATCTGGGACTATAATGCATCCCACGACCGGCGTGAGTGGTCCGACGAGTTCAAGGCCATGCTGGGCCTGTCGATCGATGCCACACCGTCCATCGATACCGCGTTGTCCTGCGTCGTGCCAGACGACCGATCCAAGCTGCTGACGTTGATCGGCGCGGTTCGTGCCGGCCATAGCGGACACCGGTTCGAGACGATGGTCCGGATCCGGCGCGCCGACACGGGTGCCGAGCGGTGGATGAAGACGGCCGGGTGGCGGATCGAAGCCCCATTGGGCAGGCTGCACCGCGTTCTCGTGACGGTGCGCGACGTGACCGAGGAACGGAACGTCGAAGACCGGATCAGATGGACGGCGGAGCACGACGGGATGACGCGCCTGCCCAATCGTACGGCGTTCGTGGGGCGGTTGGAGAGCGCCATCGCCACCGCCGCTAGGGATCATACGCATGTTGCTCTGGTGTTGTTCGACGTCGATCATCTGAAGGAAACCAACGACACGATCGGGCACGACGCGGGCGACCTGCTTCTGCAGACCCTGGCCGACCGGCTGACGACTTTTTTTGGCAAGCGCGGTGCCATCGGCAGGCTTGGCGGCGACGAATTCGCCGTCATTCTCGAACGAGCCGACGAGCATACCCTCGTCGTCGAGGTCCAGACCGCGCTCGATGCGCTCCGCGAGCCGCTTACCTATGAAGGGCGCATCGTCGATTGCCAGGCTACGGCGGGCGGATCGGTGTACCCCCAAGATGGCGCCAGCGCCGCAGATTTGCTCAAGGCCGCCGACATCGCGCTATACGCGGGGAAGGAGCGCAACCGTGGTGGGTTTCTGCCCTTCCGAGCGGCGATGCGTGCCGACCTCCAGAGACGGTCCTCGATGATCAGCGTCGCCCGCGATGCCGCTCGGGATAACCGGATCATGCCCTATTATCAGCCGAAGGTCTCGCTGAAGGACGACGCCGTTTGTGGTTTCGAGGCGCTCCTGCGCTGGCATCACCCGACGCTGGGTGTGCAAGCGCCCGGAACCATCGCCGCCGCATTCGAGGATCTCGATCTGGCCACCGGTATCAGCGAACGCATGTTCGCCCAAATCATCCAGGACATGCGTCGCTGGCTCGACGACGGCGTTGAGTTCGGGCGCATCGCGGTCAACCTTTCGCCCGCCGAGTTCCGCCACGAATCCCTCGTTTCACGAATTCTGGAGCGCCTGCACCGCTCGGGCATAGCGACCTCGCGTCTCGAGCTCGAGGTCACCGAAACGGTATTTCTCGGTCGCGGCGCGGACTCCGTCGCGGAGGCGCTGAACGTTTTCAGTCATGAAGGCGTGAAGATCGCACTCGACGATTTCGGCACGGGGTACGCATCGCTTACGCATCTCAAAGCTTTTCCCGTCGACATCATCAAGATCGACCGCAGCTTCGTCAGCAATCTGGATACGGATCCCGACGATGCCGCGATCATCGACGCTGTCGTCGGGCTCGGTCACAAATTGGGCATGGAGGTCGTGGCGGAGGGTATCGAGACCAATGTTCAGGCACGCTACCTGCTCGACCGCGGATGTGACTACGGACAAGGCTATCTGTTCGGAAAGGCCGGTCCCGCTGCCACGGTACCCTTCATCTTGGCGGGCCAACGCGTCCATGGCGGACAAGAGCCAACGGGCAACGCCGCAGTTCGCGGCTAGGCATCGGTGGAGCGCATGCCCGCCCACCCGTGACTGTCCCCCTGCGCGTGTGTCACCTCGGGTCCACCCAGCGACGACGTTCGGCGCGCTGGCGGAACGCAACCAGATTGACGATCATGAACTTCGCATAACAATTATGTTCAGACGGTGTGCCGAACGATTTGGATAGTCTCCTCGTTTAGGAGACTGGGAATGCTGAAAATCGCACTCATCATCGTGTTGGTCATCTGGGGTGGGTCGTTCGCCATAGCCGGTATGATGTTCATCACGAGTAGCCTGTCGAAGCGTTTGCGCAATCGCGTCGGCCCTTAACGGCGGCAAGGTCGCGATTAGCCCGCCGTTCATATTGCCGCGGCAATACGCCGCCGACCGACACATCGATACCGAGGGTGAAACAATGGAGCACGAAACCCGGGAATCGGTATTCGCGACGCGACGGAGCGCCGTGGCGCGCGATCTCGACGCAATTTTCACCGACCGACGCGACACGCCGCGATCGACCAGCATCGTCAAGATCGTGAAGACGCGGCGGCGGCGGGGGTTGATGCCGGCGGTCATCGGCATTGGCGTACTTGTGCTGGCGGGCGCATCGGCGGGGCTGGCGCTATTCGTAGGCGACGTGTCTCCCACTCGGCCTACGACAGTGGCGCAAAAAACCTCAACGTTGCGTAAGACCGCTCTCGTCCCGCGTCCGCCAGTAACCCTTCCTGATCCGATACAGGCGTCTGCAGATACGACGTCGGCGTCATCGGTCTCTCCGCCGACGGTGGTCGCATCGACTTCTAAGACATTGCCCGCCCCTCGCAAAACCGAGGTTCAAGTCGAGCGATCCGGGTTAGGCGCTCGATCCGACAATGTCCGGCGCCCGCCTCCGTTGGCTGACAATTGTGATGATCTGCCAGACGATGAGCGCGCATGGTGCATGCGCCCAAGCCTGTTGGCGGCGCATCGACAGCTCCTCACGACCTATGAAGCGGCGCGTCGTGCCGGCGTCGATAGCGAGGCTTTGGCGCGCGTTCAGAGGCGCTGGACCAATTTGCAGCGACGCGCATCTGACCGCCCGGACGCTACTCTGGACCGCTACCGCGACTTGCGGCTGCAGCTTCTCGATCTCATTGAAGAGCGGCGATCGACGGGGAATGACTGGTGACATCGGCAGCTATTCCGTCTCCGGGCACGCCTCCCGTCATCGGCAGTGTCGACGGCCAGATCATATATGCGATTGGTGACATCCACGGCTGCTACGAACTGCTGCGTTCGTTGCTGACAAAGATTGCTCAAGACGTTGCATCACGAAGCGATACGGCCGCCCCAACCCTGATTTTTTGTGGCGACTATGTCGATCGTGGCCCCGACTCCGCGCGCGTCCTCGACGCGCTTTGCTGGCTCAAGCGTTACGCTCCGTATGATGTGCGCTTTCTCAAGGGCAATCACGAGGCTGTGATGCTCGACTATGTTCGAGATCCGGAGCAAGCGCGCGACTGGATGCGGTTCGGGGGCGTAGAAACGCTACAGTCTTATGGGGTCGAACCACCGTGCGCCACCGCCGACGTCTTAGAGCATCTGCGCGCGCGCGACGATCTGCTTGAACGCTTGCCGGTCGCACACTTGCACTTCTTGGAACAGCTCGACCTGATGTTGACGGTTGGCGATTACGCCTTTGTACATGCCGGTATCGTGCCGGGCATGCCGCTTGCGGAGCAATCCGAAGCCGACCTGTTATGGATCAGGGACGAGTTTCTCGGTTCGCCGAACCGCCATGAGAAGATCGTGGTCCATGGGCATACCTGGACGAGCAGCAGTCCCGAACACCGCGCCAATCGGATCGGCATCGATACCGGGGCCTATGAAACCGGCGTCCTTACTTGCGTAAAGCTTGAGAACGGGACCGTGACGTTCTTGTCGGTAAGCGATGCGGATTGATGCACTGTGGGATTAGTGACGTCGCGCGTATCTGCTCGGCACTATGAGGCCCGAACCGTCGGCACAGCCTCTCAGACCGCATCTTCCACGTCGTTCAGCTTATGAGGGGCCGACGCCGCGTTCGTGCGCCCAGACGATCGCGGCGCTGCGGCGGTTGACGCCGATTTTCGCATACAGCCGCGCGACGTGGTTGCGGACCGTGTTGCGCGACAGGCCCAGCCGTTCCGAGATCGCGGCGTCGTCGAGGTCCTGGCAGATCAGCTCCAGCACCTCGCGCTCGCGCTTGCTGAGATCGGCCGTGGGGGCCGCGGACCCGGTCGCGCCGCGCGGGTTCCGCAAGGTCGCCAGCTTATCCATGATCGACCGGCTGAGCCAGTTGGCGTCCTTCATCACCGTGTCGATCGCCTCGACCAGTTCCAACTCGTCGCGTCGTCGGGCCGAGATGTCCTGATATAGCCACAGCACGCACGGCGTTCCGTCGACGCTGATCCGTTCGGCGGACACAAGGCAGTCGAGCGCCTCGCCAGCCTTGTGCAGCAGTTGCACGTCGCGACTACGGAAGCCGCCATGCTCGCCGATCTCGGTTTCGAGTTGCTGGCGCTGCGCGGCATCGTTCCAGAGTTGCAGGTCGTCGGCGATGCGGCCGATCACCGCGTGGTCGGTGTAGCCGGTCAACGCCTTGAACGCCGCGTTGACCTGGACGATGCGGTTGTCGTCGCCTTCGGTCACGACCATCGCGACCGGCGCCATCTCGAACACCGAGGCGAAGTGGCGCTCGCTTGCCTTCAGCGCATGTTCCGCGCGCCGTCGCGGTTCGAGATCGGCGAAGGTGAACAACAGGCAGTCCTGGTTGGCGACCTCGATCGGTTGCCCCGCAAGGATGACCAGCGTCGTCTCGCCGCCGGCGAGCGGCAGTTCCGCTTCGAGCTGCGGGATCGTCTTGCCCGCCGCGACGCATTCCTTGACGAACGCCTTGCGCTCGACGTCGGCCAAAAAGTCGAAATCGAACAGCGTCTTGCCGACGATCTGGTCGCGCGCATAGCCCGACAGGTCGAGGAAACCCTGGTTGACCAGTACATAGCGCTGGTCGGCGACGCGGATGATCAGTGCGGGGGCGGGGTTGGCGTGGAACATCGCCTCGAACCGGTCCTCCGCGTCGAACCGTTCGGAGACGTCGTTGATGACGAGGCCCAGGCAATCGGGCTCGCCGCCATCCTCGTCCATGACGATGTCGCGGACCTGATGGACCCAGCGCGGCTCGTCGGCGTCGACCGGTGCGACCTCGACGGTAAGGTCGGGAAAGCTCTCGCCTGCGAGCAGCCGCATCAGCGGATAGTCCCGCCGTGGCAGCTTGCGGTGATCCCGGTAGCGCAAACGGAACCGCGTGGCATAGTCGTCCGCGGTCTGTCCGAGATCCTCGACCGCCTTGACCCCATGCATCTTCAGCGCGGCCGGGTTGGCGCTCAGGATGATCCCGGTTGGATCCATCAGGATCACACCCTCGAGCAGCCCGGTCATGAGCTGTTCGAGATGGTGCAGGGTGGGGGCGTGCAGCGGTTTCGCGGGCATCTTGGTCATCCCGGTTCAGCGCCGTGGAGGGCTCCTGGTTCCAGTCGCACCGGCATTAATATACCAATGGTCCCAGTACTTGAGCACTAATTTCGAATTTGCCGAAAACCGCGCGAACTGAACGGATCGGGCGCCGCGACCGTTGAGCATTTGTACCAATATCGAACAGGAGCCTCATCATGAACCTCATTATCCTTCTCGTCGTCGGCGGACTCATCGGCTGGGTCGCCAGCATGATCATGCGGACCGACGCGCAGCAGGGCGTCTTCCTCAACGTCGTCGTCGGCATCGTCGGCGCGTTGCTTGCCGGCTTCCTGATCACGCCGCTCATCGGTGGCGCTTCGATCATGGACGGCGCGCTCAACATCCAGTCGATCCTGATCTCGCTGGTCGGCGCGGTGATCCTGCTCGCGATCGTCAACATGTTTCGTCGCGGTACGGTTCGCTGAGCGAACGGGAGGGCGTCGCGCTGGCGTCGCCCTCCCACATCCAGATCGGTACGTAAGAACATTGCATGAACATCGATCTGATGCGATTGGTGGGCCAATGATTCGAAGGACTCTAAATGACCGATCACGATGACGACCAGCAGGAGCCGAAGCCGGCGTTCGGCCAGTGGCTTGTGACGCAGAAGGACCGAAGCGATCTTGTCGGTCAACTCTCTGTGGCCGCACTCGCCGACCGCCGCTTCCCCCGAAATGGGGATCCCGAAGCGGTGCGGAAGCATCTCAGCGCCATGCAGGCCGAGGGCGACATGTTCGCCGCGGTCGACGATGCTGAGTCCGACTGGTTGTCCGTTTGATGCAGGACGCGTGGGAACAGGCCTTCGCCTTGATGGCCGATCACGGACAGATGGGCGCGTGCGAGATCGTAGCGTCGGGTATGCAGAAGACGCCTCCCGGGCGGCCGGAGCAATACCGGCAATGGGAAGTGCTGGCGGACTGCCTGAACGCTGTGGCTGATGCCAGTCGGACGCGGCACTGATGCGCCGGATGGCGTGATGATCGGCGCGTCCGTGATCAGTGCGGTTGTGACGACGATGCGGCCGCTGATGGAACGGATGGTCTAGCGCCGCGCGTTCAAGCGCGACCGCGCGCGGTTCGGCTTGCGTCGGTGTAAGGAGCAAGCGTTTTGGCAACAGAGCCGAGGTGGCTGGAGGCGGCTAGGGCGAAGTTGGGCACAGAAGAGGCTGCCGGTTCAGCGAACAGCGCAACTATTCTAGGCTGGGCGAAGCGGCTCGGCACGAAAGTGCTGGGCATGGTCTACAACGCCGATAGCGTTCCGTGGTGCGGCGTATTCGTCGCCTACTGCCTTCAGGAAGACGGTATCGAGCCGGTTGCAATCGCGGTTCGCGCGACGTCGTGGTCGACATGGGGGCAGGCGCTTCGTCCGGAACGGCTGGCACCGGGCGCGGTGCTGGTGTTCGCGCGTCCGGGCGGTGGTCACGTCGGCTTCTATGTCGGCGAGGACGCCGACGCGTATCATATCCTTGGCGGTAATCAGGGCGATGCAGTCACTGTCGCGAGGGTCGCAAAGGATCGGTGTATCGCGCGGCGGTGGCCGCCCGGCCGCCCGGTCATCGGCAAGCCCGTACAGATGGCTGCGCGCAAGCCGATCTCGACTGACGAAGCCTGATCGCGAGTGTCTATTCTCGGTTACCGCGGCGGTAACCTTCAATATCTGGAACGATCGTCTGTCGACACCGCTTCTATGAGCATCTGCACTCTGAGCCATCGATAGGAATCATCATGAGCACGACCCTCATATCCGCCGTTTTCGATACTCATGCCGACGCAGAGCGCGCGGTATTGGAGCTTCGCAATGCCGGCGTCGACGATCGCGCCATTTCCATCGTCGCTCAGCACGATGGTAAGACCGCGACTACCGACGGCAACGGCGACACGCAGGAGTTCGCTGGTAAGGTTGCGGCCGGCGCTGGCATCGGGACGCTGCTCGGCATTGCGGCGCTTGCCATCCCGGGTGTCGGCCCCCTGGTTGCCGCTGGCGCGATCGCGTCGGCGGCGATTCCTGGTGCTGCGATAACCGGAGCAGCGCTCGGTGGTGCCATCGGGGGGCTTGAGAAAGTGATGACCGATCACGGTGTCAGCCGCGTTGATGCCAGCTATTACGAGGGGCGGATTAACGAGGGTGGCGTGTTCGTGTCCGTCGATACTAGCACTGCCGCGGTGACCCCCGAGGATGCAGCCGAGATCCTGCATCGCTCCGGCGGTCATACCTCCACGCGTACCAAGGTGGCCGCGGCGTAATCGCCAGCGGTCTGGGGCGCGCAGGCGCCCCCCAAGCACTAAAGTGACGCCCGATCAAAAGGCCTAAGTTCGAAAGCCTGCTGACGGACGCGAACGTCTGGCATGGGGCGCCGTTACGCATTGCGTCGCCGTGTAGGTGCGCGGAAGTCAGGCGCTTTGCCCGCGATCCATCGAAGATATTGCCGTATATCATGGCGCTCACGCAACTTATCCATCGTCGCATAGGTCGAAGCCAGCTCGCGATTCGTCACAAAGGCATGGATGGTACGGTGGCAGATTGGATGTACCGGTACGGTCTGTGTGCCGCCCTCGCTCTTGGGAACAACGTGATGCCGCTCCACGCGTTGTCCGAGCAGCCGCCCGCATAATGCGCAGCCCCCATCTTCTTGCTCTGCTGCGGATCTCGCGGCAGCCTCCGCGAGCCCGGCTATCCTTTTTACGCGACCACCCATGCTCGCCATATGAGGATTTCCCGTTCATATTCGAGGGCGCGCTGGCTTGGGGCTTTCGAGAATATGCTTGATGAGACGCTCACTTAGCGGACATCGACCGTTACCTCCGCCGGCCGATACTCGAGGGTTCAAGATGTCCGATCGCTTTACCGTCCTGCTGCAATATGCCCTGCCAAAGCAGCGCCTGACCCTTCTGGCCGGTAGGATCGCCCGAGCGCGGGGCGGTGCTATGACGACCCGGCTGATCCGCTGGTTCGTCGCCAGATACGGGGTCGATATGAGCGAAGCGGAAAATCCCGACATTGCCAGCTACGCAAGCTTCAACGACTTCTTCTCGCGGCCTTTGAGGAAGGGCATTCGGCCGCTGGCCCATGCTGACTTCGTCTGCCCGGTAGACGGCGCGATCAGCCAAGTCGGTGCGATCGACGATCATCACATCGTGCAGGCCAAGGGACATCGGTTCACCACGACCGAACTGATCGGCGGCGATGCCGCCCTGGCAGCGGCGTTCCGTCACGGCAGTTTCGCGAACCTTTATCTGTCGCCGCGTGACTATCACCGTCTCCACATGCCGTGCGCCGGCCGATTGACCCGTATGCGCTACATTCCAGGCAGTCTGTTTTCGGTGAACCCCGTCACGGCGCAAGGTGTGCCCAACCTGTTCGCGCGAAATGAGCGCCTAGTGTGCGTATTCGAGAGTCCGGAGCATGGCACATTCGTCATGGTGCTGGTCGGCGCCACCATCGTCGGCAGCATGGCGACCGTATGGCACGGCATCGTCAATGCCAGGCGTACCGGCACGCCGACGGAATGGCGCTATGCCGATCAGGAGATTGCCCTCGAACAGGGCGAGGAAATGGGGCGCTTCCTGCTCGGCTCAACCATCGTGATGCTATTTCAGCAGGGAACGATCGCCTTTGATGAAAGCTGGGTGCCGGCGCGGCCCGTGCGGCTCGGCGAGCGCATGGGGGATCGCCCGGTTCGAGCCTAGAGGCCGGGGAAAGTCAGTCTCAATCTTCGGCCCAACGCCTGAGCAGGTTGGACTGCGTTTTCGCCAACAGATCCAGCTCGGGCGTTTTGCCGAGGCGATCAAACAACGCGTGCCGCGCCGTTTCCAGATCGAACAACAGTTCGCGCGCATCCGCATCGCGGATCAGGCTGCGTACCCACGTGACGGCGGCCAGTCTTTCGCCGGATATCACCGGGGCGACGCGGTGAAGCGCGTTCGTTGGATAGACGACCGCATCGCCCGCCGCCAGTTTCACATCCTGTTCGCCCGCCGCAGACTCGATCACCAGTTCGCCGCCTTCGTACGTATCGGGGTCGGACAGGAAGATCGTGACTGAAACGTCGGTCCGCATGCCACCCATGATCGCGTCATCGACATGGCTGCCATACGCCATGCCGGGTTCGTAGCGGCTGAATAAGGGAGGGCGAACCACGTGCGGTCGTGTCGCCATCCGGAACAACGGGTTCGCGAGCAACCGATCAACCACCAAGTCCTGCATGTCGGCCAGCAACGGGTCGGCACGGTCGACCTGCTCGTTGCGCTTGACCGGGCGGGCTTCGCGACCGGCAGTCCGGCGCCCATCGACATAGCGCGTCTTGCCGAGATTATCTCGCAACGACCGGAGATTGTCGGCGTCCAGAACGTTGGCAATCATGATCAACATTAGGGTTCTCGTGGCATCGGCATGACGTCGGGCGGGTCCCCTATCAGTCCAAGCCCATGCGGCCAACGCGTTGCCGAGTAAGGAATTAGGTATGCGTACGAAATTGTGGATGGGCGTCGGTGCCTTTGTGGTCGCGCAATCGGGCCAGGCGATCCTGACCGAAGCAGCAGCCAAGCCTATGGCGCCGTCGGTCGATCAGGTCGGTGAAGGCGGCGAGAACGAGCGCGGCGAGGGAGAGGGCGAAGGCGAGGGTCGCCACGTCGCGCGCTTGACCAAATCGCGCCATGTCGTCCGCAATCCCCGTCGCGCGCGTGCCGCACAACACCATGCCGGTCAGCGCGGCGAAGGCAAATATGAGGGCGGCGAAAACGAGAGCGGCGAAGGCGAGGGCGAACGCTGATCGCCGGACATACACTAGGATGACCCGGTCCGGGATCACGTGCAGGGTCATCTGGGCCGTTGCGGCGTTGTGCGTCTGCGTCGTGGTCTTCGCGATCATTGCGTACCGGCCAGCGATCGCGACCGTGACGCGGCCCAATCCTCGTCTGTTTGATCCGGCGCTCGTTGCGCAGGGCGCCAATGTCGCGCGACTGGGCAACTGCGCCAGTTGCCACCAGTCTGCGGGCGGGCGTCCCTATGCAGGCGGGTATCCGGTCAAGACGCCGTTCGGAACGATCTACGGCAGCAACATCACACCCGATCCCGCGACCGGGATCGGCGCCTGGTCACCGGCAGCGTTCCGACGCGCGATGCGTGAGGGCGTCGGGCGTGACGGCAGCCATCTGTACCCGGCCTTTCCCTACACCCATTATGCAAACGTGACGGACGGCGACCTGAGCGCGCTGTACGCGTTCCTGATGACCCGACCGGCCGTGCGGTCGGTTCCACCCGCCAACACGATGATTCCGCCGCTGGGATTTCGGCCATTGCTTGCCGGGTGGAAGCTGCTGTTCTTCCAAGGAGAGCCGATCACAACCGATCCCCACCAGTCGGTTGCCTGGAACCGGGGACGCTACATCGGTGAGACGCTCGCGCATTGCACCGCCTGCCACAGTCCGCGTGGCCTGTTGCAGCAGGAGAAGCACGGCGCGCAGGCGTATGACGGCGGGTGGTCGGGTGGCTGGTATGCACCCCCGATCACCGCGCACTCGCCTGCGGTACGGGCATGGACGGTCGAGCGGCTCGAGGTCTATTTCCGTACCGGGCTGAGCACGGCGCATGCTGCTGCGGCGGGGCCGATGGGATCGGTAACCTATATCTGGCCCGGGCAGCGCCCGCCGACGTCCGCGCGCTCGCCACCTATTATGCGTGGCAGATGCGCGATGCGCCTGCCGCACGGTTCGAGCGGCCGCTGCCCGATCGTCGCGCCTTCGCGTCGCAGCGTCATCCGGACGGCGCGCGGCTCTACGAAGGGGCCTGCGCGGTATGCCACGAGCCGGGCGCGGCGATGATGGTTGCGGGGCGTCCAGCCTTGCCGCTCGGCACACCGCTGCACGAGGACAACCCACGCGACACGATCCAGATCATCCTGAAGGGGCTCCATCCGCCGGTCTCGCCGCGGGGGCCATACATGCCGGCATTCGCCGACGCTCTCGACGACCGGCAAGTGTCCGTGATCGTTGCGTATCTGCAAATGCGCCATGGCACCGGACCGGCGTGGAAAGATTTGGAAAAAGACGTCGCCAAGGCGCGCAAGGAGGGCGAATGATCGACCTGACTGTCAACGGCGCGACGACGCGCATCGATGTCGATCCCGCGACCCCGCTGCTCTACGTGCTGCGCGACGATCTGGGGCTGCATGCCGCGAAGTTCGGGTGCGGGCTGGGGCAATGTGGGGCGTGCACCGTGCTGGTCGATGACAAGCCGGTATTCTCGTGCCTGCTTCCCGTCGGCGCGATCGGAAGCGGGAGGTTACGACGGTCGAGGGACTGGGCACGGCCGCAAAACCAGGTGACGTTCAGTGCGCCTTTCTTCACGAACAGGCGGCGCAATGCGGCTATTGCATCCCCGGCATGATGGCGCGTGCAGAAGCGCTGCTGCGCACGACGGTGACGCCGACCGAGGATGAGCTGCGGACGGCGATGGCACCCTCGCTGTGTCGGTGTGGGACGCACATGCGGATCCTGCGCGCGGTCCGACGAGCAGCGGTGATGCGCGGCGGCGGCGTGGTCGATGCCGCGGAACCCGTGACGTGAGTGGGGAGGCGTCACGTCGCGACGTGCTGGGTGGCTTGCTGGTGGCATTCTCGCTCGCGCCGGCTGCCGCGCTGGCGCAGACCGGCGGTGGCGAGGGTAGCGGCGGACCGCCGACAATCGCGCCCGACCTGCCGGGGACATTGGCGAAGTTCCCCGATCTCGACGCCTGGATCCGGATCGCACCGGACGGTCGCGTGACGGTGTTCACGGGCAAGGTCGAACTCGGCACCGGCGTGAAGACCGCGATGGCGCAGCTTGCCGCCGACGAGCTGGACGTGGCGATCGAACGGGTCGATCTGATCACCGCGGATACCGGCCTGACCCCTAACGAGGGCGTGACTGCGGGCAGCCAGACGCTCGAACAGAGTGGTACCGCGATCGCCAACGCGGCCGCCAACGTCCGGCTGCTGCTGGCGGAAGCGGCCGCGACGCAGTGGAGCGTGCCCGTGACATCGCTTTTCACGCGCGACGGTGCCGTGCTCGACGGACAGGGCAAGCGCGCAACCTATGCGGAGTTGGCTGCATCGACCTCGCTGGCGGTCCGCGCACGCGCAGACGTACCGCGCAAGCGCCGGGCGGCGCGGCGGTTGATCGGACGGGCGATACCGCGCGTCGACCTGCCTGCGAAGCTGACCGGTTTGCCGAGCTATGTGCACGACATGCGGCTGCCCGGCATGATGCATGCGCGTGTCCTGCGGGGACCATCATCGGGCACGCAACTGACGCCCGACATCGCCGCGCTGCGCCGGCAGCCGGGTGTCGCCAGGGTCGTGCAGGCCGGGCGTTTCGCCGCGATCGTCGGACCGCGCGAATGGCCCCTAGAACAGGCGCTGCGGATCGCCAGTCGCGCCCGCTGGGTACGCGACCCGGCAGTACCGACGCTGCCGCCTATGCCAGCCGGGTTGCTGACGATGCGGCGGGAAAGCCAGGTGATCGAGACCCGTCGCGACGATCCCGGCGCCCGCGGTGTCCAGCAGCTGTCGGCGCGGTATGACAGGCCCTATCTCATGCATGGCGCGATCGGGCCGTCCTGTGCCGTCGCGCTGTTCGCCGAGGGACGGCTGACGGTCTGGACGCATAGCCAGGGGGTCGAGCCACTGCGCAAGGCGATCGCCGACCTGCTCGCGATGCCCGTCGACCGCATCCGGTGCGTCCACCGCGAGGGTGCGGGGTGCTACGGCCATAATGGCGCGGACGACGTGGCGGGCGACGTCGCGTTGATCGCCCGGGCGATGCCCGGCGTGCCCGTTCGGTTGCAATGGAGCCGGGAGCAGGAACATGGCTGGGAACCGCTTGGGCCGCCGATGCTCGCGCAGGTCGATGCAACGCTCGATGCGTCGGGACGGATCGTCGATTGGCGACATCAGGTGTGGAGCAACACGCACAGCACGCGCCCGGTCGCAGCGGGCGATCTTCTCGCCGGCGCCGAAATCGTACCGCCGTTCAAGCCGACGCCGCCGAAACCCATCCCGCAGCCCAATGGCGGCGGCGACCGCAACGCCATTCCACTCTATCGCTTTCCCAACCAGACCATCGTCAGTCATTTCCTGCCCGACATGCCGGTGCGCGTCTCGGCGCTGCGGGGGCTTGGCGCACACCTGAACATCTTCGCGCTCGAAAGCTTCATCGACGAGCTCGCGGCGGCAGCGGGACGCGATCCGGTTGCGTTCCGGCTGGCTCATCTGGACGATCCGCGGGCGACCGCCGTGATCCGACGGGCAGCAGCGCGGTTCGGCTGGGCGCGATACCGCGCTACACCCAATCGCGGACGGGGCTTTGCCTTTGCGCGCTACAAGAACCACGGTGCCTATTGCGCAGTCGCGCTAGACGTCGAGCATATCCCCGACGAGGGTCGGCTTATCGTCCACCGCGCCGTCGCTGCCGTGGACAGCGGCGAGGCCGTCAACCCGGACGGTATCCGCAATCAGGTCGAGGGCGGGATCGTCCAGTCGCTGAGTTGGACCGCGTTCGAAGCGGCGGGGCATGACGGTACGCGCCGGACCGACTATGACTGGAGCACCTATCCGATACTCCGGTTTGCCGATGTACCACGCAGCGTGACCGTCGAGGTCGTCGATCGGCCGGGCACGCCGTTCCTCGGTACCGGTGAGTGCGCCCAGGGGCCGACCGCGGCCGCACTGGCGAACGCTCTCGCTTCAGCGACCGGGAAACGTCTGAGAAGTATGCCGTTGACAGGCCGGCTGCCAACGCAGGCTTAAGCCCCTTGGGTGCGTTGGACAGCCATGCATGAACGGCTGAAGTGAAAGGCGGAGAAGCGAGGGTGAATGTCGGAAAGCGGCGCCTCGTGTCGCCAGCCGCGGCCGCGCCGATACTATTCCCTCATTGACGACGGCCAGCATCTCAGACCATCGCCTCGTCCATGACCAAGAGCCAGGGGCGCACCGGTGCGCATGCGCGGGCTAATATCCAGCCTGCACCAACAGCCACCGAACTTGATGCAGCCAAGCGAGAGGTCGCTCAGATTGAAGGGCGGCTTGCCGGCCTGGCGTCCGGGCATCCGTCGGTTAAGATATGGAAGGCCCGTCTTCGTGTCGCTCAGGGCGTGATCGCCCGTGCTCCGCGCGACTGAAAGAGTATTTTCCGATCTATCGCGACGGGTCACCTTCGGTGAAAATGGCCCGCGTGGACGCTGCACGCATTAGCCTCTTGTCCTTGCTCGCGGTGCTAGCGAAGATCGCCCACTAGCACTGGGAGCGCCCATCATGCATCGTCGATCTTGCGTTGCAGCCTCACCAGAGGACGCATTGCTACTAGCTAGGGGCATGGGCTTAGGGCCTGCGCGGATTGCTGCGGCTGGAATTGCGTCGAGCATCGCATCGGCGGTGCAGCCCGCGTCAATGACGTTGGCGGGCGAGATGCGCGCCCGCAACTGCGCTTTGGCTTATTGAAAGGATGACGATGCGCCACCTGATCCATACTGCCTTGGTTGCTTTAGTCGCTACGGCGGCGCCCGCGGGCGCTGCGACCTACGAACTGAAGGCGACTCCGCAGACGGTCGCCTGGGGGCATTACGATGCGACCGACAAGCCTGTGCTGACGATCCGGTCGGGCGACACGGTGGTGATCCATACGTTGCTGACCAACAGTCCGGCAGGTCTGGAAAAGGCCGGCGTCACGCCCGCGCAGATCGAACCGGCGCTGCGTGCCGTCTATGACGGCGTCCCGGCCAGCGCACGCGGCCCCGGCGGCCATATCCTGACCGGACCGATCGCGATCGCGGGCGCGGAACCCGGCGACATGCTGGAAGTGCGCATCCGGAAAGTCGATCTGGCGATACCCTATGCCTATAATGCGTTCCGGTACGGGGCGGGGTTCCTGACCGATGATTTTCCCTATGCGCGCATGAAGATCGTCCCGCTCGACACCAAGCGCATGGTCGGCCTGTTCGCGCCCGGCGTCGAAGTGCCACTGGCGCCGTTCTTCGGCAGCATGGGGGTCGCGCCGCCCCCGGCGTTCGGCCGCTACGACAGCGCGCCGCCGACGATCAACGGTGGCAACATGGATGACAAGGCGCTCGTCGCCGGAACGACCTTGTTCCTCCCCGTCTACGCCCCCGGTGCGCTGTTCCAGGTCGGCGACGGCCATGCCGCACAGGGCAATGGCGAGGTCGATATCACTGCACTGGAAACCTCGTTGACCGGTACGTTCGAGTTCGTGCTGCACAAGAAGGCGGCAATCACCTATCCGCGCGCCGAGACGCCCAAGGCCTATATCGCGATGGGCTTCGACGACGATCTCAGCCATGCGACCCGCAAGGCACTGCGCAACATGATCGATTTCCTCGTCGCGGAAAAAGGCATGACGCGCGACGATGCGTACATGCTGATCAGCGTCGCGGGCGATGTCGAGATCACCGAACTCGTCGACCGCAACAAGGGCGTCCACGTCGTTCTGCCCAAAGCACTGTTCACGAAACGCTAGATGCCGTGGCTTTCCGTCGTCGATCTATCCGCCTCCCATGCCGCTTGTCGGTACTCTAACCACGCCTAGTATGCGCCACTCTGCTGCGGCGAAAGGCGTGAGTCTCTAACCTCAGCAATTTCAATGTTTGAAAGACCTGGTGTTTCATCCCTCAAAAACTGCAATAGTTCTATTATTTCTTTCGGATCAAATCTTAAGTCGATATCATCCATTTGGATAAAAACCGATCTTTGCCTATCTGTCGAATAGTCGGCAACGATAGCAATGCACTCTTCCAGCGTACCCTGTCCGACCGCCTTTGATGTCGTGTCATCGGACGGTTCCGCATCATGGATCGTAGCTGGTTCGCTCAATGGGTAGGTCGTCATCCTCGTCGCTTCCATCGTCTATGTGGATCGGTCATCGCCCGCCGGGATCATGCCGGCGGGCGGAGGATCTTATTCGTCTTCGGCGTCGATGTTGACGGTCGTCTCGGCGAGCTTGGTCATATATTCGTCGCCACCATAGATGTCCTTGGTGGCAGCACTGAGTTTCTTGTGGTCGTCCTTGAGGCCCAGTGCCTTGGCGTAAGCCGTAGCCGTGCCGAACCCGGCTATCCCGTAATGCGTCATCCGCTGATACTGCGCGATGATCATCGCATCGAGCAGCGGACCCTTCTCCGGACCTTCCTCAAGCACATGCTTGGTGGCTTCAGCGACAAGGCCTTCCATGCCCTTACAATGCTCCTTCGAGACCTTCTTGTCGTTCGACGCGATCAGGTCCTTCAGCAGATCGGTATGCTTCTCGATATCCGCTTGCGACTTGGTCAGCATGTCCTTCAGCGAAGCGTCGCTCGCCTTCGACGTGATCTTCTTCAGGACCTTCTTCATCTGGTCGTTGGCGGACCACAGGTCCTTCAGTTCGTCGGTGTAGATTTCCTGAAGATCTTCGGGTGCAGACATGGAATCGTCCTTGGACTGCCGCCGGGCGGCATGCGCGGCGGCTGGTTTTGAATTGCGGGAAATGCTCATCGAAGCGCGGTGGCCTCAGCCGGCGCCGGGCTGCTTCTGCTCGTCCTCGTACCGGGCATCGGTGCCGATCTTGCCGCTGGCCTCGGCTTCGGCGATGCCCGACGTCTCGACCACCTCGACCATGCGACCTTCGGTAGCGATCGGATGGGGTTCGCGGTCGGCATCCGGGTCGGCAGCGATCGTCGTACCATCACCGCCGCCCGAGCCTGCAACGCCGTTCGGCGCGCTGCCGCCGTCTTCTCCAGCCTGGCCGCCGCCGTGATAGGCGATGTCGGTCTGGCCGCCATGCGCCATGAAACCGGTGTTCGTCTCGGTCTTGCCGGCGTGCGGGTTGGGGTAGGACCCGCCGCCGCTTTCGCCGCCTTCGCTGCGGCCATGGACGTCTGCGCCATCCTTGCCGCGGGGAGCGTCCGAGACGCCGTCCGGTGCGCCCTTGCTTGCCGAATTGCCGGGAACGGGGGTCTGAACCTTGTCACTCATCGGGACGTCCTTCTGAAGGGAGCGGATCGAAACAGACCGACCCGATCCGCTCGACAGGAGCGGACTGGGTCGGGAAGAGGTCACGGCCGCAGCACGACCTTGATGACGCCGTCCTGCTTGTCGCGGAACTTCTGGTACATCTCGGGCGCATCCTCGAGGCTGGCTGGGTGCGTCACGACGAAGCTCGGGTCGATATCGCCTGCCTCGATCCGCGCGAGCAGCGGCTTGGTATAGGCCTGGACGTGCGTCTGGCCGGTCTTGATCGTCAGGCCCTTGTTCATCATCGCGCCGATCGGGATCTTGTCACCCATCCCGACATAGACGCCGGGGATAGAGATCGTGCCACCCATCCGGCAGCTCATGATGGCCTCGCGCAGGACGTGCACGCGGTCGGTCGCGAGGAAGGTCGCCGCCTTCACCTTGTCGATCACCGCGTCCATCGCGCCATGACCCGACGCCTCGGCACCGACTGCATCGATGCAGCTGTCCGGACCGCGACCCTTGGTGCGGAACTGGAGTTCGTCATAGACGCTGTCGACTTCGGCGAAGTTGATCGTCTCCGCACCGCCGGCCTCGGCCATGGCGAGACGCTCGGACACCTCATCGATCGCGATCACGCGGCCCGCGCCCAACATCAGCGCCGAGCGAATCGCAAACTGGCCGACCGGACCACAGCCCCAGATCGCCACGGTATCGCCAGGCTCGATCTGCGCATTCTCGGCGGCCATGTAGCCGGTCGGGAAGATGTCGGAGAGGAACAGCGCCTGCTCGTCGGTGACGCTGTCGGGCACCTTGATCGGGCCGATATCGGCCATCGGCACGCGCAGATACTCGGCCTGGCCGCCGCAATAGCCGCCCAGCATGTGGCTGAACCCGAACAGGCCGGCGGGCGAATGGCCCATCGCCTTGATCGCCATCTCCGAGTTCGGATTGGTCCGCTCGCAGGCCGAGAACAGCCCCTTGCGACAGAAGAAGCAATCACCGCAACTGATCGTGAACGGCACGACGACGCGGTCGCCAATCTTCAGATTGGTAACTTCGGAGCCCAGTGCGACGACGACGCCCATGTTCTCGTGGCCGAGAATATCGCCCGCCTGCATCGTCGGCTGATATCCATCGAGCAGATGAAGGTCGGACCCGCAGATCGCGCAGGCCGTAACCTTGATGATTGCATCGCGGGGATGCTTGATCTCGGGATCCGCAACAGTATCGACCCGAACATCGCCTTTTCCATGCCAAACCAGTGCGCGCATCAGAATGTCTCCGTCATAGAATTATAGTATAGTACTCACGCTTGGCACGGCATCTCGACAGGCATGAGTCGGCAATGGCGCAGATGCCGCCAGACCATCACCAACCTTGTGCAATGTCGCGTGAACCTTCGACTGCCACGCCTCTACGTCGCGACAGTCAGCGTCAGCGTATCCTGGGGAGTATAGCGAACCTGACGCCATCATCGTTCCTAGCGAGCACCAATATCTGCCTTTTTATATTTTGTGCTGATTGGCATCAGTATTGATCGGTTTGAACGAAAGCGCGATCGAATGACTAAAATCCATGGATCGTAATAACTTGCCGCAATAGATTGTTCGCGAATGTCGGTTCCGTTGCGATGGCGCTGCGATCGATTGCTCTTCTTGCCGAGGAAGGCATTGTTGAGTTTGCACAAGCTGGCGTCGATTTGCAGCCTGGACCGTCAGGGCTCTACCGCACGCCGCTCATGTCGTTCTACTGCCACGATATCGCCAGTGCGGCGGCGGCGGGCGCACGATGGAGCGGCCTCGCGACAACGTCGGTTCTGCGGACATCGTTCTGAATGCAGGGGCTACGACCCTGTGGGCAGCGCCCGCGCCGACGCGGAGCGAGTAATCCCCATGGCCGCTTCGGCGTCCTGCAGCACAAGCGCTACATCGACAGCAGCGAACAGGCTTTGCGCGAACTCTGATGATCGCTGCCGGCTGGCGAAGTCATTCTCGCCCGTCATTGCTAGTCACCGGGCAGTTTTGCCAAATATCGGCCGTTAAGCTCTGTTCGGCGTAGCCCTGGAACCAGACGCCCGTTCATCTTAGGCAAGAACGTGTCTTCGTTCGGAAATCATGCCCCCGGTGAGCGGCTCGACCATGCTGCCAGCCGGTGTGGGAGTCGCGGAGTTCATTCACCTTGATATCAGTAAAACTAATAGTATTCGGCAGATGCAGTATTACAGTTAAACGTATCAAAAAGCGAGAATATGTAAAAAGGTACTGGTAAGGTCGGTCTTACATGAGTTTTTGCGATGGTGTAGCAAGGCTAAGTTCCGAGTCTGAACACTGGCATCGGGATGGTGAGGGGGCGGACATGTACGACTATCTGGCAGTCGACATCGACTATCTGGCTAATTGGGAAACCGGCGCGCGCAAGCAGCATGCCCTCTGCATCTCCGGAACGACTCTGTTAGGCTGGGCGAAGACCGCTGCCGAGGACGCGCTTTCGACTGCTGCTGGTATCGCCGGCGCCGGAACGGATAGTGATCCTTATCAACTTGGCGGCGTCGCGAGTTGGATCGGGGCGTGGAAAATCAGCCGGACCGCGCAGGCCCGCCATATCTATTATACGATTGCCGGCCGAAAAATTCAAAAAATCGCGAGGGGCGGCATCAAGCCGGGAGGGTTCGCCGATGGCTTCTACGTGCGCGACACGGGCTTTTCCGGGACCGATCCGACCGAGGGGAATATCTGGAACCGCACGGACGGCGCGAGTTACCGCGAGTTCGGCAAGTTTATCGATCAGGGCAACACCATTTCCGCGATGGAGGGCGTGGTCTGGTCGCAGCGCCTGACGTCCACCCTGCGCACCATCCTGAAGGGCAAGACAGGGGCGCACGGCCCCGCTCGCGTGCAGGCGCCCACGACGATGGGCAAGGGCGCGCGGTGGTCTCCCGTCGATCCTACCAGTCCCAATGGCACCCCCCAAACGCTGAGCAAGACAGCGGCGCGCGGCGTGGAAAAAGCCGACATCAATTCCGCACTGCCGATGTTGTCGGCAGCGATGTTTCTGGCCGAGCCCTCTCGCAACACGCGGGCATGGGTGATCGGGCTGATGATGCTCGACTTAATCGGCACCGAATATATGGCGGCCACAGCCACGCAGAATGCCCGCCACCTGACGCTGCAACGCGCCTTTGCCAATCCAAAGCGGCTGACCGGCGGTTGGCTGGCAGATTCCAATACGGCTCTCGACCAAGCGCCACTGAACTGGGTTACTGCGCAGTCGAAAGGGAATCCCAAGGAGAAGGCCAAGACGATCACCAAGATGGGGGCGGTCGGCAGCCCCGCGGTCGAGGGCCTGTACCCGCCGTCGCCCAAATGGTCCGGCCGGACGAAGCAGGCGATTGACCTCGCCAACGATTATATCCAGCAGAAGGAAATCGGCATCGTCGCGCCTTGGCTGGCGGCGGAATTCAACCGCTATGTCGGCCGGCCGGTGTTCGTGTCGCCACAGACGGGCGGTTCGGGAACTCGTCTGGATGCCATGACCGCGGATTTCGGCGGCGAGAGCGCGATGAAGGGCTTCGGCCGCGAGTTGGAGGCGATCATGAAGCAGATGATCGCCAAGCGCGCGACGTCGTTCGACACGCCAGGCATGTTGTTTCGCTGACCGGGTTGGCGGCCGAAGCCAACGTCTGGAGGCGTGGCGTCCCGCAACAGAAGGTCACCGAATCGAAATGCGTGTTCATCGCGGCAATGCCGGCCCGTCGTGATCGGCGATCGCATCGATAGCGGTGCGGTGGTACCGCAGAATTTGGTGGTGCCGCTTCCGCGCTAGCTGCGTGGTCGTACGCGGAGCTTGGCGACTGCTATCGACTCCTCGAACGGGCGGACGATGCCGAAAAACAGCGTATTACCGTTAGTGCGCCCGATCGTCTGGCGAAAGGAGATGGCAAGCAGCGCTATCGCCGGCAGGTCGGTAGCTGTCGGGAGCGATCCAGCTCATCCATATTGTAGTCAACTGGATGCGTTTGCAGATCGAGGCCGCTTCCAGCCTGCAGCAACGTGACTTGATCGTTGACATGACCGGCCTCGCGCCGTTTACCCGAGATGCTAGCATGCCGCCCGTCCGAACTTTACCGGTATGCATAACGACATGTTCAGGTTCGTCGGTTTAGTGTGACCACGTCGATGCAGGACAATATTCGAGGACGATTGATGCGCGCACTCCGGGTTTCCCGCCTGTTTCTATCCAGTATCGCCGCCAGCATCCTCGTCCCGGCACCGGTCGCCGCAAGCTCGCCCGAACTCGTCGGGCTCGAGCACGCGTTGACCCAGTTGGTCGCGCAACGCTCCGGTGACTATGGCATCGCCGCGCTCGACCTGCGCGATGGCTCGACCGTTTCAATCAACGGGAATACCCCCTTTCCGATGGCGAGCACGGTCAAGATCGCGATCGCCGCCGCCTATCTCGCCGAGGTCGATCAAGGTCGACGCTCTCTCGGTGACATGATCATGGGCCGTCCTGCCGCCAAGGTCATGGAGCTGATGATCATCCGCAGCGACAACCAGGCGACCGATCAGCTGCTTGCCGCTCTCGGCGGCCCCGCCGCGATCCAGCAGTGGCTGTTGTCGCTGCAGATACCGGGCATCCGGATGGACCGGACCATAGCCCAGCTGCTTCGCGAGCGCGGCCACCTTGCCGACAGCAAGGATGTCGCCACGCCGGTCGCCATGGTCACGCTGTTGAACAAGCTCGACAACGGCTCGGTACTGACGGCGCAAAGCCGCAATTTTCTCTTCGAGCTGATGAGCCGATGCGCGACGGGCACGCGGCGTATCCGCGCTCTGCTGCCCGCTGGTACGCGGGTCGAGGACAAGACCGGCACGCTTGACGGTATCACGAACGATGTCGGGTTCATTACCATGCCCGATGGTCGCCGCGTGGCGGTCGCGGTGTTCGCGCGCGGTGGACGTGATCGCCAGCCAGTCATCGCCGAGGTCGCACGCGTAATCTACGACCGCTTTGCAGATAGCGTCCGCAACGCGCTCTCGCTGTTCATGCGAATGCAGTGAGCCTGGGTTAGCGGATTGCGCCGAGCGTAGTGTATGGGCGTTCGGTATGCGCGCCGTTCCGCGGACGGTTCGATCCGTTCCATACGACCAACGCCTGACGCCTCTGCTTCCTAGGCTGTCAGGCCCGCAGCCTTGGTGCGTAGCGCGCGCCGGATCAGCGCGAAACCGGGGACCAGCGGCAGCCACAGCGTAAAGACGCGCAGCAGTAACGTCGCCGCCAGCGCCGCCTCGACCTGCACCCCCATCAACGCCAGCATCCCCGTCGCACCCGCCTCGAACGTGCCGAGTCCGAGCGGGATCGGGCCGAGCGTCGCGATCATCGATGCGGTCATCACCGCGACGAACGCAATCGGCAACCCGACCGGCTGCCCGAGCGCGAGGAAGCACACCATCAGGCTGGCGGCATCGGCGAGGAAGACGAGGCCGTTCACGCCCGCGACGCGGACGATCAGTCGGCGGTCGACCAGCAACCGCTTGGGCGCTTCGCCGACGATACCGACCAGTGCGCGGATGCTCGCGAACCGGGCGAGGGTCGACGAGACGGGGCGCCGCCCGCGCCGGCGGATCCACAGCGCCAGCCCGGGAATCGCGGTCGCGACGGCGAGGAACACGAGCACGAAGCCCACGATCCAGATCGACGCCAGCCCCTTGATCCACAGCGTGACGAGCATCGCAACCGCGCAAACCCCGTACGCCGCGTAGAAGCCGATCATCGCCACCAGCAGCGTGGCGACCGCGTTGCCGCGTTTGACGCCGAGTGCGGTGAGGCGGTTGACCAGGAACATGTTGCCGCCCATGCCAGCGACCGGAATGACCTGGTCGGCGAACAGCTTGCCAACCGCGATCGGATAGAGCCTCCGCAGTGGTTGCGGCGTGTTGGTCTGGCGCAGCACGATCTTCCAACCCGCCGCAACGCTCGCATAGGTGGTCGCCTGCAATCCCAACGCGACCAGCAGCCAGCCGGGACGCGCGTTCTCAAGCATCGTCGCGAACGCGTGAAGATCGCCGATCCGCAGCACCGCGCCGACGACGATCGCGATCACCGCGAGGCCCAGCACCCAGCCGATATGGCGCAACGCCCCGCGCCAAAGTGTGGCTACGCTCATTCAGCGGCGCGCGCGTTTGGTGGGGCGGTGGTCGAACAGGAACGTCTTGAGCAGTTCGGCCAGCACCAGATAGGCGAGCGTGATGCCGCCGATGCTCGCCACTACGACGAGCGGCGGCGCGACGAAGCCGAACCAGTCGCCGACCGGGGTGAACGGCAACACCATCGCAACCAACAGTGCCCCCAGCGACGACAGCGCGAGCGCGGGCCGCGGCAGGTCTGCCCATGGCCGCCCGTTGGTGCGGATCACGAAGATCACCAGGATCTGCGTCGCCATCGATTCGAGGAACCAAGCGGTGCGGAACTCAGGCGCGGCGACGTGAAAGACGAGCGAGAGCCCCGCGAAGGTCAACAGGTCGAACGCTGACGACAGCGGACCCATCACCGCGGCGAAGCGGATCAGCGCGGGCATGCTCCACACCTGTGGCCGCGCCACCGCCTCGGCGCGGACGCCGTCGAACGGAATGCCGATCTCCGACACGTCGTAGAGCAGGTTGTTGAGCAGGATCTGCGTCGGCAGCATCGGCAGGAAGGGCAGGAACAGCGATGCGGCGGCCATCGACAGCATGTTGCCGAAGTTCGAGCTCGCCCCCATCCGGACGTACTTCAGGATATTGGCGAACGTCCGCCGCCCTTCCTCGACACCGTCCGCGACCACGCCGAGATCGCTGTCGAGCATGATCATGTCGGCCGACGCCTGCGCGACGCTGGCCGCGCCGGCGACAGACAGGCCGATATCGGCGAGTTTCAGCGCGGGCGCGTCGTTGATCCCGTCGCCGAGATAGCCGACGATCGCGCCGCTCGCCTGGAGCGCGCGTACCAGCCGTGCCTTCTGGTCGGGGGCGAGGCGGCCATAGGCGTCGACGTTGCGGACCTGCACGGCGAGTGCGTCGTCGCTGAGCTTGGCGATGTCGGTGCCGGACAGCACGCGCGAGGTGGCGAGGCCGACCAGTCCGGCGAGGCGGCCGACCACCACGGGGTCGTCGCCCGACAGGATCTTGAGCCGGATGCCCGCCGCTTGCAGGCGTGCGACGGCAGCGGGGGCGGTTGCCTTGGGCGGGTCGGCGAATGCGCAGAGCCCGGCATAGACGAGGTTGGTTTCGTCGTCCCGGGTCGGCGCATGCGTCGGGCCGGTCCAGGGGCGGGAGGCGATCGCAATGGCGCGCAGGCCTTGTTCGGCGAGCGCGCGGACCTGCGCTAGGATCGCGGCTTGGTCGACCTCGCTCAAATTGCAGCCGGCGAGCACGGCCTCGGGCGCGCCCTTGGTGATCAGGATCGTGCCGCCTGCACCCGTCGCCAGCACAGTCCCGAGCCGCCGGTCGAAATCGAAGACGCTCTGCGCGGCGAGCGTCCAGTCCTTCGCGGCGCCCGGCGATGCGGTCACCAACGCCGTATCGAGCGCGCCACGATCGCCGCCGAACGCTGCGGCCATTGCCCCCAACCGCGCGGCTTCGGGATCGTCGATACCCGTGGCACCGATGCTCCGCGCCAGGCTGATCTGCGCCGAGGTGAGCGTGCCGGTCTTGTCGGTGCACAAAATGGTCATCGCGCCTAGATCGTGGATCGACGCGAGCCGCTTCACGATCACCTTGCGCTTCGCCATCCGCATCGCGCCGCGCGACAGCGTGACGGTGGTGATCATCGGCAGCAGCTCGGGCGTGAGTCCCACCGCAAGCGCGACCGCGAACAGCAGCGATTGGAGCAGCGGCCGCCCTAGGAAGATGCTCGCCGTCAGCACGACCACCACCAGCGCCAGCGTCAGCCGCGTCGTCAGCAGGCCGTACGCATGGAGATCGCGCTCGAATGGGGAGGGGGCGGCGGCGGTCGCCAGCGCGGCGGCCGCCGAGCCGAACAGCGTGGCGCGGCCGGTGCCTACGACCAGAGCGGTCGCCGTCCCCGTCTGCGCGATCGCCCCGCGGAACAGCGCGTTCGACGCTTCCGCGGGGGTCGTCGCGGTGACGAGGCCGGCGCGTTTGTCGACTGGATAAGGCTCGCCGGTCAGCGCGGCTTCGTTGGCGGTGAACGCAGTGCTGTCGAGGATCAGCGCGTCGGCGGGGATGATGTCGCCTGCGCGGACCTCGACGATGTCGCCGGGCACCACCGCCTCGATCGCGACTGCGACGAACGCGCCGTCGCGGCGAACGCGCGCGGAGACTGCGACCGACTGGCGCAGGATCGCTGCGGCGTGGACCGCTTGCCCCTCCTGATAGGTGTCGAGCAGGACCGAGAAGCCGAGGATCACGACAATGATCGACCCGCCAACCGCATCGCCCGTCGCCGCTGACACCAGCCCGGCGGCGAGCAGGATCAGCGACAACGGCTCTAGCAGACGTCGCGCGATCGCCCGTGCGGGGCCGGGGTGCGTTTCCGCGCTGTCGCTGTTCGGACCATAGCGGGCGAGGCGCTCCGTCGCCTCTGCCGCGCTTAGCCCGTCACGCGACGTTCCGAGATCGGCGAGCAGCGCGTCGGCCGACCGGGTCCAGAACGGCGGTGCGTCCTGAGTCAGGCGACCGGCTCGGCGACCGGGAGTTCGCCGGTCAGCTGTGCATGCGGGGAAGCGTTACTATCGTCGTGGTGGACGGTGATCCGACGAGGCCCGAGCGGTTCGAGTACCAGCTTGGCGCGCTCCATCTCCGCTTCGCTGCCATGCGCCATGACGAGGAAACCGTCGGCCGCGATATCGGTCTCGTAGGTGACGATCGAATCCTCGGGAATGCCGAGACTGGCAAGCGCGGCAACCAGCGCGCCGGTGCCGCCGAGCATGACCGCGCCCTCGATCGCGGTGATCACCGTGGCGGCGAGATGCCCGAGCAGCACGACCCCGCCGACGACGGGGACGGTCGCGTAGAGCCCACCCATGAACAGCCCCCACAGGCCACCCCATAGCGCGCCGCGCGAGCCCCAGAAGCGGATCCGGTCGCCGCTGTTGTAGAAGCCCGTCGCGACCTGATCGCTATGAAAGCCCTTGCCGACGATACTCAACCGCCGCAGCCCGAACCCAGACGCGGCGAGCGCCTTCACCGCGGCATCGGCCTGGGCATGGTCGTCGAACACGGCGACGATCGAATGGCTGAACTTCATGGCAAGGTCCTCGGTTGGGGAGCGTTGCCAAACCGTACGATCGGGGTGGAGCGGCACCAGAATCGGGAACTACCTAACGCGGGTCTCGCGATCGGCGCAGGAGTGCAGCTATCAACCGCGGTCGATCGAGGTGGCGATTGCGATCGACAGCGGGGCACCGTCGCTTGCGACCGTCGTCATCGATGGCCTAATATCTGCTCCGAGACGGACGGGTAATGCGTGAATAGGGGCGGTTGCCCGCCCCTACCACCGCTTCAGTCGTGGTGCATGCCGCCCTTGGCAGGATCGCAGCAATCCGCAGCCTGGGCTTTTGCGCCATCCTTGCAGCAGTCTGCGCCGTCCTTGCAGCAGGCCATGTCGGCGCAGCAATTTGCGACCGCGGCAAATGCGCCGGTTGACAGCGTAAGGGCGAGAGCGGTGCTGATGAGCTTGAACTTGGTCATAATAGTCTCCGAAAATATGCGCGTGTGAGATTGGTTTCACACGGTTTGCGGAGGGGGCGTCGCGGGTGCGCTGGTAAGGCCGAACAGGCCGGTATGCGCGACTGCCCATGGTGAGAGCGGCGCGAACGCGATCGGCTCGACATGAGCAACCATCTCGCCGGGGACAGCCGCGCATGGCATGGCGCAGGCCGACAGCGCAGTCTTTTTTGCCGAAGCGTTGATCGGGGTGCTGGCACAATCCATCATCGTCGATGCGACCGGCGTTGCAGCCATCGCCATTGTTTCGCACCATGGTCCTAGCCGCACCAGCATCATCATCGCGAGCATGACGCACGCAGCAACGCGAACACCGTCGAGGAATAACCGAACTCGAAGCGACATGTGTGCTGTTTACCGCAGCCGTCTGTTGCGCACAATGCTTGTAATACAGGGGCTTACAAGTGGTACGAGGCACCTGCCGTACCTCGCGCTACGGGCTATTATATCCGCCTGTGCTATAGATTGGCGTTGGCGGCGACGGCAATGGCCTGGGTACGCCGATCGATGGCCTTAACATCCTGCGCTGCCATCCTGCGCTTCGGTGATCGCGATATCGCTCATCCCGCAGGTCAACGCGGTACGATGCCAGTGTTGCTCGCCTGGTCAGACTTAATGGACCGGTACGCTCACCGCCGTTCCCGCATCATGCTCGGTATGAGCTGCATGGGTTTCGAGAAGGCGGCGGGCGCGGTCGATGACGGGTTTGTCGATCAGTTTGCCGTCGACCGCAACCGCACCGAACGCGCCATCGATCGCCGCAAGTACGCGACCCGCCCATGCCACATCCGCTTCCGAGGGACGGAAGGCGATGTTGACGATGCCGACCTGACGTGGGTGGACACAGAGTTTTCCGCCGAACCCGAAGCGCCGGGCGTGGTCGGTGTCGCGGGCCAGCCCCGCGTCGTCGGTGAGGTCAGTCGAGACGCCGTCCACCGGTGCGGCAAGGCCTGCGCTGCGCGAGTGAAGGACGATCTGGGTGCGGACATGGTCGATCTCCGCGCCATCGCCGTCGATCCCGGCGTCGGCCTGAAAATCCACCGTGCCGAACGATAGGCGGGCGAGTCCAGGCGCGGTGACGAGATCCGCTAGGTTCAAGACCGCCGAAACGGTTTCGACCAGCGCATGAAGCGGCTTGCCGCCTGCTGCCTCTTGCATATCCGCGAAGTCCGACGCGCGCTCGGCCTTGGGTAGCATCAGCCCCGCGACGCCCGGCAAGCTAGCAAGCGCGCGGACGTCGTCTGCGTGCCACTCGGTATCCAGGCTGTTGACGCGCACGAAGAAGCGCGGTTCTGTCAGGGCCGCGAGCGCATCGTGGATCGTATCGCGCGCGGCGACTTTGCGGTCGGGGAGGACAGCGTCTTCGAGATCGATCACCACCATGTCCGCGCCGCTCGCGCGCGCCTTTTCGAAACGCTCGGCACGATCGCCGGGGACGAACAGGATGCTGCGGGCGGCAATGGTCATAGAAAATCCTCTACAGGCCGGATACGGGATCGCGGCGGAAAGTCTGGGAATAGGAATAGCGGTCCGCGGGATGCGTATTGATCGCCATCTCGACGATCTCGCCGCGCGCGTTGAGATAGTGCCGCGTCAGGCGGAGGCCCGGCGCGCCGGTCTTGGTTTCGAGCAATTCGGCGATCGGCGCGGGGATCGCCACCGCTTCGATATGCTGGCGAACCTCGGCGACGCGCTCGCCGAACTGTTCCTCGATCCGGCTGAAGATCGGCACGTCGCCGACATCGTCGTCGAGCTTCAGACTACGGAACGCGGGGTGGAGATAGATGTCCGAATAGGAGATCGGGCTGGTCCCGGCGGCGCGGCGCAGCGCCATCAGATGCAGCCAGGTCTGGCCCGATGTTGCGCCGACCTGTTCGGCGAGCGGTCCGTCCAGCGCGACCGTCTCACGCGCGATGATCGTGAGGCTGGTCTCGTTGGTGTATTGCTGGAGGTCGGAAAGCCCCTCCATAACCTGGCGATACGCAGCCGGGCGCGACAGCCCGAGGACGCGCGTGCCGACTCCGGCCTGACGCGAGACCATGCCCGATTGCACGAGCCGTTTGATCGCCTCGCGCACGGTGAAGCGGCTCGCGCCGAACTGGTCGCAGAGCTCGAACTCGGTCGGCAACAGCGTGCCGATAGGATACCGCCCATCCTCGATCTCGTTGATCAATGTCTGCGCGAGTTGCAGGTAACGCGGTTGCTGACGAAGCTGGGGCATCGAATATCCATCGGTCGCTTTGTCGGGTGATCCGGACAACAGCCCACCGTTCAATGCCTTGGCGTTCGATGCAAGCGCTGGTGTCACCGTACCGCGCCGCGGGTCCGCAAGGCCGCCACATCGTCGTCGGTATAGCCGAGCGTCGCGAGGATGGCGTCGGTATCCGCACCGAGTGCTGGGGCAGCCTTGTCCGGATGTTCGACGCCGCCCGCGCGGATCGACGAGGCGATGCCGGGCAGGGGGCCGTGCTCGGGATGCTGGAAGTCGACGATCCGCTTCGATTCCGCAAGAAACGGATTGTCGAGCGCCTGCTGGACGTCGAGCACCGGCGCGGCCGGCACGCGACCTTCGAACAGCTGCATCCAGTCCGCCGTGGTGCGGGTCGACAACACCGCATCGAGATCCGCGTTGAAAGCCGGTCGGTTCTCCAGCCGCGCAGCGAAGGTCGCGTAGCGCGGATCGGTCGCCCATTCGGGACGCTCGATCAGCCCGCACAGGACTTCGAAGAACTTCTCCTTGTTGCACATCACGAAGATCCAGCCGTCGCTGGTCGTGTAGAGCTGGCTGGGGGTGAGCGAGGGATGGCTCGACCGCGAGGTGCGTTCGACGGTGACGCCGCCGTTGAGATACCATTCGGCGACATAGTTGAGGTTGCCGAGCGCGACGTCGAACAGGCTGACGTCGAGATCGCGGCCGATGCCGCTCGCGCGCGCCGAGACGACACCAGCGAGGATCGCGAGCGCGGCCGTGGTGCCGGTCATGAAGTCGACGATCGACAGCCCGAAGCGCGCCGGGGGCGTGCCAGGCTCGCCGGTCAGCGACAGATAGCCCGCCTCTGCCTGCATCAGATAATCATAGCCGGGCCACGCCGCGCGGCTGCCGGTGCGGCCATAGGCCGAGAGGTGGACGCAGGCGATCGCCGGGTTGAACTGCGACAGCGCGGCATAGTCGAGCCCGAGCTTTGCCGGCAGGTCGCCGCGCAGATTGTTGAACACCACGTCGGACTCCGCGACGAGCTTTTCCAGCACCGCGCGCCCGTCCGCGCTCTTCAGGTCGAGGCCGATGCTGCGCTTGTTGCGGTTGAGCGATTCGTAGAAATGGCTGTCGCCCGGCGCGAAGAAATACGGGCCGACATGACGGCCGATATCGCCGCCATCCTTGTGGTTCTCGATCTTGATGACCTCGGCCCCGAGATCGGCGAGCTGCTGCGTGCCGAACGGCCCGGCGCCATATTGTTCGACTGCTACAATGCGGAGGCCTGCGAGCGGCTGGCTCATGCCGGATTCCGCGCGATGATCTGCTTGGCAATGATGATGCGTTGCAGTTCGTTGGTGCCTTCGCCGATCGTCAGCAAAGGTGCGTCGCGGTAGAGCCGCTCGACGTTATATTCCTTCGAATAGCCGTAGCCGCCGAAGATCCGCATCGCCTCGATCGCATTTTCCAGCCCCGCTTCGGTCGCGAAATACTTCGCCATGCCGGCTTCCATGTCGCAGCGCTCGCCGCGGTCATACGCCTTGGCCGCCGCTTCGGTGAGCAGCCGGGCGGCATAGGTGCGCGTCGTCATTTCGCCGAGTTTCAGCTGGATCGCCTGATGCTCGCAGATCGGCTTGCCGAACGTCTTGCGCGTCTGCGAATAGGCGACCGCTTCGTTTAGCGCCGCCTGCGCGATGCCGACGCCGCGCGCTGCCACGTTGATGCGGCCAAGCTCGAGCCCGCCCAGCACCTGCTTCAGGCCGACGCCTTCGATCCCACCGATCAGCCGGTCGACCGGCACGCGGTACCCGTCGAAGGTCAGCGCGTTGCTGTCGATGCCCTTGTAGCCGAGCTTTTCGAGCTTCTTAGACACGATGAAGCCATCGCCCTTCTCGGCGATCAACAGGCTCATGCCCTTGTGGCGTGGCTCGGCGGCCGTATCGGTCTTGACCAGCAGCAGGATGGTGTTGCCCGAGCCCGAATTGGTGATCCACATCTTGCTGCCGTTGACGACATAGTCGTCGCCGTCGCGTACCGCGGTGGTGCGGATCGCCTGCAGGTCGGTGCCCGCGTCGGGCTCGGTCAGGCCGATGCCGCCGCGCAGTTCGCCGGTCGCGAACTTGGGCAGGTAATGATCCTTCTGTGCCTCGGTGCCGCAGCGCTGGACCGTCATCGCCATAATCATGTGGCTGTTGATGATGCCAGCGACCGACATCCACACGGTCGAGATCTTCTCGATGATCCGCGCATAGGTCAGCGTCGAGATTCCGAACCCGCCGAATTCGGGCGCGATCATCAGGCCGAACAGGCCCATCTCCTTCATCGTGTCGACGATCTTCTGCGGGTATTCGTCGTCATGCTCGAGCTGATGGACGAACGGCCTAACATCGGTTTCGAGGAACTTATCGATCGAATCGAGGATCATGATCTCTTCGTCGGTCATCGCGCCATCGGCGGCGATCGCGTTTGCCAGGGTCATACGGATACTCCTTGAGGGGCAGTGGCGCCGGCGAGGATGTCGCCGAGCGCGGAAGCGGGGTGCCGGTCCATGTCGAGCACGGCGGCGCGGATGTGCGCGGCGCGCGTCGCGTCGACCGTGCGCGCGGCGTTCTCGAAATATTTGGCGTCGATGTCGGCGTTGCTGAGCGGCCGGTCGGACGCACCGCGGTTGATCGCCTCGCGGTGACGCAACATGCGGCCATCGTGGGTTTCAACGATGACTTCGCCGGTGAAGTGCTTGGGATAATCGCTGTCGGGGTCGACCGCGTAATCTACGCGCGTCGCCAGATCGAGCACCGCCGGATCGTTCAGCGCCGACGGATCGAGCGCGTCGAGCGTGAATTTTCCCGTCAGCAGCGCGGTCGCGACCGTATAGGGGATCGAGAATTGCGCGTCGTAGCCGGTTCGTGGTGTCCGCTTGGGGGCGACTGGCTCGCAGACGATCGGGATGACCGCCTCGGGTACCAGCACGATGACCTTGGCGATGTCGGCCGCGGTCAGGTCGTATTCCGTGCGCAACGCGATCGCCGCGTCGATCGCGGCGTGCGTCATGTGACATGCGGGAAGCGGCTTTACCGATACCGCCTCGATTTCCCAGATCTCACCGAGCGCTTCGGTCGCCTGCGCGAGCAGGGCAGGGGCGGCGTCGCGTAGATAGAGTGCATACAGACCGAACCTGCCTTCATAGGCAGCGGGCGGTCCGACGAAGCCGCGCTTGGCGAGCGTCGCCGCGGTCAATGCAGAGCTTGCCGCCCAGCCGGGATGCAGGCGCTTGGTCCACGCACCGTCGGACAGAAACTCCAGACTGCCGCCGGCCATCGACAGCACGATCCCCTGCGCCATCGCGATCTGCTGTGCGTCCAGCCCGAGCAACCGGCCGGCGGCGAGCGTCGATCCGAATGCGCCAATCAACCCGGTCGGGTGGAAACCGAAGTCGTGGAACCCGCCCGCACCGACGGCTGCGACCCGCGTCGAAACCTCCATCGCCGCAATATAGGCGACGAGCAGGTCGACGCCTGAGGCGCCCGCCTTGTCCGCTGCAACGAGTGCTGTCGGGAAGGCGCTGACGGTCGCATGGATGATGCCGCGCGAATGCGTATCGTCATAGTCGAGGCCGTGCGTGACGAGCCCGTTCATCAGCGCCGCGTCGCGCATCGCGAGCGTACGGCCATAGCCGAGTACCGGCGCCGTGCCGCTGCCGAGATCGCCCGCGGCGGCAAAGCTCGCTTCGGCCCAAGGCGCACCGACCGCTGCAAGCCCGGTTCCTACCGAATCCAGGATCAGGTGCCGCGCGCGCTCCCGGAGCCGCTCGGGAATGGCGTCGAGCGTCAGGCCAGTCGCGAAATCGGCGAAGATTTGCGAAAGCGTCACTTGGCAGCCCCCCCGGTGATAAGCGAGTCATCGGCGACGTCGTCGAGCGACTGGCCGGTGGTCTCGATGTTCAACAGGCCGACCGCGGCGATCATGCAGGCGAGCACCACGCCGACCATGCCGAGCACGCCCTCCAGCCCGAAGCGCTCGAACAGCGCGACGGTGGCATAGGGTGTGACCATCGACGCGGCGCGCCCGCACATGCCGGCGAAACCGGTACCGCGCAGCCGATAGGCAGTCGGGAACAGCTCCGGGATGTAGGCGAACAGCGCCAGCGTCACGAGCGTGTAGATGCTCGACACGAGCAGGAAGCCCGTCAGCGGCACCATCAGGTCACCGTGCGCATTGGGATACAGGAATCCGAAGATCATGATCGCGACAGCCGCCGCGATCAGCGAGGCGCGGCGCGAGATGCGGTCGGCGATGCCGATCGCGACGATCGCACCGAACACGCTGCCGAACGACATCAGCGTCGTGTACCAGAGCGAGGTGACGATCCCGGTACCGTGGCTGACCAGGAAGGTCGGCAACCACGCGACGAAGCCATAGACCGAGACGTTGACCGCGATCGCGGCGAGTGTCGCGGCGATCAGGCGGCGCCGCAGTTTGGAGCCGAACAGCGCGCTGAGCGGTGCGTGGACCTTCGGCACGACACGGACTTCGGGGACGGCGGCGAGGGGGCCCTTGTGCGCGATGACCTCGGCTTCGATCTCGCGCAGCGTCGCCTCGGCCTCGTCGTTGCGCCCGACCGATTCCAGCCAGCGCGGCGATTCCGGCATCTTCTTGCGCATCACCCAGACGATCAGCGCAAGGATGCCGCCAATCGCGAACATGTAGCGCCAGCCGAGCGTCGGGATGACGATATAGCCGACCGAAGTCGCGACCAGCAGGCCCGAATTGACGACCATGCCCATGATCGACACCCAGCGACCACGATAGGCCGGCGGGATGAACTCGCCGAGCGTGCCCGCCGCGACCACCAGCTCCGCACCAAGGCCGATACCCATGATGAAGCGGCAGACGATCAGGAACGTCATGTTGGGTGAGAAGATCGCCGCGATCGACGCGAGCCCGAACAGCGCGAGATTGAACTGGTAGGACGCGCGACGCCCGAACCGATCGCCGACATAGCCGGCCATGCCTGCGCCGATCATCATGCCGAGGAACGTCATCGACATGAACACCGCGGCCTGCGCCAGCGTCGAGAAGCCCTCCGCCTTCAGCGCGGCGATGACGCCGCCCGCAAGATAGACGTCGAACGCGTCCAGGAATGCGCCCGCGCTGATCAGCCCCAGGATACGCCAATGGAATCGGGAGATGGGCAGACGGTCCAGCCTGGCTCCTGCGTTGACGGCGATGGTATCGGCCATGGGGCTACCTCTCTTCGGAATGACGACGGGCCGGGGCTTCGTTGGTCGAAGCTCTCGCAGGCCGCGCGGGGGGCGTCCGGTCACCAAGGGCGACCGGTCAATCGATCGGTCGGGCTATTTGTCGTCGGGAGATTCACCGCGCTTGTAGACCAGCGAGTTGCGCGTGAACTCCATGATCTGCTTGGCGTCCTGGTTGAACGCGCGGGTGCGGGTCGTGACGATCCCCTGCGTCGGCCGCGACTTGGACTCGCGGATCTCGAGCACCTCGGTTTCCGCAGTCAGCGTGTCGCCGCCGAATACCGGATGCGTCAGCTTGATCTCGGTCCAGCCGAGATTGGCGGGCGACTTGCCGCTCACGTCGTTGACGGTCATGCCGAGCACGATCGCTAGCGTCAGTCCGCTATTGACCAGCAGCCGCCCGAATTCGCTCTTCGCCGCATATTGCGCATCGCAGTGCATCGGGTGCGCGTTCATCGTCATCAACGAGAACTGGATGTTGTCCGCGTCGGTGATCGTCCGCCCGGGGCGATGCTCGTAAATGTCGCCGACGACGAAATCCTCGAGATAGCGGCCATAGCTCGCGCGGTAGCGCTGCTCGCCAATTTTGATAGCCGAAAGGCTCATACATCCTCCTTATCGCTTTGTACGGACATTATCGAACTTATGGTACGTTGGCAAGTCGAAGCGAGTAGCGGCTTGGCGTCAGAACGCCACTTCGGCCCTTGCCGCGAACGTGTCGCCGCTATCGCGCCCGACGAAACTGCCGGTGCGGTTGTCGGTACGGAAATGGGTATAGTCCGCCATGAACCGGAAATTGTTCGTCAGCGACCAGTTCAGCCCGAGCGTGCCCGCCGTACCGGTGCCGCCGAGGGGCAGGCTCGAGCTGTCGAGATCCTCGTAGCGCACTACCGCTTCCAGCGCGCCCCAGCCGCCATCAAGTACCGAGTTCAGGACGTTCGGCGCGACATAGGTGCCGCTGCGCGCAGAATAGGTCGGCGTCTCGCCGGTGATCCAGAACCCGCCATTGACCGACAAGGCCTTGATCTTGCCGCTGCGGAAGGTCGAGGTCGGGCCGCCGTGCACGGTCCGCTGACCATATTCGCCGAAGGCGTAGAACGGCCCGAGCTTGCCGCCGAGTTCGAGCCCGAACGCCTTCGATCCGTCCGCCCCGGTCAGCGCCGCGGACTCGACGCGGACGCTGTTGTTGAGCGCCCCCGCCATGCCCTGCGCGAACGTGGTCGGCAGCGTCGTGTCGGGAATGTTTTCGCTATACGCCCAGCCGCCGATGTGGATCAGGCCATGCTTGGTGAGGATCGGGTTCCAGTGCGCGCGGCCCAGGAACATGCGGTTGTCGCTGCGCGTGAAATCGCTGTCGATCGCATCACCGTGAACGCCGAGGCTCGCATGCCAGTTCTTGCCGCCCGCACGGCCGACCGCGCCCATCAGGAACACCTTGCCGCCCTGCGTCGCGAGCGCGGTGGTGTTGATGTTCGTCGTGATGAACGGATTGGCGGTCGACGCGGTGCCGATGTCGATGCCGCGATCGGTGATGAGATTGCCGAACCGGACGTCGGCGTCGGTCTTGCCGAACTTCTGGCGGTAACCGACGAACGCCTGCACGACCTCGGTCGCGTTGCGGCGAAAATCGGTCTCGAACTGATAGAACAGGTGATCGCCGATCGTGCCGATCGCGCCGACGCGGAACTGGCGCAGCGTCGAGACGGTGATGTTGCGACGGTCGAAATCGGACCCGCCGGTCGAGGAGATATCAGCCAGCAACCGCCCGCGCATCTTGAAGGTGAACTTTCCGTCACGGCTGCTGAACACGGGGGCACCCCGGCTCCAGTCGACCGCGAGATCGGCGGGCAGCGCGACCCCGCCGGCGTTCACGACCTGTGCGTTGCCGACCGGCACGGGGGCGATCTTCGCGCCGGGATCGGCCGTCTGGTTGGCGACCTGCACGCGCGTCGGCGGCAGTACCGGGGCTGCCGTTGGCGGGGCTGCCAGTCGCGGGGCCGCTGGTGACGGGGCATTCGCAGCAAGCGCACGGCCGGCTTTCGCCTTGGCATTGGCGATCAGCGTATCGGCACGCTCGCGGCTGACCAGCTTGTTCTCGACCATCTCGTCGATCAGCGCCAGCATCGTCTGGTACGACGGATCGGTATCGAGCGGAGACGCGGTCTGCGCCCGGGCTACCGATGGCAGTACCGCGAGCAACGCGCACAGCGATACGGCGTACGAATGACGCATACAGACATCCTCTCGAGATCGGGATCGTCCGTCTTCCGCGGCGCGACATCCTGGGACCAGCTTCACTGGCGCGAGATAGCATTAATGTCCGTACAAATGTGCTGTCAACATGGATTTCCGCGTTGAGCTGATTCAGCGCGGATCGATCGGGGCCGAGTTGGTCAGGGCATATGCGGGATCGTGGTGCGAGGCGCGAGGTCTGGCCGCATCCGGATCAACCCTTCCTGCGTCACATGCGCGACCGCCCGCCCGTCGCGGCTATGGAACACGCCGCGGGCGATGCCGCGACCATGCCCGGACCACGGGCTCTCGCTGGTGTACAGGAGCCAGTCGTCGAGCGGCACGTCCTCGTGGAACCACATCGCGTGATCGAGACTCGCGGTCTGCATGCTGTGCTCGAACATTGTGACGCCGTGCGGGATCAGCGACGCACTGAGCAGCGCGTAGTCCGATAGATAGGCGAGCACGCCCCGGCGCATCGCGGAATCGGTCGGTGCGCTGCCCCGGAACCGAATCCAGACATGGGATACGGGTGTGCCGGGTTCGGTCTGGAGGAACGCTGGCACGCCGCAGGGCCGGATATCGAAGGCGGACGGCTGGCCGAGGAACGCGACGGCTTCCGCCGAGATACCCGCATAGTCGCCAGCGAGTACGTCGAGCGAGCGCAGTTCCTCCGGCGGCGGCAGATCGGGCATCGCGATCGCATGTTCCAGCCCGGCTTCCGGCCGCTGGAACGATGCGGCCAGCGTCAGGATCGTCGCGCCGTTCTGGCTTGCGGTGACGCGGCGGTTCGCGAACGACTTGCCGTCGAAGTCGCGCTCGACCCGGAAGATGATCGGTTGCGTCTCGGTGCCGGCGCGCAGGAAATAGGCGTGCATGCTGTGCGCCACGGCGGGTGCGTCGACCGATCGCTGCGCCGCCATCAGCGCCTGTGCCACGACCTGCCCGCCGAAGACGCGCGCGGTTGCCCCGGGTCGCTGGGGTCCGCGGAACAGGTCGGTATCGAGCTGTTCGAGGTCGAGCAGCGCGACCAGTTCGGCGGCGAGGTCTGGCGTCGATAGGGTGTCGGTCATCGCCACCCGTACCGCGCGCGCGGCCAGCGTCAAAGCCGCGCGGTCAGCTTGGGTCGGCAGCAAGCACCTTTGTCGGCGCGATCTCGTCGACGCGACCGGCGAGGTCGAGCAGGTCGCGGTGGAGCCGACCCGCAGCAAAGGCGAGCCCGAACACGCGGCCCGATGCGTCGAAATCCAGGGTCGCCGCGGCGTCGCTCCGGCGGAACAGATCGAGCGCGGTACCGAACATGCGATAACAGACTTCGACGTCGCCCCGATCGACTTTTCCGCGCATGCGTAGCGCCTCCGAACACCGGGCTGCCAGCGCGGCATGCGCGGTCAGCATCGCCGCCGATGGCTTGGCGAGCGCTGCCATCGCCGCCGGGGGGAGCGGCTCGTCGAGCGCGCGACCGCTCAGCACCAGGTCGTTGCGGATCCGCCACAGCGTGCGCGGGACGGCGGCGGGGATACCGTGATCCGCGAGACGCGACGCCCGCTCGCGGTCGGCATCCTTCATCGCCAGCTCGACTGCGGCCAGCGCATGACGCAGCGCGGCGTGTTCGGGCGACGAGGGCAGCGCCAGCCCGGTGGTCAGCGCGTCGGCCTGCGCGCGCAGCATCCGTTCGATATGGCTCAGCACGGCCAGCGTGCGTGCGATCACCACGCCGTGCGAGCGTGCCGGCAGGATCAGCATCGCCGCCAGCACACCGATCATGCCGCCCAGACCGATCTCGATGATGCGGTCGCGCACGAAGATCTCCACCGAAGAGCCCGGCGGCGCGCTGAGCAACATGATCGCAGCGGTGACCGGCGCGATCCGCAGCCGCGGCCGGACCGACGCAACGAGCGCCGCGATGCCAGTAACGGTAACGAGCACCAGCCCGAGTTCGAGCGTATCGGTCCGCCCGAGCGCCGCGCCGATGCCGCCTAGCACCGCGCCCAGCAAGGTCCCCAGTAACCGATCAGTCGCCGCGCCGAGCGTTCCCCCGATCGACGCCTGCATCACGATCAGCACGGTGAACACCGCCCAATAGCCCTCGTGCAGGCCGAGCGTCTTGTACGCCGCAAACGCTGCTGCAGTCGCAACGATCACGCGGACCGTCTGGCGCAGGCTGTCCGCATTCGCCTTGATCAACGCGCTGGGCCGGAACTCCAATGGCAGTATGTTTCCCTTCGGTCGTCGTAACAACCTCGTCTTATCAGGCGGGGTCTATCGGCGCGACGCCTCGCGCGTACGCTACGGCGTCGAAACGATCGTCAGCGCTGTTTCTTCGTCGTGGTCGCGGTGAAGTCCGGATCCTTGTTCGCCACCCAATCGACGAACTTGCGCACCGCGCCGTTCGCGAGGAGGCTTTCGACATCCATCGCGTGGCGCTGCAGTTCGGAATTGGTGAAATTGGCAGTCAGCGTCTGTTGGCAGATCGGATGCATCGGAACGACATCGCGACCGCCCCGGCTCTTGGGAACGGGATGATGCCAGACGATGATCTTGCCGGTCGGCCTGCCACACAGCCAGCAGGGGATCGGGGCGGCCGGAGCCTCCTCGCCGCGCTCCCCATCGTCATAGGGGCCGTGTCTCGAATGCTTGCGCGCCATGTGTTCACCAAATGCCTGATCCCGCTATCGCCTTTAGCGGTCGAGCGGGGATTTTACAGCGCCGTCGACCAAGCCTCGCGGTGTGACCAGTTAGGACTTTGCCCTGGAACTGGTCCGGTCGACCGCGTCCTGCCACCCCTGCATAAGCGTTGTCCGCGCCTCGCCGGTCATTGTCGGGTTGAACACGCGGTCTTCCTGCCAGGCGGCGGCGATATCGTCGGGGCCGTTCCAGATTCCCACCGCCATGCCGGCGAGAAACGCTGCCCCGGCCGCCGTCGTCTCGATGTTTGCGGGCCGGACCACATCGGTGGCGAGCATGTCGGCGAGGAACTGGCAGAACCAGTCGTTAGCCGCCATCCCGCCATCGACGCGAATCTGGCGGGCATCGCGCGCGCCATCCGCGACCATCGCGTTCATCAGGTCGGCGGTCTGGTAGGCGACCGATTCCAGCGCGGCGCGGGCGATGTGCGACCCGGTCGCGGCAAAGGTGAGACCGGTGATGCTCGCGCGCGCGTCGGGGTCCCAGTGCGGTGCGCCCAGACCGACGAATGCGGGCACCATGTAGACGCCGCCATTGCCGTCGAGCTTGGTCGCCATGTCGTTGGTATCGGCTGCCTGATTGATCAGACCCAGTCCGTCGCGCAACCACTTCACCGCCGCCCCCGCGACGAAGATCGAGCCCTCCAGCGCATAGGTGATCTCGCCGTCGAGCTGATAGGCGATGGTGGTGAGCATGCCGTTCTTGCTTGTGACAGCCTCCTTGCCGGTATTGAGCAGCACGAAGCAGCCGGTGCCGTAGGTCGATTTTGCATCGCCACGCTGGAAGCAGGCCTGGCCGACGACGGCTGCTTGCTGGTCGCCCGCCATCCCGCCAATCGGGACGGACGTCCCAAGCAGGTCCGGCGTGGTTTCGCCGAAGATCGTGCTGTTGTTCTTGACCTCGGGCAGCAGGCTTTCGGGAATGTCGAGCATCCGCAGCATGTCCGGGTCCCAAGCGCCCTTATGGATGTCGAACAGCAAGGTGCGCGAGGCGTTGGACGCATCGGTCGCGTGGACCTTGCCGCCGGTCAGCCGCCACAGCAGGAAGCTGTCGATCGTCCCGAAGGCGAGTTCGCCGCGATTGGCGCGGTCGCGGACGCCGTCGACCGTGTCGAGGATCCATTTGAGCTTCGTGCCCGAGAAATACGGGTCGAGGATCAGCCCGGTCCGCGCGCGCACGAGCGGTTCGTTACCGTCGGCCTTGAGTTGCGCGCAGAGCTTGGCGGTGCGGCGGTCCTGCCAGACGATCGCGTTGTGGACGGGCTCGCCGGTTTTGCGATCCCAAACGACCACCGTCTCGCGCTGGTTGGTGATACCGATCGCGGCGACCTTGCCGCCGTCTGCCTCGGCCGCCTGCTTGAGCGTCGCGACGGTATCGCGCCAGATATCCTCGGGGTCGTGCTCGACCCAGCCGGACTGCGGATAATGCTGGGCGAATTCCCGGCGTACCGTCTGGCGCGGCACGCCGTCGCTGCCGAACGTCATGCTGCGGGTCGAAGTCGTACCCTGATCGATGGCCAGGATAATGGTGTCGGTCACGCTTCACTCTCCTTCGGTCGTATCGGCGGGCGTCGAAACGGCGCGCTCGTCATTGGGACCCTGCGATCGACGTGTCGCGTGGCAGGAACGGCCGGATCAACAGATGTTGCGCGCCGCCGCCGATTGCTGCGCCAATCAACGGCCCGGCGATCGGCGCCCACCAATAGTTGCCCACGCCCGGCAACGCGGATGCGTCCCATCCCATCAACCAGGCAAAGGTACGCGGTCCGAGATCGCGCGCGGGGTTGATCGCCCAGGCTTCCAGATACCCCATCGATGCGCCGATTACCGCGACGAGCAGGCCGATTACGATGGCGCCGAAGTTCGCTTGTGGTGCCATCGTGTTGAACTCGTCGGTGATCGCGAAGATGCCGAAGACCAGGATCGCCGTGAGGATGATTTCGTCGATAAAGCCCTTCATCGTCGTCACCGCGACACCCGGCGCGGTGAAGAATACGCCGGCTGCACCGCCACCGGCGCGGGTCATGTGCTGCGTCGCGTTGAAGTGATCGATAACGTTGTAATAGAGCGCATAGACCAGCGCCGCGCCGAGGAACGCGCCGACGAGCTGCGCGCACCAATAGGGCAGCACCTTCCTCCAGGGAAAACCGCGGTACAGCGCGAGCGCCAGCGTCACGCCCGGATTGGCATGCGTCCCCGAGACCGCGCCGGTGACGTAAATCGAGATCGACACCGCCATCCCCCAGGTCATGCAGACTCCCCAATAGGCGGTCTTGTACGGACTGGGATCGTAGAGCGTGTACATCGCGGCGACCGACAGACCGAACGTCATCACAATGAAGATCGCGATCGCCTCCGAGATCAGTTCGCCGAGATACGCCTTACGAGGGGTCATCGACTTGGGCCGATCGGTCGTTGCTGGCGCGATACGGTTCGTCCTGCCTGCTCGATGGGCATCCTGTGCTCCTTCTTGAACTCCAACCCTTTGGGTGCTGGTCTTTGGACCCTCTTTTACCGGTACCGATACCGTTGTCGACCAGCGGTACCGGTGGCTCCCGCCCGATGCCCCGTTTCCGCAGGCACCGGCCGTACCAACGGTCCTGCTAGACATGCCGGCAGCATCATGGTTTCCGCCGGTAATGATCGACCTTCTCTCTCCCGCGTCAGACGCGATCGCGCAGCTGGACACGCTGTTCCGCGGTGGAGCGATCGGGCTGTTGCTGCTGGCTGCGGTGGTGTTCGCGCGGGCACCGGCGTCGTTGCCGAGCCGGTTCGGGCTGGCGCTCACCCTGTGTACGGTAATCGGTACGCTGGCCGGGTTGCCGCACGCGCCGACCGCGTTCGATCCGCTGCTCGATCTGAGTTCGAGCGCGGCGATCCCGTTATTCTGGCTGTTCGCGCGCGCGTGGTTCGACGATGCGTTTCAGCCGAAGCCGATCGATCTGGCGCTGGCCGCGGCGTTCCTATGTTGCACGACGTACGCCAGCCTGCAGGGCCGTGGACTGGCCGCGCCAATCGAGGGGCTGGACGTCCTGATTTACGCGGCGGGCATGGCGTTTGCGATCCATGCGCAGTGGCTGGCGTGGCGCAACCGGCAGGGCGATCTGGTCGAGGCACGGCGGCAGGCCCGGTCGATCTTCGTCGTGTCGATCGGGCTGATCATCCTGTGGCTGCTTGGGAGCGAGATCGTTGGCCGTGCGACGGGCGAGCTCGCGGTGTCGGGAATGGCTTCCGCTGCCGGGCTGTTCATGGGGGCGTTCGTGATCACCGCGCTGCTGTTCGGGTTGCGCCACCCGGAGATTTTTCCGAGTGCGGTTGCAGGCCCCGTTGGTGGCGAGGTGCCGGTGACTGCCACTGTCCCGGAGCCGCTCGACGCGACGCTTGAGCGCTCGCTCGCCCGGATGATGACCGAAGACCGTGCCTATCGCGACCCCGATCTGACGATCGGCGGAATCGCCGCGCGCGTCGACACGCCGGAATATCGCGTACGGCGGCATATCAATGGCGGGCTCGGCTATCGCAACGTCAGCGACTATCTCAACGAACACAGGATCGCCGAAGTCCGCAGCGCGCTCGCCGACCCGGCGCAGGCGGACGTACCGATCCTGACGATCGCGATGGATGCGGGGTTCGGCAGCCTCGTGATGTTCAACCGCGTGTTCAAGGACCGCCTCGGCGAAACGCCTAGCGCATTCCGACGGCGGCATCTGGAGGGCTGACCTCACCGGTTTCCAGGCGTGATGACCGGTCGTTTTCGAAAATGACCGGTCGGTTTCGAGGATCGGCAGGCCAGGATCGGCCCGGACCTTCAGGGCGACCGCGTTCACCAACGGGACGCGACGATGCCGAAGACTTTCCACTCGACGACCGAGCTCATTGCGGCCGGTCTAACCCTGTTAGCGTGCGCCGGCTGCTCCTCCGAGCCGGTCGCCTCACCCCGATCCGACGCCACGCTGGTCGATGTCGTCACGATCCATTACGCCGGCGGCCAGACAGCGTCGTTCGAGGGCGTCTGCGCCCGCGCCGCGATATCGCGCTCGGGTTCAAGACCGGCGGACGCGTGCTGGCGTTGAGCGTGCAGGTCGGCGATCACGTCCGCGCCGGGCAGGTCCTCGCCCGCCTGTCGCGCACCGAAGCGATCGCCGATACCAGGCAGGCCCGCGCCGAACTCGCCGCCGCGACCGCCGAGGCGACGCGGGCAAGCGACGCGGCACGACGCTCGGCCGGGCTCGACGGGATCGGTGCGCTGTCGGCCGCCGAGGTCCGCGACCGTGCACTGACTGCCAGTGCCGCGACGGCCAAGCGTGAGGCTGCCCGCGCGGCGTTCGAGCACAGCCGCGCCACGCTCGCCGACGCAGTGCTGGTCGCGCCCGAGGACGGCGTCGTCACGGAGCGCGCCGTCGACTCCGGTACCGTGGTCGACGCGGGCAGCGTCGTCGTCCGGTTGGCCGCAGGCGGTGCGGAAATCGAGGTCCGCCTGCCCGAACGCATCCGGCTGAGTAGCGGCACGATGGCGGATGCAAGCTTCTGGTCCGCGCCCGACACGATTGCCGAAGCACGACTGCGGCTGGTCGGGCCAGCGGCGGACGGTACGCTTCGGCTGCGGACCGGGCGGTTCAGCGTGCTCGGCGACGTTTCGCGGATCCCGTTCAACAGTTCGGCGACGGTCACGCTGCGGATGCCTGATCCCAAGGCGACGATCCGCGTGCCGCTGACCGCGCTCGGCGCGCAGGGCAGCCAGCCGCATGTCTGGTCTTTGTCGACGGTTGGCGACCGCGTCCACCGCCAGCCGGTGCACCTCGTCGAACTACGCGGCGATGACGCGATCGTCTCCGGCCTGCCCGATGGCCAGCGGATCGTCGTGAGCGGCGGCGACACGCTGTCGGAAGGGCAGCGCGTCGTCATGGCCAGCGTCGTCCCAGGCGGCAACTGAGCGATGGACCGCCTCAACCTGTCGCGCTGGGCGATCCGCCATCCCGCGCTCGTCGGCTTCCTGATCGCGTTGCTGTTCGCCGCCGGTACCGTGCAATTCTTCGCGCTCGGCCGCGACGAGGATCCGACCTTTACGCTGAAGGAAATGATCGTCGCGGCGTCCTGGCCCGGCGCGACGCCGACGCAGATGCGCACGCAGGTCGCCGACCCGATCGAGCGCCGGCTGCGCGCCACCGAAGACCTCGATTTCCTCCAGACCTATTGCGTCGATGGTCGCTGCGCGATCCGCGTGTCGTTGAAGGACGGCGCGCCGAAAGACCGGGTCCCTGTCGTCTGGCAACAGGTGCGCAAGCAGTTGAAGGATCTCGAGCCGGGTCTGCCGGCGGGAGCAACGGTTGCCGCCGATGACGACTATGCCGACGTCTATGGTTATGTGTTCACGCTGACCGGCGCGGACAATGCGCGGCTGGTTGCACTGGCTGAGCAGGCGCGCGACGCGATGCTGCGCGTGCCCGGCGCAGGCAAGGTGCAGATCACCGGCGAAGTGCCGCGCCGGCTGTTCGTCGATGTCGACTCGCGCCGGCTCGCCGCGATGGGTCTGTCACCCGACGCGGTCGTGCAGGCGCTGGCGAAGCGCAGCAGCGTCGCGCCGGCGGGCATTGTCGAGCGGTCGATGCGCGTCCCCGTGCGGATCGGCGGCGCGGTCGACGGCGTCGATACGGTCGAGAATACCGCCGTCCCCGGCGCGGACGGGACGATCAGGGTCGGCGACATCGGCACGGTCGGCAACGGCTATGCCGATCCCCCCGACGGTCTGGTCCACCACGCCGCCAAGCCCGCGGTGGTGCTGGCGATCGCGATGGCGCCGGGGGCCGACGGGCTCGGTTTCGGCAAGCAATTGTCGGAGGCCGCCGCCGCGTTCGGCCGGACGCTGCCCGCGGGCGTGACGATGACGCAGGTTCAGGACCAGAGCCAGAACATCCGCGAGGCGGTCGACGCGTTCCTGATCAAGTTCTTTTGCGCGCTGACGGTCGTTCTGCTGGTCGCGTTTGTCACGCTCGGCTGGCGAACCGGCGTAGTGGTCGCGCTGTCGGTGCCGCTGACGCTCGCGATCGTCGCATTGTTCATGGGCGCGAGCGGGATCGGGCTCGAGCGGATCTCGCTCGGCGCGCTGATCCTGTCGCTCGGGCTGCTGGTCGACGATGCGATCATCAGCGTCGAGGCGATGGTGGTCCAGCTCGAAAAGGGCGCGAGCCGGGCCGATGCCGCGGCCTATGCCTGGACGCACACCGCGTTCCCGATGCTGACGGGGACGCTGCTGACGATCGTCGGCTTCCTGCCGGTCGGGTTCGCGCAATCGACGACCAGCGAATATGCTGGCGGCATCTTCTGGGTGACCGGGTCGGCGCTGCTGGTGAGCTGGGTCGTCGCGGTCGTGTTCACGCCGTATCTGGGCGTGCGGCTGCTGCCTGAGGCTCGCACACACCACGATGCGGACGCGATGTACGATACGCCGGTGTACCGGCGGCTGCGCAAGCTGGTTGATGCGTGCATGGCGCGGCGCAAGACCGTGGTCGCGCTCACGGCGGCGCTGCTGGCGGCAAGCTTGGCGGGCGCAATGCTGGTCCGCCAGCAATTCTTCCCGATCTCCGACCGCCCCGAGATCATCGTCGACGTCAGTCTGCGGCCCGGCGCGTCGCTGTCCGCGACCTCGGCGGCGGTGAAGCGGATCGAGGCGAGCATCGCGAACGATCGCGATATCGCACAGATCGACAGCTATATCGGCCAGGGCTCGCCGCGCTTCTATCTCCCCTACGGCCCCTCGCTGCCCGACCCGGCGACCGCGACGATGGTGCTGGTCGCAACCGACCTGCACGCGCGTGAACGCGTCATCGCTCGGCTGCTCGCGAACCACGCGTCGCCCGAGGCCAAGCTCCATATCCGCCGCCTGTCGCTCGGGCCGAGTGCTGGTTTCCCCGTGCAATACCGGGTGATCGGGCCCGATCCGGAGATTTTGCGGACCATCGCCGCGCGGCTTGAGGCGGTGCTGCGCGCCACGCCCGGCACGACCGCGGTCCAGGCGGACTGGGGGACGCCGTCGGTCGCGGTGCGGCTCGACCTCGACCCCGATCGGGTCGCGCGGCTCGGGCTCGATCGGGCGCGGTTGGCGGGCGAGGTCGCGACGATGCTGTCGGGCCAGCCGGCCGGTGATGTACTCCGCGGGACCAAGCGGATCGGCATGGTCGTACGCGGCACGGCGGCGGATCGCAGCGATCCGGGGCGGCTCGCCGACATGGCGGTGAGCACGCCCGGCGGTCCGGTCCCGCTCGGTCAGGTCGCGCGGATCGGCGCGACTACGGAGCAGCCGATCGTCTGGACGCGCAACGGCGCGCTCTGCATAACCGTGCAGGCGGACATGACCGGCGACGTCCAGGCCGGCGAAGTCGTCGACGCCGCCGCCGCGCGCGTCGCCGCGATCTATGCGCTGGTGCCGATCACCTTCGCGGTGATGCTTCTGCTGCTGATGATCCAGTTGCAGAGCATCGGCCGGACGCTTCTGGTGCTGGCGACCGCACCACTTGGGGTGATCGGCGCGGTGGTGGCGCTGGTGCTGACCGGCGCGCCGTTCGGGTTCGTCGCGCTGCTCGGGCTGATCGCGCTCGCCGGAATGATCATGCGCAATTCGATCATCCTGGTCGATCAGGTGACGCATAACCAAGCCGAGGGCATGGATCTGCATGCGGCGATCGTCGCCGCGACGATCGGTCGCTCGCGGCCGGTCGTGCTGACCGCGCTGGCGGCAGTGCTCGCGTTCATTCCGCTCTGCTTCAACATCTTCTGGGGCCCGATGGCGATCGTGATGATCGGCGGGCTGATCGGCGCGACGATCCTCACGCTGGTCGCCCTCCCCGCGCTCTACGCGCTCGCCTTCGATCGCACATCCGGCCTTCCGAAGAAGGACCACGACAATGCATGATCAGAAACGCTCGTGGGCGCCGCTGCTGCTCGCCGTCGCGCTGGCGAGCTGTACGGTTGGCCCGAACTTTGCGCCGCCCGCAGCGATCCTGCCGCCGGTCTGGCAGAGTGCGGCCCCGGTCTCGGCTAGCACCGATGCGCGCTGGTGGCGCAGCTTCGACGATCCGGTGCTCGACGCGCTGGAGGCACGCGCAGGTTCGGCCAACCTCGATATCGCCGCAGTGATCGAACGGATCACCGCCGCGCGGATCGAGCGCGGCCAGGCTCGTGCTGCCGGTGCGCCGCAGGTCGAGGGTCAGGCCGGGTACAGCCGCGAGCGCATCGGCACCGCGGGTATCGCCTCGGTGACGCAGACGCTGCTCGGCGTCACCCCGACGACGACCCCGCCCAAGGGCGTCGACTTCGATCTCTACAGCGCGGGCGTCGGCGCGAGTTGGGAACTCGATCTCTGGGGCAGCCATCGTCGCCACGCCGAAGCGGCGCAGGCCTCGGTCGAGGCCATCGAAGCCGCCGCACGCGGCGTGCGCCTGTCGGTCGAGGCCGAGGTCGCGCGCACCTATTTTCAACTGCGCGGCCTGTCGGACGAGCGCCGCATCGCACAGGACGGGGTCGCACTCGCCGAGCGCAACGCCACGATCACGCGCGCGCTGCTGACCCGCGGTCTCGCCACCCCGATCGATGTCGCGGCGACCGAGGAGAAGTTACGGGCGCTGCACGGCGATATCGTCGAGCTCGACCACCAGGCGGCCACGACACAGCGCGCGCTGGCGATACTGGTCGGTGGCACGCCCGATACCGCCCCGTTCGATCGCACGACGCTGCGGCCGCAAAGCCCGCTTCCGGCGGCGGCGGTGCGCGTGCCCTCCGAGGTTGCCCGCACACGTCCCGACATCGTCGAAGCCGAAGCAAGGCTTCACGCAGCAACCGCGCAGATCGGAGTCGCGCACGCCGATTTCTATCCCAAGATCAGCCTGACTGGCCTGTTCGATATCGACGTGCTGAACCTCGCCGATTTCGGCTGGAACGCGCGCAGCACGAGCATCGGGCCGAGCCTGTCTCTCCCGATCTTCTCCGGCGGCCGATTGCAGCGGCAACTCAACCTGCGCCGCTCGGAGGAACGCAGCGCCGCGCTCGCGTACCGCCAGACCGTTCTCAACGCCTGGCGTGAAGTCGACGACGCGCTGTCGGCGAGCCGCGCCGCCGCTGACCGCACCAGCCTGTTCGACCGCGACCTCGCGTCGCGTCGCCGGACGGTGGCGATGGTCGAGGCCCGCTACGCCCGCGGCGACATAGCGGCCTCGCCGCTGCTCGACGCCCGCCAAGCGGCTTTGTCCGCGGAGTTGGCCGTCGTTCGCCAGCGCGTCGCCACCGCGCTCGCGCACATCCAGCTCCACCGCGCGCTCGGCGGCTGACCGCTCGCCGCGCCGATTACATTTCGACCAAGGACCTTCTCATGCCCTATATCCGAACTCTGTCGCTCATCCTCGGCAGCACATTGGCGGCGTTCACCACGCTACCCGCCCATGCGCAGGACGCACCCGCCGATCCGTACCGCGATACCGTGACCGTCGGTGTCGGGGTCGCAGCACTCCCCGATTACGAAGGCTCGAACGACTATCGGATCACCCCCGCACCCGCCGCGATCGGGGCGATCAAGGGCTATGGCTTCGTCCTGGCCGGCAACCAGTTGAGCGTCGATCTGATCAAGAACGCGCCGGGCCCGGTCTGGGACGTGCAAGCCGGACCGATCGCGCAGCTCAACTTCAACCGCAGCACGCTCGGCAGCATCGACGACCGCCGCGTCCGCGCACTCGGCAAACTTGGCGTCGCGGTCGAACTCGGCGGCTATGTCGGTCTCGGCAAGACCGGCGTGCTGACCAGCCCGTACGACACGCTGTCGGTCACGCTCGGCTATCGCCACGACGTCAGCGGCGTTCACGACAGCGGCATCTGGAGCCCCGGCATCACCTATGTCACGCCGCTGTCGCGCAAGGCCGCGATCGGCCTGTTCGCCTCCGCCGACATCGTCGAACGCGGCTATGCGCATACCAATTACGGCGTGTCCGCAGCGCAGAGCGCGACAAGTGGCCTCCCCGTTTATACCGCCGGCGGCGGCCTCAAGAACTGGACTCTCGGCGCAGTCGGCAGCTATTCGCTCACCGGCGACCTGCTGCACGGCGTCAAGCTGGTCGCCGGCGGCACCTATGGTCGCATGGCAGGCTCGATCGCGCACAGCCCGCTCGTCGCCATCGCCGGATCGCGCGACCAGTGGCTAGGGACGCTAGGGCTCGCCTATACGTTTTGAGGATATCAACCCGGTAGCCTTGGCGAACCCGCGACGAGCGCTCATTGCGACATGGACACCGCCATCCCTGGCAATCATGACGCTGTCGGCATGGCGTCGCGACGTAAACTGACGTGACTTACGCCGCTTCGGCGCGCCGCGGCAGCTTCCAGTTCGGGCGGACGAAATGGCAGGTATAGCCATTCGGCTTGCGCTCGAGATAGTCCTGATGCTCGGGCTCGGCCTCCCAGAAATCGCCCACCGGCGAGAGTTCGGTCACGACCTTGCCGGGCCATAGCCCCGACGCCTCGACATCGGCGATCGTATCCTGCGCCACCACCTTCTGGGCGTCGTCGGTATAGAAGATCGCGGACCGGTAGCTGGCACCGCGATCATTGCCCTGCCGGTTGACCGTGGTCGGATCGTGGATCTGGAAGAAGAATTCGAGCAGAGTCCGGAAGTCGGTGCGCGCCGGATCGAAGACGATCTCGATCGCCTCGGCATGGTTGCCGTGATGGCGATACGTCGCGTTGGCGACCTCCCCGCCGGAATAGCCGACACGCGTCGAGACGACACCGGGCTGCGCACGGATCAGATCCTGCATGCCCCAGAAGCATCCGCCGGCGAGGACCGCGCGCTCGGTTTTGGCCGGCACATCCTCGACCTGATCGAGATACGCGGCATAGCCTTTGGCGGCCATCTCGGCCCGCGGGACGAAACGCAGTGCCGCCGAATTGATGCAGTAACGCAAGCCACCGCGACTGCGCGGGCCGTCCTTGAAGACATGGCCCAGATGACTGTCGCCATGCGCCGAGCGCACCTCGGTACGGGGGATCAGCATCGACCAGTCGCGTTTGGCCGTGACGTTGGCGGGCTCGATCGGTCGGGTGAAGCTGGGCCAGCCGCAACCGGATTCATATTTGTCGGTGCTGGCGAACAACGGCTCGCCCGACACGATGTCGACATAGATCCCCGCGTCCTTGACGTGCAGGAGCGCGCCGGAACCGGGGCGCTCGGTCGCGTTCTCCTGCGTGACGCGGTATTGTTCCGGCGTCAGCGCGGCGACGGCGTCTTCTGTCTTGCGATAGCTGGTCATGGCGGCACTCCGTTGACCAGGATGTGGTGTGCCGTGGCGGCGCTGTCGAGGTGCGCACGGCGACCGTGGGCAGCGGCGTTCGTCGAACCGGGGTCACCGCCCAAGCGGTCGGTTCGCGGTCCGGCCTTGCCAAGTCGCCCTCGAGTCGCATCGATCGCGGTTCGGATCGCGATAGTCCTCACGCGACCGAACCGCTACGGTGCTGCCAACCATAAAACGAGCCGCCATGCCCCTGACCAAGATCCAAGCCGAAACCCTCGCTCGCGAGGGCATGGCGACGCTCCGCAACGGTAATGCGGCAAGGGCGTATGACACTTTGCTGCTCTTGAAGGATGGCGCGCCCGGGGTTCCGGCACCGTGGTTCCTGATTGCGCAGGCCGCGCAGGCGCTCGGACGGGACGTCGAGGCGGATGACGCGCTCGTGAAGTTTCTCGGCACCGAACCTCGTCATCTGGCCGCGCTGTTGACGATGGCCGCGCTCAAGGTTCGGCGCGGCGACGATCGCGCCGCGCAATCGTTCTACCGCACCGCGCTCAACGTTGCGGCGCAACCAGGGACGGCGATCCCGCCGATGCTGGTCCCGATGTTGCGGACCGGCGAAAGCTTCCTGGCAGAGGTCGCAAAACGGTTCACCGCGCATCTCGATCAGATCCTCGCCGGAACGCGTCGCGGGGGAGGGGGGCACAGCCCGCGAACGCAGCAGGCGCTCGACCTTCTAGCGGGACGGACCGAACTCTATCTGCAACAGCCATCGATGTTCTATTTTCCCGGGCTGGCGCAGCGCGCATTCTTCGAGCGTGAGGAGTTCGGCTGGGTTGCGACGATCGAGGCTGCGACCGCCGCAATATGTGGCGAGCTTGACCGGGCACTCGCAACCGACCGCGGCTTTGCGCCCTATGTGCAGTCCACGCCCGACCGTCCTGCGCCAGCGAACCCGTTGCTCGACGATCCGAGTTGGAGCGCATTCCAGCTGTGGCAAAACGGCGTGCCGGTCGAACCCAACGCGTCGGCGTGCCCGCAGACGATGGCAGCATTGGCGCACGCGCCGATCCCGGTGATCGCAGGACGTTCGCCAATGGCGATCTTCTCGCGGCTCAAGCCCGGTACGCATATTCGCCCGCATCATGGCATGCTCAACACGCGCCTTATCTGTCACCTCCCGCTGATCGCGCCCGAGGGGTGCGGACTGCGGGTCGGTGCCGAAACTCGGCACTGGCGCCAGGGCGAGATGCTGATCTTCGATGATTCATTTGAACATGAGGCCTGGAATCGCGGCCAGGAGACGCGCGTCGTGTTGTTGTTCGAAGTCTGGCGTCCCGAGTTGACGCTCGACGAGCGCGCGGCATTGACCGGCATCTTCGAGGCGATCGATACGTATCAAGGCGCGCCAATCGATACTGGCTGATGTACGGGATAAGGGACCAATTCCCCGGCATAGGTCTCTCACAACCGGATAATTTCAAGCATGCGTTGGTGTCGACCGGATCTTATATTGTGCAGTCTTCATCGACGAACGCACCGAAACTGAATATCGATTTGTCCGTTGATCGCCTGAGGAGACCAGTGATGAAGACGATCATGATTCTTGGGCTGTTATTTTGCGGAAGTGCGTCTTCCGCGCAGTTCATCGTGACGGGCCCCAACGGTGCGGCGGGGGCTACGTCCAGCCTGTTTGCGGCGTATCAAGGCGTCGTGCCATCGGCGCCGGACTATGGGCTGGCGTCCGACGGCGCTACGCTGACCATGAAGCGGCAACGCGAGGAGCGCGCGCGGCAGGTCTACGCGATGTTTCCTCGATTGCAGGACGAAATGGCGCGCCATTCACCCGCGCGTGCGCGGTACATGTACGCTCAGGCGGAACATCAAGCGATCTGGGCGAACATCCGAGCAAAGCAAGCAGCTGATTGATAGTTTGCCAAGCGGATTAGGTGGACGCCCGGATGGCGAGCGGAGACATTCGCCATTTCCGCTCGCTCAATCGGAAATTTGGCTGTTGTCCCCCAACCGGGATCCGAGCGCTTCGAAAAGATGACGCACCATCGTCCGCTCATCGTCGGTAAGATAAGGGTTCCAAACGTCGACGATCAGGACCGCGCGGATCGCATCGCTCTCGTTCCACGCCTCGTGCTCGATCGTATCGTCGAACACGAACGCCTCGCCCACGCGCCATTCGCGGATCTCGCCACCAACGCGAAAACCGCACTTGTCGGGTACGATCAGGGGCAAATGCACGATTGAGCGGATGTTGCTGACCCCGGTATGCGGCGGCAAATGTGTTCCCGGTTTCAGGATCGAGAAGAAAGCGGTCGGTGCGCGTCCTGCGATATCCGACAATGGGAGCGTGTCCAGAATTGCCGCGGTCTGTGGGCAGCGTGCACAGACCGCATCGTTGCGTACGCCGTAGCGCCAGAGGTACTGGACGCTCCACTTCTCCGAACGATCGAGCGCGCTCCATAGATTGGCGGGTGTACCCGGCGTGATGCTGACATAGGGCGTGAATGCCGGCGTCGGCGCCGACAGCAGCGCTTCCAGTTCCGCCAGGATCGCAGGCGTTGCAGCTTCGAGATCGGTGAGCCAGGCGAAATGTTCGCGGGCGAAGAACTCGTCGGCCGGCAGGAACGGGAAATGCAACCCATGCGGGGCGGGGGCATAAATCCTGCGACGGCCCAGCATGGCATCGACGCATGCATCGAACCGACGTCGCTGTTCTGCATCAACGGTGTTGCGCAGCGGTTGCATCGCGACGTCGACGTCATCGGATAGGGCCTGGGTCAGGACCGCAATCCGCTCCATCGCGCGGGTTAGCAACTGGTCGAGCGCTGGTGCACGATCAGGTATCGATCTGGCGATTGTCGCCACCCCGCCCCAGCGAAACGCCGCCGCCGACGTATCGCCGATCCGCTCGAACAACTCGGCGATGCGGACGTTGGCCATCAGGTTGCGCTGATCCGTCGCCAGCGCCCGTTCCAAAGCGGCGCGTTCCGCATCGGCATCGCCAAGTCCGCGATGCGCGCTCGCCAGGTTCATCCAGAGGGGCGCTGCAGTCGGGTCGGCATCCGCCGCGCGCACGAAATACGCCGCGGCGGCGCGATCGTCGTGGCCGAGCGCTGCCATCCCCAGCGCGTTCAAGGCAACAGGATGATCGGGTGCAACCGACAAGATTTGGCGAAACGCAGTGTTTGCGCGCGCGCGATCTCCAGCGCGTTGCGCGTGATCCGCCTCGCGCAGCAATGATTCCAGCGCCCGTTCGGCGCTATTGGTCGTCATCGCCGGCGCGTATTATTGACGCTGACCGCCGGTGGCGGCGCGATCAACGATATCCTGACCGCTGGCGCGCGCAGCCTGTGCGATCCGACCCCATTCCTCGCGCGTGTGGCATTCGCGCCGTGTCTCGATCAACGATCCCGCGGGCGCCGAGCGCTTGCAGACTTTGCGTTCGGCCTTGGGCGGGACATTGGCACCCTGTGTCGGCGCAGGCTGTTGTGCCGCAACCGCGCCGGTCATTCCCAAAAGCGCCAAACCGATGATCGTTCGCCTCATCATTGCCCTACCCCCAGGCTAGTTCCGAACACGCATCATGATCGTTTTGTAGCGGCATACAATCGGAAATTGACCGGTTGGCGGCGGTCTTCGCCGTGGCGATGACGCCTGCGATATGCGATCACCCTTGCGATGAGCATTCCGCCCTATTTTCCCCTGCTTGCCGCCCGAAACGCTGCGCCGGATGCGGCCGAAATCGCCGATCCCCGCTGGTTGGCACACCGATATGATCCGGGTCACGACGCCGTCCACCTGATCGATGCGGACCGGGCGGTGCGGGCGGCGGCGACGTTCCTGACCGACGAGCACCTGCCATCGGCAACGCAGCCCTGGATCGTCTCGCGACGGATCGCGCGCGACGCCGTGGCGCGGGCCGACCCGGTCCACTTCGTCTTTCATTCCGCCTATTGTTGTTCGACGTTGTTGGCGCAGGCGCTCGATCATGTCGGGGTCGCCTCGACGCTGAAGGAGCCCGTCATCCTGAACGACTTGGTCGGCTGGCGGCACCGCGGCGGCGATCCTGCGCGTATCGGCGACGTGCTGGATACTGCGTTGACGCTGTTGTCGCGCGCGTTCGTGCCAGGTGAGGCGGTGGTGATAAAGCCATCCAACGTCGTCAATGCGCTGGCTCCCGCCATGCTCGCGATGCGCCCCAATGCGCGCGCCATTCTGCTTTATGCGCCGTTGCACGGCTATCTCACGTCGATCGCGCGAAAAGGCATGTGGGGACGGCTATGGGTTCGTGAGCTGCTCGCCAAGCAACGCGCCGACGGGATCGTCAATCTGGGTTTTACGGCGGAAGACTATTTTCGTCTGACCGATCTTCAGGTGGCTGCGGTGGGCTGGATTGCGCAGGCCGATCTGTTTGCAGGGCTGACGGTGCGATTTCCCGGGCGGGTCCGATCGCTGCAGAGCGAAACGCTCCTTGCTGCACCACGAGAGTGCTTGGCGTCGATCTGCGAGATGTTCCGAGCGTCGGCCGATGCCGCTACGATCGACTCGTTGGCGCGCAGCAAGGCTTTCGGCCGCAACGCCAAGGACGGCACGGCATATCAAGCCGCGGATCGCGATCGCGATCGCAGCGATGGTGCGGCCCTCCATGCAGACGAGATCGACAAGGTCCTGGCCTGGGCACAGGCCGTCGCCAGCAATGCCGGCGTCGCGCTGGATCCGCCGGCGCCGTTATTGGGATGATCGCGCGGAGTACACCGGGTCGCTGAAGATGGGCTCGCCGTAAATGCGCCGGAGCCGCGAGACCCCTTCGCCGTGACTGCATCGACCGCATTGGCGCTTCCACGGCGTATCGCTGCGGAGCATCGAACTAACGCGCGTTGGTTTTTGCGCGGTCGCAAGACCGCACGTTAGACGCTGCCATGCTTGGCTGCGTGTGATCGGCTGGCCATGCCGGGTTGCTAAACGACGTCGGTCGCCTTTGGGAGACACCGGGGTAACGTCGGCCTGTGCTTTGGCAATATTCCTGTAGGCAAATGTGGTCGCACGGCCGTGCCCGCACGGACCATGTTTAGTAACCTGTCTCCAATTTGCGTCCGCCCAAAAAAAAGGGCGGCTCCGAAGAGCCGCCCTCCAAACCGGATCTTTGCGGATCCTAGAAGTGCAGGCGTGCACCGATCGAGAAGCGACGACCCAGCGAGTCGTACGTCGACGGATAGGTGTTGCCGCTGTTGTAGCTGGTCGACCCGACGGTCGAGCCGACGAGCGGCGGCTGCTTGTCGAGAAGGTTCGTGACGGTGACGGTGAAGTCGAAGTTCTCGGCCACACCGATCCGGGTTGCGAGATCGAGGTAGTTATACGCATCGATACGACCGAAATCGACGGTGTCGCCGTTGAACGCACCCGAATATGCCGGGCCGCTACCGTTTGCGACGTCATCGGGCTCCTGCTTCGTGGCATCGATGTGACGCCACAGAACCGAAACGTCGACATTGTCAGCGAAGGTCAGCGTTGCACGGGTGTTCCAGTAGAACTCTGGCTGGATCGATGCGCAGTTGATCGAGTAATACCCGGTGCACTCGCGATTGATCAGACCAGGAGCAGCCTGGAACTTCGAGTCATGCGTCCAGTTGCCCTGGAACGACAGCGCCAGCTTCGCAAAGCCGATGTCGCGACGATAATTGATCCCGAGATCAATACCGTCCGTCTTGATCGTGCCGAGGTTCGAGATCGACGACAACAGGCCTGGCGTCGTTGCAACGTCGCCGTCGAGACCGCCGGTAACCGGGTTACGAACGATCGCGAGACATGCAGGGTTGGTCGGGCTCGATGCCGACACGGCCGCGAAGCACGACGAGATGATGTCGCCAGGGGTGAACGACGACACTGCGCCCTTCACCTTGATGTTGTAGTAATCGACCGTGACGGAGAAGCCGGGGATCAGCTGCGTCGGCTGGATCACGAGACCTGCCGTGTAGCTGTCCGACTTTTCCGGGCGCAGGTTGAGATTTCCGCCCGACGTCACGTTTGCCTGACCACCGGTCGGGTTGGTGATGAGCCCGATGGTGCTCGCCGGTGCACCCTGCGCAAGGCAGACGGCGCGAAGGTCAGCGTTGCTCGTCGGCGCGGCGCCAGCGCAAGGATCGGTCGCGAGGTTGGTCAGGTTCGTTGTCACCGGCGAGAACAGCTCGCTGATGTTAGGTGCACGAACCGCACGCTGGTACGTGCCGCGCATCTTCAGGCCGGTGAAAGGCTCCCAGCTGCCGCCGCCCTTGTAGGTGGTGGTGTTGAAGGTCGGCGAGAGCGGCGAGAACACCTTGTAGTGCGAGTAGCGCACACCGGCTTCGAGCGTCAGGCTCTGGAAGAACGGACGATCCTGGACCAGCGGTGCGATAAGCTCGCCAAAGCCTTCGATCACCTCGTAGCCGCCGTCGATGTTCGGTGCGGCGCCACCGGCACCACCGAGCTCACCGGCAGTCTGGGCGAGCGTGTCCGACCGCTGCGAAGCGCGATACTTGCGATACTCCGAACCGGCAGCGAACCCGACCGAGTCGGTAGCGAACGGCGATGCAAAGCCGAAGTCGCCGTTCAGAACCGCACGGGCCTGTGCCAGCGAGGTACGAACCGTCGTGGTGCTCTCACCCGTGATGTACGGGATCTGGTTCGCTGCGATCGAACCGTCGGCACCGAATACGTTGAGCGGGACGCAACCCGTGCCTGCTGCCAGCGCCGCGCCATTCGGCGCACCCGTCAGACAGGTCGTGGTGTTGGTAGCGTAAACCGCCGACCGGACGCGCGACGTCAGGACGTAGCCCTGGAGCGTCTGCGTGTTCTCGGATTCGCCGTAGCCGCCCGAAACGTCCAGCTTGATACCGTCGGTGATGCCGAGCTTCACGCCGGCGCGGTAATCGAAGATGGTCGTCTGGAAGTTCGAGATACGCGGACCGACTTCGGTCGTACGACGCGACAGGTTCGTCGTGAATTCGCGATAGTTGGGATCGCTCGTCGTCGTTGCGCCAGCGGCTGCGGCGCAGTTTGCTGCGTTGAGCGACTGGATGCCGGCCTGATACGGATTGAAGTCGGCCGTCGACGCTGCGGTGGCGGCGCAGAACTGGTTACGTGCACCGACCGGCAGATACGGATTGGACACCGGGATCACGACCGACGACGAGAACACGCCCGACGGCGCGATGATCGTCTGCACGGTGTTCTTCGAGAACAGGCCGCGGGTGTAAACCTCGATGTTGTCCGAGACGTCGTAATGACCCGCGCCGTACATGTTGAAACGCTCGAACGGCGTCTGGAAGATGTTGTACGGGTTGAAGTTGAACGGGGTCACCGTGGACGTCAGCGAACCCGTCGTCGGGTTGATCTGGCGACGGCCACCAAGCGTGAAGACCGAGGGAACGGTCGTGCCCGAGCCGCTGAGCCCGCCGCTGAACGAGTCGATGTTGTTGATCGAATAGCTGCGATCACCCTGATAAACAGGGTCGGACTGCTGATAACCGACCGAGAACACCGCGTTGCCGCGACCGTCGTCGAAGTTCGCGCCGATCGTGATGTCGCCGCGGAAATACGCGCCATCGCCACGCTCGGTGATCTGGTTCGACACCGATGCGTCGAGACCCGAGAAATCCGACCGGGTGATGAAGTTAACGACACCGGACACGGCGTCGGCGCCGTAGGTGGTGGCAGCACCGCCGGTCAGCGTGTCGACGCGCTCGACGAGCGCGAGCGGAATGTTGTTGAGATCGACCCGGCCAACAAGACCCGCTGGCGCGATCCGGTTGCCGTCGATCAGGACGACGTTACGGAACGAACCGAGGCCGCGAAGATCGACGAACGATGCGCCCCCGTTGCCGTTGTTCACGGCCGAACCGATGCTCGGAACCGCGCCTGGCAGGGTACGCAGAATGTCTTCCGCGGTGTTCGACTGGCGGAGCTTGATTTCCTCCTGGCCGATCACCTGGACCGGCGACGAAGCGATCAGCGCCGGGTTCTTGATGAGCGAGCCGGTGACGACGATGTCGCCCGAGCTGTTCTCGGTGGTCGGCGCAGCTTCCGACGTCGTCATGCCGACTTCGCCCTGCGCGTTGGCGCCCGGGGTCGTCTCTTGGGTTGCAGTCGCGCCGCCGGCGCGGATGCCCGAATTGTCACCCTGGACCTGCGCGAATGCCGGCGTGGCGAGCGAGGCCGCTCCCATGAGCAGCGTGGTCGCAAGCAGGTGAGTGCGCGCAGCAGATTTCATATTAACCCCTTAATGTGCCGGCGTTTGGCCGTGCATTAGCTCCGGAGAATTTCCGGTCATGACGTGAATTATCGGCCGATCGTGTCGCACTGCAACGGATATAATCGATTCGGTCCTTTCGAAATTTCGTTTGCGTCGCTAGCGTGACATTACCGCAACATAATATCGCCAGGGCTATCGAGAGGACATAAACCCTCGATGCACGTTTGCAGGGGTTGTCACATGCGTCGTTTTGAAGTCATTCGCTTCTCTATTCCAGCACTGGCGGCGATGGGTCTCGTCGCGGGAGGGCCGGCTCTGGCGCAATCTGGGGCGCAGTCGGGGTCGGATTCGTCCAAGACGTTGGATACGCTGGCAAACTGCCAGGTGATCGCCGCCGACGCTGCGCGGTTGGCCTGCTTCGATAGCGCGGCCGGACAAATTGCCAGCGCGCGCAAATCCGGCAACCTTTTAGCGTTGGACCGCGGCAAGGTGATCGAGCGCAAACGCCAGCGGTTCGGGCTCGCCGATGCAGCGCAGAGCCCCCTGGGCGGCGGTGAGGCGGACCGGCTTACGAAAGTCACCGAGGTGCGTACGACCATCGCAAGCGTGAAGCCTTCAAGTTATGCGCGCTACTCGTTGCAGTTGGCTAACAACACGGTCTGGGAAACGATCGAGCCCCTGACGCTTCAGCCTCGGCCCGGCACCGCGATCGTCGTCAAACAGTCGGGGTTCGGCGGCTTCAGGGCGACGATTGCCGGTGAACGGCCCATTCTCGTCAAACGGCAACGGTGACACCGATGCTGGTGACGAGACGCTAGGCTCGGCGTGGGGTGGCGACATCGCCGATGACCTAGCCGGCTGCGCGCGAGATCATCGGACACAATCTCGGCAAGGACGCAGTCCGTCCGAGTTTTGCGCGATGACAGGTGCTCCATGGCTTCACCGTTGGCCTGAATTCTCTTCCCCGGTACAGGGACGGGATGACGAAGCGACGCGCGCAATTCTCGCACTTGCGGGCTCGGGGATCGCGGCAAGGCGCGTCGTCGGAACAATGGCTGCTGTTGCTCGGGGTCGCGGTGGTGGCCGCGGCGATCTTCGGCACGTTGACCGACCTGCCCTGGCCCGCGGCGACGATCGATCTGCGGCGCCCACAGCGCTTGACGATGGCGCAGGCCCGCGCATCCAACGCGCTGGTCCCGATTGCGGTGGAAAAGCGTCGTTCTGCGACGCGGTTTCGTTTCAAAGGTGGCCCTGCGGCACGCGAACAGGCGACCGAATGTCTTGCGACCGTGGCGCTGTACGAAGCCGGTGACGATCGTGACGGACAGCGCGCCGTGATCCAGGTCGTGCTCAATCGCGTCGGGGCGGCGGGCTTCCCCAAGACCGTCTGCGGCGTCGTGTACCAGGGCGCGAACCGCAAGACCGGGTGCCAGTTCTCGTTCTCCTGCGATGGTTCGCAAGTGCGCAGGCCCGAACATGATGGTTGGGACCAGGCCAGACGCGCCGCCCGTCGCGCCCTGAATGGGTATGTCTACGCACCGGTCGGTCGGGCAACGCACTATCATACCGACTGGATGGTGCCCTATTGGCGCGCGTCGCTCGTCAAGGTCGCGACGGTCGATTCACATATCTTCTATCAGCGGCGTTGATGGCCGGGGCACCGCATCGCCGCCGCGGTACTGTTCACACGCCCCGTTCCACACGCGCCGACCCGACGGGATCCGACATGCCGAAGTTTTCAAGATCCACGCTGTTCGTTGCAGGCTTGTCGTTCGCGATGACGGGATGCGCTGGCGGTACGTTCCGACCGGTCAACGACAGCCCCGTCGGGCTGGGTGCGGCTTACCGCGTCAAGGGCACCACCTATGTGCCGGTCGTCGACCCGCACTACGACGTGCTCGGTTATGCCAGTTGGTACGGAACGGAGTCGGGCAACCGAACCGCAAGCGGTGAACGCTTTCGCGCGGATTGGATAACGGCTGCGCATACGACGCTGCCGCTGCCGACTTATGTCGAGGTAACCGCGCTTGATACCGGGCGACGGATCATCGTGCGGATCAACGACCGCGGTCCGTTTGTCGGCCGTGCGCGGATCATCGACCTTTCGCGCGGTGCCGCGGTCGGTCTCGGCGTGCGGTCTGCCGGTCCCGCCGCCGTGCGCGTGCGTCGCGTCGAACCGAGCGAGGCCGACCGCGAACGCCTGCGCAAGGGAAAATCCGCGCGTGCACTCCCGCCGATTTCCGAACGCGAGCGGCTCAATCTGCGATCGCAACTCACTGCCGCAGGCTTCTAAACCGGTTCGTCGCGCAGCGCTGCTCTTTACATCGGGAAAGCCTTTTTCCGCGGCAGCACCGCGAGGTCAGGGCGGCACATGCAAGCAGTGGGGGCGGGGATATCGCGAAGGGTCAAGCGGTAGTATCGAAACGATAGCGTATCTAATCTTTCGCACCTGCCGCATAGAGGGGATCTACCGCGCTGAAGTCATGGTGATCCTCCTTCGTTGATGATCTTATGAAAGGTGGGGAAGTGCCGGATTTATCCAAAATCTTACCGGCAAGTGCCTGATCCGCGTGTTTTAATTGCCAGTCGCGTTGCACTGTGCGAACCGCACACAATAAGGCACCACAATCTATGTTAAGGCCTGATGAATGAAGGCAGAACAATTTGGCGGCGGAACGCAGGCGCGGGGCCTGTCCGCATCGGCGTTGGATATGCCGCCCGGGCTTCACGTCCGCTATGCCGCGCCCGACCGGACGCTTGCCGAATGTATTACCGGCTACGCGATCTATGCGGCCGAAAGTTGCGACGCGATGGTCAACTGGTATCTGCCGTCGCCGCCGATGCTCTCGATCGTGCTCGATGCCGGCCCGATCACCGTATCGCTCGGCAATCATCGGTTCGGTCCGCTCGATCCCGTCAGTCTCTATGGACCGACCAGTCGTGCGTTCCGCACCGTGACGCATGGCGGGATCGCGGTGGGGATTGGTATCAGTGCGCTCGGCTGGGCGCGCATGACGCAGCGGCATGCCAGCGATTTTCACAATCGGATCGTCCCGGCGAGCACGCTACTTGGGGCGGACTTCGTCGAGCGGCTGCGCGAGGGGCTCGACGTGCTTGACGACGAAGCGTCGATCAAGCCGCTGCTCGACGACATGCTCGCGCCGCTGTTCGCGGTCCAGAATCCGCGTGAGCCGTTGATCCGCGCGTTCACCGCGCTGACGATCACCGATGGCGTGATCGAGATGAAGGATGTCGCCGATCGGCTGGGCGTGCCGACGCACGAGCTGCGACGTGTGGCGACACGGTATTTTGGCATGCCACCCAAGATGTTGCTGCGCCGTGCGCGGTTCCTGCGATCGTTCATCGGCTTGATCAGGGACGAAGGGCTCGGCGATTATTCCAAGATCGACAGCAGCTATTTCGATGCATCGCACTTTCTGCGCGATTCCGGGACATTCCTCGGCACCACGCCGCGGCGCTTTCTTGCGGCGGAGACGATCTTCCTGCGTGCGAGCCTGCGCGCGCGATTGACGATTTTGGGTGCTCCCACCGCGACGCTTCACGACGGCATCCCGCGCACGCGCGTTTCCCATCCCCACCGCGATGACGACATGCGCGCCCAGCCCGAAATCTAACGCACCGGTCTTCAAACCGCGCGAGCTAGCGCCTTCTTCAATTTTGCGTGCGCCGATGCCTTGATCTGGCAGACGCGCGCCGAGCCGACGCCGAACACTTCACCGATCTCCTCGAGGTTGAGTTCCTCGACGTAATAGAGCTGGATCACTTGCGCTTCGCGTTCGGGGAGCGCGGTGATCGCTTTGATCAGGGCTTCGCGCAGGTCGCTGTCGGCAAGTTGCTCGAATGCATCCGGGGTATCGTCGGCGAACCAGGGGAGGTCGTCCGCATACATCTCGTCGATCGAGTCGAAGCGGATCGCGTCGGCGGTGACGTAGTCGGTGCGGAGTTTCTCGATCGTTATGCCGATATGCTCTGCGATCATGTCTTCTCCGGGAGCCTTGCCCGTGCGGGCGGTCAGCGTCGAGATCGCCTCGGCATACTGGCGGCGGCGGCGCATCGCGCCGCGCGTGCTCGTGGCCTGGCGGCGGAGTTCGTCGATCATGCTGCCGCGTAGGCGGGTGATGAGGTAGGTCTTGAACGGCATGCCGCGTTCGTCGAAATTCGCGGCGGCTTCGACCAGCGCCACCAGGCCGACCTGGATCAGGTCCTCGACCTCGACGCTGCTGCTCATGCTGCCATGGACGTGCCAGGCGATCCGGCGGACGAGGGGGAGGTGCTGTTTGACGAGCTGGTCCGCGTCGCCGCCGGGGCGTTGATGCGGGCGGTAGGTGAGGGGCTGGCCCGTGAAGGGCTGGGCATCGGCGAACGCACCGCGCATCGGAAGCGCGCTCATGCCGCGAGCGCCTGTTGCGAGGCGCCGATGACGGCAACGACTTCGACCGCCTTCTCCTCGGGCACTTCGAAGAACGACATCACCGGCGTATCGGGCAGGCACGTCCGCACCAGCTTGCGGATCGCGATGCGGATGGTCGGCTGGACGACCAGCGCGAACGGTTTCGCCTCTGCGATCAGCGGTTCGGCGGCGCGTTGCAGCGCCTCGACGATGCGGCGGCCGAGATCGGGTTCGATGACGTGGCGGCGCGATTGATCGGCGCGCATCGCCTGGCCGAGCAGACCTTCCAATTGACCCTCCAACGTCATGACGCGCAGCGGTTCGCGCACGCCGCACAGTTTCTGGATGATGAGCGCGCCGAGCTCGGGACGGATCGTCTCGATGATCTCCTCGGCGTCCTGCGTGCGCTGCGCCGCGACCGCGATCGCGCCGGCGATGCGGCGGAATTCCTTGAGCGGGACGTTCTCCGCGAGCAGGCCTTTCAGCACCTGCGTCAGCGTCGTGATCGGCAGCGGCGCGAGAGCAGCGACCAGCTGCGCAGCGCGTTCCTTGAGACCATCGAGCAGCGCCTGCACTTCGTCCTGGCCGAGCAGGTCGGATGCGTTCTGGCCGAGCAGGTGGTTGAGGTGCGTCGCCATCACCGTGCCGGGATCGACCACGAGATAGCCCGCACCGGTCGCGGCATCGGCGTCGCCCGCATCGACCCAGGTCGCGTCGAGCCCGAAGGTGGGATCCTTGACCTTCTTGCCGAACAGGTCGCCGAACGCCTGGCCGGTGTCGAGCGCGAGCATCTCGTCGGGCGACACGGTGTCCTCGCCGACGACGACGCCGTTGACGAGGATACGGTAGACGTACGGCGCGAGGTTGATGTCGTCGCGGACGCGGACCTGCGGCACGACGAAGCCGAGTTCCTTCGACAGCTGGCGGCGGACGCCGGTGATCCGGCCCATCAGCGGCGAGCCACGACGCTCGTCGGCGAGCGGCACTAGGCCGTAACCGATGTCGAGATTGACCTGCATGCCATCCGTAACTTCCTCCCAGCCGATCTTCGACTGGTCGATCGTCTCGACGGGGACGACAACGACGGGGGCTGGGCGGCGCTCGATCTGGCGCAGCTTCCACGCCGCGAATCCGGCGATCGCCGCGGCGGGCAGGATGACCATGTGCGGCATGCCGGGCAGGATGCCGAGCAGCGCGAGGATGACCGCGACCGGCGTCCAGGTGCGTGGGCTACCGAACTGGCCGCCGATCTGGCCGGCAAGATCCTTGTCGGAGGTGACGCGCGTGACGATCGAGGCGGCGGCGATCGACAGCATCAGGCTCGGCAGCTGCGCGACGAGCGCGTCGCCGATCGCGAGCAGGATGTAATTGTGCGCGGCATCCGCGATCGTCATGCCGTGGCTGACGGGCCCGAGGATCAGCCCGCCGATGATGTTGGCGGCGAGGATCAGCATGGCGGCGACCGCATCGCCCTTCACGAACTTCGACGAGCCGTCCATCGAGCCGTAGAAATCGGCTTCGGTGGAGACTTCGACGCGGCGTGCCTTGGCTTCGTCGGGGGTGATCAGGCCGGCGTTCAAGTCGGCGTCGATCGCCATCTGCTTGCCGGGCAACGCGTCGAGCGTGAAACGCGCGCTGACTTCGGACACGCGGCCGGCGCCCTTGGTCACGACGATCATGTTGATGATCATCAGGATCGCGAAGACGAAGATGCCGACGACGTAGTCGCCGCCGATCAGGAACGTGCCGAACGCCTCGATGACGTGACCCGCCGCGCTCTCGCCCTCGTGGCCGTGGACCAGCACGATGCGGGTCGAGGCGACGTTGAGGCCGAGACGGAAGAGGGTGGCGAACAGGAGGACGGTCGGGAAGGCGGAGAAATCGAGCGGCTTCTGCGCGTTCAAGGCGACCATCAGCACCGCGAGGCTGATCGCGATGTTCGCCACGAAGAAGATGTCGAGCATGAACGCCGGGATCGGCACGACCATGACGAGCACGAGCAGCAGGATCGCGAGCGGCAGGACCGACGCGCGGGCGTTGGAGAGGATGCGGTTCATGGCTTAGCCGCCCAACCGTGCGAGCATCATGTACGCGAGCCGCGCGGTGTCGGGGGTCGGGCGCAGGATGCTCGCGGCGGCCTGCGTCGTCTTGCCGGTGAACTTGTTCATCGCCGTGGTCGCCCAGGCGAGTGCGTCGTCGGCGCTTTCGTTGTTGCCGGTGATGACCGTGCTGCCATTCATGTCGAGCGCCTGCGCGGCGTAGTTGGCGGGCGTCGCGGTCGCGCTTGCCCCGCCGGCGGCACCGCCGAGCTTGTCGGCGAACCGGTCGTAGATCGCCGACAGCGTGCGCGGCTGGTTGTTCGAATCGTAGAAGACGTTGTGGTTCGCGCGTGCCGCGGCCGGGAAGAGCGCGGCGCCGCTCGCCTGTGGGTTGGCCTGCATCGTCTTGAGGAACTTGGTCGCGCCACCGAGCCCCATGAAGTGCGCCATATAGAGGTCGGTGCCCGAGGCCGGGCGATTCAGCGTGCCTTCGAGCGAGGCCTTGTTGTCCGAGGCGTATTCGGCGGCCATCAGCGAGGCGGCGTTGGGGTCGTTGCGGAGCGCGAGGATCGCCGCCTTGGTGCCGGCATCGCCGACCGAGAGGCGGCCGCTCGACGACTGGCCGATGCTGTTCGCGGCCCACGCCATGCCGTGCTCGGCGCCGTGCTTCTTGACGACGGAGAGCCAGCTCTGTTCGATGAACTGATAGAGGCCGGAGGCGCTCGACGTGCCGGCCTTGGCATTGGCGTTGAGCCCGCTCTCGAGCTTCGCCTGCCCCAGCAGATAGTCGAAATCCACGCCCGTCTTGCTGCTCGCAAGCGCGATCGCGGACTGGATCCGGCCGGTAGTGATAGGATTGACGGTCATGCCCGTGTGCGGTGCCCCTGGTTCAGGGGATACTCAGCAAGGGGCGTGCCAGTTTTCGAGGTTGCCGCACCCACTAGCGTCATCCTGACGAAAGTCAGGACCCAGAGCCAAGTAGCGCTGTCCTTAGTTACCCTGGATCCTGACTTTCGTCAGGATGACGGAGTGGGGAAGGGTAAGTGCGCTACTTACGCGTACGCTGACCGCAACCCAGGCCGATACCCGGCAATGGCGCCGTCGCCGGTCAGGGTTTGCAGGCGGCGGCGGACATTTGCCGCCATCAGATTGGTGTAGATCCGGCAGGTCTCGTTGAGCCGGTTCGCCTCGTCGGCCAGTTCGCGAATTTCGGTGCCGGCGGGGCCGGTGCCGAGCAGCGCGACCTGTTCGATGCCGGCAAGCTTGTCGGCGGTCGCGCGCTCGAGGCTGGCGACGTCGTTCGACTTCAGCGCGGCGATCTCGGCGTGCAGCGAGTCGATCACGCGGATCAGGGCTTCACGCCGCTTCATTGGAATTCCAGGCGAGGCTGAGCGCCATCAGCCGATCGGCGATGGTCGCAGGAAGGATGGGGAAGGTGCCGCTGGCGATCGCCTTCTTGATCTCGGCAACGCGCGTCGCGTTGATCGGCGGCGACGATGCCATCGTCCTGGCCAGTGCCAACGAGTCCGAGAGGACCGGGTTTTGCGCCTGTGCCGCGGCTTGCGGCGAGGGCTGTACCGGAGCCTGAACGGGCGTCGTCGGCGTCGCGGCGGCGACGCGCGCGACGGAGCGATCTCCTGCTACTGACGGCTTCGCACCGATCGAGTCCACCATGTCCGCATCCTCTGGTTTGCGCTGACATGAGAAGAAACGACCGCACCGCGAAAAGCTTTAGCAAAATTAATCTGTTCGAAAATTTAGTTCGACCAGCCGGGCAAAGTCGCGCGCCCCGCCTCCACGGCGATCGCCTGGACCGGCGTTCGCGTCGCGTCCACCTTGACCATGAAGCGCCCGCCGGGCGCGGCATCGCCCATCGCGACGCCTTCGCGGCTGATCGAGAAGCCCTCGGTGCCAGCCTCGATCACGATCGGATCGCCGCGCTTGATGACCGGCGCGGCCTTGGCCACGGGTACGAACGACGCGGCAATCGCGGCGGGAGCGTTCGCCGGCCGGATCACGGGCACGAAGATCCGCCATGATGGCCCTTCGCACGAGACGACAACCGCATCATGCTGTTCGGTACGCCACGACAGCGACACCGTCGGGCAGGTCGCGAGCCGCAGCCGGACATCGACGGGCGTGCGTGCGCCACCCTCGGCGCCGATCGGGCGCCCGGTAAACGCGGTGACCGAGCGATCGAGCGCGGCGGTATCCTGGAAGTTCGCGGCCATGAGCAGGAACGGGATGATCATTGCGGTGTCCTTCGAACTGGTCCCGTTTGGAGTTCGCCGACAAAGGCGACGGAGACGATCGCGGCGCGGCGGCCGGGTTTGGTGGCGGTGACGATCGCGACACGAGACGGCGCGACCGCGGCGAGCGCGGCGGCGACGGTGCGCGCGCGGTCGGCGGCGAGGATCGCGGCGCTACCGGTGACGCGATCGATATCGCCTGGCGTACCGTCGGTGGATCCGGTAACCGTGAGCATCACGCGGGGATCGCGTGCCGCTTCCCGCGCCCAGGCGACGAGCGCGCCGGGCGTGGTCGGCAGGATCGCCGAGCCGGGCGCGAAATCGAGGATCCCGGCGGCGGCGACAGGCATCGGCGCGGGCTCGGCATCGTTGGCGCCAAAGCCTTCGCGGATACCCTTTGCCAAATCCTTGCCGCCGATGTGCTGGGTTGCTTGCAGGAGCACGAGGAAGCCGACCAGCAACAAGGCGAGGTCGGCGAGCGTGATCAGCCAGAGCGGCTTGCCGGTCGGCGCATCGGGATAGTCGCTGGCGTTCATGCCACGGTAGCCAGGGTCGGTGCCAAGCTTGGCGCGACATAGCCCCGCGGCGTCTCGCGGTCGGCGAGCGCCACGAGCGGCGCTTCGATGCGGGCGCGCTCGAACGCTTCGTTGCGCCCTTGCGCACGCAGCCGGTTGGCGATCGGCATGAAGAGCAAATTGGCGAACAGCGCGCCGTACAGCGTGGCGAGCAGCGCAACCGCCATGGCGCCACCGATCGCACCGGGATCGCTCATCGTCGCGAACATCTGGGCAAGGCCGATCAGCGTGCCGATCATGCCCATCGCGGGGGCGACCTCGGCAGCGCCGGCCCAGACGTCGGCGGCGGCGACGTGGCGCTCGATGCGGGCACGGCGGCGGTGCTGGACGAGCGTCGAAACGTCTGTCGCCGAGGCTCCATCGACGATCGCGGCTATCGCGGCGGCGACGTCGGCATCGGCAATGACCGAGCGATCGAGCGCCATCACGCCGTGGCGCTTGGCGATCCGGGCGAGCGCAGTGATCTGCTGGAGCAGCGGGTCCGCATCGAACCGACCGCGGGCGAGCGTCGTGACCGCAACGAGCGCGCGGCCGAGATCGCGGAACGGGGTGCGGAGGATGACCGCCAGCGCGGTGCCGCCACCGACGATGGCGAGCGCTGCTGGGTCGAGAAGTTGGGCGAGCGTGATCATGTGCGTGGGGTGATGCAAGGGGTGTGCCGGATTGGGTTTGGAGCGTCATGCCGGGCTAGTTCCGGCATCCACCGTGCCGCGTAGTCGATGGCTTCGGATGCGTGGAACGGTGGACCCCGGAACAGGGCCGGGGTGACGGAGTGGCTGGCGCGGGCGTTTGGCGCGGGAGCAATCCGCACAAGCACCACCCCGGCGAAGGCCGGGGCCCAATTGGGGGACGTCGCTAACTGAGGGTGCGCTTCATTACTGCGACCTCTCCAATTGGGCCCCGGCCTTCGCCGGGGTGGTGGCAGGGGGTGAGCGGCGGCGCCCGCTTCTTATTCTCCCGCGAAGGCGGGGGAACAGACTGGGTCCCCGCCTTCGCGGGGAAACATCGTGATGGCGCGGGCCGGCAGTTCGGTTTGCCGCTTTCAATAGGGCACCATATCAACCGGCAACCCGATTGCCGGCCATCCCTGCAACACCGGCAACCGCTTGCCGCTCGCCTTGCCGCCCGTTTGCCGTCACCCGGCAAACCGCCATCCGCCACCCTCGCACCAAAAACTGGCACGGCCATTGCTTATGTCCGGTTGCGCAATGGTTGCGCCGGGAGACGGGCTTGTGTCAGGCGACACGCTTTTCGGGGTTCATGGGGCGGCACTCGAGGTGCGCTCGCAGCGCATGGGTGTGCTGGCGTCGAACATCGCCAACGCCTCGACGCCCGGCTTCAAGGCGCGCGACATCGATTTCCAGTCGGCGCTCGCCTCCGTCGAGAATGATGGCAGCACCAGCGCCGCGACCAAATACCGTGTGCCGACGCAGACCTCGATGGATGGCAACACCGTCGAGCTGAGCCAGGAGCAGACCGCGTTCGCCGAGAACGCCGTCCAGTATCAGACGACCCTGTCGTTTCTGAACGGGCGGATCGGCCAGATCACGCGCGCGCTGAAGGGGGAATAAGATGTCCAATCAGCCCATGACGATTTTTCAGGTCGCCGGCCGCGCGATGTCCGCGCAGCTCGTCCGGATGAACACCACCGCGTCGAACCTCGCCAATGCCGGCGGCACCACCGGCTCGGCGGAGACCGCGTACAAGACGATGAAGCCGGTGTTCCGCACCAGCTTCGACACGGCCAGCGGCATGTCGACGGTCGACGTCGAGCGCGTCGTCACCGCCGGTGAAGCGCCGACTAAGCGCTACGATCCCGACAATCCGATGGCCGACAAGGATGGCAACATCTTCGAGGCGGCAGTCGATGAAACCCGCGAGATGGTCGACATGATGGAGACCGCCCGCAGCTACCAGAACAACATCGAAGTGATGAACACCGCGAAGTCGCTCATCATCGATACCCTCAAGCTAGGCCGCTGATCATGGCAACTTCCTTCGATTCCACGCTGAACGGCCTGGGCATCACGCGCACCTCGACGACCGCCACTACAAGCACCGCGGCCAGTGCATCGACGCTGAATCAGAACGACTTTCTCAAGCTGATGACCGCGCAGATGCAGAATCAGGACCCGTTCAACCCGGTCGACAACACGCAGATGGTCGCACAGATGGCGCAGTTCTCTTCGCTCGCCGGCATCTCCGAGATGAACACGACGATGAAGGCGATCTCCGACAAGCTCGGCGCGACCAGCACCAGCGATGCGCTCGCCTATGTCGGCAAGACCGTGCTGACCGAAGGGTCGACAGCCTATGGACGCAGCTCTGGCGGGATTGCGGGATCGGTCGAACTCGGCGGTGCAGCAACCGGCGTCAACGTCACGATCAGCGATGCCAACGGCGTCGCGATCAAGACGATGCAGCTTGGCGCGCAAGCCAAGGGCACGGTCGGCTATGACTGGGACGGCAAGGACAGCGCCGGGGCCGACGCCGGCAGCGGCCCGTTCAAGGTCAGCATCAACGCGCAGAACGACGGCACCGCGGTCGCTGCGACCAGCCTGGTCTGGGCGCCCGTCCAGTCGGTCTCGACCACCACCGGTTCCGCCATCCTCACCCTTCCCGGGATCGGCGAAGTGCCGGTCAGCGCCGTCCGCCAGATCGGCTGACCGCACCCTAATTCAACGGAGTCAAACGCATGTCCTTCTACACTTCGCTTTCCGGTCTCCAGGCATCGCAGACCGAGATGTCGACGATCTCGCACAATCTGGCGAACGTCTCGACCAACGGCTTCAAGAAGAGCCGCACCGATTTCGCCGACGTGATCGCGTCGAGCGTCTCGGTCGCGCCGTCGCAGCAGATCGGCTCGGGCGTCATGGTCAAGGGCAACCGCCAGCAGTTCGCGCAAGGCAATCTGATCCAGTCGTCGAACGCGCTTGATCTTGCCGTGTCGGGTGACGGGTTCTTCGTGGTGAAGCCCGACAGCGCGTCGTCGCAGGTCAACTTCACCCGCAACGGCGGCTTTCTGGTCGACGCCAACCGCTTCGTCGTCGATTCGAGCGGCAGCCATCTTCAGGTATATCCGGTGGATGGGTCGGGTTCGGTCGTCGCGACCGGTCTCAATTCCGCGGTCAGCCTGCAGCTGCCGGAAACGAGCGGCACCGCAGCGCCGACCAAAGCCGTCGCGCTCAGCGTCAATCTCAATTCGAGCGCGACCGTGCCGACGACTGCGACCTTCGATCGCTTCGATCCGTCGAGCTACAACCAGTCGGCGCAGACCACGGTCTATGACGCGTCGGGCAATGCGATGACGCTCACCAATTATTTCAAGCGCACGTCGTCGCCGACCGCGGACAATCCGAACAGCAGCTGGGAAGTCCATAGCTTCGTCGGCGACAAGGAGCTGACGTCGGGCGGCAATGCCGGCACGACGATGACGTTCGACTCCGCGGGCAAGATGACCGCACCGACCGGCCCGATCACGTATGACGAGTTCACCACCGCCGGTTCGGCCACGCCGCAGAACATCGCGTTCACGTTCGGCGCGGATACGACGCAGAAAGCCAGCGCGTTCAACGTCACGTCGCGGACGCAGGACGGCAAGGCGGTCGGTCAGATCCAGGGCGTGACGATCGACGAGAAGGGGATCGTCAAGGCGAGCTTCTCGAACGGCGATACGCAGGCGCTGGGTCAGGTGATGCTCGCCAATTTCTCGAACCCGGAAGGGTTGCGGCAGATCGGCAACAGCAACTGGTCGTCGACCGGCGTGTCGGGCGAGGCGAAGCTGGGGTCGGCGGGCGCCAATGGGTTCGGCAATCTGATGTCGGGAACGATCGAGCGATCGAACGTCGATATCACCGAGGAACTGGTCGACCTGATCGCGGCGCAGCGCAATTTCCAGGCGAACTCGAAGGCCTTAGATACCGCCAGCCAGATCTCGCAGACCATCTTCAACATCCGCAGCTAAGCAAGCGCGCGCAGGGGACCCTGAATGGACAAGCTGGTCTACACCGCGGCGACTGGCCTGCGCGCGCACATGGCGGCGCAGGCAGCGATCGCCAACAACATGGCGAACGCGTCGACCACCGGATTTCGCGCCGACCGCGTGGTCTTCGACCGGCTCAACCTGAAGGGCGACGGCAGCACGATCGAGGCACGCGCGCCGACCTCGGAAGAGGTGACCGACGCGGACCGCGCACCCGGTGCGATCCAGCTGACCGGGCGTCCGCTCGACGTTGCGATCACCGGCACCACGGCTTGGCTTGCGGTGCAGGCGTCGGACGGCTCGGAGGCGTACACCCGCCGCGGCGATCTGGAGGTCGCGCCATCGGGCGTGCTGCAGACCGGCGACGGGCACCCGGTGATCGGCTCGGGGGGGCCGATCACGCTGCCACCTTATCAGTCGCTGACGATCGCCGGCGACGGGACGATCTCGATCGTGCCGCAGGGGGGCGACGCGAAGAACCCGCAGGTGATCGACAAGCTCAAGCTCGTCGACACCAAGGGCTCGGATACGGTCAAGGGCCTCGACAACCTGCTGCGGGTGAAGGGCGGCGGCACGTTGCCCGAGGATCTCGACGCGAAGGTGCAGGGCGGCGCGATCGAGGGATCGAACGTCAACATGACCCAGGCGCTGGTCGACATGATCGAGAACCAGCGCAGCTACGAAGTCCAGGCGAACATGATGAAGAACGCCAAGGACATGGATGAGAGCGGTGCATCGCTGATGCGCCTGCCGAGCTAGAAGGAACCGACAAATGTCATCCGCAGCCATGCATATCGCGCGCACCGGGCTCGACGCCCAGGACATGCGCATGCGCGTCATCTCGAACAACCTCGCCAACGTGAACACCACCGGCTTCAAGAAGGACCGCGCGGCGTTCGAGACGCTCGCGTACCAGACCGTCACGACGCCGGGTGCGCAGAGCACGTCCGAGACCAAATATGCGACCGGGCTCAATCTCGGCACCGGCGTCAAGATCCAGGGCACCGCGCGCGTCGATACGCAGGGCGCGATGCAGACGACCGGAAACAGCCTCGATCTCGCGCTCGACGGCGATGGCTATTTTCAGGTGCAGATGCCCGGCGGTACGCTCGGCTATACGCGTTCGGGTAATTTCTCGCGTTCGGCCGAGGGCTTGCTGGTCACCAGCGAAGGCTATCAGGTGCAGCCCGGAATCACCGTGCCCGAGGGTACGACCGCGATCACGATCGGCTCCGACGGGACCGTGTCGGCGACCATCCCCGGCCAGACCGAAGCATCGCAGCTCGGCCAGATCCAGGTCGCGAACTTCCCCAACGGCGCAGGCCTGCAAGCGACCGGCGATAATTATCTCGTCGAGACCGCCGCTAGCGGCGCGGCCAATGTCGGCGTCGCGGGCCAGGATGGTCGCGGCAATATCAAGCAGGGGATGCTTGAGGCGTCGAACGTCAACGTCGTCGAGGAGCTGGTCGACATGATCGAGACGCAGCGCGCGTACGAGGTCAATTCGAAGATGATCTCGGCGACCGACGACATGCTCAAATACATCAACCAGAACATCTGATCGTGATGCGCAACGCTCAAATCGTCGTGCTGGTCGGCACGCTCGTCATCGCCGGACTTGGTGCCTCCCCGGTGGACGCCAGCCTGTTCGGCAAAAAGGTTCCGCCCGAGGATTTTTCGGTGGCACGGCCCTTGCCGGTCCAGCCGGTGCCGGTCGTCGCGACCGGATCGATCTTCCAGGCGCAGGACGGCTATGCCGCGCTGTACGAAGGCTGGCGCGCGCGCAAAGTCGGCGATCCGCTGACGATCGTGCTGGTCGAGCGGACCGCCGCATCGAAGTCGTCGGGTTCGAAGCTCGACAGCAATGGCTCGGGCAGCATCACACCGCCCACTACCGGCGCGCTCAATCTGTTCAGCAAGACCGATGCGACGATCAGCGGCGGGCGCAGCTTCAATGGCACCGGCGCCGCCGACCAGGCGAACTCGCTGTCGGGCGAAGTCAGCGTGACGGTCGCCGAGGTCTATCCGAACGGCACGATGCTGGTGCAGGGCCAGAAGCGCGTCACGCTCAACCGCGGCGACGAGTTCCTGAAGATCAAGGGCCTCGTCCGCACCGCCGACGTCGATGCGAACAACCGCGTGCTGTCGACGCGGGTTGCCGACGCGCAGATCTCGTACACCGGCAAGGGCGACGTCGCCCGCGCCGGCCGCCAGGGGTGGCTCGGCCGCTTCTTCTCCGTCGTCAGCCCATTCTAAGGCCGTGACCATGCGCTTCCTGCTCGCCCTTTTCGCCGCGCTCCTGATCGCCGCGCCGGCCTCGGCCGACCGGATCAAGGACCTTGGCGGGTTCCAGGGTATCCGTTCGAACCAGCTGACCGGCTACGGCATCGTCGTCGGCCTGCCAGGCACGGGCGACGACAATCTCGAATACACCGTGCAGTCGTTGAAGGCGGTCGCATCGCGCTTCGGTCTGCAACTGCCGCCGTCCGCGAACCCCGGCATGAAGAACGCGGCGGTGGTGATGATCACTGCCGAACTGCCGCCGTTCGCCAAGCCCGGCCAGCGGCTCGACATCACCGTCGCATCGATGGGCAAGGCCAAGTCGCTCCGCGGTGGCAGCCTGATCATGACCCCGCTGCTCGGTGCGGATAACCAGATCTACGCGATGGCGCAGGGCAACCTCGCGGTTGGCGGGCTCGGTGCGGAAGGCGCGGACGGGTCGAAGATCGTCGTCAACGTGCCCTCGACCGGCCGCATCCCCGAGGGCGCCACGGTCGAACGCGCGGTCGCCACTGGGTTCGACAGCGCGCCGACGCTCACCTTCAACCTCGCACGTGCCGATTTTACGACTGCGCAGAACGTTGCCGGCGCGATCAATTCCAAGCTCGGCTTCGGCAGCGCGCAGGCGATCGACGCGGTCTCGGTCGCGGTCCGTGCACCGATCGGTGCCGACATCCGGGCCACGCTGATGTCGACGATCGAGAATCTCGACGTCGTCTCCGCCGAACCGTCGGCCAAGGTGATCGTCAACGCGCGCACCGGCACCGTGGTCATCAATTCGGCGGTCCGGGTCGGTCCGGCGGCGATCACGCACGGCAAGATGACGGTGCGGATCGACGAGAAGCCGCAGGTTAGCCAGCCCGCACCGTTCAGCGGCGGCCAGACCGTCGTCACCCCGAACAGCGCGGTCGCAGTGGAGGAGGAGCGTCGCCCGATGTTCCTGCTCGCACCCGGCCCCAAGCTCGCCGACATCGTCAAGGCGGTCAACGCGATCGGCGCCTCGCCGGCCGATCTGGTCGCGATCCTCGAGGCGCTGAAGGAAGCCGGCGCGCTCAAGGCCGAGTTGATCGTCCTGTGAGCGTGATCTCCACCCCTACGACGCCGACTGCGGGCGCCACCACCGGGATCTCGACCGATACAAGCCGGCTCAAGTCGAAGGAGAATCTCGACAAGGCCGGCCAGAAGTTCGAGGCGGTTTTCACGGGCATGATGCTGAAGAGCATGCGCCAGGCGAAACTCAGCGACCCGCTGTTCGATTCGAAGGCGATCGATACCTTCACCGACATGCAGGATGGGCTGACCGCAAAGGCGATGGCCGAGCACACGCCGCTCGGCATCGGCAAGGCGATGACGGACTTTCTCGCCAAATCTCAATCCGATATTAACCCGGCCGCGACAGACTCACCGCCATGAGCGATCTCCTTTCGATCGGCGCTTCGGGCGTGCGCGCGTATCAGACCGCGCTGTCGACGGTGTCGGAGAACATCGCCAACACGGGCACGGCGGGCTATACCCGGCGGACGACCACGCTTGGCGAGGTCGGATCGATCAGCGGCGGGATCAACGCGCGCACATCCTCGATCGGCAGCGGCGTGACGGTCACGGGCATTGCGCGGAGCGCCGACGCCTATCGGTCGCAGGCGGTGCGCAGCGCCGGTACCGATCTCGCCAAGACCGAAACCAGCGTCACTTGGATGAGCCGGATCGAAACGTCGCTCGGCGACAACAAGCTGGGCGACCGGCTCACCAGTTTCTTTGGCGCGGCGCAGGCGCTGTCCGCCGACCCTACATCGGTTCCGGCGCGCGCGGTCATGCTCGAATCCGCCGGCACGGCCGCGGCCGCCTTCGCCACCACCGGCAAGGCGCTCGATACTGCGGCGACCGAACTCGATGCATCGGCATCGCAGGCAGTCCAGTCGCTCAATTCGCTTGGAACCGCGCTGGCCAAGATCAACGACGGCCTCGCCAGGACTCAGCCTGGTTCGTCGAGTGCGGCGCAGCTCGCCGATCAGCGCGATCAAGTGCTCGAACAGATGAGCACGCTCACCGACGTCAACACCGCGTTCGACGATCTTGGACGCGCGACCGTGCGTCTCGGCGGCGCGGCGGGGTCAGTGTTCGTCATTGGCACCGATAGCGGTCAGGTATCGTTCGCCCGCAACGACGAGGGCGCGGTGCAGTTCGCGGTGACTCGTGCCGGCGCCACCTCGGCCTTGTCGCCATCGGGCGGGACGCTGGCTGGGTTCGCCGACGGGGCGCAACGGATCGCGTCGGCGCGCGAGGGTTTGAACGCGATCGCCAGTGATTTCACCGCGCAGGTCAACGCCGTGCAGATGCAGGGGCGGGACCTCGACGGCAAGGCCGGGGCCGCGCTGTTCACGACCGGTGCCACGCCGACCGATATATCCGTCACGATGACCGATCCGCGCGGTATTGCCGCGGCGAGCGCGAACGGCAGCATCCGCGATGCGTCGAACCTGTCGGCGCTGCAGGCAGTGCGCGGCAGCGGTGGGTTCGAGACGCGGACGACCAACCTCATTGCCGGTAACGCCGCCGCATTGGAGCAGCGCAAGACGGTTGCCGATGCGCAGAGCGCGATCCGCGATGGTGCGGTCAGTTCGCTGGCGGCGGCGTCGGGGGTCGATCTTGATAGCGAAGCGGTCGACCTGCTCCGCTTCCAGCAGGCCTATCAGGCATCGAGCCGGGTCATTCAGACCGCACGCGACACGTTCCAGACCATCCTCGAGATCCGGTAACGCCCATGCAGATCGCCACCAGCCTTTTCTATGATCGTTCCGCGAGCGCGATGACGTCGCTCTCGGCGAAGGCCGATTCGCTCCAGACGCAGATCTCGACGACCAAGCGGTTCTCCGCGCCGTCGCAGGACAGTGTTGCCTATCAGCGGTTGCAGGGGCTCGCACGCGATACCGCGAACGACAAGGTCTATACGGCCAATCTCGGCACCGCCGAATCGGTGCTGAAACAGGGCGATACCAGCCTCAGCGCGATGACCGATCAGCTGCAGAGTGCGGTGACGCTCGTGACCCAGGCGAAGAACGGCACGCTCAATGCCGTCGACCGCAAGGCGATCAGCGAACAGATTGCCGGAATCGTCGCCTCGCTTACGGCAATTGCCAATACCAAGGACGCGCGCGGCCAAGCCCTGTTCGGTGGTGGAGACGGCGCCGCCGCGGTCGCCGCCGACGGCAGCTTCGCGTTGGCGGCGAAGCCGGTATCGGGCATCCCGATCGGTGATGGCCAAAGCGTCCAGGCCAACGAAACCGCGGCACGGATCTTTACGGTCGGCGGCACGACCAAGGCCGATGGCAGCATCGAGGGCGGCACCAACACGCTGGCGATGCTGTCGGCGATCGCCACCGCGTTGCAGTCGGATGATTTCAAGCCGGGATCGCTCGACAGTTCGCTGGCCGACATCAGCGCGGCATCGGATCAGGTGACCAGCGTCCAAGCGTCGCTCGGCGCACGTGCGGCACGAGTCGATCTCGAGACGTCGCGGCTGAAGGACGTCGGCACCGACCGCGAGGCGACCCGGTCGGGCCTCGAGGATACCGACATCACCAGTGCCGTCGTCGAGTTGCAAAAGACCATGACGGTCCTGTCCGCGACACAGGCGAGTTTCTCGAAGCTGTCTGCGTTATCGCTGTTCGACTATTTGCGCTGAGCCGCGGCGACCGGGAGTTTTTTTGCCGTGCGCCGCGCCGCGGTAACGGGTTGGCTACGAAATCCGGTTAATTCTCTGGCTACGCATTAACCGTCGTCGACCCAGAGGGATTTTCCAGCAGCATGTTTCCGGTCATCGGCATCGTCGTCCTTCTCGTCATGGTGTTCGGCGGGTTCGCGTTCACCGGCGGCGCGCTCGGTCCCGTCCTGGAGGCGATCCCGCACGAGATGTTGATCATCGGCGGTGCCGCTGCAGGCGCGCTGATCATCGGCAATTCGGGCAAGGAATTGAAGGCGCTTGGCGGCGGCCTCGGCAAGGTCTTCAAGGGCCCGAAATACAAGAAGCAGGATTATCTCGACGTCATCTTCCTCGTCAGCAAGCTGATGAAGATGCTGCGGATGGATGGACCAATCGCGCTCGAGCCGCACGTCGAGGACCCGCAGTCGTCCGCCGTGTTCGCTGAATACCCCAAGCTCCTGAAGAACCACGCGCTCGTCAACCTGATCGCCGATACGCTGCGCCTCGTCGTGGTGTCGTCGGGCACGCTCGACGTGCACGCGGTCGAGGAGGTGATGGACCAGTCGATCAAGACGCATCACCACGAGGAGGAAAGCGCGCACGGTACGCTGACCAGCCTTGCCGACGCGCTGCCCGCGCTCGGCATCGTCGCCGCGGTGCTGGGCGTGGTGAAGACGATGGGGTCGATCGACAAGCCGCCGTCGATCCTCGGCTCGATGATCGGCTCGGCGCTGGTCGGCACGTTCATGGGCGTGTTGCTAGCATACGGGATGGTCGCACCGCTCGCCAACCGGTTGCGCCAGGTGCTCGATGCCGACGCGGCGATCTACGGCGTGGTCAAGCAGATCATCATCGCCTCGCTCCACGGCCATCCGCAGCCGCTGGTGATCGAGGCCGCACGCTCGGGGATCGCGCACAAGAACCAGCCGGGCTTCGCCGAAGTCTTCGACGGGCTTCGCGGCAAGTAGAGCGGCGACAGAGACATGGCCCGCGCCCCGCACGGCAACATCCAGCCGCCCAAAATCATCGTCAAGAAGATCTATATCGAAGGTCATGGCGGGCATCACGGTGGCGCCTGGAAGGTCGCCTATGCCGATTTCGTGACCGCGATGATGGCGTTCTTCCTGCTGCTGTGGATTCTCGGTGCGACCACCGAGAAGCAGCGCAAGGGGATCGCCGATTATTTCGCGCCGACGCTGCTCGATACGCGCTCGCTCGGGATCGGCGGCGGCGCGTTGTTCGGTGGTGAATCGATCCTCGACAAGAACAAGATCGGACCCAAGGCGGGGCAGACCAGCATGCCGCAGATCGCGGTGCCCGATGCGGGGAAGGGCGGCGCCTCGACCGGCACCGGCGAGCAGGGGACGATCAAGAACCGTCAGGCGCTCGCCAGCGAAGACCGCAAGAACTTCGAATCGATGCGCAAGCGCGTGCTGAGCCAGATCGCCGCGTCGCCCAAGCTGTCGCGGCTCGCGAGCCACGTCCGCTTCGTGCCGACGCAGGACGGCATGCGGATCGATCTGGTCGACGATGCGGATTATTCGATGTTCGCGCTCGGCACGACCGCGCTCGATTCGCAGGCGGGCGACCTGATCGGGATGATCGCGAAATCGATCGAGGGGATGAAGAACCCGATCATGATCCGCGGCCATACCGACAGCGTGCCGTATGGCGATCCGCGCGCGATGAACAACTGGATGCTATCGTCGGGGCGTGCCGAGGCGACCCGCCGCCGATTGCTATCGGGCGGAACCCCGGAAGCACGCTTCGAACGGATCGAAGGCGTCGCCGACCGGGAGCCCCTGATCGTCAAGGATGCGGCCGATCCGCGTAACCGCCGCGTCGCGATCACGTTGCTCTACCGGCGGGGCCGCTTCGGCAAATAAGCGGGTATCCTCCCGACAAGTCGACGCAGATAGAAAAAGGGGACCGGTGCTTGGCGCATCGGTCCCCTTTTCGTTTTACGCCCTGTGCAGCCGCTTATTCGGCGGCGACGGTATCCGTCTTGCGCTTGCGCGTGGTCGCGGCGGGGGCAGGCGCCGCTTCGGCCTTGCGCGCACCCGGCTTGCGACCCAGGCCGATCTTCTTCGCCATCGCACGACGGCTTTCCGAATAATTCTCGGCGACCATCGGATAGTCGGGCTTCAGGCCATAGCGTTCGCGGTACTCGGCCGGCGTCATGCCGTGCGTCGCGAGATGACGGCGCAAGGTCTTGTAGGACTTGCCGTCGATCATCGAGATGATGTGATCCTTCGATGCCAGCGACTTTCGTGCCGACACGGCCGGCGTATATTCAGCCGCTGCTTCGGCGGGAGGCGCTTCGGTGGTAGCGCCCAACAGCGCTGCGACCGTATCGTGCATTCTGCCCAGAAAGGCAGGAACGTCATCGGCCGAGCTTCGCGTATTGGGATTACCAAGCCAAGCAATGGTCAGCTCTGTCGCAAGTTCGACGGCACTCAGGTCGGTGGTATCTTCGGACATGTTCAACTCCATTGACTGACGTCGCCGTAACAACGTGTGAGACTGGGTTCAACCGCCAGATTAGCAATTATGCGGTAATTTTTGTAAAAACGTACATGGAGAGACACGACTACATCGCGAAGCCGCCGACAATTTGCTTTAGATTAAAGTATGTCGCGGACCGATCAATTTAACGATCGGCCAGCTCGGGAATGCCCGCACCCACTAGGCGACAGCCTCGGCAGACCGTATCCGACGTGCACATCAGTCAAAAAAAGAGGGTTCCATGACCGCATCTCGCACCAAGACCATTTTCGCACGTCTCCTTGCGGGTTCGGTCGTGATCGGCGTCGTGGCGGCATCGCCCGCCATCGCACAGACGACAAACAACGCGCCCGGCGCCGCGGCGGCGCGAACCGAAGCGCCGAAAGCGCGGCCATGGATGAACACTGCGCTGAGCGCCGATGCACGCGTCGATCTACTCCTCAAGGAGATGACGCTCGACGAGAAGCTGCAACTCACCTTCGGCTATTTCGCGACCAATGCCGACTGGCTGAAGACGCCGGTAAAGAACTGGGTCTATCCGAAGGACGGCCTGCCCGCGTCCGCCGGGATCGTGCCGGGTATCCCGCGGCTCGGCATCCCGAACCAGTGGCAGACCGATGCCGGCGTCGGCGTCGCCAGCCAGCGCGGGCCGACGCCGCGCCTGCGCACCTCGCTGCCATCGGGGATCGCGACCGCGGCAACCTGGAACCCCGAGGTCGCACAGGCCGGCGGTGCGATGATCGGCCGGGAGGCGTTCCTGTCGGGCTTCAACGTGCAACTCGCGGGCGGGATGAATCTGACGCGCGAGCCACGCAACGGCCGCAACTTCGAATATGGCGGTGAAGATCCGTTGCTGGCGGGTGTGATCACCGGCCACGAGATCAAGGGCATCCAGTCGCAGCACGTTGTCTCGACGATGAAGCACTACGCCTTCAACGGTCAGGAGACGAACCGCAACAACATCGATCACAAGATCGGCGAACAGGCTGCGCGCCAGTCCGATCTGCTCGCGTTCGAGATCGCCAATGAGGTCGGTCAGCCCGGCTCGGTGATGTGTTCGTACAACCGCGTAAACGGCCATTACGCGTGCGAGAACGACTGGCTCTTGAACAAAGTCCTTAAGCGCGACTGGGGCTTCAAGGGCTATGTCATGTCCGATTGGGGCGCGACGCATTCGACCAGCGAGGCGGCCAATGCCGGGCTCGACCAGCAGTCGGGCTGGGCGTTCGATCGCTCGGCGTATTTCGCGGATGCGCTGCGCGAGGCTGTCAACAACGGCCATGTCAGCGAAGCGCGCGCGACCGACATGGCGCGCCGCGTGCTCTGGGGAATGTTTTCCGTGGGGGCGTTCGACACCGTCGTGAACGGCGATCAGGCGACCAAGATCGACTATTCCGCGCATGCCGCGGTGACGCGCGCGGATGCCGAGGAGGGCATCGTCCTTCTCAAGAACACCGCCGGGCTGCTGCCGATCGCGAAGACGGCGAAGTCGATCCTGCTGATCGGTGCGCATGCCGATGTCGGGGTGCTGTCGGGCGGTGGATCGAGCCAGGTCTATTCGCATAATGCGCCGACCAACGGCCTGGTCGTGCCGGATGAATTCCCAAGCGGTTTCCCCGGTCCCAAGACCTATCACGCGTCGTCGCCGATGAAGGCGTTGCAGGCACGCACCGGCGCGACCGTGACGTATCTCGACGGCAAGGACGTTAAGGCGGCCGCCGCGGCGGCGCGGAAGGCGGACGTCGTCGTGGTGTTCGGCGAGCAGTGGACGGGCGAGTCGTTCGACGTGCCCGACCTGAACCTGCCCGATGGCCAGAACGCGCTGATCGATGCGGTCGCGCGCGCGAATGCGAAGACGGTGGTCGTACTCGAAACCGGCGGTCCGGTGGTGATGCCGTGGCTCGGCAAGGTCGGCGCGGTGCTGGAAGCGTGGTATCCGGGCACGGCGGGCGGCGAGGCGATCGCGCGCGTGCTGACCGGCGAGGTCAATCCGTCGGGCCACCTGCCTGCGACCTTCCCGGCGTCGCTCGCACAGATCCCGCGGCCCAAGCTGGAGGGCGATCCCAAGCTCGACCGCGATTCGCATCCGATGGGGAACTACGACATCGAGGGCGCGGCGGTCGGCTATAAGTGGTTCGACAAGACCGGTGCCAAGCCGCTGTTCCCGTTCGGTTATGGGCTTTCCTATACCAACTTCGCGATGACCGGCCTGACCGCGTCCTCCGAGGGCAGGGGTATCAAGGCGGACTTCACGGTCCAGAACACCGGCGCGGTACAGGGCAAGGCAGTCGCGCAGGTCTATGTGTCGGGCGCGGGCTGGGAAGCCCCCAAGCGGCTCGGCGCGTTCAGCAAGGTCGATCTCGCACCCGGCAAGGGTCAGACGATCTCGGTGACGATCGACCCGCGCCTGCTTGCGACGTTCGATGTCGCCAGCGGCGGGTGGAAGATCGCCGGCGGCGACTACAAGGTAATGCTGGCGACCTCCGCTGCGGACATCGTCCAGACCGCAACGGTTCGTGTGGCCGCGCAGACGCTCGACGCGAGCGGCAAGTAAGCGTTATCTGAATGTTGGGGGTGCGGTGTTAAACGCCGCCCCCCATCAGCGGAGCCGGCGCGGGTCGACCACGACATATTTGATGTGCTTGCGATCGTAAGTGTAGGTGATCCGGACCAGCCCGTCGCGAGTCTGGATCACCGCGGGATAGGCATAGCCGTCGGGCAGTGGCTTGCTTTCCAGCGTCAGCACCGGATGCCAGCGTACGCCATCGTCCGACAGCGCGAGGTTGAGCGGCCAGCGCGGTCCGTCGCCGGGGCGGTCGGGCCAATGACCGCTGTGATTGTACACGATCAGCTGTCGCCCATCGCGCAACGTCACCGCATCGGTGCCGGCGTTCGGATTGGGAAGGTCGATCGCGGCGAGCGGCGACCAGGTCCGGCCGGTATCCTTCGACCAACTCATGGCGAGCGCACCCTGGCGCGTGCGGGCGATCAGTTCGAGCCGGCCATCGGGATAGGACAGCACGCTGGGCTGGATCGCCTCGATATGCATCGGCGAGGGGATCGGTGGCTCGACCGTCCAATGCGCGCCGCGATCGGTGCTGCGTTCCATGCGGAGCGACCAGCGATTGGCCTCCGCGGTGCCTTCTTCGCGGCTCGATGGTGCAAGCCAGCTCCCGTCGCGCAGCACGACGGGCTTGTTCTTGATCGGTCCCAGGACGCCGTCGGGCAGGCGCTCCGGCTTGCTCCAGCTACGGCCGTTGTCGGTCGAGCGGATCATCATCCCCCACCAATCACGCGGGTTCGGCCCGACCTTGTAGAACAGGCGGAGGTCGCCCGGGGCAGGCTGGAACAGTACTGGGTTCCAAGTCGGAAGATGGCGACCATCGGCGCCGATACCCGCCGCCACCGGTTCGGGCGCACTCCATCCGCCGTCCCCGCGGCTGCTGCTACGCGATGTCCAGATGCGGACGTCGGTATTGCCTTCGCCCGATCCGGCGAACCAGGCCGCCATCAAGGTGCCGTCGGCGAGCTGCACAATCGTCGACGCGTGCGCCTGTGGATAGGGGGCGTGCGCGTCGATCAGTTCGGCCGTCAGGATGGCATCCGACGCTGACGGCCGCGGGGCATTGCCGGGAGCGCCAGCCCCCGACAGCATCGCGGCCAGCCCGATGATCGCCACCTTCATGGCGACTTACGCCCGCCCGCGTATCGCCGCGATCCGTTCGTCGACGCGGCGTTCCAGGATCGTCAGCGGCATGGCGCCTTCCTTCAGGATGTCGTGAAACTGCTTCAGGTCAAACCGGTCGCCCAGTGCCGCCTTCGCCTTCACCCGAGCCCGCGTCCACGCCATGTGCCCGACCTTGTAGCTGCACGCCTGCCCCGCCTGCGTGCAGTACCGCTCCACCTCGCGCAGCGTCCTTGGCCGCGCAAAGCCGGTCGTCGCGACCATGTAATCGGTAGCCTTCTCGCGGCTCCACTGCTTCGCGTGAATGCCGGTATCGACCACCAGTCGCGTCGCGCGGAACAGGAACGATTGGAGATACCCTGCGCGCTCCAGCGGCGATGCATACGCCCCCAGTTCATCGGCCAGCTGCTCAGCATACAGCGCCCAGCCTTCCGAATAGGCCGAGAAGAAGCCGATTTTCCGCAGCGTCGGAATGTCCTTCGACTCCTGCGCGAGGCTGATCTGGAGGTGATGTCCCGGCACGCCCTCGTGATAGGTGAGCGACGGCAGCGTGTATTTCGGCCAGTCGCCGACGTCCTTCAGATTGACGAAGTAGATCGCCGGACGGCTGCCATCGAGCGAGGCGCGGTTGTAATAGCCGTTCGCCGCGCCGTCCTGGATCTCGACCGGTACGCTGCGGATTTCGAGCGGCTGCGTTGGCACCTCCGAAAAGGCCTGGGGCAGCTTGGCGTACATCGCCTTGATACCGTCGTTCAGCCCGGCGATCAGCTCGGTGCGCCCCTCCGCCGTGTTCGCATAGAGCTGGTCCGGCATCACGTTCAGCTTGGCGAGCCGCTCGCCGACCGTCCCCGTCGCATAGCCCTGCGACTTGAGGATGGTGTCGAGCTGGGCGGTGATCTCGGCGACCTGTGCCAGGCCGATCCGGTGGACCTCGTCGGGGCTCATCGTCGTGGTTGTCGCCTGGTTCAGCGCCATCGCGTAGATCGCGTCGCCGTTCGGCACGCGCCAGATTCCGTCGCCTGGCTTGGTCGTCGGCTTTAGTCGCTCGATCAGCGCGATCTGGCGATCGAGTGCGGGATAGACTTTCTCGTCGACGATCTTAGCGGCGCGTGCTTGCCAGTCGCCGGTAAGACCCTTGGCGGCGGCGCGCTTGACGAGCGACTGGACGATGCTCGACGTCGGCGCCGGCTGGCCGCGCAACTTCCGCATCTGGCCGAGCGTCAGGTCGAGCGACCAACCGGGTGCGAGCAGCCCGCGCGCTGCCTCCGCCTGCTGCATCGCGCTTTCCTGGTCGAGCACCGTGCCGAACTGGTCGAGCCGCGACAGGTACGCTTCGGCATCGGGCGTCGCGGCGATCGTGTGCGCAGTGTTGAGGAAGTCGGGCACCTGGAAATAGGCGCCGCCCTGCTGGAAGATCCGGTAGGGGCGGATCGGGCTGTCCATGCCGAATTTCTCGGGCGCGGCGATCTGCGTGTTCAGCGAATACCGCACCACTTCGAGGTTCAGCTTGGCCGCTGGCGACAGGCCGACGCCGTCATAGCGCGCGAGGCTGGCGAGCGCAGCCTTCGTCTCGGCGACATCACGCGCGCGCTTGTCGGGTGTCCGCGGCGAAAGCTGGCTCTTGAGCCCGGCGAACGGTCCCTTGTCGAGACCCAGCGAGGTCGCGAGTTCAGGCGACCGCGCCACGCTACGCTGGAAAATCCGTTCGAAGTCCGCGTTGAGCGCAGTATCGCTGCCCGACTGCGCAAAAGCCGAAGACGGCAGCAGGGTGGTGGCAAGCGCGGCGACGCCTCCCGATGCGAGGAACTGGCGACGATCCATGACGAATTCTCCCGTGAACTTTCGCGCATCTAAGCCGATCGGCGCACGGACCGCCAGAGCCGGAGGGGGCGGAAAATCGGACGCGCGTTTCGCGGGACGGCGCATGCCCCGGAACCAGACCAACGATCGTCGGTTAGACCTGCGAGCCCGGCGGTGTCCTTACCCCCCCCCCCCGAAGGACCCGTCGGGTTTAGTATGCGTGATAGAGGTTGAAGTGCAAAACGAGACAGCCAAACGTCCAGCCGGCGCCCGATTGCAGGATGTCGGCGAAACGCTGCGCTCGTCTTGGCAGACCCCGACCGACACGATGATTACCGATGACATCCCCACGCTGCTGACCCGCTTGTCGCGCGTGCCCAAGGTTCGCCGAAAAGCCGAGTAGAGGCGGGCAGGTGGCCTGACCCGGATCCTGTCGAGGATCCGGGGAAAGCTTGGCTCAGTGCGCCGCGTCCGTCTTTGCCGCGTCTGTCTTCATCGCCTCGATCAGCTTCTTGACCTCCTGGCTGCGGCCGCGCGGCATGATCAGGACGTCGTTGCCGCTTGCTACGACGATCAGATCTTCGACCCCGACGAGCGACACGCGGATCCCGTCGCTTCGCACGAAGCACTGCTTGGTATCGATCGCCAGTACGTTGCCGCCGCCTTCGCTGCGATGCGCGTTGCCGGCCTCGTCGAGGTCGCTGATCGCGTGCAGGGCGTCCCAGCTGCCGACGTCGTTCCAGCCCATCGCAACCGGTACGACGGCAACGCGCTCGGCCTTCTCCATGACGGCATAATCGATCGAATCGTCAGGCGACGCCGCGAACGCCGTCGCATCGGGATAGATCCGGGTGCCTTCGGTGCGTGCCTTGTCCATCGCTTCCCGGGTGGCGATCAGGATACCCGGATCGAATTGAGCGAGCGCTTCGAGATAGGCATCCGCCTGGAACAGGAACATGCCGCCGTTCCAGGCATGATCACCACTGGCGAGCATCGACTGAGCCTTGTCGAGCGGCGGCTTTTCGACGAACCGCGCGACGCGGTGAACGCCTGGCTGGAGTTCGTCGCCGATCTGAATCCAGCCATAGCCGATCTCGGGCGAGTCCGGTGCGATACCGAAAGTGACGAGCCAGCCCTGCGACACCAGCGGCATCGCCGCCTCGATCGCTGCATGGAATGCGGCGACGTCGTTGATGACGTGGTCGGACGGCATCACGAGCAGCGCGTTACCGCCGCCGCCGGCTGCGATCGCCGCCAAGGCGATCGCCGGCGCGGTGTTGCGACCGGCGGGTTCGAGAATCAGCGCCTGGGGCATAGCGCCCGCATCGGCAAGTTGCTGCTCGACCAGATCGGCGTGACGCGCATTGGCCACCACGATCGGCGCCGCATAGCGTTCGCCTTGGGTGCGGCCCGCGGTGAGTTGCAGCATCGTTTCGTTTGCCGTCAGTGCCAGCATCTGCTTGGGCATCTCTGGGCGCGACATCGGCCACAGGCGTGTGCCGGAACCGCCTGAAAGTATCACGGGAACGATCGTACGTACGGTCATGGAGCCTCCTGCCGGTCGCGCTATAGTGCCGGCGTTAGCTTCGCAATCGTCAAGTGGCCCAAGCGGTTGCAGGGTCTTCAGCCTTTTTTTGGGAATTGCTGCCAAGCTTTGTCCAGCGTCGGCAGATTTTACAGATAGGCGTCGGGAACAACGGACCATGATACGGCTCTTCAAGCACTATGTACCCCATGTGGTCCTGATGCTCGGTCTGGTCGATCTGGTGCTGCTCATCACGTCCGCGGAGATCGGCTGGGTCGTCCGCGCGCACCAGATCGGTATGCAGGTCGAGCCGATCCAGACCCGTATCGGGCAGTTGCTTACTTTTGCATTCGCCTTGCAGGTGTCGCTGGTGGCAGTCGGCGCGTACGGCGTGGCGTCGTTCCTGTCGCTGCGCTTTGCCGCCGCGCGGCTCGCGGTGGCGCTGTCGATCGGCGTGATGTTCTTGTCGTTGATCTTCTTCCTGGTACCGCCGCTTGCGCTGTGGCGCTCCAATCTTCTCTATTCGACCGTCATCGCGACGGTGTTGCTCGTCACGGTTCGCGCGCTGCTCGGCAAGACGCTGGGTGGCGAAACGTTCAAGCGGCGCATCGTCGTGTTGGGCGCGGGGGTGCGTGCCGCCCAGATCCTGAGCCTGTCGGGACAGCCCGGGGTAAACTTCATCGTCGCCAAGTTCGTCTTGATGGGAGAGACCGAGCCGGTCGTCCAGGGAGCGCTGCCGCGTGGCGATATTCCCAATCTGGCGGCTTATATCGTCGATCAGAATGCGAGTGAGGTCGTGCTCGCACTCGACGAACGCCGCAATGCGCTGCCTATGAAGGATTTGCTCCGCGTCCGTACCACGGGCGTGCAGGTCAGCGAGATATCGAGCTTCCTCGAACGCGAGACGGGGCGGATCGACCTCAAGAGCGTGAACCCGTCCTGGTTGATCTTCTCCGACGGGTTTGCCTCGAGCCGGATGCTGTCGAGCGTCTTCAAGCGGGCGTTCGACATCATCGCCGGCGGGCTGCTGCTGGCGATCACCTTGCCGATCATCCTGGTCACTGCGGTCGCGATCAAGCTCGAGTCGAAAGGGCCGGCCTTCTACCGTCAGCGTCGCGTCGGCCTCTACAGCGAGGGGTTCGATATCCTGAAGCTGCGATCGATGCGGCAGGATGCCGAGGTGTCGGGCAAGGCAGTGTGGGCGGCGGAGGACGATCCCCGGATCACGCGGATCGGTCGGTTCATCCGGAAAGTCCGGATCGACGAACTGCCGCAGACCTGGACCGTGCTCAAGGGCGAGATGAGCTTCGTCGGCCCGCGCCCCGAACGGCCGCAGTTCGTCGAACAGCTCGAGGAGCAACTCCCCTATTATGCCGAGCGGCACATGGTGAAGCCCGGCATTACCGGCTGGGCACAGATCAACTATCCCTATGGCGCATCGATCGAAGACGCCCGGCACAAGCTCGAATACGACCTCTATTACGCAAAGAATTATTCGCCGTTTCTCGACCTGCTGATCCTGTTGCAGACGCTGCGCGTCGTACTGTGGCCGGCGGGGGCACGATGAGCGTCGTGATGTCCCAGGCATGATCACCACGTTAATCCTGTGGAGTTACGCGCTGGCCGCTCTGCTGTTCGGTGCGCTGGCGCTGACCCAGGTCCGGCAGCCGAGCGGGCAATGGCCGCATGCCGCGTTCGTCGTTGCGCTCGCGACGACGAGCCTTTGGGCGCTTGCGGTCGCCGGGATCGACACGCGCGATGTCGCGACACGGATCGTCGCAAGCGCGCGCGACATCGCATGGCTCGGCTTCATGCTCGCGCTCGTCCGGCGCGATCGCGCCGGCAATTATGCGCTCGGCGCGGTGTATTTCGTGGTGATGGCGCTTGCCGGAACCGCGGCGATGCTCGCGGTTGCCGTGCGGATGGAGCTGGACGCCGAGGCGCTGACGGCGGTCGAGTCGGCCCGTGTCGTGTTTCGAATGATGAGCGCGGTCAGCGGTCTGGTGCTGGTCCACCATCTGTACCAGGCGGCACCTCCGTCGAGGGGCGGCATTCGTCTTGTCGTGCTCGCGCTCGCAGCGATGTGGGGCGTCGACCTGCTCGTGTCTGCGGGCGTGTATTTTGACATGCGGTGGATGCCCGCGGCGATCGTCGTGCGCGGCATCGTCATGACCGGCGTCGCGGCGTTGCTGGTGGTCGGCGTACACCGCAGCGGCGACTGGACGCTCGCCTTGTCGCGGCCGATCACGGTGCGTGCGTTGTCGACGGTGGCGTTGATCCTGTACGCCGGCCTGACCGCGCTCGCGACCAGCATCGCCGCCAGCTATGCCGGTCCCTATGTCCGCGTCGCCCAGACCGCGATCGTCTTCGGTGCGACCGCCGGCGCGTTGGCTATGCTCTCGACTCCTTGGCTGCGGGCCTGGACCAAGGTGAAGGTCGCCAAGCATCTCTTTCGTCATCGCTATGATTACCGCGCGGAATGGCAACGCTTTACCGACACGCTGGGGAAGCCAGCGGCCGGTGCCGATACGCTGCACGCGCGTGTCGTAAAGTCGATCGCCGACCTGACCGACTCGCCGGGTGGCCTGTTGCTGGTGGCCGACGGCATATCGCTAGGGCCGGAGGCCATGTGGAACTGGGACTGTGCCGCCACCGGTCCGCAGGATGACACGCTGGCCCGGTTCCTCGCCAGGGACGCCCGGATCATCGAACTGGATCGTGTCCGCGCAGGTACCGCACCGGCCGAAGACATGGCCAGCGTCCCCGGCTGGCTTCAGGAATGCCCGGATGCATGGGCGATCGTCCCGCTGATCCATGGCGGCGCGCTGGTGGGGGCGATCGTGCTCGCGCGACCACCCGTCGACAGGGCGCTCGACTGGGAAGATTTCGACTTGCTCCGGGTCGCCGGGCGGCAGGCGGCAAGCTATCTGGCCGAGGGCCGGGCGCATGCCGCACTCGCTGATGCGGCGCGGTTCGACGAATTCAACCGGCGCTTCGCGTTTATCCTGCACGACATCAAGAACCTCGTCAGCCAGCTGACGCTGGTCGCGCGCAATGCCGAGCGCCATGCCGACAATCCCGAGTTTCGCGTCGACATGGTTGCCACCCTCAAGGACTCTTCAGACCGCATGAACGTGTTGCTCGCTCGTCTCTCGCAGCATGGCCCGGTCCGCGGAGAGCCGCTTCAGCCGCTCGACGTCGCGGCGATCGTCGAGCGCGTCGCAGCCAGCCGACGTGGCCAGCACCCGATCGCCGCGCGCGCCGCGTCGGTTTTCGCGCTCGGTCACGCCGCGCGTCTCGAACAGGTGCTTGGTCATCTCGTCCAGAATGCGATCGAGGCGAGCGATGCCGATGCGCCCATCCTGCTGTCGGTCGAGACGGTCGGCGACCGGGTCGCGGTCGACGTGATCGATCATGGCAGCGGAATGGCACCAGGCTTTGTGCGCGACCAGCTGTTCCGCCCGTTCGTGTCCTCGAAACCGACAGGATTCGGTATCGGTGCGTTCGAGGCACGCCAGCTGGTGCATGCGATGGGCGGCGCGCTCGACGTCACCAGTCGCGAAGGTGAGGGGACCCGGTTCCGCGTCCTGCTTCCTGCGGTCGCCTCGCTGGAGGCGGCGGCATGAGCGGCGGCACGAGCGAGGGGCCGCGTCGGGTCCTGCTGATCGTTGAGGACGATGTTGGGCTTCAGCGTCAGCTTCGCTGGGCGTATGAAGGGTATGAGATCGTTGTCGCCAGCGATCGGACACAGGCGCTGGATGCGATCCGCGCGCATGAGCCCGCCGTCGTCACACTCGACCTGGGCTTACCGCCCGACCCGGACGGCGTCACCGAAGGGTTCGCCACGCTGCGCGACATCCTCGCCATCAAGCCCGATACCAAGGTGATCGTCGCCTCTGGCCACGGCGCGCGTGAAAGCGCGTTGCAGGCGATTGCCGACGGAGCCTGGGATTTCTACGCCAAGCCGATCGATATCGATGCGCTGGGCATGATCGTCAGTCGCGCGTTTCACGTCCACGCGCTGGAGGCCGAAAACCGACGCCTCGCGGCACGGATCGACGCAGGCGGGTTCGGTGGCCTTATCAGCGCGTCGCCCGAGATGGCGGCGGTCACGCGTACGCTGGAGCGGGTCGCCCCCGCCAACGTCTCGGTGATGCTGCTCGGTGCGAGTGGTACCGGCAAGGAACTGCTCGCGCGCGGACTCCACGACGCCTCGCCGCGATCGCGCGGCAATTTCGTCGCGATCAACTGTGCGGCGATTCCCGAGACGTTGCTCGAAAGCGAGTTGTTCGGTCACGAAAAAGGCGCGTTCACCGGCGCCGTGAAGACGACCGAAGGCAAGATCGAACAGGCAGCCGGTGGCACGCTGTTCCTCGACGAGATCGGCGACGTACCGCTCGCGCTTCAGGTGAAGCTGTTGCGGTTTCTTCAGGAGCGCGTGATCGAACGCGTCGGCGGACGCAAGGCGATCCCGGTCGACACCCGGATCGTCTGCGCGACGCACCAGAATGTCGACGCGATGGTCGCCGATGGGCGGTTCCGCGAGGACCTGTATTACCGCCTCGCGGAGATCGTCGTGCGGATCCCGGCGCTGACCGATCGGACCGGCGACGCGGTATTGCTCGCGCGCCACTTCGTCACGCGCTACGCCACGTCGATGAACCCCGTCGTCACCGGCCTTGCTCCCGACGCGCGCGCTGCGATCGATGGCTGGGGGTGGCCGGGCAACGTCCGCGAACTGGAGAACCGGATCAAGCGTGCGGTCATCATGGCGGACGGCAAGCTGATCACCGCGACCGACCTCGATCTCGACGGCAAGGCGGAGGACGCGTCCATGCTCAATCTGCGCGCCGCGCGCGAGCTCGCCGATCGCAAGGCGATCCGCCAGGCGCTCGCGCGCTCGGATGGCAATATCGCGGGCGCATCGCGGTTGCTCGGGATCAGCCGACCGACGCTGTACGATCTGCTGAAAAGCTACGATCTCCATGCCTGAGGCGACCTATCCGATGCTGCGACGGCGCCGGCGGCGGCGGTTCAGGATGCCGATCGCGCTGTCCGCTGTGCTGTCCGGCAATCGTCCGCGGCTGCTCGCGATCTGCGTGTTGTGTCTGATGGTGGTGGCGGTCGGCGTCGGGTTGGCGATGCGCTCGCCGCGGCCCGATGCGCGCCGGTCGCTTGCCGATAGCCTGACGACGTTGGAGGCCGGGAATTACAGCGCGGCGCGGACCAATGCGCAAGCGGCCGTCGCCGCGATGCCTACGCTGGGAATCGCTCATGCCGTGCTGGCGCGCGCCTATCTCGAACTCGGCGACGGGCTTGCAGCCGAAGCCGAGCTCGCACGAGCGGTCAATGCCGGGCTGTCCGCGGATCGGCTGCATCAGCTTCTGGCGCATGCACGCCTGTTGCAGGGCGACCCGGAAGGCGCGATCGACGAAGCCGCAGCGGCGCAGCCTCGCTACGCTGCCTATGCTCAACGTATCCAGGCGCGCGCGCTTGCGTCGCAGGGCAAGCTGGCCGACGCACGCACGATCCTGAAGACGCTGCTCGACGGCGCGCCGGATGACTCAGCGGCATGGACCGATCTCGGCCGTATCCGGCTGACTGCCGGCGATATCGGCGATGCATCGATCGCTGCGGCACGCGCGGTGGCGCTGGCGCCGCGCGAGCCCTCCGCACTGACGCTGCAGGGCGAGGTGATCCGTGACCGCTACGGGTTGGTGGCGGCGCTGCCGTGGTTCGAAGCAGCGCTCAAGCGTGATGCCTATTACCATCCGGCGCTGATCGAATATGCCGCGACGTTGGGCGACGTCGGACGCAACGCCGACATGCTGGTCGCTACGCGGCGCGCATTGCAGGCCCGACCGGGTAGCCCTCAGGCGCTGTATCTCCAGGCGGTGCTCGCCGCGCGGGCAGGGCGAATCGACCTGGCCCGTGCGCTGCTTCGCCGCACGGGGGGAGCGATTAGTGGCCTGCCGGGCGCGTTGCTGCTTTCGGCGAACCTTGATCATGCGCAGGGCAAGTTCGAACAGGCCGCGACCACCTGGCGCCAACTGATGACCGAACAGCCGCTCAACATCGTCGCCCGACGCTTGCTGGGCGCGGCTCTGCTGCGTTCCGGCGATCCGCGTGGCGCGCTCGACGTGCTGCGACCGATCGGATTGCGCCGCGACGCCGACAGCTACACGCTCATGTTGATCGCGCGCGCCGGCGAAGCCACCGGCGACCGGGTTATGGCCGCCCAATTCCTCGATCGCGCCGCGACCGGCCCCGCCGCACCTGCCGCTGCGTTTGCGACGGACGATTCGCTTGGCGCATTGATGGCCGGGGCCGATACCGCGATCGACGACCCGACCTATGTTCTTGGCGTGATCCGCGGCCAACTCGCCAGTGGCGATACCGCAGGCGCGATCGCGCGTGCGCGTACGCTGGTAGCGGCGGGGCCGGGGGCACCGGCCGCGCAGCTGGCACTCGGCGACTCGCTGGTCGCGGCGGGGCGTTTTGGCGAGGCCGCCGGCACCTATGCACGTGCAGCGGACCTCGCGTTCGACGAGCCGACCATGCTCAGGCTGGTCGATGCCCTAGGCCGTGCTGGTCGCGGCGAGGATGCCGCGGCATCACTCGCTTTGTATTTGTCGCAGAACCCTCAGAGCGTGGCCGGACAGCGGCTGCTAGGCCATTGGCAGGTTGCGTCGGGCGATTGGGGGCGGGCGATCGAGACGTTGGAAGGCCTCCGCCGCCGTGTCGGCAACCGCGATGGCGGCGTGCTTGTCGATCTTGCGCTGGCTTATGCGGGAAGCGACGATGGTGCGATCGCGGTCCGCTACGGCCGCGCGGCCTATGCCTTGATGCCGATGAATGCCGCTGCCGCCGATGCCTATGGTATCGCGCTGGCGGCGAACGGCGATACCGCGGGCGCTCGGCAGTTGCTGGTCAAGGCGACCCGGCTCGCACCGGACGATGGCGCGATTGCAGGACATCTCCGCCAGCTCGGCTGAAGGCCCGTTCAGTCGGTGCCTTTCCGCCTGAATGCCCAGCCTCGCTGGATGCTTGTTCAACCGGCTGCAAGCCGCCAAGAGCGGGCTATGACCGACCCACTGGACCGCATCGCCGCCGCGCTGGAGCGGCTTTCGCCGCCGCCGCCGCCGCCGGCCGATCCCCATATTCATCCCGCCTATGTCTGGTGTAGCGGATCACTGATTCCGGTCCGCCGCTTCGCGCCGCTTGCGCTCGACATGCTGATCGGCGTCGATCGTCAGAAGGCCGCGCTGATCGCGAACCTGCGTCATCTGGCGACTGGCTATGCTGCGCAGGACGTGTTGCTGTGGGGTGCCCGCGGCACGGGCAAGTCGGCGCTGGTGAAGAGCGCGGTCGCAGCAGTGCAGGGGGAAGCACGGGATGTAACATCGCCTGGTGATCTCGCGCTGGTCGAGGTGTCGGACCTGAGCGGGCTACCGGCATTGTTCGATGCGTTGGCGCGGGTCGATCGCGCCTTCGTGGTGTTCATCGACGATCTGGGGATCAATGTGCCGGCCGATGCGCGCGCGCTGCGATCGATCCTGGAGGGTGGGGCGGAGCCGAGGCCCGCCAACGTTCGGTTGGTCGTCACCGCAAACCGTCGACATCTCGCGCCGCGTGACATTGCCGAACAGGAAAGCGCGATCAATCCGCGCGATTCGGCGGACGATCACATGGCCTTGGCAGACCGTTTCGGTCTCAGCCTGGGCTTTCACGCGTTGGATCAGGATGGGTATCTTGCGATCGTTGCGGCCTATGCCAGAGCAAACGATCTGAAGTTCGAACCCACCGATGCAATTTCGTGGGCAACACGCCGCGGGAGCCGTTCGGGCCGCGTAGCGTGGCAGTTCATCGTCGATCTCGCGGGCCGGGCCGGTAAGCCACTCTAGCCGCGAAACGAGTGGGCCGACGCGTTTCACGTCGGCCCGAAACGCTTAGTTGCTGTCCGAATCGTCGTTGTTATCGTCCTTGACGATAGCAATCACGCCGATGGCTGCAACGCCAGCTGCGATCAGGATCGCGAAGATGCCGCCGCCGCCAGCGAGGTCGCTCTTGTCAGCCGAAACCGAACCGGCGCGGACCGTCGATGCAGGAGCAGCCGACGCTGCAACCGAGGTGGTCATCATTGCGACAGCAAGTGCGCTGCCGGTAAGGGCCTTGAGCTTCATAAACATCTCCACAATAAACGAACCGAACTGCCGCAACGCAGCAATTGCAAGCTGGTTCCACTATTTATCAAAGGCATAAAAGTCCAGCTAAATCTAGTTTAAGACGTGCCTTCAACCATTTCTGCAAGCTCGAGCCAGCGTAGCTCGGCCGACTCCTTCTCCGCCCGCGCGGTTTCGATCGCCTTGGTCAGTCTCGCGAACGTCGCATTATCGCGCATGTACAGGTCGGGCTTGGCGAGTTTAGCTGCATCGGCCGCCATCTGCGCGTCGAGTTCCTCGATTCGTTTGGGCAGCAATTCGTAGTCGCGCTGATCCTTGTACGTCAGTTTCGCGCGGGGCGCGGCAGCCGGCGGTGCAGTGGCGGCGACCTTCTTCGACGCGCGCTTGCCGGTCGTCGTCGACGCGCGACGCTTCTCCCAATCCTCGTACCCGCCCGCGACGACATCGACCGTCCCCGAGCCATCGAGCCCGAGCGTGATCGTCACGGTCCGGTCGAGAAAGTCGCGATCATGGCTGACGATCAGCACGGTGCCATCGTAATCGCCGATTACCTCCTGCAACAGGTCGAGCGTCTCGAGATCGAGATCGTTGGTCGGCTCGTCGAGCACCAGCAGGTTCGACGGCTTGGCGAATTCGCGCGCCAGCAACAGCCGCGAGCGCTCGCCACCTGACAGCGAGCCGATCTTCGCGTCGACCATGTTCGGGTCGAACAGGAAGTCCTTCAGATAGCCGTGGATATGTTTCCGCACGCCGAGCACGTCGATCCATTCGCCGCCGTCGACGACGACTTCGCGGACCGTCTTCTCGGGCGCCATCAGGCTGCGCTGCTGGTCGATCACGACAGCATCCAGGGTCTGTGCCAGCTTGATCGAGCCGCTGTCGGGCTGGATCTCGCCGGTGAGCAGCTTCAGCAGCGTCGACTTGCCCGCGCCGTTGCGGCCGACGATGCCGATGCGGTCGCCTCGGGTCACACGAAGCGTCAGGTCGCTGATGATCGTGCGGTCGCCATAGGTCTTGGTGACGTTCTTGGCGTCGATCACGACCTTAGTCTTAGAGTCGTCGCTGCTGGTCGTCAGGTTCGCCGACCCCTGCGGCCCGATCATCGACGCACGTTCGGCGCGCATCTCGTGCAGCTTGGTCAGGCGGCCCTGGTTGCGCTTGCGACGGCCGGTGACGCCGCGCAGCAGCCAATGCTCCTCCAGCTTGAGCCGCGCGTCGAGCTTCTCGGCCTGGCGCTGTTCCTCGGCATAGACCTGCTCGGTCCACGCCTCGAACCCGCCGAAACCGACCTCCGCGCGGCGGATCGCGCCGCGATCGAGCCACAGCGTCTGCTTGGTCAGGCGTGTCAGGAAGGTTCGGTCATGGCTGATGACTACGAACGCGCCGCGGAAGCGCTTGAGCCACTCCTCGATCCACTCGATCGCGCCGATGTCGAGATGGTTGGTCGGCTCGTCGAGCAGCAGCACGTCGGGGTCCTGCGACAACGCGCGGACGATCGCCGCGCGGCGCCGCTCGCCACCCGACGCCGACGCCGCCTCGCGCGAGAGGTCGATGCCGAGCTGGTCGGCGATCGAATCCGCTTCGTAATTCACCGGCGCGTCGTCGCCCGCCATCACGTAATCGCGCAACGTCGCGAAGCCGCGCAGGTCGGGCTCCTGCTCGAGGATCACGACGCGCGTGCCGGGGACGATCACTCGGCGGCCCTCGTCGGCGATGACGCTGCCGCCGAGCAGTTTGAGCAAGGTCGTCTTGCCGGCGCCGTTGCGGCCGATCAGCGCGAGCCGGTCGCGCGGGCCGATGTGGATGTCGAGGTTGCGAAAGAGCCATCCCGAGCCCTGGACGAGTCCGAGGCCTTCGAATGCTAAGATTGGTGCTGCCATGTTCGCGCCACGTAGGGGCGCCAAGTGATGCAGGCAAGTTACACCGTCGTGGTAACCTGCGTCAGGACCATGCGCCGCCTCATTCACAGGCTGTTCAATGCGCAGGCCCTATGCCACGGCGATGAAGATGTTGCTTTTCCTTGCGACCTTGGCCGCGGCGCCTTTGCTGATGGGTGCGGCACCCCTGTTGGCGGGCGAGCCTCCGCAACGCCGCAGCGACCAGATGTCGGCGTTGGAGGCGCGCAGGACCGGAGCGCCGTCTTTGCGCGAGATCGAGTCGCGCGTGATCCCGACGATGAGGGGCGCGCAGTATCTCGGCTCGGACTATGATTCGGGCAGCGCCATTTACACGCTGAAATTCCTGCGCGATGGAACCGTCATCTGGGTCGACGTCGATGGCCGCACCGGCCAGATCGTCGGCCGCACGGGTCGCTGAAAACTCCAATCGAGAGGATAATCATGCGCGTTCTGATCGTCGAGGACGAGCCGAATCTTGGCCAGCAATTGAAGAATACCCTTGAGGGGGCCGGCTATGCGATCGATCTCGCGGTCGATGGCGAGGAGGGGCATTTCCTCGGTTCGACCGAGAATTACGACGCGGTCGTGCTCGACCTCGGCCTGCCCGAGATTGACGGGCTGACCGTGCTCGACCGCTGGCGGAAAGAGGGCAAGACGATGCCCGTACTGGTGCTGACCGCGCGCGACAGCTGGTCCGACAAGGTCGCGGGGCTCGATGCGGGCGCGGACGACTATGTGGCGAAACCTTTCCAGAGCGAGGAGCTGATCGCGCGTCTGCGGGCGCTGATCCGTCGCGCGAGCGGCAACGCCTCGTCCGAGCTGACCGCGGGCGATATCCGCCTCGACACGCGCAGCGGCAAGGTCACGCGCGCTGGTGAGCCGGTGAAGCTGACCGCGCAGGAGTACAAGCTGCTGAGTTATTTGCTCCATCACAAGGGCAAGGTCGTCAGCCGTACCGAGCTGATCGAGCATATCTACGACCAGGATTTCGATCGCGATTCGAACACGATCGAGGTGTTCGTCACGCGGATTCGCAAGAAGCTCGGCCAGGACGTGATCACGACGATCCGCGGCCTTGGCTACAGCCTCGAAGATCCGGACGCCTGATCGGTCCGGTTATGGACAGCGCGTCGATACCTGCCCCCCCAACCGCCGACACGCCGCTCCGCGTGCCGGCGGCGGTGAAGGGGTCGCTGTCGCGGCGGATGATCCTGATCGCGGCGGTGTGGATCGGCGTGCTGCTCAGTGGCGGCGGGTTCGCGCTTGACCGCGTGCTGTCGGCGGCGGTGACGCGCAATTTCGACGACCAGCTCGAATACGTCCTCCGCTCGCTGCTGAACTCGTCCGAAATCGGTCCTGAGGGCGAGGTGATTTTCACCCGCGAAGCCGTCGCCGACCAGCGATTCCTCGAGCCCTATTCCGGGCTGTATTATCAGGTGTCGGCCAAGGAGCAGGACGACCTGCTGTCACGCTCGCTGTGGGATCGGAAATTGGCGTTCGGCAGCACGCATGACGACCGCACCGCGCATTTCTACGATAGCGCGCAGTTCCCCGACGAGAAGCTGCGGATCGTCGAGCGCGATGCGGTGATCCCCGGCTCCAAGGTGCATTGGCGGTTCCAGGTCGCGCAGAGCCGCGACGGGCTCGATGCGCAGATCACGACGTTGCGTCGGACGCTCGTCCGCAGCTTCGCGCTGCTCGCGCTCGGGCTGATCGTGATGGCGGCGCTGCAGACCTTCTATGGGCTGTGGCCGCTGCGACGGGTGCGCGAGGAGATTGCCCGGATGCGTGCGGGCCAGTCGAACCGGGTGTCGAGCGCGATGCCGGTCGAGGTCGCGCCGATGGTCGAGGAACTGAACGCGCTGATCGAGCATAACGAGCGCCAGGCGGAGGAAGCGCGGCGTCACGCCGGCAACCTCGCGCATGCGCTTAAGACACCGCTGACGGTGATCATGAACGCCGCCACCGCGCAGTCCGACGATCTCGCCGACACGGTGATCCGCGAGGCGCGGACGATGCGGCGGCAGGTCGACCATCATCTCGCGCGCGCGCGCGCGGTTGGGCGGCGCGGGTCTGCGCATAGCCGTGCGGACGTGTGGCCGAGCCTCGAATCGGTCGAGCGCGCGGTTGGGCGGCTGTATCGGCATGTCCGGATCGACGTGACGGGGCCGCGCGGGCTTCAGGTCCATGTCGAGCGGCAGGATCTCGACGAGATGCTCGGCAATTTGATCGAGAACGCGGCGAAATACGGTGGTGGCAGCGTGTTCGTGACGGTCGGCGCACAGTCGGGCTTCGTCGAGTTCCTGGTCGAGGACGACGGCGTCGGGATTCCCGAAGAGGAGCGCGTGCGTATCTTCGATCGCGGCGTGCGGCTGGATACGGGCAAGCCTGGGACGGGGCTTGGGCTGGCGATCGTTCGCGATGTGGCGGAGATCTACGAGGGGACCGTCGCGCTCGAAGAGAGCGAAGACCTTGGTGGATTGCTGGTACGGCTTCGGTTGCCCGCGGCGAACTGACCCTGCTTCGATCCTCCCCGGCAAGGGGAGGTGGCAGCCCGAAGGACTGACGGAGGGGTATCGCGCTATCGAGAGGGTTTCACCCCTCCGTCTGGCTGCGCCAGCCACCTCCCCTTGCAGGGGAGGATCACGTTACCCCCGCGAGCGCGCCTGGCGGTACGTTCCCAACACGCGGAGCCATTTCGAGTGGAACCCGAGTTCCTCCAGCGCATGGTCGAGGTTCGTGTCCCCCGGCTTGCCGACCACATCCGCGTAGAACTCGGTCGCGGAAAAGCTGCCGTTGCGCTGGTAACTCTCCAGCTTGGTGATGTTGACGCCGTTGGTCGCGAACCCGCCGACCGCCTTGTAGAGCGCGGCGGGAACGTTCTTCACCTCAAAGATCAGCGTCGTCATCCACTCAGCCCCGACCGGCTCCTGCGCCGCCGGCGGCTTGCCGCCGCGTGCAAGAACCACGAACCGGGTCGTGTTGTGATCCGCATCGGCGATGTCGGTCGCGAGCAGCTCCAGCCCGTACAGCCCGGCTGCGGCAGGTGGCGCGAGTGCCGCGATCGCAGGATCGGCGAGTTCGGCGACCTTCGCCGCAGCGCCCGCAGTGTCGGGATAGCTCACCGGCTCGATCCCGTGCGCCTTCAGCCAATGCCGGCACTGGCCGAGCGCCTGCGGATGACTCATCGCCTGGCGGATGCCGTCTCGCGGGCCGGCGCCCATCAACGCATGGCGGATCGGCAGGAAATGCTCGCCGGTAATCACCAGCCCCGATTCGGGCAGCAGGAAATGGATGTCCGCCACGCGGCCGTGCAACGAATTCTCGATCGGGATGATCGCGCAGTCGGCGCGACCGTCCTTCACCGCATCGATCGCGTCGGAGAAATCGAAGCAGGGCAGGGGCAGGCCGTCTGGGAACGCCTCGACCGCCGCGACATGGCTGTTGGCGCCCGGCGCACCCTGGAACGCGACCGCACGCGTCGGGTCTGCGGCGGCGGCCTCAGTCATCCGCGCGACGATCGGGCGGGCGGGTACGGCGAAGTTTTCCATGAGCCGGGCGCCTAGAGAGCCGAGGGGCCATGTTCAAGCGCGGCTTGCGGTGCGCGCCCGCGTTTTCTATGGCTGTCCCAAATAGAACAGGGGCGGACGCGCAATATGGACAATCGGACCAATACGATCGCCGGCTGGGTGCTCGCAGGGTGTGGCGCGGCACTGGGTCTGTCGATCGTCGGGGGCATGATGTTCCACGGCGAGCGCCCCGAGAAGATGGGCTATGCGATCGAGGGCGTCGTCGCCGAGGGCGGCGAAGGTGCCGCCGTCGAAGTGCCGATCGCGTCGCTGCTGCCGACCGCCGATGCCGCCAAGGGTGCGGAAGTGTTCAAGAAGTGCGCCGCCTGCCACACGATCAACCAGGGTGGCGCGAATGGCGTCGGCCCGAACCTGTACGGCACGGTCGGCGAGGAAATCGCCAAGGGCAAGGGCGGGTACGCCTTCTCCGCGGCGCTGGCGGGCGTCGGCGGCAAGTGGGACTTCGACAAGCTCAACGCGTGGCTGACCAGCCCGCGGAAGTTCGCGAACGGCACGAAAATGACGTTCGCTGGCCTGGGCAATGCGCAGGACCGAGCGAATGTGATCCTGTATCTTAACCAGCAGGGTTCGAACCTGCCGCTCCCCGCGGCGCCTGCGGCTGGCGCAGCGCCGGCGGCCAAGGATGCGGCGGCGAAGGATCAGCCGGCGACCGCGAATGCGGCGGAAGCCGCGGCGACCGAAGGTGCGCCGACCGCCGACATCGCCAACACCGGTACGCCAGCGTCTGGTGCGCCGTCGGTCGATCCAGAAGCAGCGCGCAAGGGCGCCCGCTCGGAGAAGTAATCGCTACTAGCAGGGATGATTGGCAAGGCTTGATCCTCCCCCTTGATGGGGAAGTTCCACGTTCAGGGTCGCCGTCGACGTTCCGATCCCGCTTCATTCCGTCATCCCGGCGGACGCCGGGACCCACGGTTGCGGTCAGCATCATAAGCGGACGCTCCGTGTCCATGGGTCCCGGCGTGCGCCGGGATGACGGAGAGGGTGGTAGAGGGGAACGGAGGAAAAGGTCAGGCCTCAGCCGCTTCCTTCTCCGCCCGCTCGCGATAGAACGACTGCACCGCGTCCCAGGCCTCGTCCGCGGTCTCGACATAGCGGAAGATCCCCAGGTCCTTCTCGCTGACGACGCCTTCCTCGACCAGCGCGTCGAAGTTCACGACCCGCTCCCAGAACTGACGCCCAAACAGCAGCACCGGGATAGGCTGGATCTTGCCCGTCTGGATCAGCGTCAGCAGCTCGAACAGTTCGTCGAACGTCCCGAACCCACCCGGAAACGCGGCAAGCGCGCGCGCATGCAGGAGGAAGTGCATCTTCCTGAGCGCGAAATAGTGGAACTGCACTGACAGCGACGGCGTCACGTACGGGTTCGGTGCCTGCTCGTGCGGCAGGACGATGTTGAGCCCGATCGACTCGGCACCGACGTCGTCGGCACCACGGTTCGCTGCTTCCATGATCGACGGGCCGCCGCCCGAGCACACCACGAACTGCCGCCAGCCACGCTCGTCACGCGGCAGCACGCTGACCTTCGCCGCCAGCTCACGCGCGACGTCGTAATATTTCGACTTCTCGACCAAGCGCTCGGCGATCTTCTTGGACTTCTCATCGGTCGCCAGCGCCAGCAACGCCTGCGCTTTCGAAGGCTCGGGGATGCGCGCCGACCCATAGAACACGAACGTCGAACCTATCTTCGCCTCGTCGAGGACGAGTTCGGTCTTCAGCAGTTCGAGCTGGAACCGCACCGGCCGCAGGTCTTCGCGCAACAGGAAATCCATATCCTGGAAGGCGAGACGGTAATGCGGGTGCTGCGTCTGCGGGGTGGAAACGGAGTCGCGGGCGGACTCGGCATCCTGGCTGGCGTTCGGAAAAACGCGCGTCGGTACTCGTGTATCTGTCATTCAGGCGCGATTAGAGGAAACGGGAGAGCAGGGCTAGACCGAGTCACCCCAAGCCCCGTCCTCTAAGCAGCCGTCATCCCAGCGAAAGCTGGGATCCAGGGTTACGGACCGCGACGCTCTTGGCTCTGGATCCTGGGTCGAGCCCAGGATGACGGCTGGGTGCGGGTCAACGGCAGAAACCCGCGCGATCATCTTCGAGATGGAGGTGGTTGCGGTGCGCGGCGTTGTAGTCGGGGCTGAGCACCGTCCCGAACCGCTTGCACGCCGACGCGCGGATTGTCTGGAGGAATTGCCGGACCTGCGGATCGGGGGAGTTCCAGTCGTTCAGCACGGTGATTCGCCGCCCGTCCTTCAGCACGAACCCGCCGATATCGATCGCGTTGGCGATCGCATGGCCGGAGCGCCGGTTTGCGTTGCGCGCCGAGCCGACGATGTTGCGGCACGAATAGCTCCCCATGCTGTCGATCCGCGCGAGTTCGCTGCCGAGCATCTGGTACGCGGCGGGCGCGACCGCGTTGCGCGTCCAGCCGATGAACGCGCGCGCCGCGCCGCAGCGGACCGCGGTGAGGTTGGCGACGGGGACGCCGATATCGACGAGCTTTACGGTGCCGGCGAGCCCGCAACCGGGGCCGGTCTCGCGGTCGGGCAGGACCTGGAACGACACGTGCAACTGGCGCAGGTCGGCGAGGCACTGCGCGGTTTCGCGATTGCTCGGGACGGACAGGTTGGGGCGGGTTTGAGTAGGGGCAGTGGGACGATCGGCACGTCCGCAGGCGGCAAGCAGAAGGGTGACGATAACGGAATAAAATACGCGATACATGGGCGTATAATCCTCGCCTTGGCCATGATTGTCACCCTTTCCCCGTTCGTGCTGAGCGAAGTCGAAGCATCTCGCCGCAGGGACGGGACCCTTCGACTTCGCTCAGGGCGAACGGCGGGGAGAAGAGTTGACACCCCCGCGAACGCCGTTAGGGCCGGCGACGGGCCACGCGGTCCCAACGCCGCGCGTGCTCTCTGTGAGGAGAGATACATGACTGATACGACCTACGCACCCGCTACAGATGCGCCTGCGCTGCCCGCTACGAAGCCGGCACGTCCCTTTTTCAGCTCCGGTCCCTGCGCGAAACCTCCGGGTTGGTCCGCGGACAAGCTCGCCACCGACTCGCTCGGTAGGTCGCATCGCTCGAAGATCGGCAAGACCCGCCTCCAGTACAGCATCGACCTGATGCGCGAACTGTTGAAGCTCCCGACCACGCACCGCATCGGCATCGTGCCCGGCTCCGACACCGGCGCGTACGAGATGGCAATGTGGACGTTGCTCGGCGCGAAGCCGGTGACCGCGCTCGCCTGGGAAAGCTTTGGCGAAGGCTGGGTCACCGATGCCGTGAAGCAGCTCAAGATCGATCCGACCGTGATCCGCGCCGATTACGGCCAGCTGCCTGATCTGGACGCGGTCGACTGGTCGAACGACGTGCTGTTCACCTGGAACGGCACCACCAGCGGTGTGCGTGTGCCGAACGCGGACTGGATCCCGGACGATCGCGAGGGTCTCTCGTTCGCCGATGCGACGTCGGGCGTGTTCGCGTACGACATCGACTGGGCGAAGATCGATGTGGCCACCTTCTCGTGGCAGAAGGTGCTCGGCGGCGAGGGCGCGCACGGCGTGCTGATCCTCGGACCGCGTGCGGTCGAGCGGCTGGAGACCTACACGCCGGCATGGCCGTTGCCGAAGGTGTTCCGCCTCGTCTCGAAGGGCAAGCTGACCGAAGGCGTGTTCAAGGGCGAGACGATCAATACGCCGTCGATGCTGGCGGTCGAGGACGCGATCTTCAGCCTCGAATGGGCGAAGTCGCTCGGCGAGGACGGGCTGATCAAGCGCTCGGACGCGAACGCGGCGGCTTTGGACAAGATCGTGGCGGAGCGCGATTGGCTTGGCCATCTCGCCGCCGATCCGGCGACGCGGTCGAAGACCAGCGTGTGCCTGACGGTCGAGGGTGCGGACGAGGCGCTGATCAAGGCGATGGCTTCAGCGCTCGAAAAGGCTGGCGCGGCGTACGACGTGGCGGGCTACCGCGACGCGCCTCCGGGGCTCCGTATCTGGTGCGGCGCGACCGTCGACACCGCCGATATCGAAGCGCTCGGCCCCTGGCTCGACTGGGCCTACGCGACCGCCAAGGCGGCCTAACTAGCTACCGCGTCTTTTACGTCCTTCTTCCAACAACCACCCCCATTCCGTCATCCCGGCGCACGCCGGGACCCATGGACACGGAGCATTCGCTCATGAAGCGAACCGCTACCGTGGGTCCCGGCTTCCGCCGGGATGACGGGAGGGGGTGAGGATCGGATCGGAAGGCGGCATCCAATTCCCCCGAAATTCCCAGGAGCAATCCCATGCCTAAAGTCCTCATTTCCGACAAAATGGATCCCCGTGCGGCGCAGATCTTCCGCGAGCGCGGCGTCGAGGTCGACGAGATCACCGGCAAGACACCCGCCGAACTGATGGCGATCATCGGCGAGTATGACGGCCTCGCGATCCGCAGCTCGACCAAGGTCACCAAGGAAATCCTCGAGCACGCCACCAACCTCAAGGTCGTCGGCCGCGCCGGGATCGGCGTCGACAACGTCGACATCCCCGCCGCCTCAGCGAAGGGCGTGGTCGTCATGAACACCCCGTTCGGCAACTCGATCACCACCGCCGAGCACGCGATCGCGCTGATGTTCGCGCTCGCCCGCCAGCTGCCCGAGGCCGACGCCTCGACCCAGGCCGGCAAGTGGGAGAAGAACCGCTTCATGGGCGTCGAGCTGACGTCGAAGACGCTCGGCCTGATCGGTGCGGGCAATATCGGTTCGATCGTCGCGGACCGCGCGCGCGGTCTGAAAATGAAGGTCGTCGCGTTCGATCCATTCCTGACGCCCGAGCGCGCGATCGAGATCGGCGTCGAGAAGGTCACGCTCGACGAACTGCTCGCGCGCGCCGACTTCATCACGCTGCATACGCCGCTGACCGACCAGACTCGCAACATCCTCTCGGCCGAGGCGCTCGCCAAGACCAAGAAGGGCGTGCGGATCATCAACTGCGCGCGCGGCGGCCTGATCGACGAGGTCGCGCTGAAGGCGGCGCTCGATTCGGGCCAGGTCGGCGGCGCCGCGCTCGACGTGTTCGTCGAGGAGCCTGCCAAGGCATCGCCGTTGTTCAACACGCCGAACTTCGTCAGCACGCCGCATCTCGGCGCGTCGACGACCGAGGCGCAGGTCAACGTCGCGATCCAGGTCGCCGAGCAGATGGCCGATTTCCTGATGTCGGGCGGCGTTACGAATGCGCTCAACATGCCGTCGCTGTCGGCGGAGGAGGCGCCCAAGCTGAAGCCATACATGGCGCTCGCGGAGAAGCTGGGGTCGCTGGTCGGTCAGCTGACGACCGGCGCTGTGTCGCGGATTTCGGTGCACACCGAAGGCGCGGCGGCGGATCTGAACGCGAAGCCGATCGTAAGCGCGGTGCTGGCGGGCTATCTCCAGACGCAGACGGCGACCGTCAACATGGTCAACGCACCGGTGCTGGCGCGCGAGCGTGGCCTGGAAGTCCGCGAAGTCCGCACCGAGCGTGAGGCGGACTACCACACGCTGCTGCGCGTCGCGGTGAAGACCGAGGACGGCGAGCGTTCGGTTGCGGGCACGCTGTTCGGCGATTCGGCACCACGTCTGGTCGAGCTGCTTGGGATCAAGATCGAGGCCGATCTGGCTGGGCCGATGCTGTATGTCGTCAACGAGGATGCGCCGGGGTTCATCGGTCGTTTGGGGACTGCGCTTGGCGAGGCTGGGGTGAATATCGGGACGTTCCATCTCGGGCGTAGGTCAGCCGGTGGCGAGGCGGTGCTTCTCCTCTCGGTCGACGAAGCCGTGACCCCCGACCTCCTGACCAAGGTCCGCGCACTTCCCGGCGTGAAGACCGCAATGGGCCTCAACTTCTAACAAGACTCCCTCTCCCCTTGGGGAGAGGGTAGGGGAGAGGGGCAGTACCAAGAGATGGCGTTTGGGGCGCCCCTCTCCCCGGCCCTCTCCCCAAGGGGAGAGGTAGTCGTGCCCGAAACCGATGACAGCATGCTGGGCCGGGCGAAGGCGATGCGGTCCGGGCAGACCGGGCCGGAAATGCGGTTCTGGTACGAAGTTCGCGCCAAGCGCTTCCAAGGCGTGAAGTTTACTCGGCAGGTCGTAATCGGCGCCTTCATCGCCGATTTCGTCGCGCGTTCGCACATGCTGGTCGTCGAGCTTGACGGCGATACGCACACCGACCAAGCACGCGACGCCCGCAGGACGGCGTGGCTGGAAGAGCAGGGATATCGGGTGATCCGTTTCGCCAATACCGATGTGATGACCAATCTCGAAGGCGTTTTGCAGGTGTTGGGCGATGCACTTGTGACACGCATGGACCTGATACGATGACCGCACTCCTCCCCGAAGGCTTCCGAGATCGCCTCCCTCCGTTCGCCGATTCGGCGGCGGCGCTCGAGGCGCGCGTACTCGAAGCCGCGCGCCTGCACGGGTACGAGCGCGTCGACCCACCACTCGCCGAATTCGCCGACGGTCTCGAAATGCGCCTCAAAGCCGGTGGCCTTCACGACGCGGTACGCTTCGTCGATCCGGTGTCGCAACGCACCCTTGCGATCCGGCCGGACATCACGGCACAGGTCGCGCGGATCGCCGCCACGCGGATGGGGCATCACCCTCGGCCTGTTCGCCTGAGCTACGCCGGCTTTGTCCTCAAACTGCGCGCGTCGCAGCTTGCCCCCGCCCGTGAGACCCGGCAGATCGGCTGTGAGTTGATCGGGCTCGACTCAGTCGCCGCTGCGCAGGAGCTCGTCGCGGTAGCAGTCGACATGATCGCGGCCGCCGACGTCACCGGCGCATCGATCGACTTCACGCTGCCCGACCTCGTGCCGACGCTCGCCGCCGGCCCACTCCCCGTCGCACCTGAGCAGATCGCCATCCTGCGTGAACGCCTCGACGCCAAGGACGCCGGTGCCGTCGCCGCACTCGCCCCAGCCTACCTCCCCCTGATCGAAGCCGCCGGCCCGTTCGACCAGGCAATGGACCGCCTCCGCGCCTTCGATACTACCGGCGCTCTCGGCTCGCGCCTCGACGGTCTCGCGCGCATCGCCGAAGCGCTCGACGGTCGCGTCGCGCTGACACTCGACCCGACCGAGCGGCACGGCTTCGAATACCAGACCTGGCTCGGCTTCTCGCTTTTCGCCGACGGTAGCGCACGCGAAGTCGGCCGCGGGGGCACCTACACCGTCGTTCACGAGAACGGCGCCGAGGAAGCCGCGACCGGCTTCTCGCTCTATGCCGACGCGCTGGTCGAGCGCGTCGCCACCGTCGAGCGCCGCCGCCTCTTCCTTCCGTTCGGCACGCCAGCCACCGAAGGCGCCGCCATGCGCGCGCAGGGCTGGGTCACCGTCGCTGCACTTGACGCCGGCGACACCCCCGAAGCACAAGTCTGCACGCATCTATGGGTAGCAGGCGAGCCCCGCGCGCTGTAGGCGCTGCGCGTAATCCTCAGGAGATAGAGTTTGGCCAACGTAGCAGTCATCGGCGCGCAATGGGGCGACGAAGGCAAGGGCAAGATCGTCGACTGGCTCGCCGAGCGTGCCGACATGGTCGTGCGGTTCCAGGGCGGCCACAACGCTGGCCACACGCTGGTCGTCGGCGACAACGTGTACAAGTTGTCGCTGCTGCCGTCGGGCATCGTGCGCGGCACGCCGTCGTTCATCGGCAACGGCGTGGTGCTCGATCCCTGGGCATTGAAGGACGAGATCGCGCGATTGGGCGCACAGGGCGTTGTCGCGACCCCGGAGACGCTGCGGATCGCCGACACCTGCGCGCTGATCCTGCCGTTCCACCGCGATCTCGATGGTCTGCGCGAGGATGCCAGCGGCGCCGGCAAGATCGGCACGACCCGTCGCGGGATCGGGCCTGCGTATGAGGACAAGGTCGGCCGCCGTGCGATCCGCGTGTGCGATCTCGCGCATCTCGACGATCTCGGGCCACAGCTCGATCGCCTCACCGCGCATCATGACGCGCTGCGTGCTGGCTTCGGCGAGCCGCCGATCGATCGCGCACGCCTGATCGCGGAACTGCGCGAGATCGCCGGCTTCGTGCGGCCCTTCGCCAAGCCCGTCTGGCGCGATCTCAATGCCGCGCGCTCGGCGGGCAAGCGCATCCTGTTCGAGGGCGCGCAGGGCGTGTTGCTCGACGTCGACCATGGCACGTACCCGTTCGTGACCTCGTCGAACACGATCGCGGGCGCTGCGGCCGGCGGGTCGGGTCTCGGGCCATCGGCGGTTGGTTTCGTGCTCGGGATCGCCAAGGCATACACGACGCGCGTTGGTTCGGGACCTTTCCCGACCGAGCTTGAAAACGAGACGGGCGAGCGCTTGGGCGTCCGCGGTCATGAGTTCGGCACCGTCACGGGGCGTAAGCGCCGCTGCGGCTGGTTCGACGCGGTGCTGGTGCGCCAGGCGGCAGCGGTCGGTGGTATCACCGGGATCGCGCTGACCAAGATCGACGTGCTCGACGGGTTCGAGACCGTATCGATCTGCACCGGCTACAAGCTGCGTGGCGAGACGCTCGATTATTTTCCGGCGCACGCGGCGGACCAGGCGCTGGTCGAGCCGATCTACGAGACGATGGAAGGCTGGCAGGAAACGACCGCTGGTGCACGCAGCTGGGCCGACCTTCCTGCACAGGCGATCAAGTACATCCGCCGCATCGAGGAACTGATCCGCTGTCCGGTGACTTTGGTGTCGACCAGCCCGCAGCGTGCCGACACGATCCTCGTCCGTGATCCGTTCTCGGACTGATACGCAAAAAGCCGGGCGATCGCTCGCCCGGCTTTTCATTTACGTGAGAACGGTTGGATCAGCGCGGCGTGGTCGTGCCGGTCGTTCCGCCCGTGGTTGAACCCATCGTACCGGTGGTCGTGCCACCCATGGTGCCGCCCATCGCACCAGTCGTGGTGCCCGTGGTGCCGCCCATGGTATCGGCGCCCATCGTGCTGCCGGTGGTCCCGGACATCGTGCTGCCCGTCGTGCCGGTGCCCATGGTGCCGCTCGTCGTGCCCGACGTGGTACCGCGCGTACGGCTACGGGCCTTGGTGCCACGCTGCGTGCGCGTCGTCGTGGTCGACTGCGTGGTCGTCGAGGGATTTGCCTGATCCATCGTGCCGGTCGACATCCCGCCGGTCGTGCCGCCCATGGTCGACCCACCCATGGTGCCGCCGCTCATCGTTCCACCGGTGGTGCCGCCCATCGAGCCAGTGCTGCCCGTCTGAGCCATCGCCACGCCCGGAATGATCAGGGCTACGGCTGCGATCGAAGTTAGAATACGCATTATCACTCTCCTAAGTTATTGAAGAGCAAGCGCTTCAGTGCCGCATATGTTCCGTCGTCAGCCGCACTGGCCCCGATGCAGCAACGCCTGGTCGGCCAGCACGAGCGCCACCATCGCCTCGACGACGGGGACTCCGCGGATGCCGACGCAGGGGTCGTGACGTCCCTTGGTGGCGATCGTCGTGGCCTCGCCGGTCGGGCTGATCGTCTCGACCGGGGTGAGGATCGAGCTGGTCGGCTTGAACGCGACGCGCAAGGTGATCGGCTGGCCGGTCGCGATCCCGCCAGCGATCCCGCCTGCATGGTTGGCGAGGAACTCGGGACCGTAGGCACCGGGACGCATCGGATCCGCGTTCGCCTCGCCCGACAGTGCTGCGGCGGCGAACCCGTCGCCGATCTCGATGCCCTTGACCGCATTGATGCTCATGCAGGCGGAGGCGAGTTCGGAATCGAGCTTGGCGTAGAGTGGCGCGCCCCAGCCGGCTGGCACGCCGGTTGCCTCGCACGCGATCACAGCGCCGAGCGACGATCCGGATTTCCGGGCGGCATCGACGAGTATCTCCCAGCGGGCGGCAGCGGCGGCGTCCGGGCAGAAGAACGGGTTCTGGTTGATCTGTGCATCGTCGAAGTTCGCGGGGTCGATCGCGTCGCCGCCGATCGCCTCGACCCACGCACGGATACGGACCTGCGGGACGACGAGGCGTGCGACCGCACCGGCGGCAACGCGGGCGGCGGTCTCGCGCGCGGAGGAGCGGCCACCACCGCGGAAATCGCGAAACCCGTATTTCGCGTCATAGGCATAATCGGCGTGACCGGGGCGATACGCCTTGGCGACGTCGGAATAGTCCTTCGAGCGCTGGTCGACATTCTCGATCATCAGGCTGATTGGCGTGCCGGTGGTCCGCCCCTCGAAGACGCCGGACAGGATCCGCACCGTATCCGGCTCGCGCCGCTGCGTGGTGAAGCGCGAGGTGCCGGGGCGGCGCTTGTCGAGCCAAGGCTGGATGTCGGCCTCGGTCAGCGAAATGCCCGGCGGGCACCCGTCGACGATCGCACCTAGCGCGGGGCCGTGAGACTCGCCCCAGGTGGTGAAGCGGAACAGCCGTCCGAATGTGTTGAAGCTCACTTGCCCCTCTCCCCAATGGGGAGAGGGAGGGGCCCGTGCGAAGCATGGGAGGGTGAGGGCACGCGCGTGAGTCCATCAAGGATCGCGGCGAGCACGCCGTCCATCCGCTGCATCACGTCGTTGTTCCAGACACGGATCACACGATATTCCTTGGTGGCGAGGAAAGCGGTTCGGCTGTCGTCATAGGCGACGTCCCCGATATGTTGGCTGCCGTCTACCTCGACGACCAGCATCGCGTCCATGCAGAGAAAGTCGGTGATGAAGGGGCCGATCCAGACTTGGCGGCGGAATTTGAAGTTGCTGAGGCGGCGGCTGCGGAGGCGGTACCATAACCGGTCCTCCGCTTCGGTCGCGTTGCGCCTCAGCTCACGGGCCCGGTCCAGTGCTTCGGTGCCGTCGCGTTGCCTCACCTTGCCCTCACCCTCCCATGCTTTGCATGGGCCCCTCCCTCTCCCCGGAGGGGGAGAGGGGTTTAGACTAGCGCGATATCAGGGGCGTCTTCGGCCTTCATGCCGATCACGTTGTAGCCGGCGTCGACGTGGTGCGTCTCGCCGGTCACGCCGCTCGCCAGGTCGCTCAGCAGGTACAGACCCGCGCCGCCGACGTCGTCGATCGTCACGTTGCGCTTGAGTGGTGAGTTCAGCTCGTTCCACTTCAGGATCAGGCGGAAATCACCGATCCCGCTTGCCGCCAGCGTCTTGATCGGCCCCGCCGAGATCGCATTCACGCGGATGTTGTCACGACCCAGATCGACCGCGAGATACTGCACGCTCGTCTCCAGCGCCGCCTTCGCGACCCCCATCACGTTGTAATGCGGGATGACCTTCTCCGCGCCGTAATAGCTGAGCGTTAGCATCGCGCCGCCCTCGGTCATCATCTTGGCCGCGCGCTGCGCCACCGCGACGAACGAATACACCGAGATGTTCATCGTCATCAGGAAATTGTCGAGGCTGGTGTCGACGAACCGCCCGCGCAGCTCGTTCTTGTCCGAAAAGCCGATCGCGTGGACGACGAAGTCGATCGTCGGCCATTCCTCGGCAAGCTTGTCGAAGGTCGCGTCGAGCGCACCCATGTCCGACACGTCGCAATCGAACAGCCGCGCCACGCCCAGCTGCTCGGCGAGGGGGCGGACGCGCTTCTCCATCGTCTCGCCCTGATAGCTGAACGCGAGCTCCGCGCCCGCCTCGGACAGCTTTTTGGCGATCCCCCAGGCCAGCGACTTGTCGTTCGCCAGGCCCATGATCAGCCCACGCTTGCCCGCCATCAAACCGTTCACGCCATCCCCGCCTATACCTGCATATCCGTAGCGGGCTGCTCTAGCGTTGTTTCGGGTGGTTCCGCCAGTGCCGCGTTGAGATGCGCGCCGAATACCAGCCCGAGCCCGATGACGTAGAAAAACAACAGCATGATGACAACGCCAGCCAGACTGCCATAGGTCAGGTCGTAACCACCGAGCCGCGACAGGATAACCGGCAGCAACGCGGTCGCGCTGACCCACCAGGCGGTCGTGAACAGCGCACCCGGCCATTTACGGCACTTCGAATAGCGATAGCGCGACGGCGTCACCGAATAGAACAGCAGGTACAGCGCGCCAAACATCAGCAGGCCGGGGATAAGACGAGATAGCCCAACCCACCCGGCGGCGTCCTGCGCGAACGGCAGTAGGCGGTAGATGAACTGCTCGGCCGCGGTGAGGATACCCTGGACCAGGAACGATAGCAGCGCGATCACCACCGACAGGATGATCACCGCGGACGAGCCAAGCCGCGATTTCCAGAACGGCGCGGTTGCCTTGATCCCGTAGGCGCGGTGGAAGATGTCGCGGATCGTCTCGACGAAGCTGCCGACCGTCCACAGACCGACGAGCGCACCTAGCCACAACAGCGATCCGGTCCGCGCGGCGAGCACGTCGGCGATCGGCTTGCGCAACAGATCGCCAACATTGGGTGGCAGCACGTTCAAGAACGATTCGACCGCCCGCACCGTCTCGACGCTCTGTCCGAACAGCGACAGGATTGCGGCCGCGACGATGAAGAACGGGAACACCGTCATCAGCGCGAGATAGGCGAGGTTCCCGGCGTGGATGAAGCCATCGTTGAACACGCCGATCGCGGCCCGTTTGAAAACCTCGAACGCGTAGCTGCCTGGCCTGACCTTCGCCATGCCGCGGTTGAGACGGGATCGCGCGGCGCCATGTTCGTGCGCGCGCGCTTCGGGCGTAAGGGGACTATCGTTCACAACGCGTTCAGACGCCCATGGCCCCCCGCGGGTTCCCCGCCTCGCGCCCATCCCAGCTCTCGACGAACGCGGTCAGCGCCGCATCGGCCGCCGGAATGTCGATCATCAGCGTCACAAGCTGGTCGCCGCGCGTGCCGCCCTTCTTGTGGAAACCCTTGCCCTTGAGGCGGAGCGTCTTGCCCGACGTGGTGCCCTTGGGGATCGTCAGCATCACCGGCTTGTCGACCGTCGGCGCCTTGATCGAACCGCCCAGGACCGCCTCGGCCAGCGTGATCGGCAGTTCGAGGCGGACGTCGTCGCCGTCGCGCGTGAAGAACTTGTGCGGCTGGACCTCGATCGTCAGGATCGCATCGCCGGCGCCGCCCGGACCCTGCTCGCCCTTGCCGGCAAGCTTCATCTGCGTGCCGGTCTCGACGCCGGCGGGGAGCTTGAGGTCGAGCGTCTTGCCGTCGGACAGCGTCACGCGCTGCGGCTCCAGCGTTGCGGCTTCGACGAACGGCACCTGCAGGCGATACGCGACGTTCTCGCCCTTGGGCTGCGGCCTGCGACCGAAGCCGCCGGAGAATCCGCCGCCACCGCCGCGCTGCGCGCCGCCGAACAGGCCCTCGAAGATGTCGCTCATGTCGGGGGCCCCGGGGCCGCTCTCATAGCCTTCGCTGCGGAAGCCGCCGGGCTGCGGTCGTCCACCGCCACCGCCGCCAAAGCCGAACGGCGACGCCGGATTGCCGTCGCCATCGATCTCGCCGCGGTCGAACCGCGCGCGCTTGTCCTTGTCGTTCAGCAGGTCGTACGCGTTGGTGACCGTGCTGAACCTCTCCGACGCCTTCGGATTGTCCTTGTTGCGATCGGGGTGAAGCTCTTTCGCGAGCTTGCGGTACGCCTTCTTGATGTCGGCTTCGGTCGCGTCGCGCGCTACACCCAGAGTCTTGTACGGATCGGCCACTTACGTCCCCATTCTTACTTGCGCGTCTATGTGGGGCGAGCGCCCGCGCAACGCAATTGCGCGCGGGGTGTTTGGTTGCACGAGAGGAACGATCATGACCGACAAGCAACCGATGCAGGGCGTGCCGAAGAACGACGATGGCGCGAAGGAGAAGGACGGCGTGAACAACGCGCCGGCCAAGGACAAGAGCGGCGAAAGCGGCGGCGGCTCGTATCCGAACCCGCACGACGAGAAGTAACGCCTTCATCCTCCCCTATAAGGGGAGGTGGCAGCCCGCTTGGGCTGACGGAGGGGTGACCCGCCATCGAGACGCCCCTCCGTCTGGCAAGTGCCAGCCACTTCCCCTTGCAGGGGAGGATCGCATCGCTCCTATGTGGACTCCAAAGGCGCAACATCGACACTGACATCCATGTTCTGCGCCCCCGACCCGAGCACCACGCCGTCGACCGGCGCAATCTCGGCATAATCCCGCCCGACCGCCATCACGATGTGATCGCTCGCCATCCAGATTCCGTTGGTCGGATCGACCCCGACCCAACCGCGCACCGGCCCGCACCACAGCAGCACCCACGCGTGCGTCGCATCCGCGCCGACCAGCCGCGGCTGGCCCTCGGGCGGGATCGTGCGGATGTAGCCCGAGGCATACGCCGCGGGGAGGCCCGCCGCGCGCAAGCCCGTGATCATGATCTGCGCGAAATCCTGGCACACGCCCTTGCGCTGGAGGAACGCCTCGTGCGGCGGCGTATCGACCAACGTCGCGTCGGCGTCGAACTCGAACTGCTGCTGGATTCGCCGGGCTAGCGCGATGCCGGCCTCCAGCGCCCCCCGCGAAGGATCGAGATCGACCGCGCAATAGTCGGCGATCGCCTGGTCGAGCGGGATCAGCGGTGAGGGATAAATGTAGTTCGCCGGGCTCGCCGCGGAGAGATCGGTGCTCGCCCGCGCCATCGCCGCGATCTCGCCTAGCGTCGGATCGCTAGCATCGGGCACGGGCACGAGGCGGTCCACCGTCATCCGCGACCGGCTCTCGATCGTCAGGTGGCGAACCGGGCTGTCGACGACCAGCCGCGTGACGTTGGCAAGCCCAGCCTCCGCGCGCGCCGGACTGGTACGGCCAGCCGGATGCACTGACAGCGCATAGGAATCGAGCCGCTGCCCCGGCCAGTCGATCGGCTTCAACCGCAGATTGCACCGCGCGAACTTGACGCTAGCACCGTAGTCGAATGTCGTGACGTGGCGAATGTCGTAGATCATGACCGCAAACCGATGCCCGTAGCTGAGAGAGGCGCCCTTTTCTTACCCCCTCTCCCCTCCGGGGAGAGGGCGGGGGTGAGGGGCTGTTCCAGGCGCAGCATTGCTTGGCTGCCCCTCACCCCGACCCTCTCCCCGGAGGGGAGAGGGAGCAGGCTGCTCACGCCGCCCCTCACGCCAACGTCAGCCCACTCGTCCGCAAGGGCTCGGCACCCTGCAGGAAATACCGTCGCGCCAACGCATCCGACACCGCCCCAAGCCGCCGCTCGATATCTCCCAGCGTCTCCGCATCCAGCTCCGCCGCCGTCGCGGTCATCACGATCGCCTGCAACCCGGTCGCTTGCGCCTGTTGCGGCTCCGCCATCTCGTCGTCGCTCAGCACCGGCAACTCCGCCAACCGCGCCGCGATCCTCTCCGCCGAAAACGCCAGCGACCGAGGATTGCCCGGATCGAGCGCCACCAGATCCATCACCGGAACCCGCGCGATCCCGGTCGGATAGCGCTGGCGATAGCTGATCTGGCTGTCGGCAAGGTCGAGCAGCACAGACAGATCGTCCGGCGACGCCCCCGGCATCCCGAACAGCCGGATCGCCCGCGCCATCGCCATCGCCCGCTCGATCCGCCGGCCGAGATCGTGAAAGCGCCACGCCGCCGTCCGCCCCATATGCTCGGCCGACAGCCCGGCGATCGCGGCGTAGCGCCGTTGCAGCGACCCCGCCCGCTCCAGCATTCCGCGATGCGTGGGGAAGGGCGCCTCGAGCAACCGCACCATGTCCGCCGACAACCGGTCGCGCGAGCCCTCCCCGATCTCTCTCGCGTGCCGATTGAGCGTGAGGATCGACTGCCAGCGTTCGTCCTCCATCGCGGTGCGGGCGAGCGCGGTCAGGTCGGCGCGGCGCAGCGAAGGCGGGTGCGGCGCGCTGCCCGCGCCGACGATCAGCCCCACCAGCTTGCCGACCGTGGTGGGGGACAATACCGCCCCCCCGTCGACGTCGATCGAATTGCCGAGCATCACGCGGATCGCGCCCAGCAGGGCTTCGCCGCGCTCCAGATAGCGCCCGAGCCAGTAGAAATTGTCCGCCACCCGGCTCGGCAACGTCCCGGGATTGCGCCGCACCTGAAGCGAGTCCGCGGCGGTCAGCAGCGATACGGGCGCGACCGGCTCGGCACCATAGATGCAGACATCGGCGGACCAGATCCCTTCGCCCATCACCGCCGCCCGCGCGTCGGGATGCTCGCCGATCCGCGCGAAACCGCCGGGGAGGACGGTCCATTCGCCGTCGCCGTTACGCGCTGCGAACACGCGCAGGGTGAAGGGGCGGGGGACCAGCGCATCGCCGACCACGACCGGCATCGTCGAGAGCTGGACCAGTTCCTGCCCGACATAATCCTGCGGCCTGTTCGCCATGTCGGCGAGCAGGCGCGTCCGGTCTTCGCCGGTGATGTCGGCGCCTGCGGTCGGTGCACCAGTCATGCCGAGCGGGCGCGAATGGAACGCAGGCCCAATCAGCAGGCGATCGAAATTCGCCTCGACCTGCGCCCGTGCGCCATCCTGCCCGCACCACCATGTCGCGATGTTGGGAAGCAGCAGGTCTTCGCCGAGCAGCGACTTCGCAAGCTGAGGCAGGAAGGCGGAGAACGCCGGCGCCTCCAGCACGGCAGAGCCCGGCGCGTTCGAGAGAACGACGTTGCCGGCTGCGTACGCGTCGATCAGCCCGGGCACGCCGATCTGCGAATGCGTGTCGAACGCCAGCGGATCGAGCAGCCGCGGGTCGACCCGCCGCCACAGCGCATCGATCCGCTTGAGCCCACCGATCGTGCGGACATACACCTTGTCCTCGAGTGCGGCGAGATCGGCGCCCTCGACCAGCAGCAGCCCCAGATACCGCGCGAGGTGCGCTTGTTCAGGATAGCTCGGGTTGAACCGGCCGGGCGTGAGCAGGCCGATCCGCGGATCGGTCCGCTTGCACATCGCCGCGATCCCTGCGCGAAACGCGGCAAAGAACGGCGCGTGCCGCTGGACGTTGAGCCGATCCTGCAACCCGCCGAGCGTGCGGCTGACGGCAATGCGGTTCTCCAGCGCGTAACCAGCACCAGCGGGCGCGCGCAGGTGATCGGCGAGCACGCGCCATTCGCCGGTCGGCCCGCGGCCGAGATCGATCGCAATGAAATCGAGATGACGGCCACCGGGCGGGTCGAGCCCGACCATCGGCCGCAGGAAGAACGGGCTTCCGGTGACGAGCGCGGCGGGGATATGGCCGTCGGCGACCAGCTTTCCTTCGCCGTAGAGGTCGCCGATCACCGTCTCCATCAACGTCGCGCGCTGGATCACGCCGTGCTCGATCCCCGCCCATTCGCCGGCCTCGATCAGCAGCGGGACGGGCGAGACGGGCCAGGGGCGCTCGTCGGGCTCGTCGGCGATCCGGAAGCCGGTACCGATGTCGACCGCATGCCGCTGGACGCGTTCGCGGATGTGGCCGAGGTCGTCCGAGGCGACCATCGCGAGTTCGGCGAACATCGCCGCCCAGGCGGGGTCGGCGCTACCGTCTTCAGCGGGGCACAGCACGTCGGCGCCGGTGGTGCGCGCGCAATAGTCGGCGATCCAGCGCTCGGCATGGATCATCGCGTCGAAAAGGGGCGCGGTGTGCGTCGCCGTGTCCGCCGTGTTCAATGCCTCAAGCCCCCGGATACAGGCGGCGGTGTTTCACCTTTCGACGCGGCGGTGCAACATAAAAGCGTGGAATCGGGTGCGCTTCGCTGTCTTGCCGGCCGTATCTGCCTCATCCCCCGCCACACCCGTCATCCCAGCGGAAGCTGGGATATTCCGCTTGGCGGACGTGACGCTCGCCCCATTAAGATCCCAGCTTTCGCTGAGATGACGGGGGAGGGGGAGGGGGAGCGATAGGGGCAAGGCGAGGGAGGAGTGCAAAGACTCCCCACCACCATAGCACCACCCCGGCGTAGGCCGGGGCCCAATTGGGGGGACGGCGTTAGTGAAGGGCATCGCTTCGTTACGACCACCTTTCCAATTGGGCCCCGGCCTTCGCCGGGGTGGTGGTAGGTCGGGGAGAGGCAAGGCTCACAAATCCGGTAGCACCTGATCTGCCACACCCCACCCCGCCAGCGCCCGCGACCCAGCCCGCTCGATCAGTTCCGCTCCATCCTTCACGCCCCAGCGCGCGGCAGTCTCGATATCGCGCAACTCGGTCCACGATACCGGTGCCGCCACCGGCGCCCCCGCCCGAGCCCGCGCCGAATACGGCATCACCGCCGTCGCCCCGCGCTGGTTACGCAGCCAGTCGATGAAGATCCGCCCTTTTCGCTTGGCCTTCGCCATCGTCGCGACGAAGCGCTCCGGCTCTGCCCCCGCCATCGCCCGCGCGAAGCGGTCGGCGAAGTCCTTTACCGCCGGCCATTCCGCCTCGGGGGTCAGCGGGACGACGATGTGCACACCCTTGCCCCCCGACAGCATCGGAAAGCTGACCAGCCCCAGTTCGGCGAGCTGGTTCTTCAGATGCTCGGCCGCCTTCTTCGTGTCGCCGAAGTCGAGGCCTTCGTCGGGATCGAGATCGAACACCAGGCGGTCGGGCTTCTCCAAAGTCGCGTTCGACGAGCCCCAGCCGTGGAACTCGATCGTCCCCATCTGCACGCACGCGACCAGCCCGTCCGCATCATCGACGTACAGATAGTCTTCGGTCGAGCCGTCCTTCTCGCGGATCGGCACCTTATGGACCGCGTCGCCGAAGCTGCCGGCATCGTGTTTCTGGAAGAAGCACGCGCGCGAGCGGCCTTGCGGGCAGCGGACGAGGCTGATCGGGCGGTTGGCGGCGAACGGCAGCATGATGCCCGAGACCGCGACGTAGTAATCCGCGAGATCGCCCTTGGTGACGTCCGACTTGTCGAAGATCACGCGATCGCGGCTGCTGACCTTTATGCTGGTCGCGGGAGCCGCGGCTTCCTCCACATCCGGCAGCGGCGCGGGCGTCTCGGCAACGACGTCCTTCGCCGCCTTGTCCTCGCGCAGGCCGATGAAGCTCGAATGGCGAAGCACGCCGTCGGGCGTCACTTCGGCAAAGGCGACCTCGGCGACCAGTTTCGGCGTCACCCATTTCGCGCCGCGGACCGCGGCCTTGGGCGCCTCGACCGTCGGCGTTTTCCGGTCGAGCGCGTCGAGCTTGTCGCGAATCTCGTCCATCAACGCCTGGTCGAAACCGGTGCCGACCTTCCCCGCATACCGATAGCCGTTGCCCTCGCGAACGCCGAGCAGCAGCGACTTGAACCCGCGCTTCTTGTTGGATGGGAGCCAGCCGACGATCACGAATTCCTGGCGGTGCGTGCATTTAACTTTGAGCCACGCCTTGGTCCGCTTGCCGGCATAGGGCGCGTCGGCGCGTTTCGAGACGATGCCTTCGAGGCCCTCGCGGCACATCGTCTCGAACAGTTGCTCGCCCGCACCGATCACGTGGTCGGAATAGCGGAGGCGGTCTTCGTCTTCGGGGATCAGCGGTTGCAGCCGTGCCTTACGGTCGAGGTTGGAAAGGCCGGTCAGGTCTTCGCCGTCGAGCGCGAGCAGGTCGAACGCGAACAACGTCATGTCGCCGTTGGCGGAGATCGCGTCCTTCAAGGTCGAGAAATCGGGGTGGCCGTCCTTGAACGCGACGATCTCGCCGTCGATCAGCGCGGATTTTACCGGGAGCTTGGCGGCGGCGGCGGCGATTGCGGCGAACTTTTCGGTCCAGTCGAGGCCGGTGCGGGTGAAGACCTTGGCCTTGCCGTTGGCGATCGAGACGAGGGCGCGGTAGCCATCGTATTTTACTTCGTGGAGCCAAGCGGAGCCGGTGGGGACGGCGTCGACGAGGGTGCAGAGTTGGAGATCCTGGAACTCGGGCAATTTGACCGCGCTGCGCCCCGGCCCCTTCGTCACCCCAGCGGAAGCTGGGGTCTCCCGCGGTTCCTGTCCCGCGCTGGCCGCACGAGATCCCAGCTTTCGCTGGGATGACGGGCTGGGGGGGCGTGCCGGTTTCTTGCCCTCCTCGATCTCTACCATCGTCCGCCCGGTCGAGACACTCGTCAGCGCTTCTTCCACCAGTGTGTCGGTGCCGCCGGCCGCGGCATCGTCGATCTTCCGGAGCAGCCAGTTTTCACGCTTTTCCTTTGCGCGCGGCTTCAGGCGGATCAGCAGCCATTCGCCCTTCATCCGTTCGCCATCGAGGACGAAGTGGAGGTGGCCCTTGTCGAGATCCTTCGCCGACTTGCCCTTGATCGGCGACCATATGCCGCGGTCCCACAGCATGACGGTGCCGCCGCCATATTCGCCCGCGGGGATGGTGCCTTCGAAGGTGGCGTAGCTGAGCGGGTGGTCCTCGGTGCGGACGGCGAGGCGTTTTTCGTTGGGGTCGAGGCTGGGGCCGCGGGTGACCGCCCAGCTTTTCAGGACGCCGTCGATTTCGAGGCGGAAGTCCCAGTGGAGGCGGGTGGCGTCGTGCTTCTGGACCATGAAGCTGTTGCCGTGGCCGGGGGCCAGCGTGCCCGCGGGTTCGGCGGTCTTGGTGAAGTTTCGCTTGGCATTGTAGAGGGCTAGGGGATCTGGGGGCGTGGCCATCAATGGCGTCCCGTCTTCGTCATCCCGGCGAAAGCCGGGACCTCGCGCGGCGAGGGGGCGGGCTGCAACGGGGAGATCCCAGCTTTCGCTGGGATGACGGGAGAGGGGGTGGCGAGAGGATCGGTCCTACGCAATTTTCGTCATCCCAGCGAAAGCTGGGATCTCCCGGTGACGGGGCGCGTGCAAGCCGCATGAGACCCCAGCTTTCGCTGGGGTGACGGGGGAAGGGTCGAGGGAATTACGCACGTTTCTTGGCTGGCGCTTTGGCAGCCGTTTTCGCCGGCGCGCGCTTGGCGGGCGCTTTCTTCGCTGGTGCCTTCTCCGCCGCCGCACTCCCCCCGCTCTTCTCCATCGACTTCTTCAACGCCGCCATCAAATCGACCACGTTCGAGCCGGTCTTCCCGCCGGTGTCCTTGTCCTCGATGATCTTCTTCCCGTTCGCCTTGCGCTTGCGTTCGATCAGATCCTTCAGCGCATCGACATAGCGATCGTGGAATTCCTGCGGGTGGAAGTCGGCGCTGCGCTTCTCGATCAACGCCTCGGCGAGCTCCAACAGTTCCTCGGACGGCTTGTCGTCGGGGATCTCGCGGAAATAGCCCTGCGCCTTGTGCACTTCGTCGGCGTAGCGGAGCGTCTCCAGCACCATGCCGCGCCCGCACGGCTTCAGGCTCACGACATATTCGCGGCCTCGCATTGCCAACTGCCCAAGCCCGACCTTCTTCGTCCGCTTCAACGCCTCGCGCAGAACGATGAACGCCTCCTCCGCGAGATCATCGGCGGGCACCACGAAATACGGCTTCTCGTAATAGAGCACGTCGATCTCGCTCGCATCGACGAACTGCGTCAGCTCCAGCGTCTTCTTCGACTCCAGCTTCACCGCGTCAATCTCGTCCTGCTCCAGCAGAACGTATTCGCCCTTGGAGACCTCGTATCCCTTCATGATCTCGTCGGCATCGACCGGCCCGACGCCGGTGACGACCTTGTCGTAATGGATCGGCTGGCCCGACGGCTCGTGGATCTGCTTGAACGACACCGCCGCGCCGGATTTTGTCGCGGAGTAGATCTCGACCGGGATCGAGACGAGGGCCAGCCGGATCTGCCCCTGCCAATATGCGCGTGCTGCCACTTGGCGTTCCTTCGTTGCGGAAACGATTCGATTACCTGGGTCAATCATCGGCACGGTAGAGTCGTTCCCAAGTTTCGTTCCGCGCCAAATCCCGCTAAGGCGCGCGGCATGTCAGACGATCCCTTCACGCTGTTCGATAGCTGGTACGCCGAAGCCAAGCAGTCCGAGCCGAACGACCCGAATGCGGTCGCGCTCGCGACTGCCGACGCGGAGGGGCGGCCGTCAGTGCGCATGGTGCTCTTGAAGGGCCACGGCCCCGACGGCTTCGTGATCTATACCAACCGCGAAAGTCGCAAGGCAGGCGAGCTCGCCGCCAATCCGCAGGGCGCACTGCTGTTCCACTGGAAGTCGCTGCGCCGTCAGATTCGGATCGAGGGGCCGGTATCATGGGCGACGGACGAAGAGTCGGACGCCTATTTCGCCTCGCGCGGCCGTGATTCGCAGCTGGGCGCGTGGGCGTCGGAACAGTCGCGGCCGCTCGACAGTCGCGACACCTTCGAGCAGCGCTTTGCCGAAATGACCGCGAAGTTCGAGGGTCAGGACGTGCCGCGGCCGCCGCATTGGGGTGGCTACCGCGTGACGCCGACGCGCATCGAGTTCTGGCAGGACCGCGCGCATCGCCTTCACGAACGACGCTTGTTCACGCGCGACGGCGATGGCTGGACCGAAGGACTGTTGTTCCCATGACCCAGGACGAACGTCGGAAGATCATTCCCCTTGCAACCCGCGCGGCGCTCGCCAGCGTCGCGATGGCGTGTTTCCTGCTGTTGTTGAAGGGATTTGCCGCCTGGTCGACGGGCTCGGTGGCGATGCTCGGGTCGCTCGCCGATACCGCGCTCGACTTGCTTGCGTCGCTGGTGACTCTGTACGGCGTGCGGCTCGCGGCGACGCCGGCGGATCACGACCATCGGTTCGGCCACGGCAAGGCTGAGGCGCTCGCGGCGCTGTTCCAGGTCATGCTGATCACCGCCTCGGCGGTCGGCATCGCCTGGCGCGCGATCCTCGCGTTCGGCGATCCGCAGCCGACCACCGGGGCCGATTTCGGCATCGGCGTGTCGGTGATCGCGATCGTCGCCACGGTGTTCCTACTCTCCTATCAACGCCGCATCATCCGCCAGACCGGCTCGGTCGCGATCCTCGCGGACAACGTCCATTACCAGTCCGACGTGCTGCTCAACGGCTCGGTGATCGTCGCGCTCGTGCTCGATCAATATGTCGGGTGGAGCGGCGCGGATCCGATCTTTGGCATCGTCATCGCGCTGTGGCTCGCCTGGGGGGCGTTCCAGGCGTCGTCGAACGCGATCGACCAGTTGATGGACAAGGAATGGCCGGAGGATCTGCGGTCGCAGTTCCTCGATGTCGCGGCGCGCCAGCCCGGCATCCGCGGCATCCACGATTTCCGCACGCGCCGCTCCGGCAGCCACGACTTCGCGCAGTTCCACATGGAGGTCGCGCGCGACCTGACGGTGGCGAATGCGCATGACATCGTCGAGGCGGTCGAGCGCAATTTGCGCACCGCGTTCCCCAAGGTCGAGGTGCTGATCCATCTCGATCCCGAGGGGCATGTCGACACCGATAATCCGCTGGTCGAGGCGGACGTGACGCCGCATTGGTTTGGTAAGCGGGTATAACCCGCTCGGGGTTCGGCAAACGCGTTTAAGGGGCTCCAGACATGAGAATACCGTTCGCGCAGATCGATGCGTTTTCCGACACGCCGTTTGGCGGCAACCAGGCGGCGGTGATGCCGCTGTCGGCATGGCTCGACGATGCCGTGCTGCTCGACATCGCGCGGGAGAACAACCTGAGCGAGACAGCGTTCATCGTTGCGTCGGACGACGAGGGCGTCGATTTCGACCTGCGCTGGTTTACGCCGGGCGCCGAGGTCGCGCTGTGCGGCCATGCGACGCTGGCGAGTGGGCATTTCGTGCTGTCGTCGGACACCGCGCTCGACCGGGTGCGGTTCCGGACGCGGCAGGCGGGGATGTTGGAGGTCGCGCGGGCGGATAGCGGGTATACGCTGGAGTTGCCGGCGTGGGGACCGAGTCCGAAGGCCATCCCTGAGATCGTCGCGGCGCTGAACATCGAGTCGCCCGTCGAGACCTTGTGGCACGAGAAGGGTTATGCGCTCGTGATCGTCGAGAACGAGGCCGTGGTGCGCGATCTGAAGCCAGACTTTGCTGCGCTGGCCAAGTTCCCGATCGTCGCGATCGTCGCTGCGCTGGGGGAGGCGACCGGCATCGTGAGCCGCGTGTTTACGCCGTACTATGCCATCAACGAAGATCCGGTGACGGGTTCGGCGCACGCGGTGATGGTGCCGTATTGGGCGCCGACCTTGGGGAACAGCTTCACGGCGTATCAGGCGAGTGCGCGGGGCGGGAAGCTGACGTGTCGGTTGGCGGGCGACCGTGTTGTGCTCGGTGGGGCGTGCGTGACAACGATCGAGGGTACGTTTTTGCTGCCTTGAGCGGGCCGCATCTGTCACCCGCCCGCATCCGTCACTCGCTCTTGTCCGTCACCCCAGTGAAAGCTGGGGTCTTCCGCGGGGCAGATGACGGGAGACCCATGCTGATATCCCAGCTTTCGCTGGGACGACGATTTGGTGGGGGTGGGGACTTCTACCTCTTCCGTTCCGTCCCATTCCCTTCCGCGTCCTACCGCTTCCGCCCCTTGGTCATCGGATCGGGCTTTTTCGGTTTCACCCAGCCCGGCGGTGGAGTCATGAGCTGCTGGCTCGTGCCAAGGCCCATCGCGCCGGGCTGTTGGCGGGTCAGCCCGGCGGTGTCGGCGACGTCACCGCCTCCGCGCAACACGCTGATCTCATCGCGCATCCGGCTCGCGGTTTCGAAGTCCATCGCGGCGGCGGCGGCTTCCATCTGGCGGCGCAAGGTTTCGATATTCATGCCGCCTCAACGCACCAAGCCCGCAAAGAGCCCGCGTCAGGCGGCGACCAGTGCCGCTTCGGTCTCCGCGATCCAGCCACCGCCGAGAACGCGCTCGCCGGCATAGAGCACCGCCGCCTGGCCGGGCGCGACGCCGTATTCGGGTGCATCGAACACCACGCGGTTGCCGACCAGGCGGGCGGGGACGGGCTTGGCCATCGACCGGACCTTGGCGGTCAGGGGTCCGGTGAAGTCGCCACCGAGCCAGTTGATGTCCGTCATCCGCGCCGCCTCGACCGCGAGCGCGCGACGGGGGCCGACGACGACCCGCTTCGTGGCGGGCTCGACTCGCACGACATAGAGCGGCTCGGGACTGCCACCGATCTCCAGCCCGCGGCGCTGTCCCACCGTGAAGTGGATCAGCCCGCGATGCTCGCCGAGCTTCGCCCCGCCGAGATCGACGATATCGCCCGCCGTCTCCGCCGCCTCGGGCCGTAGCTTCTTCACCAGGCCTGCATAATCGCCATCGGGGACGAAGCAGATATCCTGGCTGTCCGGCTTGGCCGCGACGCCGAGCCCGAGTTCCGCCGCGATCTCGCGCACCCGCGCCTTGGGCAGGCCGCCGAGCGGAAAGCGCAGATAGTCGAGCTGGCTCTGCGTGGTCGCGAACAGGAAATAGCTCTGGTCGCGTGCGGGATCGGCGCCGCGGTGAAGCTCGGCGCCGTGCGTGCCCTCGACCCGGCGGACATAATGCCCGGTCGCCAGGCAATCCGCACCGAGATCGCGCGCGAGCTTGAGCAGGTCGGTGAACTTCGGCCCCATGTTGCACTGGACGCAGGGAATCGGTGTGCGGCCGGCGAGATATTCGTCGGCGAACTTGTCGACGACCTGCTCGCGAAAGCTGGTCTCGTGATCGAACACGTAATGCGCGATACCGAGTCGGTCGCACACCGCGCGGGCATCGCGGATGTCGCGACCGGCGCAACATGAGCCCGCACGGCCGACCGCTTCACCATGGTCGTAGAGCTGCAACGTCACGCCGATCGTCTCGGCGCCGGTGGCATGCGCGAGCGCGGCGACGACCGAGCTGTCGACGCCCCCGGACATCGCCACGACGATGCGCTTTCCGGCCGCGCCTGCACCGGCAGGGGGCCCGAGCTGAAAATCGGTCTGATCCATGGCCATCACATAAGCGCGACGGCGTGCGGTTGCAAAAAGATGCAGCGGTTAACGTATATCAGGACGAGTTGACGGAAAAACGCGACCGACGATTGCAAAAAGGCGACAAGTCCACGAACTTTTTTGTCGAGTTTTACGGTCCCTTCACCCCCTCGCGCTAAACCGGGCATCCCAAGAGTAAGCGCGAGTATCCCGTTGGACCTGAGTTTTCCCCGTTTTGATCGCGACGCAGAGGTCACCGTACTTCCGGGTGACCTTGCGGTCCTGATCGTCGGGATCGCCGCCCGTCAGGCAGCGAGCCCGACTGCGGTGGTGCAGGCCAGCTTCGCGCGAACGACGGTCGACCCAAAACTGTTCGCGCCGCTTCACGGTGCGTTCAACGGGCCGATGGCAGCGGCCTTAACCCGGTGGAAGGACGAGTGAAGATGCTGTTTACCGCGGCGTTTCAGCCGATCTTCAAATCCTGCGACTATGTGTCGTGCGTGCGTATCGATAGGGGGCCCCCCGCCCCGATCAGAGGTTTCAAATGATCGAGAACCAGAAAATCCGTCCCGGCAAGGTCATTGGCCCATTGGGCGAGCAACTGACGCTGGATACCCTGCCGCCGCCCAGCACCACGCGGTGGGTTGTGCGTCGCAAGGCCGAAGTGGTCGCGGCGGTGAATGGCGGGTTGCTCAGCGTCGACGATGTCTGCTCCCGTTATGGTCTCACGGTCGAGGAGTTCGCCAGTTGGCAGCGCGCGATCGACCGGTCGGGCATGCCGGGTCTCCGGGTTACGCGGATCCAGCACTATAAGTCGTTGTACGAGCGCCAACAAAAGTATTGAGGGCTAAAACTCAAAACGCGGGCGGAACAAAAAACGCCGCTCGCTCGTCTTTCCGCCATCGCCCGGATACGGGTTCAACGGAGGGAAAATATCATGGGTCTCATTCTTTGGCTGATCATCGGCGGCGTCATCGGCTGGATCGCTAGCATGATCATGCGCACCGACGCGCAGCAGGGCATTTTCCTGAACATCGTCGTCGGCATCGTCGGCGCCTTCATCGGCGGCCTGGTCCTGTCGGGTGGTTCGATCAACAACGCACCGCTGACGCTGACCTCGTTCCTGGTCTCGCTGCTGGGTGCGGTTGTCCTGCTCGCGATCGTGAACCTCGTGCGTCGCGGTAGCGTCCGCTAAGAGTTCGCATCGTCACGCGAAGCAAAAGGGCCGTCCGGGCAACCGGGCGGCCCTTTTTCGTGCGTGAGTTGTTTGCTGGATCTGAGTGGCCCTCTCGATCCTCCCCCGCCAGGGGGAGGTGGCTGGCACTTGCCAGTCGGAGGGGGCGGTAAGGGAAACCTACGTTCCGTTTCCTCCCCCTCCGTCACCTTCGGCGCCACCTCCCCCTTGCGGGGGAGGATCGAAGATGCGGGGGAGGATCGTAGAAGGGTCAGTTCAGCAGAAACCGCACCGACAGTGTCACCGTCACGTCCTTTTCGCCGGGCGCGATCTGCGTGCTGTCCTTGGCCATCGCGCCACGCATCATCGCCATCATCGGTTGCGGCGAGCCACCGGTGTCCTGCCCCGATTCGGCGATCGAGACGATCCGCGCCACCCGGAGCCCGGCCGCCTTTGCGTAGAGATCGGCGCGGCGCTTGGCCTGCGCGATCGCGTCGGCTCGCGCTTCGTCGAGCGCCGCCTCGGGCTTGTCGATCGACAGGTTCGGCCCGTCGATCTGGTTCGCGCCCTGCGCCACCAGCGCATCGAGGATCGTGCCGGACTTGGCGACGTCGCGAAAACGGACCGAGACGGTGTTGGTCGCCTGGTAGCCGGTGATGACCGGCGGCTGGTTGTCGGCATAGCGATATTGCGGCGAGAGCTGCACCGACGAGGTCGCGATATCGCGCGGCGCCACGCCGGCGCGCTTGAGCGCGTCCAGCACCTTCGTCATCCGCTGCGCATTGTCGGTGAGTGCGGCGGCGGCGGTCGGCGACTGCGAGACGACGCCCGCGCGAATCGTCGCGAGATCGGGAACGCGCGTCGTCCGCCCCTCGGCAGACACGTCCAGCACGGTGCCGGCGGCGGGCACCATCGGCTCGACCGTGGTCGGCGCCGTCTGGGCGATTGCGCCGGCGGCAGGCAGGATCGCGGCGACGCCAGCCAGGGCGGTCAGGAACGATGCGGTCTTCATGATGGTCTCTCCCGTGGAACTCGGTCTGCGTGTCGCCCGGAACGGTTCAACGCAAGCTGAACGTCTTTCCAATCTGCCAAAGCGCATTGCGGATAGATCGAAATCGAAGCATGTCTGTGATCGGCGCTCGTCGAAAGACTTGAGCAAGGTGACTTATTCAGATAACACAGCGTATGAGCGATGGTGCGGGTCGAGGCAAGACCGGTCGAAAGTGGGATTGTGGCGCGCATGAATTACGAGACGAAGATGGTCGGTAACGAGAGCGAAGAGCATCTGGCGTTGCCGGATTATAGCGCTCCCTCGCACCGCCGTCGCAACATCATCATCGCTGTTCTCGTAGTGCTGGCGATCGTCGCCGGGGTCTATGCCTTCAAGTCCGGCAAGAAGGACGCCGCGGCCGCAGCGCCCGGATCGCAGCTGCCGACCGTGTCGGTGGTGGTGCCGGGGCGCCAGTCGGTCGATCGGACGATCTCGGCGACGGGTACGCTGGCGGCGCGCCGCGAGATGCCGGTCGGCGTCGCGGGCGAGGGCGGGATGATCACGCGCGTGCTGGTCGAACCCGGCACCTGGGTTGCCGCAGGGCAGGTGCTGGCGACGGTCGATCGCTCGGTCCAGACCGAGACCGCGGCGTCGCTCGCCGCCTCGGTCAGCGTCGCGCGCTCGGACGAGACGATCGCGCAGGCCGAACTCGATCGCGCCAAGCAACTCGTCGATCGCGGCTTCATCTCGAAGGCCGATCTGCAGCGCAAGGCGGCGACGCGCGATGCTGCGGCGGCGCGCGTGAAGGTGGCGCAGGCGACGCTCGGCGAGGCGCGTGCACGCAACGGCCGGCTCGATATCCGCGCGCCTGCCGCTGGACTCGTGCTGACTCGCGGCGTCGAGGCTGGCCAGATCGTCGGGCCATCGGCCGGCGTCCTGTTCCGCATGGCGATGGGCGGCCAGATGGAGATGCGCGCGCAGTTGAGCGAAGCCGATTTGGCCGGGCTGCATGTCGGCGCGCGCGCGACGGTCGTGCCGGTCGGCACCACGCAGGGCTATCCCGGCGAAGTGTGGCAGGTCTCGCCGGTGATCGATCCGCAGACCCGCCAGGGGATCGCGCGGATCGCGGTCAAATATGATCCGGGCCTGCGCCCCGGCGGATTCGCCGCCGCGACCATCGTCGGCGGCGTGACGCAGGCGCCGCTGCTCCCCGATTCCGCGCTGCAGAGCGACGAGAAGGGCAATTACGTTTATATCGTCGGACCGGACAACAAGGTCGCCCGGCGCAACGTCAAGATCGGGCAGGTCTCCGATGCCGGCGTGACGATCGTCGGCGGGCTCGACGGCTCGGAGCGCGTCGTCCAGTCCGCGGGCGGTTTCCTCGCCCCCGGGCAGGCGGTCAAGCCGATCACCAAGAAGGCGAGCTGAGAGCCATGAACTTCCGCAACATCTCGGCTTGGTCGATCCGCAATCCGGTTCCGCCGATCGTGCTCTTCCTGGCCCTGATGCTTGCGGGCGTCGTCAGCTTCATGCGGATGGACGTCAACCGCGATCCCGACATCGATTTCCCGATCGCGGTCGTCGTCGTCAACCAACCGGGCGCCGCGCCGACCGAGATGGAGACGCAGGTCACGCAACGCGTCGAGGCGGCCGTGCGCTCGCTTCAGGGCATCGACGAAATCAACTCGACCGTTACCGAAGGCAATTCGGAAACGGTGATCCAGCTCACCATCGGCACGCCGATCGACCGCGCGGTCAACGACGTGCGCGACGCGATCGCGCAGATCCGCAGCGACCTGCCCGAGGGAATCCTCGAGCCGCAGGTGTACCGTGCGAACACCAGCGGCAACGACGTCGCGAGCTTCGCGGCGATCACCAGCGACATGACCGTCGAACAGCTCTCCTGGTACATCGACGACACCGTCACCAAGGATCTGCTGTCGATTCCCGGCATGGCGACGATCAGCCGCAACGGCGGCGTGAGCCGTGAGATTCGCGTCATCCTCGATCCGCTCAAGCTCCAGAGCCAGGGGCTGACCGCCAGTCAGGTCAATTTGCAGTTGCGCCAGGTGAACCTGAATGCTGCGGGTGGTCGTGCCGAGATCGCGGGCTCCGAGCAGTCGATCCGCGTGCTTGGCAATGCGCGCGACGCGGCCGATCTCGGCCAGACCCAGATCAACGTCGGCAATGGCCGTACCGTGCGCCTGGCCGACATCGCGCAGGTCCGCGATCTCTATGCCGAGCAGCGCAGCCGCGCGACCGTCGATGGACGCCAGGCGATCACCTTCGATTTCCAGCGGGCCAAGGGCGCGTCCGACGTCACCGTCTATCACGCCGCGGTCGAGAAGCTGCGCGCGCTCGAAAAGCGCAATCCTTCGGTCAAGTTCGTCCAGCGCTACACCAGCACCGACTATACCGAAGCGCAGTATGAGAGCGCGATCCATGCCATGATCGAGGGCGCGATCCTTGCCGTCATCGTCGTCTTCATCTTCCTGCGCGACTGGCGCGCGACCGCGATCTCCGCGCTGGCGATCCCGCTGTCGGCGATCCCCGCCTTCTGGTTCATGGACCTGCTCGGCTTCGACCTGAACGGCATGACGCTGCTCGCGCTCAGCCTGGTCGCGGGCGTGCTGGTCGATGACGCGATCGTCGAGATCGAGAACATCGTCCGGCACATGCGGATGGGCAAATCCGCCTATCAGGCCTCGATCGACGCCGCCGACGAGATCGGTCTCGCGGTGCTGGCGACGACGATGGCGATCGTCGCAGTGTTCCTGCCGGTCGCGCTGATGCCGGGTATCGCCGGGCAGTTCTTCAAGAATTTCGGCCTGACCGTGGTCGCAGCCGTGCTGATGAGCCTCGCGGTCGCGCGGCTCGTGACGCCGATGATCGCCGCGTATTTCCTGAAATCGTTCGGCCATGCCAGCCACGGCGAGGGCCGGATCATGGACTGGTATGTCCGCACGCTCCACTGGACGCTTAACAGCGACAAGGCGGCGGCGTGGCGCGCCCGCGGTGGCATGCGGAAAATGTTCAACCGCGTGATGGATCACCGGATGTGGGCGATCGGTGCGGGCGTGCTCGCCTTCGCGCTGACGCTGTTCATGTTCACCGTCATCCCGTCGCAGTTCCAGCCGACCCGTGACGAGGATGATTCGTCCGCACAGATCGAGATGGTGCCGGGCACCACGCTCGCGCAGACCGATGCGGTGGTCGCGCGCGTCAGCGAGATTCTCCGCCGACAGCCCGAGGTAACGACGGTCTATGCGCGGACCAGGGTCGGTAGCGGTTCGGTGACCGCCAATCTTCGCCCCGATCGCAAGGAGACCTCGGTCGAGTTCGAACGCCGGATGGCGCCGCAGCTCACCGCGATCCCCGATGCGCGCGTGTCGTTCCGCTCGCAGTCGGGCTGGGGCAGCAGCGGTCGCGACGTGACCGTGGTGCTCGGCGGCAGCGATCCCGCCAAGCTGCAACAGGCAGCGGACAAGATCGTCGCCGAGATGGGTTCGCTGAAATCGCTGACCGCACCGCGCGTGTCGGGCGGCATGCAGCGCCCGGAAATCGTCATCCGCCCGCGCTTCGATCTCGCCGCCAATCTCGGCGTGACCACGCAGGCGCTGTCGTCGGCGATCCGGATCGCGACGCTCGGCGATATCGACCAGAATTCGGCGCGCTTCTCGCTCTCCGATCGCCAGATCCCGATCCGCGTCGCGCTCGATCAGTCGGCGCGGACCAGCCTGTCGACGATCCAGAACCTGCCCGTGTCGACCGCATCGGGTGGCTCGGTGCCGCTCAACCTGGTCGCGGATATCGGCCTCGGCTCGGGTCCGACCAAGATCGACCGCGTCAACCAGCAGCGCCAGATAACGCTCGGCGCCGATCTCGCGCCCGGCGTGGTGATCTCGGACGCGATGAAGCAGGTTCACGCGCTGTCGTCGATGAAGAACCTGCCAGTCGGCGTCAGCGAACTCACGCTCGGCCAGAGCAAGTGGCAGGCGGAGATGATCACCAACTTCATCACCGCGGTGATCGCGGGCACCTTCCTCGTGTTCGCGGTGCTGGTGCTGCTGTATCGCCGCGTGTTGCCGCCGTTCGTCAACATGGGGTCGTTGCTGCTCGCGCCGCTCGGCGGGTTGCTGGCGCTGTGGGCGACCGGCCAGCCGCTGTCGCTGCCGGTGTATATCGGCCTGCTGATGCTGCTCGGGATCGTCGCCAAGAACTCGATCCTGCTGATCGACTTCGCGCTCGACGAGATGAGCAAGGGCGTCGACGCCTTCACCGCGATCATCGATGCCGGGCACAAGCGCGCGCAGCCGATCGTGATGACCACGGTCGCGATGGTCGCGGGCATGGTGCCGACCGCGCTGTCGCTCAGCGGCGATTCGTCGTCGCGCGCGCCGATGGGGACGGTCGTGATCGGCGGCCTCGCGCTGTCGACGATGCTGACGCTGCTGATCATCCCCGCGGCGTTCAGCCTTGCGGTCGGGATCGAGCGCTATGTCGGGCCGCGGCTTGGTCGCCGCCTGCTCACCTATCGTCCGGGCGACAATGGCGACGAGGTGATCGGGATCGCCGGGCCCAATCCGGGGCCGCTGCTCGGACCCGCGACCGGCAAGCTCGGCCACGGCCGCGATCACGGTGACGGCACGCAACCCGCCGAGTGAGTCATCCCCGGCACGCCCCTCTGCACCCGGGCACCCGAACCGCCGCAGCGGCGTGAACATTCGGGGCGCCCGGGGATTGTTACGGGCATGACGCTTTTACCCCGTATGCGCCCGGCCGGCGAAGCCCCCCCGCCGGCGCTCGTCCGCATGCGGATCGTCGCCACCGGTCTGCTCGTGTTCATGGCCGCGACGTTTTTCGTCAGCCGTGCGCTCGTCCCCGTCCACCCGGCGTTCGGGTTCGTCCGCGCGTTTGCCGAGGCGGCGATGGTCGGCGGTCTGGCGGACTGGTTCGCGGTCACCGCGTTGTTCCGGCACCCGCTCGGCCTGCCGATCCCCCACACCGCGATCGTACCGCGCAACAAGGACCGGATCGGCGACACGCTCGCGCAGTTTCTCCGGGCGAATTTCCTGATCCCCGTCGTCATCGCGCGCCGCACCCGCCGGCTCGACGTGGCGGGGGCGATCGCGCGCTGGCTGACCGATCCGCCCGAGGGGGCAGGGGGGCGTTTTCGGCAGGGCGCGTCGAAGCTGGTCGCGCAGGTCTTGGAAGGGCTCGACCCGGCGCGGCTCGGCGGGATGGTCAAGGCCGGAATCGGCGCACGCCTGCGCGCCACCGAAGTCTCGCCGATCCTTGGCCAGCTGCTGAAGGCCGCGATCGCCGAGCGCCGCCACGCGCCGCTGCTCGAAAGCGCGATCCGCTGGGCCGCCAAGACGCTCGCGGCAAACGACCACCTCGTCCGCGCGATGGTCCACGACAAGGCTGGCTCGATCCTACGCTGGACCGGGCTCGACACCACCGTCGCGGACAAGCTGATCAGCGGCTTCGACAAGCTGCTCGCCGAGATGGCCGAGGACCCCGAGCATCCGTTGCGCCTGAAGGCGGAGGAGGGACTCGATCGCCTAGCCTGGGATCTCCAATACGACCGCCGGATGCGCGAGCGCGTCGAGACGATGAAGAACGACCTGCTCGACAACCCGGCGATGCAGCGCTGGCTCGACGGCCTGTGGGAGCAGGCACGCGGGGCACTCCTCGCGATCGCCCGCGACCCCGAGCGCGCGATGGCCGGCAAGCTCGGCGACATCCTCCGCCAACTCGGCGAAACGCTGCAGCACGACCCCCGCATGTCGCGCACGATCAACCGCTTCGTGCGTCGCGCAGCAGTCGGCGCGGCGGCGGACTATGGCGACGGCATCGTCAAGCTGGTGTCCGAAACGGTGCGCAGCTGGGATGCCGACACGATCACCAGCCGCCTCGAGAACGCGGTCGGCCGCGACCTGCAGTATATCCGGGTGAACGGCACGATCGTCGGCGGGCTGGTCGGGCTGGTGATCCACAGCGTCGATGTTTTGCTGTGACGGGGGCGGCGTAGGATTGTTTGGATTGCACGCGGAACGGCAGTTCTACAGGTATGGTCGGGTCGTCTGTACCTGTCTGGGTTAAGTAAGACCTGGAGGGGGTGGCGCTGAAAACAGATCGAGAGGGGACGGCGCTTGCCGACATCGAATGTCTGGGTTGGAAGAAAAGCAGTCGTTCCCGATCTGTCAGTAGACGATCGAAGTCCCCCGCTTCAGCGGCTTAGGCGGCGTCGGCGGACGCAGGCCGGCGGCACGATAGTCGGCAGGTACCGGCTTGAGATTGAGGGCAGCTTGGTAGCAGCCTTCCAGCGGCCGATCGGTGAGCCCTGCCGCCTCCCAGAATTTCTGCCCGGCTGCGGTCGACAGAGATTTCCGGACGTCCGCGATCTCAGCAGTCGACAGCCGGCGCGCGATCCCATCCATCGCACATGCCGCAACCGCAGTGTCCAACTGGCTCGGGTCCGCGGGCACACGGCGGGCGATTATCGGCTTTAATCGGTCGTATGCACCCAGATAGGTCTTGGTCACCGACAGCCTCGGACTCGGCTGCATGCCGATCGTGTAGAGCGCCTGCCTCGTTGCTTCCGCCACGGCGCTGTCGATCGCCTGCTGCTTCGTAAATTCTGCCGGTGGATGATCCGCCCACAACTGGATGGCTGCCGCAAGGCTGTCGGCTGGCGGTGATGGCACGGGTGGGGCCGACGAAGCTTGCAAAAGAAAGGCGAGCAGCTGAAGCATTCGCCGTTCGTGCCATACCCGAGGCGATGTCCGCAACTGGGCGATTGCGGAACGGCCGGGATGGGGAGGAAAGCGGACTGGCCGCTTTGGAGCAGCGGCTAGAGGTAAGCGGACATTTGTTGTCGTATCGCAGGACGGTCCCGATCGTTGCGCCGGCCACATTGTGGGAATGAGCGCCGTGGCCCGTCTGGGAGAAACATGATGTCGACTTTGTTAGCTCAGCAGGAAATGCGCCGGTTCCTCGGCAACGAGGACGCTGAGGTGTTGAGCATTAGTGGGCGTTGGGGCGTCGGCAAAACTTATGGTTGGCGTGCGGCGCTCACAGCGGCCCGCGCGGCCGGGAAGCTGCCGCGGGACCGCTACGCCTATGTGTCGGCCTTCGGAGTGCGAAGTATCGATGCGCTCAAGGCTGCGATCTTCCAGTCAACTGTACGGCTCGATGCGCCAACGTTGGAGCCGACGCTACAATCGTTCCAAGAGCTCTTGTCATCGAGCGCAGGCATCAAGACAATTGCCGAGCAGGGCGGCCGCAAAGGCGTAAACGTTTTAAAGACAATCGTTTCTGCGCTTCCTTGGATCGACAAGGCATCCGACCTTATCGTTCCCGGCGCGTCGCTTCTAATCAAGAATCAGATCATATGCATCGACGACATCGAGCGTGCCGGTGAAGGTCTAGCGGTTTCGGATATCTTGGGCTTCGTCTCGTCGCTGCGCGAGGAGAAGAACTGCAAAGTTTTGCTTCTTCTTAATGAGGAGGGCCTGGGCGATGAACGGGAAACGTTCAGGACCCATCTCGAAAAGGTCGTCGATCAGGCAGTACGCTACAGCCCGACACCCGCCGAGTCCGCCGCGGCAGCGCTTGACGACGCGCTTCCGACCGAACGGCTTCTCGCCCAGTCGACCATCAAATTGGGCATTACGAATATTCGGGTGATCGGTCGAATTAAACGCTTTCTGTCATTCGTCGAGCCGATCGTAACACCGCTCCATCCCAACGTGCTGGGCGATACGATCTCAGCGATGGCGTTACTTGGATGGGCCGTTTTCGAGCCGAAGCTCGCGCCCAATATCGAGCATATCAAAAAGCATAGTGGTTATGCGGCGTACCTGCTCAAAGAAGATCCTTCTGAGGACGAGGTGCGCTGGAACACCGTCCTCGATGCCTATGGCTTCACGCACTTCGACGCATATGACGAGATCCTGCTTGCGGGACTTCAGTCGGGCGGGTTCGACGACGAGCGTTTGAAGAATGAGGCCACGAGGTTGGCCCACGATCAGGATCGCGCCGAGATACGCCGAGTGATCACCGAGCCATGGAAAATACTTGGTAGAGGCTTTGCCAATGACGAGGCCGAGTTCAAGAAAGCATTGATTGACTCGCTCGAGGTGCATGCGAAGGACATGAGTTTGCACGACGCTGACAACGTTATTAGTACATTGCGTGAGCTTGACGATGACGCTGAAGCTGATCGCCTCATCGAGCATTATATTATTCAAAATGCAGGACAAGCACGGCAGTTCTTCAATCTAGAAGAGCATCACCTGCGCCAAGTCCCTGACCAGAAGCTGGCAACGGCGTTAGAAACCAAACGCGACGCGATGAAGCTTGAGCGCGATCCAAAGGATCTGTTGCTGAAGATCGATCGCGATGCCAGCTGGAACCCTGAAGATATCGAGTTTCTCGCATCCTTGTCCGAGCAGGACTACGTGAACCTGCTGCGCGGGCTGCAAGGGCCTGAATTTCCTCATGTCCTGAAAGCAGCGCTACGCATCGGTCGAATTGTCGATGCCGAACCTGTCTATCGGACGGTCGGAGAGAAGACGATTGCCGCCCTGAAAACAATTGGCGCGGAGAGCCGGCTGAAGGCCATGCGCGTTAAACCCTACATTCCGCGTGCGCCAGCCAAACCCGAAGGCAGCGACGCCGGGACGCCCGCGGAAGTAGTGGCCTAAAATCAAATCGTGGGGGCCGCTAGATCAAACCGGTTTCGGCTGCGAGCATCTCGAACGGGGGCTAAATCAAGCCACCAAGCCAAGAGTTGCAAGTCGGGTATTGGCCAGACCATGCCAAAGTGGAAAGCTAAACGAACGGCAGAAGTTGGGCAGCAGTGGAGGGGCTTTGGATGGCGATGTTTGGGCGATAGTTACTAAGTAGGTTTTGGCAGCGGTCACCGATCGCGCAACGGAACTACCGTTCCCAATCGGGCATCGGCCAGCCCTTAGCCTTTGCCAGCAACCGCAAAGGCCCATGTGCATTCACCGCGAAGGGTTCGTCGGCCCACTCGAAGGTCGGGGCATCCGAAACATGGTCGGAATAGAAGCGGATGTGCGCGTGGTCTCGGGCGATGCCTTCGCGGTCCATCCAGGCCTGGATCATGCGCAGTTTTGCCGGGCCGTAGCAATTCTCGCCTTCGATGCCGGCGAGCAGCACGCCGTCGCGATCGCGCAGGCTCTCGGTGCCGATCACCGCGTCGAAGCCCAGTCGCCGCGCGATCGCCTCGACGTAGAATCGGTACGACGCGGTCGCCATCACCAGCCGGTATCCGGCGGCGCGGTCTGCCTCGATCTGCGCGCGGGCGCTCGCGAACACGCCGTCGCGCATCACGCGGTCGGCGAAGGCTTCGGCCGCGCGGCGTTCTTCGGCGGGCGTCATGCGCTTGCCGAGCATCATCCGCTGCATCAGGTATTTGAGCCGGCCGCGGCTGATCAGCTTGCCGACATAGCCGAGCGCGGCGACTCCGGCGAACGGGACGAGCGCCAGCCGCCACGGCGCGCCGCCTTTCTTCGCGGTGTGGAGCAGGAACGGCGTCCAGGTCGGCGCGTGCGTGATCGTCTTGTCCATGTCGTAGATCGCGAGGCGGACGGACGGGGCGGCGGAAGGCAATTCGGTCATCGTCGCGACTTACGCCGCATTCATCTTGCCGATCCAGTCACTTTGCCGCAAAGGTGCCCCCGATGAGCGCGATGGCCGATTTTCAGCAGGACGGTGCCGATACCGGCACGCTTCGCTTTACCGGCGATCTGTCGCTCGCAAAGATCGGCAATCTGCCCGATCGGCTCGAGGCGATCGACGCGGCTTCGGTGAAGCATGTCGACCTGAGCGGGGTCGACCGGATCGACACGATCGGCGCCTGGGTCGTCCACCGCTTCGCGGCGCGCAACGATGCGACGATCGACGGGCTCGATGCCAACGACCAGGCGCTGTTCGACCAGGTCGTCGCTTCCGATCAGCCGCTCGCCGCCAGGCCCGCCAAGGTCAACGCGGCCAGCCGCGTGCTCGGCGAGATCGGCGATGCAATCGTCCTGTCGGGCAAGACCATGCTCGGCCTGCTCGGGTTTCTCGGCGCGACCACGATCGCGTTCGGCAGCGTCATCCGCCATCCGCGCCGCTTCCGCTTCAACGCGGTGGTCCAGCGGTTCGAGGTGGTCGGCGTCGCCGCGCTCGGCATCGTCGGGCTGATGAGCTTCCTGATCGGCATGGTCATCGCGCAGCAGGGTGCGGTCCAGCTCCGCCAGTTCGGTGCCGAGGTGTTCACGATCAACCTCGTCGGCCGCTTGACGATCCGCGAACTCGGCCTGTTGATGACCGCGATCATGGTCGCCGGCCGCTCCGGCTCCGCGTTTGCCGCACAGCTCGGCACGATGAAGCTGACCGAAGAGATCGATGCGATGCGGACGATCGGCGTGTCGCCGATGGAGGCGCTGGTGCTGCCCCGCGTGCTCGCCGCGATCGTGATGATGCCGCTGCTCGGCTTCTACGCCTCGGTGATCGCGATCATCGGCGGCGGGCTGCTCTGCTGGGTCCAGCTCGGCATTCCGCCGGTCACCTTCATCGCGCGTATCCGTGAAGTCGTGCCGATCACCGATCTCTATATCTCGCTGATCAAGGCGCCCGTCTTCGGCGCGATCATCGCGATCGCCGGCTGTTTCCAGGGGATGCAGGTCGAATCGGACGCCGAGCAGGTCGGCCTGCGCACCACGTCGGCGGTCGTCCAGGGCATCTTCCTGGTGATCGTGCTTGACGCATTCTTCGCGGTGTTCTTCACGTGGTTGGGTTGGGACTGATGCCCCGCAAGCAAGACGATATCATCATCTCTGTGAAGGGGCTGAAGAACGCGTTCGGCGATTCCGTGGTGCATGAGGGGCTCGACCTTGACGTGCGGCGCGGCGAGATCCTTGGCGTCGTCGGCGGCTCGGGGACGGGCAAGTCGGTGCTGATGCGCTCGATCATCGGCCTTCAGACTCCGGTCGCGGGCGAGGTCACTGTCTTTGGCGAGCCGAACATCGGTCGCGAAGAGACCGAGGCGACCGAAATCCGCAAGCGTTGGGGCGTGCTGTTCCAGGGCGGCGCGCTGTTCTCGACGCTGACGGTGGCCGAGAACGTCGAAGTGCCGTTGCGCGAATTCTATCCGGACCTGTCGCCGGCGCTGCTCGCGGAAATCGCGTCGTACAAGGTGGTGATGACGGGTTTGCCTGCCGACGCCGCGAACAAGTTTCCCGCCGAGCTTTCGGGCGGCATGAAGAAGCGTGCGGGCCTCGCCCGTGCGCTCGCGCTCGATCCCGAACTGCTGTTCCTCGACGAGCCGACCGCGGGGCTCGATCCGATCGGGGCGGCGGCGTTCGACGGGCTGACCCAGTCGTTGCAGAAGACGCTGGGGCTGACCGTGTTCCTGATCACGCACGATCTCGATACGCTGTATGCGATCTGCGACCGGGTCGCGGTGCTTGCCGACAAGAAGGTCATCGCGGTCGGCACGATCGACGAGCTCATCGCGCTCGATCACCCGTGGATCGAAGAATATTTCAAGGGGCCCCGCGGCCGTGCCGCGGTCGCGACGCAGGAGGCGCACGAGCGCGCCGACGAGCAAGCAGCCCAACACCCTACCGAAGTCCAGTCCAAGCAGTCCGCGCCGGACGACGCCGACGCGACATACGCCGAGAAAGAAGCAAGGACGCGCTGATGGAAACCCGTTCGAACCACGTCCTAGTCGGCGCCGTCGTGCTGATCCTGCTGGCGCTGCTGGCACTGTTCACCGTGTGGATCGCGCGGCTGGGCGGCAAGGAAGAGAAGGAATACGACATCTTCTTCCGCCAGTCCGTCGACGGGCTTGCGCGCGGCTCTGCCGTCGTGTTCTCGGGCGTGCCGTCTGGACAGGTGAAGACGATCTCGCTGTGGAAGAACGATCCGCAGTTCGTCCGCGTCCGGATCAGCGTCAACGACGAGACGCCGGTGCTGCAGGGCACGACCGCGTCGATCTCGGGCGTCGGCTTCACCGGCGTCAGTCAGGTCTCGCTAGATGGCGCGCGGAAAGGTGCACCGCCGGTCGCGTGCCCCGACGTCAATGGCCAGCCTTGCCCGTACGGCGTGCCGGTCATCCCGACCAAGCAGGGCGGACTCGGCGCGATCCTGAACTCGGCACCGCAGTTGCTAGAGCGCCTGTCGACGCTGACCGAGCGGCTGACCGGGTTGCTGACCGACCGTAACCAGGCGTCGATCGCGGGCATTCTCGAGAACACCAACCGTCTGACCGATGCGCTCGCCGATCGTGGCCCCGAGATCGCCGCGACGCTCGCGCAGACCCGCGTCGCGATCCAGCAGGCGGGCGATGCCGCGCAGCAGTTTGGCGTGCTCGCCAAGACGACCAACGGCGTCCTGTCCGAGGACGTGAAGCCGGCGATGGCGAACCTGAACAAGGCGATCACGTCTGCGCAGCAGAGCGCCGAGACGCTCAACGCCGCGATCGGCGATGCGCGGCCGGGCTTGCAGGCGTTCTCGAAGACGACGATTCCCGAGGCCAACCGTCTGGTCCACGACCTTCGGACGACTGCCGCGGCATTGTCGTCGGTCGCCGAGAAGGTCGACCAGCAGGGTGCGAGTTCGCTGATCGGGCAGCAGAAGCTCCCGGATTACAAGGGTAAGTGAGGCACGCCATGAAGACACCGCTCATCCTGATCGCGATGCTGCCACTCGCCGGGTGCATCAGCTTCGGCGCGAAACCGCCCCCCACGCTGCTGACGCTAACGAGCTCTTCGTCGGTGCCGGTTGGCCAGAACCAGGATTCGGCGACCGCTAAGTCGATCACGATTCAGGTGCCGGTCGTGCCGCAGTCGCTCGCGACCGCGCGCGTGCCGGTGCAGGCCACGCCGACGTCGATCGCGTACGTGACCGATGCGCAGTGGGCGGAGCCGCCGGCTCGCCTGTTCGCGCGGCTCGTGTCGGATACGGTTGCGTCGCGGACTGGGCTGGTCGTGCTGTCGACTGCGCAGTCGATTGGCGATCCAGGTGGATTGCTTGGTGGCGAGTTGCGGTCGTTCGGGCTGGATGCGACGACGCGACAGGCGGTCGTAACGTTCGACGCATCGCTGACCCGCGCGGGCAAGACGTCGGTCGAGAAGCGCCGCTTCGAGGCGCGCGTGCCGGTGTCGGCGATCGATGCGACGTCGGCGGCGGCCGGGATCAACCAGGCGGCGAACCAGGTCGCGACCGAAGTGGCGGACTGGATCGGCCGATGAACGCCACGTTGGCCTGAGCGTTGATGCTCTCTGATGAGGAGAGCTGCAATGCCACAGGGCGACAAGGATGCGTATACGGATAAGCAGAAGCGCAAGGCTGCGCATATTGCGGATGGCTATGAGGCGAAGGGTGTCCCCGAGTCCGAGGCTGAGGCGCGTGCCTGGGCGACGGTGAACAAGGATTCAGGCGGGGGCAACAAGTCCGGCTCAGGGCGCGGCAAGCCCGATACGCAGGCGTCTGCGCGCAGTGGTGGGAAGCAAGCGGCGGGGCGTAGCGATGCGGCGAAGTCTGCTGCGGCGAAGAAGGGTTGGGACACCCGACGGAAGAAGGCAAACGGCTAACCAAGTCTTCGATCCTCCCCTGCAAGGGGAGGTGGCTGGCGCTTGCCAGACGGAGGAGTGACACCCTTTCGATAGCGCGATACCCCGTCAGTCCTGCGGACTGCCACCTCCCCTTGCAGGGGAGGATCAAAGTCTGCCTCAATCTGCTAGCATCGCTTCCGCCTCGGCCAGATGCAGCCGCTCGACCATCTGGCCATCCAGTCGGATCGCGCCCTTGTCGGCATTCTCCGGCTTGGCGAACGTGGCGACGATCAGGTGTGCCCTTGCCAACTCCTCCTTGCTAGGAGCGAAACCCGCGTTCGCCGCCTCGATCTGCGACGGGTGGATCAGCGTCTTGCCATCGAAGCCCAGCATCGCGCCCTGCGCGCACTCGGCGGCGAAGCCCTGCGCATCGTCGAGCGCGTTACAAACGCCGTCCAGCGCGACGATCCCAGCCGCCCGCGCGGCTATGACGGTTGCTGTGAGCGCGGGCATCAGCGGCGTGCGATCCGGCCCGAGACGACACCGCATCTCCTTGGCAAGATCGTTGGTGCCGGCGACCAGCGCCGTCAGTCGCGTAGCTGATGCGGCTTGGGACAAGGTCGGCAGCGACAGGATCGCGGCACAGGTCTCGATCATCGCCCAGATCGGCGGGCCATCTTCGCCAAGCGATGCACGAACGGTCTCGAGATCGGCGGGGTACGACACCTTGGGAACGAGCACCGCGCCGACACCGATCTCGCGCACTGCCGCGACGTCGTCCGCGTACCAGGGCGTCCCGAGGCCGTTGACGCGCACTACGAGTTTGCGCGAACCGAAACCGCCTTCGCGGACCGCCTCGACCACGCGGTCGCGTGCTGCGGTCTTTTCGTCGGGCGCGACGGCGTCTTCCAGATCGAGGATGACGACGTCGCAATCGAGCGTCCGCGCCTTAGCGATGGCGCGGGCGTTCGAGGCGGGCATGTAGAGTGCGCTGCGGCGGCGTCTTGTCGTCATGCTATCAGCCGTTGCGGATCAGGTGACGACGTCGGGCGCGGTGCGGCCGGTGTGCTGGGCGATCCCCGCGATCGACTCCGCGGCGGCGACGATGCTGGCGAGCATCTCGCCGGTATCGCGGTCGAGATCGCCGCCGACGGGTTCGTAGCGTTCGAGATAGACGCGCAAGGTCGCGCCGGTGGTGCCGGTGCCCGACAGGCGGAACACGACGCGGCTGCCGCCCTCGAAGAGTACGCGGACGCCCTGATTTCGGCTGATCGAGCCGTCGGTCGGGTCGGTATAGGCGAACTCGTCCGCGGTCTCGACGGTGAGGTCGCCGAACTGCTGGCCGGGGAGGGTGGCCAGGCTCGCGCGCAGGGCCGCCATCAGCGCGTCGGCGCGCGGGGTCTCGACGCCTTCGTAATCGTGGCGGGCATAGTAGTTGCGGCCGAACTTCGCCCAGTGATCGCGGGCGATCGTGTCGACGCTGTCGCCGCGGACCGCGAGGATGTTGAGCCACAAGAGGACTGCCCACAGCCCGTCCTTCTCGCGGACGTGATCCGAGCCGGTGCCCGCGCTTTCCTCGCCGCAGATCGTCGCCATGCCGGCGTCGAGCAGGTTGCCGAAGAATTTCCAGCCGGTCGGGGTCTCGTAGGCCGGGATTCCGAGCGCTTCGGCCACGCGGTCGGCGGCGGCGCTGGTCGGCATCGAGCGGGCGATGCCCTTGAGCCCGCCTGCATAGCCCGGCGCGAGGTGCGCGTTGGCGGCCAGCATCGCGAGGCTGTCCGAAGGGGTGACGAAGCGGTGCTTGCCGATGATCAGGTTGCGGTCGCCGTCGCCGTCCGAAGCCGCGCCGAAATCGGGTGCGTCGGGGGCCATCATTGTCTCGTACAGGGCGTGCGCGTGGACGAGGTTGGGATCGGGGTGGTGGCCGCCGAAATCGGGGAGAGGCTCGCCGTTTCGGACGGTGCCGGGCGCGAAGCCGAGGCGGCGTTCGAGGATCTCGGTCGCGTACGGTCCGGTAACCGCGCTCATCGCATCGAATGCCATCGTCAGTTTTGCGGCGCGGATCACGTCGAAGTCGAACAGCGTTTCCATGAGCGCGGCGTAATCCTCGACAGGGTCGACGACCTCGACGGGCATATCGCCGACCATGACTTCGTCGTCGGTGTCGAGGTCGATGTCGTCGGCATCGACGGTCAGCCAGCGGTCGATCTCGAGCGTGCGCGCGTTGATCGCGTCGGTCACGGACTCAGGGGCGGGGCCGCCGTTGGCGATGTTGTACTTGATCCCGAAATCCTCGTCGGGGCCGCCTGGGTTGTGGCTGGCGGAGAGGACGAGGCCGCCGATCGCGCCACGCTTGCGAATCATGTGGCTGGCGGCGGGGGTCGACAGGATGCCGCCGCGGCCCACGATGACGCGGCCGAAGCCGTTGGCCGCTGCCATGCGGATCGCGACCTGGATGACCTCGCGGTTGAGGAAGCGACCATCGCCACCAATGACCAGCGTCGCGCCGGCCTTGTCCGCGACCACGTCGAACACGCTCTGGACGAAGTTTTCGGCGTAGTTTGGCTGCTGGAACACCTTCACCTTCTTGCGCAGGCCCGAGGTGCCGGGCTTCTGGTCGGTGTACGGCGTGGTCGATACGGTGCGGATCATGCGGTCCCCGTCAGGCTTGCGTAAAGGTCTGCGTAGCGGCGACCGCTCTCGTCCCACGAGAAGTCCGCGCGCATCGCGTTGCGCTGCAACATGGACCAGCGATCGGGGCGTGCATAGAGGGCCATCGTTCGGCGCAGCGCGTGACTCAGCGCTTCGGGCGTGACGCCGTCATGCTGGACGCCCGTGGCGACGCCCGCGGCGATCGCGGCTTCGTTGGCGTCGATCACGGTGTCTGCGAGTCCGCCGGTCCGCGCGACCACGGGGATGCAGCCGTAAGCGAGGCCGTAGAGCTGCGTCAGGCCGCACGGTTCGAACCGCGATGGGATCAGGATCGCGTCGGCGCCGCCTTGCAGCAGGTGCGAGACGGGCTCGTCATAGCCTATGCGGACGCCGATCCGGCCGGGGTGGCGTTCGGCAGCGGCGAGGAAGGCGTGTTCGAGTTCGATGTTGCCCGAGCCGAGCAGAGCAAGACGGCCGCCGAGCGCGACGAGTTCGTCGAGTGCGCCGGCGAGTACGTCCATGCCCTTCTGCCCGGTAAGGCGGCTGACGACGGTGAAGAGCGGACCATCTTCGGTATCGAGGCCGAACAGGGTTTCGATCGCGCGCTTGTTGGTGCGGCGGCGGGCGAGCGTGCGGGCGGTGTAGCGGGCGGGAAGGGCCGCATCGGTTTCGGGGTTCCAGACGGCGGGGTCGATGCCGTTGACGATGCCGGTTACGCGGCTGGCGCGGTCGTTGATCAGCCCTTCTAGGCCCATCCCAAATTCGGGGCGGCGAATTTCTGCGGCGTAAGTCGGGCTGACGGTGGTGATCGCGTTGGCGGCTTCGAGCCCGGCCTTGAGATAGCCGACACCGCCATAATATTCGACGCCGTCGAGCGCGAAGGCGATGTCAGGCAGCGCGAGGTCGGCGAAGATGTCGTAGCCGTAGCGCCCCTGGAACGCGATGTTGTGGATTGTGACGACCGTCTTGGCGGGCTTGGCCGGGCCGGGGGCGTAGCGGAGATAGGCGGGGGCCATCGCCGCCTGCCAGTCGTGCGCGTGGAGGATGTCGAACGCGTAGCCGGGGACGACTCCCGAGGCGAGGTCGGCGGCGGCGCGGCTGAACGCGGCGAAGCGGCGCCAGTTGTCGGGCCAGTCCGCGCCGGTTGCGTCGCCGTACGGGCCGCCGCCGCGTGCGAAGAGCGCGGGGGCGTCGAGGACTAGGAGCGGGTGGTCGCCGATTTTTGCTTTCAGGATGCGGGCTTCGGTGCCGAGGAGATCGGTGTAGCGGTGGACGACTTTTGCGCGCTTCGTGACGGCGGCGAGCGCAGGGTAGCCGGGGAGGAAGGTGGTGAGCGCCACGCCATGCGGCGCGAGCGCGGCCGGCAGGGCGCCGACGACGTCTGCGAGACCGCCGGTCTTTATGAGAGGATAGGCTTCGGAAGCGACGGAGAGGACGCGCATCAAATCCTCCCCGGCACGGGGAGGGGGACCGTTCGCCACTGGCGAATGGTGGAGGGGGCTCGCCGCCACCGTACCGCTGGTGGAAGCCCCCATCCACCATGCGATGCATGGTCCCCCTCCCCGTGCCGGGGAGGATTTGCGTTGGTCATCACGCGATTAGCCGGTCGATCATGGATTTGGTTACGAGCGTCACGCCGCTGTCCGTGCGGCGGAAGCGTTGGGCGTCGGACTCGGCGTCCTCGCCTACTACCAGACCGTCGGGGATCTCCACGCCACGATCAACGACGACCTTCGACAACCGCGCACCGCGACCGATCACGCAGTGGGGGAGGATCACCGCCTGATCCAGCATCGAATAGCTGTGCGCGCGCGTGCCGGTGAAGATTAGGCTGCGGTGGATCGACGAGCCGGAGATGATGCAGTCCCCCGACACCAGCGAGGACACCGCCTCACCCCGACGACCATCGTCGGCATGGACGAACTTCGCCGGCGGGGTGACCTCCGAATAGGTCCAGAGCGGCCAGCTGCGGTCGTAAAGGTCGAGCTTGGGCACGACGTCGGTGAGGTCGATGTTCGCCTCCCAATAGGCGTCGACCGTGCCGACGTCGCGCCAATAGGCGTCGACTTCGCTGCCCGAGCGGACACAGCTGTCGGAGAAGCGGTGCGCGACCGCCTTGCCGTGCTTGACGAGGTACGGGATGATGTCCTTGCCGAAATCGCGCGAGGAACCGGGCGTCTCGGCATCGCGGCGCAGTTCGTCGAACAGCAATTTGGTATGGAAGACGTAGATCCCCATCGACGCCAGCGCGATGTCCGGGTTGCCGGGGATCGCGGGCGGATCGGCGGGCTTCTCGACGAACGCGGTGACGTTGTCGTGCTCATCGACGGCCATCACGCCGAAGCCGACCGCCTCCATCCGCGGCACTTCGAGGCAGGCGATGGTGACGTCCGCGCCGGTCTCGCAATGCTGTTGCAGAATCAGCTCGTAATCCATCTTGTAGATGTGGTCGCCCGCGAGGATGACCATGTATTCGGGCGCGTGGCTCTCGATGATGTCGATGTTCTGGTAGACCGCGTCGGCGGTCCCCTCGTACCATTGGAACTCGCTGATCCGCTGCGAGGCGGGCAGGATGTCGAAGCTCTCGTTGCGTTCCGAGCGCAGGAAGTTCCAGCCGCTCTGGAGATGGCGGATCAGCGAATGCGCCTTGTACTGCGTCGCGACGCCGATCCGGCGGATGCCCGAGTTGATCGCGTTGGACAGCGCGAAATCGATGATGCGCGCCTTGCCGCCGAAATACACCGCGGGTTTCGCGCGCGTATCGGTCAGCTCCATCAGGCGACTGCCGCGGCCGCCGGCCAGCACATACGCCATCGCGTCGCGTGCCAATGGCTGTCCCCGCCGTTCCACCATGTCAGTCTCTCCCTAATATTCAGCAGTATAACGCGCCGTCACCCGCCGGTTGTTCCGTCGTTGCGCCGGATCGGTCTTCGAACTCGATCAGCCTTCGTATTCGAGCATGATCGTCGCCAGCGGGGGCAGCGTGACCCAGGCCGCGCCGTCTTTCGCGACGACGCCGCCGAGATTGCCGAGGCCGCTGCCCCAATAGTCGTGCGCGTCGCTGTTGATGATCTCGCACCAGCGGCCGTCGATCGGCAGCGGTATGCGGTACGGCGCGCGGGCGATCGGCGTCATGTTGGCGATGATCGCGACCGGCTTTGCGCCGGGGGCCTTGCGCAACCATGCGAACACCGAATTGGCGGCGTCGTCGGCGATCAGCCATTCGAAGCCCTCCGCCTCGCAGTCGCGCGCGTGCAGCGCCGGCTTCTCGCGGTAGACGGTGTTCAGGTCGCGGACGAGGTTGCGGATGCCCTCGTGGCTGCGCGCGTTGCGCAGGTCCCAGTCGAGCGCGCGGTCCTCGGACCATTCGCGGCGCTGCGCGAATTCCTGCCCCATGAAGAGCAACTTCTTGCCCGGATAGCCCCACATGAACGCGTAATAGGCGCGCAGATTGGCGAATTGCTGCCAGTCGTCGCCGGGCATCTTGGTCAGCAGCGAGCCCTTGCCGTGGACCACTTCGTCATGGCTCAAGGGCAGGACGAAATTCTCGCTGAACGCATAGACGAGACCGAAATTGATCTCGCCGTGATGGTGCTTCCGATGCAGCGGATCGCGCGCCATGTACTGGAGCGTGTCGTGCATGAAGCCCATGTTCCACTTGAACCCGAACCCCAAGCCGCCGCTCTTGCCGTCGTCGCTGACGGGTGCGGAAACGCCGGGCCACGAGGTCGATTCCTCGGCGATCGTGAAGACGCCGGGGTGCTGGCCGTAGATTTCGCGGTTCATGTCGCGGAGGAACGCGACAGCCTCCCAATTCTCGCGGCCGCCGTCCTCGTTGGGGATCCATTCGCCGCTCTTGCGCGAGTAATCGCGGTACAGCATCGACGCGACCGCATCCACGCGCAGGCCGTCGATGTGATAGCGCTCCGCCCAGAACAGCGCGTTGTTGACGAGAAACGACGCGACTTCGCGCCGGCCGAAATTGTAGATCGCGGTGTTCCAGTCGGGGTGGAAGCCGAGCCGCGGATCTTCGTGTTCGTACAGCGCGGTGCCGTCGAACTTGGCGAGCCCGAACGCGTCGGTCGGGAAATGCGCGGGGACCCAGTCGAGCAGCACGCCGATCCCGGCCAGATGCGCGCCGTCGACGAACCGCGCGAAGCCATCGACGTCGCCGAAGCGGGCGGAGGGCGCGTAGAGACCGGTGGTCTGGTAGCCCCAGCTCGGGTCGTACGGATGTTCGCTGATCGGCAGGAATTCGATGTGCGTGAAGCCCATCTCGACCACGTACGGGATCAGGCGATCGGCGAGCGCGTCCCAAGTCAGGAACCAGCCGTCGGCGTCGCGGTCCCATGATCCGGCGTGGACCTCGTAGATGCTGATCGGCACGCGGCGTGGATCGACCGAGGCCCAATGTTTCCGATGATCGGTGTCGGCCCAGTCGTGCGCCAGCTTTCGCGTGATCGAGGCGTTGGCGGGGCGGAGTTCGGCCGCGAACGCGAACGGGTCGGCCTTGAGCGGCTGCAACTGGCCGTCGGGGCCGACGATCTCGAACTTGTAGGCGCGATATTCGGCGATGTCGGGGATGAAGATCTCCCACACGCCGACGTCGCCGCGCTTGCGCATCGCGTGGCGGCGGCCGTCCCAGTCGTTGAAGTCGCCGACCACCGACACGCGCTGCGCATTAGGGGCCCAGAGCGCGAAGTGGACGCCGTGCGCGCCCTCATGCTCGATCAGGTGCGCGCCCATCTTGTCGTGAAGACGGCGGTGCGTGCCCTCCGCCATCAGCAGGTCGTCGATCGGGCCTAGTACGGGGCCGAAGCTGTAGGGGTCGGTGACCCACCACGAGGTTTCGCCCGCCTCGGCATGGTATTTCACCGGCTGTTGCGTGCCCTCGATCGGACCCTCGAACAGGCCGCGATCGTCGATGCGGGGGAGAGTGCCGAGCGCGGTGCCGTCGAGTGCGTGCGCCTTGGCCGTGTCCGCGCCGGGCAGCCAGACGCGCGCGAACACGCCGGTCGGGCCGCTGTGGACGCCGAGCAGCGAGAACGGATCGTCATGACGCCCTTCCAGCAGGGCAACGATGGCGCCTTCGGGTGGCTTCACATCACCGTCCAGATCTCGCGCGCGTACTCGCGGATCGTGCGGTCGGACGAGAACCAGCCGACGCGCGCGACGTTGCGGACGGTCGACGCGACCCACGCGTCGCGGTCGTTCCAGCGGGTGTCGACCGCGCGCTGGGCGGTGGCATAGCTGTCGAAGTCGGCGGCGAGCATGAACCAGTCGCCGTCGTACAGCCCGCCCATCAAGCCGGCGTAGCGCGTCTTGTCGTCGGGCGAGAACACGCCGGACGCGATCGCGGAGACCGCCTGGCGGAGTTCGTTCGAGCCGTCGATGACACTGCGCGGATCATAGCCGTTGGCGCGCTTCGCCTCGACCTCGTCCGCGGTCATGCCGAAGATGAAGATGTTGTCGTCGCCGACGCGGTCCTTGATCTCGATGTTCGCGCCGTCGAGCGTGCCGATCGTCAGCGCGCCGTTCATCGCGAACTTCATGTTGCCGGTGCCCGACGCCTCGAGGCCGGCGGTCGAGATCTGTTCGCTGAGATCGGCGGCGGGGATGATCTTCTCCGCCAGCGACACGTTGTAATTGGGCAGGAACGCCACCTTGAGCAGGCCACCGACTGATGGGTCCGCGTTGATCCTGCGCGCGACGTCGTTCGCCAGCTTGATGACGAGTTTGGCGTTGTGATAGCTCGACGCCGCCTTGCCCGCGAACAGCTTGACCCTCGGGGTCCAGTCTCGCTCGGGATGGCTGCGGATCTGGTCGTAGAGCGCGACCGTCTCGATGATGTTGAGCAGCTGGCGCTTATACTCGTGGATGCGCTTGATCTGGACGTCGAACAGCGCGTCGGGATCGACGCGGAGCCCCATCGTTTCCTTGATGTGATTAGCCAGTGCCACCTTGTTCGAACGCTTCACGCTCGAAAAGCGCTCCCTGAAACCGGAATCGTCGGCGAAAACATCCAGACCGACCAGCTTTTCCGCATCGTCGAGGAAGCCGTCGCCGATCGCATCGCGGATCAGCGCGGTCAGGCCGGGGTTGCACTGCTGGAGCCAGCGGCGCGGCGTGATGCCATTCGTCTTGTTGTTGATCCGCGTCGGATACAGCTTGTGCAGATCGGCGAAGACCGTCTTCTTCATCAGCTGCGTATGCAGCGCGGCGACGCCATTGACGCTGTGCGACCCGGCAAAGGCGAGGTTCGCCATCCGCACGCGCCGCTCGCCGCCCTCGTCGATAAGGCTGATCGCCGAGATCGCGCGGTCGTCGATCCCCTCGGTGCCGCGCGCTTCCCGCAGCAGCTTGGCGTTGATCGCGTAGACGATCTGCATGTGCCGCGGGAGCAGGCGTTCGAACAGCGGCAGCGGCCAGCTCTCCAGCGCCTCGGGCAGCAGCGTGTGGTTGGTGTAGCCAAAGGTGGCGCGCGTGATCTTCCACGCCTCGTCGAACGCGAATTCGTGGTGGTCGATCAGCAGCCGCATGAGTTCGGCGACCGACACCGCGGGATGCGTGTCGTTGAGCTGGATCGCGGCCTTGTCGGGCAGCGTGCGGATGTCGCCGAAATACTGGATGTGGCGGCGGACGATGTCCTGGATCGACGCGGACGAGAAGAAATACTCCTGGCGCAGGCGCAGTTCCTGGCCGGCTGCGGTGGAGTCGTTGGGGTAGAGGACGCGGGTCAGCGTTTCGGCGCGCGTCTGGTCGGCGAGCGCACCGGTGAAATCGCCGGCGTTGAAGCGGTCGAGCTTGATCGGATCGAACGCGCGGGCGGTCCACAGACGGAGCGTGTTGACGTGTTTGCCGCGCCAGCCGACGACGGGGGTGTCGACTGCCGTCGCTTCGACGGCTTCGTTAGGTCGCCAATGCACCTGTCCGCTGTCGCTCGCGGTGACCTCGCCGCCGAAGCCGATAAAGTACGCGCTCTCGCGGCGTTCGAACTCCCAGGGGTTACCGTGCGCGAGCCAGTTCTCCGGCATCTCGACCTGCCAGCCATCGTCGATCCGCTGGCGGAACATGCCGTTCACGTAGCGGATGCCGTAGCCGTAAGCGGGCAGCGCGAGGCTCGCCATGCTTTCCATGAAGCAGGCGGCGAGCCGGCCGAGGCCGCCATTGCCGAGTGCCGCGTCGGGTTCGATCTCTTCGAGTTCGGCGAGGTCGACGCCGTGGAGCTTCAGCGCCTGCGTGACCTCGTCGTTGCGCTGGAGGTTGGTTACCGCGTCGCGCAGCAGCCGGCCGATCAGAAATTCGAGGCTGAGATAATAGACGCGCTTGGCGCCGGCCGCGTGCGCCGCCTTGGTCGACGCCATCCAGCGTTCGACGATGTCGTTGCGGACGGTCAGGATCGTCGCGGCGAGCCAGTCATGGGAGCGTGCGGCCTGCGCGTCCTTGCCGATGCGGTGGACGAGCGTGTCTAGAATCGAGTCGGCCAGATCCTGGATGACGGGTGCTTGAACGGGCGGCTGTACGGCAGGATCTGAGGTCACGCGGCTTCCGAAATCGTTACGGTCGCGGCGATCCTAGCCGTCCGCGAGCCGATGTCACGCGGACTTGCTTCCCGTGCAGGAAAAGAATGTTGCCGATCAATGCTTTGAATTGGGATGATCCATCACCGCGCTGGGGCGGTGGTGGACAGGGTAGGGTTCGAACCTACGTAGGAGAAACTCCGGCAGATTTACAGTCTGCTGCCTTTAACCACTCGGCCACCTGTCCAGGCCGCTTTTGCAAGCGCCGCTCTTTCAAGCGAGGCGGCTCAATGGCGAAGCGCGCTCGGTGTGTCAACGCAGGTTTTGCGAAGTTTCGTGGTTCATAGTTGCCGCGGGCGCGGAATGCCGACAAGGACGCGGCATACACAGACACGATAGAGAGCGAATATGGCACGCAAGGGACACAGGCCGAGCAAGGCACCGGCAGGCCGCCCCCGCTTCTGGGGCAAGCACGCGGTAGGGGCGGCGCTCGCCAATCCGGAGCGCACGGTGCGCAAAATCCTCGGCACGCGCGAGGCGCTGGCCGGGTTCGACCTGCCCGCCGACGTGCCGGTGACCTATGCCGAGGCGATGGATCTGGCGCGGCTGGTGCCGGGCGACGCGCCGCACCAGGGCGTGGTGATCGAAGTCGAGCCGCTCGAGGACATGTGGCTGGCCGACCTGCTCGAGCACGGCAAGGACGACAATCGCCCGCTTGTGATCCTCGACGGCGTGACAGATCCGCATAACGTCGGCGCGATTCTTCGCTCGGCGGCGGCGTTCGATGCGCTGGGGATCATCACGCCGGATCGCAATGCGCCGCCGGAATCGGGGACGATCGCGCGGGCTGCGTCTGGGGCGCTTGAGAGCGTGCCTTGGATCCGGGTCGTGAACCTCGCGCGCGCTCTGGAAGAGATTGCGGCGGCGGGGTTCTGGCGGATCGGGCTGACCGGCCACGCGACGCAGACGCTGTCGGAAGCGATGGGGACGCAGCGGATCGCAATCGTGCTCGGCGCCGAGGGCGAGGGCATGCGGCAGAATACCGAGCAGCATTGCGACGAGCTGGCAAAACTGCCGATCTCGGAGAAGGTGGAGAGCCTCAACGTGTCCAACGCCGCGGCGATCGCGCTCTACGCGATAACGACACGGTGACCTGAACTCCCTCGCCCCTACGGGGAGATGGAAGGGGCCCGCCGCACTTGCGGTGGGAAGGGAGAGGGGCTTGAGGCTCGGGACGGTTCAGCCCAACAGCCCCTCACCCTTCCGTCGCCTACGGCTCCTCCCTCCCTCTCCCCGCAGGGGCGAGGGAATCAGTCCTCCGCGGCGATTCTTACCTTCAAACCATCCAAGCCCTCGGTCAGCTCGATCTGGCACGACAGGCGTGAAAACTCATCCCGATCACTCGTCGAATCGAGCAAGTCGTCCTCGTCCGGCCCCATCGGCTTCAGTTTGGCCGCAAAGTCCGGGTCGACATGGACGTGGCAGGTGGCGCACGAGCAGCAGCCGCCGCACAGCGCCAGGATCTCGTCGATCCCGGCGTCGCGGATGACTTCCATCACCGAAAGCCCCGCCTCGCCGATGATCTCGCGTTCTTCCCCTTCGCGCGTCACGACGATAAGCTTGGGCATGTCATTCTCCGAAAAATCTTCGTGCGTTCATGCCGTTGCGCGAGCCAGGGATCAAGCATCATGGGCCTGAGCGCAGAGCAACTCGAAACCGCGATGGCGGCATTGTGCGAAATCGAACCGGCGTTCGCGGTCGCGGTCGGCAATGCGGGCCACCCCGCGCCGCGGATCAGCGAGCGCGGCTTTGCGACGTTGCTGCGGACGATCGTCGGGCAGCAGGTGAGCGTCGCCTCGGCGGCGGCGGTCTGGAACAAGCTCGACGCGGTGGTCGGTGGCGCAGGCGACCCGGCGAAGATCGCCGCCGCCAGCGACGAGTTGCTGAAGAGCGCCGGTCTCTCCCGCCAGAAGCTTGGCTATGCGCGCAGCCTCGCCGACGAGGTGACGAGCGGCCGGCTCGACCTCACCAACCTGCCCGAGGATGACGAGGAGGCGATCGCCGCGCTGGTCCGCGTGAAGGGGATCGGTCGCTGGTCGGCGGAGATCTACCTGCTGTTCGCGGAAGGGCGGACGGATATCTGGCCGGCGGGCGACCTCGCGATCCAAATCGAGGTCGGACGGATCCTTGGCCACGAGACCCGCCCGAGCGAGAAACTGACGCGTGAGGTAGCGGAGGCGTGGCGCCCGCACCGCGGCGCGGCGGCGATCTTCGCGTGGCATCATTACCAGGCGGACATGAAGGTCATCTGACCTCCTACTCCCTCCCTGGAAGGAAGGGGGGACGCTTCCCATATATTCCTTGCGTTCCACCCCGCCCACCCCACCACACCCCGCCCGACATCCCAGCGAAACCTGGGATCTCCCCGTTCAAGTCGTGACACCCGCCAACCGAAATACCCCAGCTTTCGCTGGGGTGACGGATTTGGCGGGGGGACGGGAGGCGGGGGTAGGCCAGCTCTGGCAGCTTCAGGACGCAGGCGCTTGTTCCCTACCCCTCGTTCCGGCAAAGCACCCCCCGATGTCAGCCCCCAATCTCCCCGCGTCCGGCTTCGCCAACTCGCTCGCCGAGAGTCACCGCACCGTCGTCGTCCCCGAAGGCGCGTCGTTCTGGCGTCGCCTGTTCGCGTTCGTGGGCCCCGGCTATCTCGTCGCAGTCGGCTATATGGACCCCGGCAACTGGGCGACCGACATCGCCGGCGGCTCCGCGTTTGGTTACACGTTGCTGTCCGTCGTCCTGCTGTCGAACCTGATGGCGATGGTGCTGCAAGCGCTCTCCGCGCGCCTCGGCATCGTCGCAGGGCTAGACCTCGCCCAGGCCTGCCGCGCGCATTATTCGAAGCCGGTCTCGGTCGCGCTCTGGTTCCTGTGCGAGATCGCGATCATCGCGTGCGACCTAGCCGAAGTGCTCGGCACGGCGATCGCGCTGAAACTGCTGTTCGGCCTGCCGCTCGTCTACGGCGTCGTCCTCACCGCGCTCGACGTGTTCCTGATCCTCGCGCTGCAACGCTTCGGGTTCCGCAAGCTCGAGGCGTTCGTCGTCGCGCTGCTCGTGATCATCGCCGGTTGCTTCATCTTCGAACTGTTCCTCGCGCGGCCCGAATGGGCGGGCGTGCTCGGAGGTCTCGTCCCGACGACGCAGATCGTCACCAACCCGGCGATGCTCTACATCGCGATCGGCATCCTCGGCGCGACCGTGATGCCGCACAACCTGTACCTCCATTCGTCGATCGTCCAGACTCGCGCCTTCGCCAAGGACGCCGCGGGCAAGCGCGACGCGATCACGATGGCGACGATCGACGGCACCGTGGCGCTGGGACTCGCCTTCTTCATCAACGCGGCGATCCTGATTTTGGCGGCAGCGACCTTCCACGTTGCAGGGCGCACCGACGTCGCCGAGATCGACCAGGCGTACCAACTGCTCGCACCGATGCTGGGGATGGGCGCGGCGAGCGTGTTGTTCGCGGTCGCGCTGCTCGCGTCGGGACAGAACTCGACAGTGACGGGCACGCTCGCCGGTCAGATCGTGATGGAGGGCTTTCTCAACCTGCGCATGCCGGTCTGGGCGCGGCGGCTGGTAACACGGGCGCTCGCGATCGTCCCCGCGGTGTTAGTGGTCGGTGCGTCGGGCGATGCGGGCGCAACAAAGCTGCTGGTGCTCAGCCAGGTCGTGCTCAGCCTGCAGCTGCCGTTCGCAGTCGTACCGCTCGTCAAGTTCACGGGCGACCGCACGATCATGGGCGACCTAGTCAGCCCGGCCTGGCTGAAGATCCTCGCCTGGGTGATCGCCGCGGTGATCATCGGGCTGAACGGCACGCTGCTCTACGGGATGCTCTAGGCGACCGGCGCACCAGCGTTGGGCAGGGCGGCGTCATCGGCCTTGGGTTTCTTGGCGAACAGCGCGCGGTCGGCGGGGCCGAACGCGTATTTCCACAGGATGTAGAGATAGGTCGCGGCGATCGCGGGTTCGCCGATCGCGAGTTCGACCCATTCGTAGCGCTTGGGGAGCGCGGTGAACCCGGCCCCGACGACGATCGCGGCGAGCGCGGCCCAGACCAGCGGCCAGCGCCACGGCGACACGTTGGCGCCGAGCAGATGGCCGAGCAGCTTCGACTTGATGATCGAGGTGAGGCCAACCGAGAGCATGAGCGCGATCGCCGGGCCGGCCGCCTGATAGTTGACGGGGTAGCCTAGCGCCCGGATCGTGAAGATCAGCGCGAAGCTGAGCCCGACCTGGAACGCGAGCATCGCCGCGGAGATCATCAGATTTCGGTGGCGGGCGATGTAGACGAGCGCGGATTCGCTGACGGCGCCGGTCGAGGCCAGCACTTCCGCCGTCAGCAGGAAGGAGAGCGCGGCGGTGCCGGCGACGAACTGCGGCCCGACCACGCCCATCACCGCTTCGCCGGGGATCGAGCCCATCAGCGCGAGCCCGCCTTGCGCGGCCATGATCCAGAACGCGACCTGGCGGACCTGGTTGGCGATCGCGGCACGGTCGTTGATCGCCAGGCTGTGGGTGATGACGGGGCCGAGGATCGGGTCGAAGCTGGTCTTGAGCTTCTGCGGCAGGGACGCGACCTGTTGCGCCATGTAGTAGATGCCGACAACCTTGGGCTCGAACATCACGCCGAGGATGAAGCGGTCGACGTTGCGGCTGCCCCATTCGAGGATGTCGGCGCCGGCGAGCGGCACGTTGGCGCGCGCGAGCGCGTAGAGCGGGCGGAGCTGTGGCGACCAGCCGCGCGGGATGCCGTAGCTGCGCAGGAACGGCACGAGGCTGGCGATCAGTGCCGCGGTCATCGACGCGACGTAGCTGAGCACAAGGCCGTCGCGGATCGTGAAATACGAGAACGCCCAGGCGGCGATCGATATCGTCCAGGGCTCGACGACTGCGCGGGCGGTGACGGCGGCCTTGACGTTGAGGCGGTAGGCGAGCGCGGCGAGGCTGACGTCCGACCAGGCGATCGCGACGATGATCAGCGGCAGGAACCGGTCGAGCCCGGTGATCGCGCTGTTCGGATACATGATCTGCGGGAAGGTGCAGAGGACTGCGCTGGCGATGAGGGAGGCGACGAACGCAACCGCCATCGCGTCCCAGACGACGCACGCGTGCGGGCGATCCGCGCTGCTGAGCGCCTGCGCGAGACCGCGTTTCAGGCCGAGCGTGGCGAGCAACGCGGCGAGTTCGACCACCACGACGGCGATCGCGAAGCGGCCGACGAGGTCAGGGCCGTAGATGCGGCCGGCGATGAACAGGAACGGGATGCGCGCGGCGAGGCGGAGGACGAAGCCGGCGATGTTGGTCCGACCGCCTTTGGCGAGCGTGTCGATATCCTGCGTGGCCTCGGTCACCGCCAATAGCCTCCGTCACCCCGGACTAGTTCCGGGGTCCACGGCTCCGCGCACTCATAGGCCGGCGAGTACGCGGCACGGTGGATGCCGGAACAAGCCCGGCATGACGGGGGGGGCTGGCTCAATGTGCTGCGCCCCAGCTCAGGCCGGTGCCAATTTCGATGCCGAGTGGGACGTCGAGCGTCACCGCGGGTTGCGCGGCGTTCGCCATGACCTGCTCGATCACGGGCTTGGCCGCGGCGACGTCACCTTCCGGCAGTTCGAACACGAGTTCGTCGTGGACCTGGAGGAGCATGCGGACGTTCGGCAGCCCCGCTTCGAGCAACGCCGGCCCCATCCGCACCATCGCGCGCTTGATGATGTCGGCGCTCGTCCCCTGGATCGGCGCGTTGATCGCGGCGCGTTCCGCGCCCTGACGTTCGTGCTGGATCTTCGAGCGGATGCGCGGGAAGTGGGTCTTTCGGCCGAACAGCGTGGTTGTGAAACCGCTCGCGCGTACGCTCTCTGTGGTCTCGACGATGTAGTTCGAGATGCCGGGGAAACGATCGAAATAGCGGTCGATCATTGCTTGGGCCTCGTCCGCCGACACGTCGAGGCGACCGGCGAGGCCCCAGCGCGAGATGCCGTAGAGGATCGCGAAGTTGATCGTCTTCGCGCGGCCGCGGGTGTCTCGGTTGACCTCGCCGAACAGTTCCTGTGCGGTCAGCGAGTGGATGTCGTCGCCGTTGGCGAACGCGGCCTTCAGCGCGGGGACGTTCGCCATGTGCGCGGCCAGCCGCAGCTCGATCTGCGAGTAATCGGCCGCGAGGATGACGTTGCCGGGCTCGGCCACGAACGCGTCGCGGATCTGGCGACCGATCTCGGTGCGGATCGGGATGTTCTGGAGGTTCGGGTCGGTCGACGACAGCCGGCCGGTCTGCGCGCCGGTCAGCGAGTAGGACGTGTGGACGCGGCTCGTCGCCGGGTTGATCTGCGCCTGCAACGCGTCGGTGTAGGTGGATTTGAGCTTCGACAGCTGGCGCCAGTCGAGCACTTTCCGCGCGATCACGGCGCCGGGCGAGTCCTTGTCGGCCGCGATCCGTTCGAGTTCGTTGACGTCGGTCGAATAGACGCCGGACTTGCCCTTCCGCCCGCCCTTGATGCCCATCTTCTCGAACAGCACGTCGCCCAGTTGCTTGGGGCTGCCGATCGTGAACGGCGCGCCGGCGAGCGCGTGGATTTCGGTTTCCAGGCTCGCCATCTGGCCGGCGAACTCGGTCGACAGCTTCGACAGTTTGGCGGCGTCGACCTTGATCCCATGCATCTCCATCTGCGCGATGACGGGGACGAGCGGGCGGTCGACCATCTCGTACACGCGCGTCGAGCCTTCCGCGGGGAGGCGGCGCTTGAACCGGCGCCAGAGACGAAGCGTCACGTCGGCATCCTCGGCGGCGTAGCGCGTGGCGGCCTTGAGGTCGATTTCGTTGAAGGTCCGCTGTGTCTTGCCGGTGCCGACGACGTCCTTGAACGCGATGCAGCTGTGCGAGAGGTGCGTGGCGGCGAGTTCGTCCATGCCGTGGCCGTGCAGGCCAGCGTCGAGATCGAAGCTCATCACGATCGTGTCGTCGAACGGCGCGATGTTTACGCCGCCGGTGGAGGCGTAGGCGCGGCCGAGGACGATCATGTCGTATTTGAGGTTGTGGCCGATCTTCAGGATGCTCGGATCCTCCAGCAACGGCTTCAGTTTGGCGAGCACGAGCGCACGATCGAGCTGGACCGGGTTTTCCGCGAGCAAATCCGTGCCGCCATGCGCGATAGGTACGTAGCAGGCGAGGTTCGGATGCAGCGCCATGCTCACCCCGACGAGGTCCGCGCGCGTCGCGTCGATGCCGGTGGTCTCGGTGTCGATCGCGATCCAGCCTTGGTGTTTCGCCACGGTGATCCAGCGATCGAGTGCGGCTTCGTCGACGACGGTCTCGTAGTCGTCGTGCTTGCAGGGCTCGTCCTCGTCGAACTCAGCGGTGCTTGCCGGTTCCGCGACGGGAGCTTCGGCGACCGCGGAGAGCTTGGCGATCAGCGACTTGAAGCCGTGATGTTCCAGGAACGCGCGCAGAGGGGCGTCGGGGATGCCCTTGAGTTCGAGATCCTCGAGCGGCTCGGGCAGTGCGACGTCGCATTTGAGCGTGACGAGCACCTTCGACAGCCGTGCCATCTCGGCATGCTCGATCAGGTTATCGCGGAGCTTGCCCTTCTTCATGCCGTCGGCGGCGGCGAGGACGGATTCGAGATCGCCGTGCTCGAGGATCAGCTTCGCCGCGGTCTTGGGGCCGACACCGGGAACGCCGGGGACGTTGTCGACGCTGTCGCCCATCAGCGCGAGCACGTCGCCGAGCTGTGCGGGCGTGACGCCGTGGAATTTCTCCGCGACGTGCTCCGCGCCGAGCCGGCGGTTGTTCATCGTGTCGTACATGTCGAGGCCGGGCTCGATCAGCTGCATCAGGTCCTTGTCCGAGGACACGATCGTGACTTCCCAGCCCTGCGCGAGTGCCGCCTTGGAATAGCAGGCAATGATGTCGTCTGCTTCGAGGCCCTCGGTCTCGATGCAAGGGAGGCTGAACGCGCGCGTGGCGTCGCGGATCATCGGGAATTGCGGGACGAGATCCTCGGGCGGGGGCGGGCGCTGCGCCTTGTACTTGTCGTAGAGATCGTTGCGGAACGTCTTCGACGACTTGTCGAGGATGACTGCCATGTGCGTGGGGCCATCAGCCGCATGGACCTCGTCGGCGAGCTTCCACAGCATCGTCGTATAGCCGTACACCGCGCCGACCGGCTCGCCATGCTTGTTGGTGAGCGGCGGCAGCCGGTGATAGGCGCGGAAGATATAGCCGGAGCCGTCGACGAGATAGAGATGGGGCATCGCGCGCGGTCTAGCGGATGCTGGGGCGGGCTCCAATGGCGGAAGCGTGGTTGTTGGGTATCAGGTGGGGAGAAAAGCGGTGGGGGGAATGGGGGCGCGTCACTGTCCCGAGAGAGGCACCACCCCGGCGAAGGGCGGGGCCCAATTGGAAGGTGGTCGTAACGGCGCGCTGCGCTTCGTTATAACCGTCCCCCCATTGGGCCCCGGCCTTCGCCGGGGTGGAGGTGTGGTGGAAGCGGAGGTCTGGGGCGTGCCCGTTATCTCAATCCTCCCCCGCCAGGGGGAGGTGGCGCCGAAGGTGACGGAGGGGGAGGGTACGGAACAGACGTTTTTCTATCCTCCCCCTCCGTCTGGCGAGTGCCAGCCACCTCCCCCTGGCGGGGGAGGATCGATATGGCTCACCTACTTCTTGATCAGCCCGATCTCGACCAGCCGCTCGTACAGATAATCATGCGCCGTGATCGGGGTCGGATAGCGGTTCGCGTTGTCCGGCGTGATCGTGCCCGGCAGCGTCTCGATCAGGAAGTCCGGCGCGGGGTGCAGGAAGAACGGCATCGAATAGCGTGAGTGACCGCGGCGCTCGGGGGGCGGGTTGACGACGCGGTGCGTGGTCGAGGGCAGCACGTTGTTGGTCAGCCGCTGGAGCATGTCGCCGACGTTGACGACCATCGCGCCCTCGGGTGGCTTGATCGACAGCCAGCGTCCGGTGGCTCGGTCGAGCAGTTCGAGGCCGGCTTCCTCGGCGCCGAGCAGCAGCGTGATCAGGTTGATGTCCTCATGCGCGCCGGCACGGACGCCTTCCGCATCGGCGGGTATCGGCGGGTAATGGAGCAGGCGGAGGATGCTGTTGCCGTCCTTTACCGCCGGGTCGAACCAGTCGGGCTTGAGCTTCAGGTGGCGCGCGATCGCGGACAGGAGCTTGTCGCCGGCGCGGTCGAATGCGGCGAACAGTTCGAGGAAGACCGGCTTGAACCCCTCGGGGCGCGTCGGCCAGACGTTCGGCGCCATCGTGTCCGCATAGCGATGCCCCTTGGGCAGTTCGCGACCGACGTGCCAGAACTCCTTGAGGTCGACGACCTTGGCGTCCTTGGCGATCTCGGTCTTGAACGGCGTGTAGCCGCGCGCGCCGCCGCCGCCGGGGATGTGGTAGCCGCGCTTCTCGTCCTCGGGGAGGTCGAACAGGAGCTTGGTCTCGGCCCAGGCGCGCTCGATCAGGTCGGCGGGGATGCCGTGGTCGGCGACGATCGCGAAGCCGTACCGCTCGAACGATTCGCCGAACGCGGCGGCAAAGCCATCGGGGTCGGTGTCCTGCCTAGCGAGGCTGAGCGTCGGGACCTGGGCGGCGGGGGTGTCGAGCATGAGGTTCGTGTCCGAATTGGGGGACGCCCGATATAGGGGATCGTGGGTGTGGTGCCAAATGCCTGGGTTAGGGTGGGTTTACATTTTGAACGATCCTCCCCCGCCAGGGGGAGGTGGCGCCGAAGGTGACGGAGGGGGAGAACATGGGGCAGGTGTGGCTCTTACCTCCCCCTCCGTCTGCCAAGCGCCAGCCACCTCCCCCTGGCGGGGGAGGATGTAGATTAGCCGCTAATGACGATCGTGCCGGTCGCCTTGTCCTTGCCGTCGGGGGCGAGTTCGAGGCGGAAGGGTTTGTTTTCGTCGGTCGTCCCGATCAGGTTCGCGCCCTCGGGATGCACCTGGTAGCCGACCTTGCCGAGCCGCTCGGCGAACCAGTCGCGGACGATTGTCGGGGTGGCGGGGCTGGCGAACGCTACGCGCAACCCGCCGGCCTTGTCGTCGCCGACGATGTTGAGCGTCTTGATCGATGACCCCGGATACAGGCGCACGCCGTTGAGATCAAAATTGCCGGTGTCGATCTTGATCTTCGGCAGCTTCACCGAGCCCTGGAAGCCGGGGACGTCGATCTTCATCTCGCCGGTCTCGCCATTGATCGCGCCGAGGACGTTGCCGCCGTCGGCGTTGATCGAGACCGACGCGCCTTCGTTCGAGCGATCGCAGGCGGACAGTGCGAGTGCGCCGGCAAGGCTGACGGTGGCGAGCAGGAGCGGGCGGATCATGGCTTTCTCCGATGTGTATTGGTATGATAATACAGATAGGAGGCATCGGCGTATCGCGCAATCATCTCCGAACCGCGCCGGTTAGCGGGTTTCGCAAGACCGGCCGAGCGGGTAAAGGCGCAGGCATCATGCAGACCCAGGATCCCCAATCCGACGCGCCAGCGATGCGCGGCGCGCCGATCGGTTTCGTCGAGTTCGTCGCGCTCGTCGCCTCGCTGATGTCGCTCACCGCGCTCGGCATCGACTCGATGCTGCCCGCGCTGCCGGCGATCGGCGACTCGCTCGGCGTCGCGACGGAGAACGGGCGGCAGTTCGTCGTGACCGCGTTCGTGATCGGCTTCGGCGTCGCGCAGCTCGTCCACGGGCCGCTCGCGGATCGGTTCGGGCGGCGAACCGTGCTGCTCTGGTCGCTCGTCCTGTACATCATTGCCAACGTCGCCTGCGCGACCGCGGGGAGTTTCACGCTGTTGCTGGCCGCACGCGCATTCGGCGGTGCGGTGATTGCCGCCGCGCGGGTCGCGACGATCGCGCTGGTCCGTGACTGCTATCACGGGCGGGCGATGGCGCGGGTGATGTCGATCGCGTTCATGGTGTTCATGATCGTCCCCATTCTCGCGCCGACGTTCGGCTGGACGGTGCTCCAGTTCGGCGACTGGCGCGCGATCTTCTGGACCGTGGCGGTGCTGACGCTGGGCGTGCTGGTGTGGTTCTATCTGCGGATGCCCGAGACGCTGGCGCCCGAGAACGTTCTGCCGATTACCCCGCGCCGCATCCTTAGCGACTGGCGGCAGACGGTCGCCGATCGTAATTCGCTTGGCTATACGCTCGCGTCGACCGCGTTGATGGGCGCGCTGTACGGGTATCTCAATTCGATCCAGCAGATCATGGCGGACGTGTTCCACAAGCCGACTTTGCTGGCGCTGATCTTCGCGACGACGTCGGTGACGATGGCGGCGTGCAACCTGCTCAACTCGCGGATCGTGATGCGGCTGGGGACGCGGTTGATCAGCCACGGCGCGTTGTCGGTGTTGATCCTGGTGTCGCTGGTGCATCTGTTCGCGATTGAGATCGGGTTCGAGACGTTGGTCAGTTTCGCGATCTTCCAGGCGCTGACGCTCGGGTGTTTCGGCCTTGCCACGTCGAACTTCTCGGCGATGGCGATGGAGAATATGGGGCGGATCGCGGGCACCGCATCGAGCGTGCAGGGATTCCTGAGCGTGACGATCGGCGCGGTGATCGGCGCGCTGATCGGGCAAGCGTTCAATGGCACGACGGTGCCGCTGGTCGCCGGGTTCCTGGTTGCCGGTCTCGCCGCGCTTCTCGCCATCCTGATCACCGAGCGGGGGCGCCTGTTCCGCCCTGCGTCGACGGCGCCGTTGCGCGCTTGAAGGAACCACCGCGCACGTCCACCGTTCGCATCCGGTAGGCCCGCAGCGTGCGGGCGTCCTGAACGAGGGAGTGTGACGATGGGCGGACATCAGGTGCCGAGTGCCGGTTCGGGCGACGACGGCTATGACGAAGAGGGCTATGACGAGAGCCAGCGCGCCGAGATCCTCGAGGCGACGCGCAGTGGCCCGACCGATGGCGTCATCCTGACCGATCTCGATCCGGACCTTGGCGAGGACGACATCGACGACGAGTCGATCGACGAGACGAAGATGGACTCCGAAGAGGTCGGCGAGAGCGATGCCTCGGTCACGATGGACGAAGACGACATGGACGAGGATGACGTCCAGGACGAACTCGACGATGGCAGCATCGACGACGACGAGGACCTCAAGGATGCCGACGACGTCGCGCTGAAGCCCTAACCCACGAAACCCTGAACGACCCGCGACGCGCCAACGATCGGCGCGTCGCCGCTAACCGGTGGCGTTGGCGAGGATCGCCAGGTCCCGCGCATCGAACGCAGCGCCCGTCGCATCGGTCTGCCCCTCCACGACATTGCTCGAAACCGCATTTCCGGCGGCTGGTTTCGGCGCGTCGCTGGCCACGTCATAGGCCGTCCACACGATACCGGCGGACCAGAACAGCGCCGCCCAGCGGCTGCGGAACAGACGTGAAAACCCCATCGATGCTGCATTGCACATCGATCGTCACCCACTGATAAACAGATAGCGTTAATGCCGGCATCCGCTGCTTTTTGCCGCTTTTCCGCTGTATTCCGGGCTAGTTCGCCGCGGTGAAGCCATCGTTCGTTCATGTAACTGACAGGAACCGTTGCTGTAACGCAACACAGACGAACAGTTCCCCGGCAGTTCCCCGAATGTGACGTTTTTTGTGCAACCATGTGCCCGCCGGCCTGTTTCGACTTGCCTGGACCGAACCGACGCACCGTGCAGTCGGGGATCCACGCAACACTCGAGATAAGGTCACACGCATGCGTAAGCTTTCCCTGGCAATCGCCCTCGCCGCCGCAACGGTCGCAGTTCCCGCCTTCGCGCAGGACATGTCGGCACCGGCCCCCACCGACAACAGCGCACAGCCCGGCGAAGCAGCAGCTCCGGACGGCTCGAAGGCATTCGGCATCGAGCCGTACTTCGGCGTCATGGGTGGTTGGGAGCAGTTCGACAACGAGCGCGGCCACGGCATCCCGCAGGCGCTGAACGCCGACAACTCGCTCCGTCGCGGCTACAAGCCATCGGGCTCGCTGGTCCAGGGCGTGCTCGGCGTGAACGTGCCGCTCGGCCCGGTCTTCGTCGGCGCAGAAGGCAACGTGATCAAGGGCATCGATGGCAACATCGATTGGGAATACGGCGCAGCAGGCCGCTTCGGCTTCCGCGCTGGCGACAGCGGCCTGATCTACGGCAAGGTCGGCTACCAGTGGGTCAACTTCGACCATTTCTCGGCACGCTCGACCAACGGTGGCGACACCGGTCGTGACTACAGCGCGATCACCTACGGCATCGGCGCAGAAGTCGGTCCGCAGAGCATCGGCCTGAAGGGCATCACCGGCAACGCAGGCTTCCGCATCCGCGCCGAGGTCAACACCTTCGGCGACGCGCAGAGCTTCCGTCCGATGCTCGGTATCATCACGCACTTCTAAGCTTTTGCCTCGCAAGAGATTCAAGCTGGACGCGTAACGGGGGCGGGGAGTGGCTAGGGCCATTTCCCGCCCTTCGCGTGTCTGGCGTTTCCGGCGTGTCGGGCGAGTGAAGTATAGGAAGTGTAGACGCTCGCACGGTAATCGCGGGAGGTTGCGCGGGGGCGCGTAAGGGCGGGAAGTGGCGACACGTTCCGCCCTTCGCGTGTCTGGCGTTTCCAGTGGGTTGGCGAGTGAAGTATAGGAAGTGCAGACGCTCGCACGATCGTCGCAGGAGGGCGCATGCTGGACGCATCGCGGGGTGCGTGCACGCTGCGCTGGACTGGAGTGAGGGCTGGCATGCGTCGAGCTGGGCATGTCGGCCCCGTGTAGGACAGCGAAATCTGGCGCGTTCGCAAGCGGGTGCAATGCTGGTCCGATTCATCCAGGACGTGACCTGCGCGATGTTCACGATGCGTTCGCCTCGTTTCCGACTCCGCTCGCCGCAAGACCGGGTCGCGCCAAGGTGACTTCCGCGCGCGCGCGCGTAGGCGCGAGCGATGATGGAGTATGTGTTTGATTTCATGCGGTTGCTCGGCGGCGACCGCGCTGGCGCCACGCGTGGCCGTGGGGGCTCGGCGCGCGGTACCAGGCCGGGAGTCCTGCTGCAGCTCCGCCTGGTGTTCTACGGCGTGCTGCTCGGGCTGATGATGCCGGTGATCCGCCAGATCGACTGGGCGGCGCTGGTGCCGCCCGGATTGAAGATCGAATGGCCGACCGGGTTCGGCATCGCCTGGCCTGCCGGGCATCTGCGCGTGCCGGGTGGCTGGGGTTGGGGCGCGGACGCGGCCAAGGCGGAGGCGTCGGCCGCGGCTGCCGGAGCGGCGACCACGGCCGGTGCCGCCACGACTGCCACCGGCGCGCTGGCGACTGCGGCGGGTGTCGCCAGTGCGGCGACGACCGTGGCGGCGGCAGCGTCCGCGCTGTCGGGCGGCAAGGCGGTCTCCGCGCGCTTCACGATCTGCGGCCACGCCAAGCGGATCGACTGCATGGTCGACGGCGACACGTTCTGGATGGCGGGCACCAAGATCCGCATCGCCGACATCGACACGCCGGAGACCCACCCGCCGCGCTGCGCCCGCGAAGCGCGTCTGGGGCAGGTGGCGACGCTGAAGATGCAGGCGCTGCTCAACGCCGGACCCTTCACGCTGACCCCGATCCGGCGCGACGTCGACCGCTACGGGCGGAAGCTGCGCATCGTCGAGCGGGGTGGGGTATCGCTGGGGGCGGTACTGGTCCGCCACGGACTCGCGCGCCGTTATGGTGGCGGCAAGCGCTCGCCTTGGTGTTGATGGTGTGAGCTGCCGCTGGTCGTGATTGCCGTCGAGGTATATCTTCGAGTCGATGCCTCGCGAAGATGCCCTGTTCGATACGAGCGATCCAGCTGCGGAGGCTAATGCCGATGCACGGGCGGATGCGGACGTGCGCAACGGGCGGCTGATCAGTCACGACGCAGTCAAGCGCTGGCTATCGTCATGGGGTTCGCCCCAGCCTCGACCCAGACCCCGCGTCGGTGATTAGTTGCGCATCGTCTGGAAGGACGATGCCGTCGCCAATCTAGAGGCGATTGTCATGGGTCGTCAGGCGGCGGAGAGGGCTTGTTCGTCCGTCAGTCCCAGCCGGCGATGAAGGCTGTCGGCCGACAATTCGAACCCGTTGGGCCAGGCGAGGGCGCCGCTCTCGATGAAGGCGCGGGCGAAGTAGGCGGGGTCGGCAAGAGGGCGCGTCATGACCGTATCGCGTGCGATGAGATCGGCGGCCGACCAGAGCGCCGCAGCGCCATCCGAAAATACGAGCTGCAGGGCGTCGTCACCTTCTACGGTTACGCGGACGAGTTTAATCATCAAGGTCTGCACCGGCGATCATCTCCAGCGGCAACAGGTCGACGCCGCGCTGCCAGTTTGCCATGAGTTCGGGGGTATGGTCGAGAGCCCATTGCTGCACGATCCGTTCCGCCTTACGGGGCAAGCTGCCGCGGATGATCTTGCCGTCCATGATCCGCACGAACGCCTCGAAGCCCTGATAGCTGGCGTGGAAATGCGGCGGCGGATGATCGTCGAAATACATCCGGATCACGATCCCGAAGAAGAGCGAGATTACGGGCATTGGACGAGATAAGCTCAATTCTGTTCGAACGACAGAAAGTTATATCGATACTTGAGAGTTCCAATCTCGAATCAGAGAGCCCAGACGTGCCATATCCCGATCGGAAAGCGAGCCACTATGCATTATTACGTTGCGTGATCGCTCAACCACTTCGAATACACTCTTCACCCAAGGAACATTGGGGAGGTATGGTTCAAAATTGTCGAAGTTATTTTCGATAATTGCCGCCAGGTTGGGAAGCATTGTGAATCTTATCGGGTCATCGCCACGTTGAACATGCCATCGAACCTTTTCCTCTGCCTCCTGCCGATTTTTTGCTGCAGTCCTCACTCGATCTGAAACGCAGTTCTCCCACCAACCTTCACCCGCAGCTTCTGCTAAAACTCTAGAAATCAATTCACGAACTGAATTTTCGAATGCCGCGACCGCAATGTAAACGAATGACATTTTCTCTGCAGTGGCAACGTAGTCTACATCAAGAACATTTATACCAAGCGTTTGCCGTAGGTCTTCAACGGACGCGGATAGATCATATCGGGTTCGGCGCCCCGCTCGATCAAGGGCGGCCTCCGTCAGCTGCCCTCGAAATACGAAGCTGTAAGGTTCGCCTTCGTTCATCCAAAAAGGTGCTCGCTGAGGCTACGAAATAGAGCATCATACACCTGAGGGTCGCGCGTCTCAGGCAATATTATTTGAATATTATAATGGAGGCCACCTAGGTTTCTTGCAGGTTGGTGAGTGCTGCGATCGTTTCTTGGCTTGGCCCTCTGACGTAGTTCGATAGGCTCTTCATCATAACGAGTAGAGCGATCGCTTTCAGCGTTTTCGTTGTCGGCAACGTCTTGAACGTTCGGCAACGACGAAAAATCAGACAGCTTCACCAAAGCCTGAAAGGTCGTTGCCATCTTATCCAAAACAGATTCGCTAAAACCTCCTTGAGAAAGGGTCTTGAACTTGTTAACTAATTCACTCTTGGTAAGATTCTGAGCATTAATATTTACGGAAAATATATCCGTATATGACTCTCGAACGGCATCGGCTAATATTGCCGCGGATTGTGTTTGATCCAAAAAGCTAAAATAGCGCTGCGTTGGCCTGCCTTGATCGTCTAAAAATCCAAGTGACTTTAGTACGCCGATTATTAAACGGTCCGCGGCACTTTTGAACTCCAAAGACTCGAGAAACCGCGTGGTAAACCTCTCGGGAGCCTTTGCTTGTTGTATTGATTCGAAGATAGCGCCCAAATTCTTCGTACTAGTTAAGTAGGATTTTGGAAGCGCCACCCTTGTGTTCCCTTATTTCGCTGCTACGCCCGCAATAGAGAACATATCGGCACTTTGCTGTCTAGTATCCTCTTTTGCCGCTGGGGATTTCTTTGCGGTCTGGCGCTTGTCGAAGAAGTTTCAAACGTCGTTCGACCCGCCCTTGGTCGCCGCCTTCGAATACCCGGCAGCACTTTGTTCGAAGAGGTCGGGGTGCTCGACGTCTTTGAACATCAGCGCGGGCATGGGCAAAGCCCATGCCGTCGGACGGCGCCTATAGCGCCGCCGGCCGGTCGCACCGCCGAGGGCGGGGTTTAGCCTTCGCTAAACCCTCGCGCGATGCGACTTACTCAGCCGCAACCGAGTCGCTGAACATGTCCCGAACCTCACTCAGGTCCACATTCGCAGCAGGCCCCTTCTTCGCGGTCTGGCGCTTGTCGAACGAGTCCCAGACGTCGTTCCACTGGCCCTTGGTCGCGGCCTTCGAATATTCGGTGGCGCGCTGTTCGAAGAAGTTGGCGTGCTCGACGCCGTTGAGCATCGGGGCGAGCCAGGGCAGCGGGTGCTCGTCGATCATGTAGATCGGCTTCAGGCCGAGTTGAGTCATGCGCCAGTCGGCGATGAAGCGGATGTACTTCTTGATCTCCTTGGGAGTCATGCCGTTGACCGGGCCCATCTCGAAGGCGAGGTCGATGAAATTGTCCTCGAGGCGGATCGTCGTCTGGCAGACGTCGGCGATGTCGTCCTTGACCGCCTTGGTCAGGCACTGGCGCTCCTGACAGAAGGTGTGGAACATCTTGATGATGCCCTCGCAGTGGAGGCTCTCGTCGCGGATCGACCAGGTGACGATCTGGCCCATGCCCTTCATCTTGTTGAAGCGCGGGAAGTTCATCAGCATCGCGAACGACGCGAACAGCTGGACGCCCTCGGTGAAGCCGCCGAACATGGCCAGCGTGCGCGCGATGTCCTCGTCGTTGTCGACGGTGAACTGCTGCATGTAATCATGCTTTTCCTTCATCTCGGCATATTCGAGGAAGGCGCCGTACTCGCTCTCGGGCATGCCGATGGTGTCGAGCAGATGGCTGTAGGCGGCGATGTGGACCGTCTCCATGTTGCTGAACGAGGTCAGCATCATCTTGATCTCGGTCGGCTTGAACACGCGGCCGTATTTCTCGTGGTAGCAATCCTGCACCTCGACATCGGCCTGCGTGAAGAAGCGGAAGATCTGCGTGAGCAGGTTGCGCTCGTGATCGCTGAGCTTCTGCGCCCAATCGCGGCAATCCTCGCCCAAGGGCACTTCCTCGGGGAGCCAGTGGAGCTGCTGCTGGCGCTTCCAGAACTCGAACGCCCAGGGGTATTCGAACGGCTTGTACTGCTTGGAGGCGTGAAGGAGGGACATGGGGTAAGCCTTTCGGACTAAAAAACGAAGAGAAGGATAAGAGCGATCGCGCCGATGGCGGCGATGATGAAGGCGGTGCGGTGCTGGCTTTCGCGCGTGGGGTAGGCGGCGTTGACGCGCCCGGCCTGCGCGTCGCGTTCGCGCATCCGGTCGCCGAAGACGAGGATCGCCACGCCGCCGAGCAAGGCGACCGTGCCGCCGATGCCCATCATGAGCTTTGCTATGCTTTCCATGTCGGGGCTTCCTCGTGGAGGCGCGCGGGATGGCCGCGGCGGCGTGACGGACAATCGACGAACGCGGTCATGTTTCCGTGCTCCACTGCCACATCGCGGCGGCGGACATCGCGAGGACGATCGCGCCGGAGGTGAGCATGATGCCGATCATGCGGAATGCGTAGGTCTGTTGCTCGGTGATGCTCGGGCTGCGCAACCGGAGCAGCATCCCGGTGCCGACGATTCCGAGCACGCCCGCGACCACGAACATGATAGCTGAACCATACGTCATGCGACCAACTCGCCCGGCGCGCGTTCAGCACCCGAACCCCAAACAGGAGAACGACCATGGTCGATGCAACCAAGATCCAGGAACATGCCGAAGTCATCGGCGCGGACGGCGTCCATGTCGGCACCGTCGACAAGGTCGAAGGCAACCGCATCAAGCTGACCAAGAAGGACTCGGGCGCGCAGGTCGTCGAGGGCACGGGCAGCCATGAAGGGCATCATCACTTCATCTCGCTCGGGCTGGTCGCGGATATCGAGGACGGCAAGGTCCGGCTTTCGGCCAACGCCGACGTGGCGGTGACGTTCGAAGAAGAGGCCTGACGCGAACGCGGTGCGTTCGATACGCGCCGCATAGCCAGTCCGAGCCCCGGTCCGCTTCGTGCGGGCCGGGGTTTTTTGCGTCAGGCGCGCCCCGGTCCGTGATGCACGGGCCGGGGTCACGCTTGAACGCCGAGAGGCCTTACTGGCAGGCAAGGCACTCATCGTAATCCTTCGACTCGACGTCGATCTGGCGCAGGTCGATCGTGTTGTCCGCCTCGACGCCGCCGGCGAAGCCCGCGCGCTGGACCGACTTCGAACGCAGGTAATAGAGCGACTTGATGCCGAGCTCCCACGCGCGGAAGTGGAGCATGAGCAGGTCCCACTTCTCGACGTCGGCGGGGATGAACAGGTTCAGCGACTGCGCCTGGTCGATGTAGGGCGTGCGATCCGCGGCGAGTTCGAGCAGCCAGCGCTGGTCGATCTCGAAGCTCGTCTTGTAGCAGTCCTTTTCCTCGACCGAGAGGAAGTCGAGATGCTGGACTGAGCCGCCCTGTTCGAGGATCGAGTTCCAGACCGCGTCCGAGTTCTTCGACTTCTCGCTCAGCATCTTCTCGAGATACGGGTTCTTGATCGAGAAGCTGCCCGACAGCGTCTTGTGCGTGTAGATGTTCGCCGGGATCGGCTCGATGCAGGCCGACGTGCCGCCGCAGATGATCGAGATCGACGCGGTCGGCGCGATCGCCATCTTGCAGCTGAACCGCTCCATCGCGCCGACGTCGGCGGCATCGGGGCAGGGGCCGCGCTCGATCGCGAGCTGCATCGAGGCTTCGTTCGCCTGGCTGCTGATGTGCTTGAACATCCGCAGGTTCCACGACTTCGCCATCGCGCCCTCGAACGGGATGCCGCGTGCCTGGAGGAACGAGTGGAAGCCCATCACGCCGAGCCCGACCGACCGCTCGCGGCCCGCGCTGTAGGCGGCGCGTTCCATGCCGGGTTCGTGGCGGTCGATGTAATCCTGCAGGACGTTGTCGAGGAAGCGCATGACGTCCTCAATCAGGCCCTTCTCGTCCTTCCACTGATCCCAGGTCTCGAGGTTCAGCGACGACAGGCAGCAGACCGCGGTACGCTCGTTGCCGAGGTGATCCTTGCCGGTCGGCAGCGTGATCTCCGAGCACAGGTTCGAGGTCGAGACCTTGAGGCCGAGCTCGCGGTGATGCTTGGGCATCGCCTTGTTCACGTGATCGGCGAAGACGATGTACGGCTCGCCGGTCTGGAGGCGGGTCTCGACGAGCTTCTGGAACAGCGAGCGCGCATCGACGGTGGCGCGGATCGCCTGGTCCTTCGGCGAGCGGAGATGCCATTCCTCGCCATTGCGGACGGCTTCCATGAAGTCGTCGGTGATCAGCACGCCGTGGTGAAGGTTGAGCGCCTTGCGGTTGAAATCGCCCGAGGGTTTGCGGATTTCGAGGAATTCCTCGATCTCGGGGTGCGAGACGTCGAGATAGACCGCGGCCGAGCCACGGCGCAGCGAACCCTGGCTGATCGCGAGCGTCAGCGAATCCATGACGCGGACGAACGGAATGATGCCGCTGGTCTTGCCGTTAAGGCCGACCGGCTCACCGATGCCGCGGACGTTGCCCCAATAGGTGCCGATGCCGCCGCCGCGCGAGGCGAGCCAGACATTCTCGTTCCAGGTGTCGACGATTCCGCCGAGGCTGTCGGGGACCGAGTTGAGGTAGCACGAGATCGGCAGGCCGCGGCCGGTGCCGCCGTTCGAGAGAACGGGGGTGGCGGGCATGAACCAGAGCTTCGAGATCGCGTCGTACAGACGCTGCGCGTGGCCGGCGTCATCGGCGTACGCGGAGGCGACGCGGACGAACAGGTCCTGGTAGCTCTCGCCCGGGAGCAGGTAGCGATCCTTCAGCGTGTCCTTGCCGAATTCGGTCAGCAGCGCGTCGCGGCTGTGATCGACCTCGACCGGGTAGATCTGTGCGCGCACGGAATGACTGTCCTGCGCCTGGCGGGGGGCCTTCGGAGCCTCGGCTTCGATGGTGGGGGCTGCTTGGTCGATCGTGTCTGTGGTCATGTCGCTATCCCGGCTGCTGTCTCTGAAATCCATCGAAACCGCTCCTAGTGTTCTGTATTCGTTCGAATCGGCGTCATGTCGCCATGCTACCATCGGACGGCCCCGAACGGGAGAACAAAAAGTGACCATCGCGGCGGTGGAAGGCGCGCTTACGGTCATATCGCATAAGACTATGCGAAGGTTGTTCTACCAGCGATTGGGTCCGCCCCCGAACGCAACCCCAAGAGATTGTGCCAAAGCGCGATGAGACGCAAGGGGGTGCGGGGGGTGTCGGGGGTTCGGTTCGTCGTGTTCGTGAGCGGGTTGAGCGAGCCGAGGATTCGCGACGCGTGGAGTTCTGCGGGGTTCGCGATGTGCAAGGGAACGGGGCGGGAACGAAAAATTATTTCAGGGGTCAAAGTGGCAAATGTTGCTTTGGTTGTAACGCAGGGCGGGGGGGCGGTTGAGTGACTTCCGCCGTTTCTAGTTCCCCCGCGGAGGCGGGGGCCCAGGAGCCGCGAGCGTCGTCCTGCGTGATTCCTGGACCCCCGCCTTCGCGGGGGAACGGGAATTGTTCGGGATCCCGCCCACACCACCACCACACCACCCCGGCGGAGGCCGGGGTCCAATTGGGGGACGTCGCCAACGGAGCGGTGCGCGTCGTTACTGCGACCTTTCCATTTGGGCCCCGGCCTTCGCCGGGGTGGTGGCATTGGATGGGGGGCTGGCTCAGCCCTCGATGATCGTCCGGATCTGCGTGGCCAGCGCCTCCATCGCGAACGGCTTGGTGATCATCGACATGCCCGGTTCCAGGAAGCCCGCCGCGAGCGCGGCGTTTTCCGCATACCCCGTCATGAACAGCACGCGCAGCCCCGGGCGCATCGCCCGGCCGGCGTCGGCGACCTGGCGACCGTTCAACCCCGGTAGGCCGATATCGGTGACGAGCAGGTCGATCCGGTCCATCGTCCGCAACCGTTCGAGACCGGTCGGGCCGTCATGCGCCTCGACCGCCTGATAGCCGAGCTCGCCGAGCACCTCGACGATCAGCGACCGGACGACCGTATCGTCCTCGACCACCAGCACGACCTCACCCGCGTCGGTGGCGTGATCCTGCGTCAGGCCGGGGAGCGCCTCGTCCTGCTCCGCGTCGCCGTAATGGCGGGGGAGATAGAGCTTGATCGTCGTGCCCTGACCGACCTCGCTGTAGATCCTCGCATAGCCTTCCGACTGGCGCGCGAAGCCGTAGATCATCGACAGGCCGAGCCCGGTGCCCTGGCCGATCGGCTTGGTGGTGAAGAACGGCTCGAACGCTTTGGCGATCGTGTCCGCAGACATGCCAGTGCCGGTGTCCGAGACGCAGATGCAGACATAGCTACCCGGGCGGACGTCGCGCTGACTGGCTATGAAATGATCATCGAGCAGTGCGTTGGCCGTTTCGATCGTCAGCTTGCCACCATGCGGCATCGCATCGCGCGCGTTGATGACCAGGTTGAGCAGCGAATTCTCGAGCTGGTTGGGATCGCACAGCGTCGTCCAAAGGCCGGCGGCGAGCACCATCTTGAGCTCGACCTGCTCGCCGATGGTCCGGCGGAGCAGGTCCTCCAGCGAGGCGATCAGCGGGTTGACCTTGACCGGGCGCGGATCGAGCGGCTGGCGGCGCGAGAAGGCGAGCAGGCGATGCGTGAGCGAGGCTGCGCGGTTGGCGGCGGCGGTGGCGCCGGTGATGAAACGGTCCAGTTCGCTCACACGGCCTTGCGCGACGCGGCGCTGGACGATCTCCAGGCTGCCGGTGATGCCCTGCAACAAATTGTTGAAGTCGTGCGCGATACCGCCGGTGAGTTGGCCGACCGCCTCCATCTTCTGTGCCTGGCGGAGGGCTTCCTGTGCCTCGACCAGTTCCTGCGTGCGATCGCGGACGCGCTGTTCGAGGTCGGCATTGAGCGATTGCAGATCGCGTTCGAGCATCTTGCGATCGGTGACGTCCGCCCCCTCGACGAAGATGCCGACGACCGCGCCGTTAGCGTCGCGGATCGGCTGATAGACGAAATCGACGTAGCGATCGTCAATCGGACCGCCGGGTTCGGCCTGGACCGCATACAGCATGCCCGACGCGGTGAAGGGTTCGCCCGTCGTAAACACACCGTCGAGCAGGCCCAGAAACCCTTGTTCAACCGCGTCGGGGAGCGCCTCGGCGACGGTACGACCGAGCACGGGGCGGTGGCCGATCAGCTTGTCATAGCCGGGATTGGTCAGTTCGAACCGGTGATCGGCGCCGCGCAACATCGCCATGAAGGTCGGCGCCTGCGCGAACATCTGGCTCATTCGCTCGCGCTCGTCGCGTAGTGCGCGTTCGGTCTGGACTCGCTCGGTGCTTTCGTAGGTTGAGCAGAACATGCCGGCGACCGCACCGCTTTCGTCGCGCACCGGCGAATAGGAGAAGGTGAACCAGGTCTGCTCGTCATAGCCCTTGCGATTGGTGACCAGCGGCAGGTTTTCGAAGAACGACGCCTTGCCGCCGAGAGCGCGGTCGACGAGCGGGCCGATGTCCGACCAGAGTTCCGACCATATGACATCGAGCCGACCGCCGAGCGCGGCGGGGTGCTTGTCGTAGAGGATCCGCGCGTAATGATCGTTGTAGAGGAAGCCGAGTTTGGGTCCCCAGGCGACGCACATCGCGAATTCCGATGCAAGCATCAGCGAGACGATGGACCGCAGCGATTGCGGCCATTGCTCGATCGGCCCCAACGGAGACGTCGACCAGTCATGCGCGCGGATCATCTCGGCCATCTCGCCGCCGCCGGTCAAGAAATCGGCCTCGGCCGTCTGTAGGGTCATCTCAAATTCCTGCCGGGTCGCACGCCAGGCCGAATTTTACTCCGGGGTGCGTTCGATACGGCGACGCGTCGCACGTTTCTACCGGTTCGCAGGCAGGTCGGCGGGTCATCGGCACAGTTCGTCGGCCAATCGCGTCAGGCTGTCGACGCTATAGTCCCAATCCTGCGCGGCATCCGCATCGGGTGCGGAGCGGCCGCCATATTCCTGAGGGCGGTCGACATAGGCGGTCTGCAGGCCGGCGGCGCGCGCCGCAGCGAGGTCGCTGTGGTGCGCGGCGACGAGGCAAAGTTCGCCGGGAGCGATGCCGAGAAAACGCGCGGTGGCGAGGTAGGATTCGGGGAGCGGCTTGTAGATGCGACTGACTTCGGCGCCGAGGATCGCGTCCCAGGGAAGACCGGCGCGGCGGGCCATTTCCAGCATGAGCGCGATGTTGCCGTTGCTCAGCGTGACGATCGGGAAAGCGGCCTTGAGTCGGGTCAAGCCTTCGACGGAATCGGGCCATGGATCGAGCCGGTGCCACGCATGCGTGAGGTCGACGAGCGCGGCTTCGTCGAGCGTGGCGGGATCGATGGCGTGATGACGGAGCAGATCCTCCAGTGCCTCGCGGTGAAGCGTGTCGAGGATCACGAACGGACGGCGACCGCTGCGCACTTCCTCCAGCGCCGGCTGATAGCGTTTGCGCCAGCCATCGGCGAAGCGGTGCGGGTCGATATCGCCGCGGTTCAAGCGCGCGAGGAAGGGTGCTGCCTCGCGGGCGATGCCCGAACGCCAATCGACGACGGTGCCGAAAACGTCGAAGGCCAGGGCTTTGATGGACGCGCGATGTACCATGGAGGAGAGACGGTGGGGGCGGGGGTTGGTTCCCCGGAATGGGCGAGTTCGAGGCCTTTGCGCATGCTGGCGGTGAGCGCGTCGTCGACGCTTTGGCCCCCATCCCGGTAAAGGTCGGGACCCGATTTGGGCACGGGGGGTAGCGAACCCCGTCCTCTGTCACGACGACCTTTCCAGTTGGGGCCCCGCCTTCGCGCGGCTTACCCTACTTCACCCTACTTCACCCTGCGCGCCGAATGCGCGAGGCCTGTCCCTGGTTCAGCCGTTCCAGGTTGAACGCCTCGTGGAATTCGATCCCGGCCTTGCCGTCGCGCGCCCAGCGGACGCGGGCGGGGGTGAGTTGGTCCTCGATCAGTTCGATCTGCATCTCGACACCGTCGGGATTGCCGTCGATCCTTACCCCGTCGAGCATCGCGCCCGACGTCGATATGTCGCGGATGCGGACGTCGCCGCGTACCCCGCCGATCAGAATGCGCGCCGAGCGCAGCATCTTGGTTCGTGGCGCGCGGCTGACCTTGAAGCCGCTTGCGGTCGCTGCACCATTCTCGCCGCCGAGTTGCAGCAATGCCTCTTCGGCACGGACCGGACGGCCATATACATAGCCCTGGATGTGGCTGCACCCGAGATCGCGCAATAGGTCGATCTCGTCCTGCACCTCCACCCCCTCGGCAGTGGTCTCCATGCCGAGCGTGTCGGCGAGCGTGACGATCGCCTTGATGATCGCGGCGTTGCGGTTGCCGGGTTCGGCGGCGCCCTTCACGAACGACCGGTCGATCTTGATCTTGTCGAACGGCGCGTTGCGCAGATAGCCGAGCGACGAATAGCCGGTGCCGAAATCGTCGAGCGCGAGCCGGACGCCGACGCCTTTCAGCGCCTTGAACATCTGTTCGGACGAGCGCGTCTCGTCGAGGAACACGCCCTCGGTGATCTCGAGCTCGAGCCGGCCCGGCGCGATCCCCGACTGCGCGAGTGCGCTGGTCACGAGTGCGGGGAGGACCGGGTTGGCGAACTGGATCGGTGAGACGTTGACCGCGACGCGAATGCTGTCGGGCCAGCGCGCCGCCTCCAAACACGCGGTGCGCAGGACCCATTCGCCGATCGCCTCGATCAGCCCGCATTCCTCCGCCACGGGGATGAAGTCGGCGGGCGAGACGAGCCCCCGGGTCGGGTGGTTCCAGCGGATCAGCGCTTCATAGCCAACGATCCGCACCGATTTGGTGCTGACGACGGGTTGGTAGCACAGATGGAACGCGCCTTCCCCGAGGGCGACCCGCAGATCGTCTTCGAGCAGTTTGCGCGTCCGTGCGCCTGCGAGCATCTCGTCCGAGAAGAACCGGTGGACGCCGCGCCCGTCGCCCTTGGCGGCGTAGAGCGCAAGATCGGCGTTGCGGACCAGCGTCTCGGAGTCATCGCCATCGTTGGGCGCAATCGCGATGCCGATCGAGCAGCCGATCGTAACCGCGGTACCGCTGATGAAATAAGGCTGCGACAACGACGCGATCAGGTCGCGCGCGAGCACCGCGAGCGTATCGCGGTTGTCGATCCCCGGCAGCACGACCTTGAACTCGTCGCCGCCAAGTCGCCCGACCAGCCCAGCGTGGCCGACCCCGCGTTGCAGCCGTTGTGCGACCTGCTGCAGCAACGTGTCGCCCGCCTGGTGGCCAAGCGTGTCGTTGACCGCCTTGAACCGATCGAGATCCATCAGGAACAGCGATGTCGCGCGGTAGGGGCCGGTATTCTGCGCGAGCGTCTTGTCGAGCGAGACGCGCATCCGCTGGCGGTTAGCGAGCCCGGTCAGCCCGTCGAACAACGCCAGCCGCGTGATCTCCGCCTCCGACTTGCGCTTTTCGGTGAGATCGCTGCCCGAGCCGATGAAACCCTGGAATCGACCGAGATCGTCGACCATCGGCCGACCCGAGATCGACCACCATCGCTCGCAATCCTGCGCCGCGGCGCACACCGAATAGTCGGCGAACGAGGTTCTCGACGAGATGTGGAAGGCGAGCGTGCGTTCGGTGCCGGGCGCGTCGCTGTCCATCCGGAACAGATCGGTCAGCATCTGGCCGACCGCGTCGCCCGACGGGACGAGGTCGCGCGCGACCTTGGCGGACAGATAGGTCACGCGGCCCTGACGATCCGCCTCCCAGAACCAGCCGGCGCCATGGCCCTCGAACTCGGCGATCATCTTGACCGCGACGCGGCCTTCGTTGGAGGCGGTCGCACGCTCGAGTTCGAGCGCGTGATCGATCCGCGCGAGGCTGACCGTCGCGGCGATCAGGCACCCGAAGAACAGGAGCGCGATCGCGACGGCAATGGTGAAGCCGGCGAGGATCGCGAGCGCGAACACGAGGCCGGTGCCGACGCCGAGGATCGCTGCGCGAATCGGGTGAAGGCTGACCGCGGTGATGCCGATCGTCCCGGCGACCGCGATCGCGCTGCCAAACTGGATCGCGCCGTCCGGCGTCGATGTGACCGACCAGAGCAACGATGTGAGTGCGGCCCCCATGATCGCCGCACATATGGTGACGATCCAGTTGCGTCGGTGCGGCGCCAGTGCCTCCGTATCGGGAGCGCGGACCGTCACGAAAACCAGCAGCGACGCTAGCGTCAGAATGCCGCCATGCACGATGATCGCGCCAACCGATGCGTGATCGGCGGCATCGCCGACGGCGGCAAGGCAGATCAGCAGACCGCAGGTGACGATCTGGATCGCCAGGGCAAATGGCCAGACTGCGGCGACCTGCGCGAGCTTCAGCACGAACAGGTCGGTCACCTGATCGCCGATATCCGCGGCCAGCCCGAACAGCCCGCGCATTGCGAGATGGGGTGGCCGGTCTTGCGCACGGCGATCGGCGGAGGGAAGCGGGGCGTACATCGCGGTCTTCGTCACCTTGGCGGGGCAAAATGCCAGATATGGCGCGCGAAGCCCGAACACTCGCGTGACGCGGTACTCTACCCGAAGTGGTTTCTTTCGCGTAAATCGCCAAAGCGTTTTTCGCACGGAAACAAGGCGTTCGGTATGCCCGCGGCGGGACCCGCTCGGCAGGGATCCAATGTCGTCCGTCAAAAAATCCGGGGATAGCTATGCCTGCTGTCGCGTTGAGCGCGTGACCCCTTATCCACCGAGGCATTCCCCATGAGCGCAGTTTCCACGATCACGTCCGCCCTCGGGCTGGGCAAGAAGAAGGTCCGTTATGCGATCGTCGGGCTCGGCGACATCTCGCAGGCATCGATGATGCCCGGCGTCGCGCATACCGGCAACTCGGAGATTACCGCGCTGGTCACCGACGATCCGGTCAAGGCACGCGAGCTTGGCAAGACATACGGCGTCGAGGCGACCTATCGCTATGACCAGTTCGACGAGCTTCTAGCCTCGGGGCTGATCGATGCGATTTATATCGGGACGCCGAACTGGCGGCATGCCGAGTTCGCGATCCCCGCGTTGAAGGCCGGCATCCATGTCCTGTCGGAGAAGCCGCTGGAAATTTCGGTCGAGAAGGCCGAGGCAATCCGCGATGCCGAGCGTGCGTCGCCGGCGAAGCTAATGACCGCGTACCGGTTGCATTTCGAGCCGTCGACGCTCGATGCGATCCGGCGCATCCGGGCCGGTGAACTGGGCGAGCTGATCGCGTTCACCTCGTGCTTCACGCAGAAGGTCGATCCTGCCAATCACCGCGTGAAGAACGGCGTCATCGCCGGGCCGCTGTTCGACATGGGTCCGTATCCGATCAATGCGACGCGCTATCTGTTCGGGGCGGAGCCGACCGAAGTGGTTTCCGCGGTCGCCACGCGGCATCCCGAACTGGGGCTGGGCGATCTCGACGACACGTTCGCTGTGACGTTGCGCTTTCCCGGTGATCGGCTCGCGCAGTTCACAGTCTCTTATGCGGCGAACAACGTCGATAGCCTGACGATCTCGGGCACCGAGGGCAGCATCCACATGGACCCGGCGTATGGCTTCGGCGACGCGATGGAACAGCGCGTGACGATCGGCGAGACGAAGAGCCATGAGAGCTTCAAGCCGACCGACCAGTTCGGCGGCGAGATGCGCTATTTCTCCGACTGCATCCTCGAGGACCGCGATCCCGAGCCCGATGCGGAGGAGGGGCTTGCCGACCTGCGCGTGATGGAGGGCGTGCTGGAGGCGCTGAAGACGCGTGGGCCGGTGACGTTGCCGCCGTTCGTGCGGTCGCGTCGAATCTCGGCGGATCAGGAGCAGACGCTGTCGCCGATCAAGGAGCCCAAGCTCGTCCACGCCGCCAGCCCGACCGGCTGAGGCGATGCTCGCCTTCCTCGATTTCGAAGCGTCGTCGCTGGGGAAGAAGAGTTACCCGATCGAGGTGGCGTGGGTGTTCGAGGATGGTACGTCGGAGAGTCATCTGATCAAGCCTGCGCCCGAGTGGACTGACTGGGATCCGGCGGCGCAGGCGATCCACGGGATCGAGCGGCGGGTGTTGGAGGAGGAGGGCGAGGACCACCGGGCGGTTGCGGCGCGGATGGTGGAGGTGCTGGCGGGGCACGACCTGCTGGCGAGCGCGCCGTCCTGGGATGGGAAATGGTTGAGCACGCTATTGCGGGCTGGTGGTCAGCCGCGCCGGGTGTTGCGGTTGCGCGATAGCGACGAGGCGCAACTGGAGGCGGCGCGGGCGTGCCTCGCGGATGTCGAGCCGGCGGCGGCACGCGAGGCTCTCGCGCGGGAGGTGGTCGGCGAGGTGTCGCAGCGGCGGAACGGGCGGGTGCCGGATCACCGGGCGCTGGCCGATGCGAAGGCGGAATTGGCGCAGTGGCTGGAGGTGCGGGTCGAGGCGCAGAAGCGGGCGAGGGACTATGGGGCGCTGACTGGCAATACCGAGCACGGGCCCGTCTGAGGCACCACCCCGGCCTTCGCCGGGGTGGTGTTTCAGCGACAGCAAGCAAGCGGCACGTTCAAACCATGTTTCCCTGCGAACGCGGGCACCCAGACTGGGCTCCCGCCCTCGCGGGAGAACAATGGAGCAAGTGGTCCTCGGCGTTGAATCGACGCCTGTCCTCCAACGTCACCCCAGCGAAAGATGGGGTATCCCGCTTGGGTCGCGACACCCGCCTGAGAGGGAGATCCCAGCTTTCGCTGGGATGACGGATTGTGGATGGGTAGCGGATGTCGTGGAGGGGTAGCGGCGTGTTTGAAGTTGCGGCGCCGACCTACTCTTGTCCGTCACCCCAGCGAAAGCTGGGGTATCCCGCTTGGGTTGCGGCGCCCGCCTGACCGGGAGATCCCAGCTTTCGCTGGGATGACGGGTTGGGCGGCCTCAGTTCGTCTCCGCCCTTGGCGCGCCACTCATCGTCACCGGTTGCGGTCCGCCTGCGGTGGCTTCCAGCGTCGAATCGCCGCCCAGCACCCGGTACAGCGTCACGCGGTTGCTCGCGCCGACGAGTTGCGTCGCGACGAGGTTACGCTGTGCGGTGTAGAGCGAGCGTTGCGCGTCGAGCGAGTTGAGGAAGGTGTCGATCCCGCCGCGATAGCGCGCGTCGGACAGGCGATACGTGTCCAGCGCCGCTTCGGAGAAGTTCTGGTTCGCCTTGAGCTGGTCGGCGATCGTGCCCTGGCGGGCCAGCGCATCGGCGGTTTCCTGGAATGCGGTCTGGATCGTCTTTTCGTAGGTCGCAAGCGCGGCGTCGCGTTGCGCCTTCGAATAGGCGACCCCGGCGATACCGGCGCCGGCGCGGAAGATCGGGTAGCTGACCGAGGGCGCGACCGAATAGTTGAACGCGCCGCCGCTGAACAGCGAGGTGAGCGACGTGCTGGCGAACCCGAGGATGCCGGTCAGCGAGATCTTCGGGAACAGTTCCGCGCGGGCTGCGCCGATCTCGGCATTGGTGGCGCGGAGCTGGTATTCGGATTCGACGACGTCCGGACGGCGCAGGAGGATGCTGCTGTCGAGCCCGGCCGGCAGCGTGGCGACGGTCGGCAGCGCCTGTTCGATCGAGGCGGGCAACAGGGTGGCATCGACCGGCGCGCCGACGAGCAGTTGCAGCGCGTTGACGTCCTGCGCGAGCGCGGTGCGCTGTTGTGCGAGGTCGGACTGCGCGGTGAACAGGATCTGCTGTGCCTGGCGAAGATCGGTGCGCGGCGCGACGCCGCCGCGCAGCCGCGCGTTGGTCAGCGTGACGCTACGCTGCGAACTTGTCACCGTGTCCTGCGCGATCTTGAGCAGGCTCTGGTCCGACGCGTAGGTGAGCCATGCATCGGCAATGTCGCCGACCAGCGTCAGGCGGGTGGCGCGCGCGGCGGCTTCGGTCGCGAAATAGCGATCGAGCGCGGCGCTGGTCAGCGAGCGGATGCGGCCGAACAGGTCGAGCTCGAACGCGGTGGTGCCGAGATCGACCGAGAAGGCGCTGTTCGAGCTAGACGAACTGACGACCGATCCGGTGCCGGTGCCGGTGCCGGTGCCTGTTCCAGTGCCGCCTGTACCGGTCCCGGTTCCAGTGCCCGTTCCGGTCCCGGTCCCGGTCCCGCCTGTTCCCGTACCGCCCGTTCCGCCACTCGTAACGGTGTTGCGGGTGCCATTGCCACCGCCCGAATAGGTGTAGCGGCCGCTGGCATCGACCTGCGGCAACAGGTCGGCGCGCTGGATGCGGTACTGCGCGCGGGTCGAGGCGATGTTGGCGGCGGCGACGCGGAGATCGCGGTTGTTCGCGAGCGCCTGGACAATGATCTGCTGGAGCCGCGGATCCTTGAAGACGTCGCGGTAGGTGATCGCGGGAAGCGCCGCCTCCGACTGGCGCAGATACGCGTCGCCGACCGGGAGCGACGGCGGGACGGGAAGCTCAGTGCGCGCATATTTTGGCGCGAGCGAGCAGCCGGCGAGCGCGGTCGAGGCGGCGAGGATCAGGACTAGCGAGCGCATCATGCGGGCTCCGGCCGGTGAGGGCCCTGTGGTTCGGGTGGTCCGAGCGGTTCGTTGTGATCGCCATCGGGTCCGTGGTCGTCATGGCCCTGGAAGCCGGTCGGCTTGCCCCGCAGCTTGGCGATGCCGTCACGTGCGCCGCGGCGGACGAGGACGAAGAACAGCGGGATGTAGAAAATCGCCAGGATCGTCGCGGTCAGCATGCCGCCGACCACCGCGGTCCCGATCGCGATGCGACTGTTCGCGCCCGCACCGGTCGAAAGGGCCAGCGGCAACACGCCGAGGATGAACGCGAACGACGTCATCAGGATCGGGCGCAACCGGATCTTCGCCGCGGACAGGGCCGCCTCGATGACGCGCTTGCCCTTCTTTTCCTCCTGCTCGGCGAACTCGATCATCAGGATCGCGTTCTTCGCGGCCAGGCCCATCGTCGTCAGCAGGCCGATCTGGAGATACACGTCGTTGATTAGCCCGCGCAGCGTCACCGCGAGGATCGCGCCGACGAGGCCCAATGGGATGACGAGCAGCACCGCGATCGGGATCGACCAGCTCTCGTACAGCGCGGCGAGGCACAGGAACACGACCAGCAGCGACAGGCCGTAGAGGATCGGCGCCTGACCCGAGGACAGGCGTTCCTGATACGACAGGCCGGACCACGCGACCGACGTCCCGGGGATCTGGCCGGCAAGCTCGGCGATCCGGTTCATCGCATCGCCCGAGCTGACGCCGGTCGCACCCGAACCCTGGATCTCGTACGAGGCGATGCCGTTGAAGCGCGACAGCGTCGTCGGTGCCTGGCCCCAGCTGGTTTTCGCGAACGACGAGAACGGTGCCATCTGGCCGTTCGATCCGCGCACGAACCACTGGCTCAGGTCCGACGGCTGCGCGCGGAACTGCGCGTCGCCCTGGACATAGACTCGCTTCACACGGCCGCGGTCGATGAAGTCGTTGACGTACTGACCACCCCAGGCGGTCGACAGCGTCGAGTTCACGTTCGCCTGCGTGAGGCCGAGCGTGGAGAGCTTCTGCTGGTCGGCATCGACGCGCAAGGTGGCGACGTCAGGCAGTTCGGTGAGGCGGATCGCGGTCAGCGACGAATCGGCACGCGCGAGCGCGAGCAGCTTGTCGCGTGCGGCGCTGAACTCGGTCTGGCTGAGCCCGCCTGCGTTCTGCAATTCCATCGTGAAGCCGTTCGACGAGCCGAGACCGCGAACCGCTGGTGGCACGAGCGAATAGACCTGCGCATCACGGAAGCCGGCGAACGCCTTCGACGCGCGGCCGGTGATCGCTTCGGCGGTGTTCTCCTTGCCGTGGCGGTCCTCCCACGGTGCGAACGAGACGAAGCCCTGGCCCGTGTTCTGGCCGCTCGCGCCACCACCGCCGCCGCCGCTGACGGTGAACATCGTGCGGACGTTGGCCTTCTCGTTGGTGAAGTAATATTGCTCGATCTGCTTTTGCAGCGCGAAGGTGCGGCCTTGCGTGGCGCCCGCCGGAAGCTGGAACTGGACGATGCCAGAACCCTGGTCCTCGGTCGGCAGGAAGCCCGTCGGCAGCCGCAGGAACAGCACCGCGAGCACCGCGACGATCACCGCGTAGATCAGCAGGAACAGCCACTTGCGGTCGATCACCGATTGCACGGCACTGGTGTATTTCTGCGTGCCCTTCTCGAACCCGCTGTTGAACTTGTCGCCAGCGCGCGTGAAAAAGTGCGCGACCTTGGGGAATTTACGTTCGCCCCAGCTCTTCTCGTGGTTTCCCTCGGCGTCCTTCTTTTTCTGCTTCAGCAGCGTCGCGGTGAGGGCGGGCGAGAGGATCAGCGCGACCAGCACCGAGAGGACCATCGCCGACACCATCGTCAGCGAGAACTGGCGGTAGATCACGCCGGTCGAGCCGCCGAAGAACGCCATCGGCAGGAACACCGCCGACAGCACGAGCGCGATCGCGACCAATGCGACGGTGATCTCGTTCATCGATTCGATCGTCGCCTCCCGAGGCGTCATCTCGGGATTTTCCTCCATCAGGCGCTCGACGTTCTCGACCACGACGATCGCGTCGTCGACCAGCAGGCCGATCGCGAGCACGAGCCCGAACAGCGTCAACGTGTTGATCGAGAAGCCCGCGAGATAGAACACGCCGAACGTGCCGAGCAGCACGACCGGGACCGCGATCGTCGGGATCAGCGTCGCGCGCCAGCTTTGCAGGAACACGAACATGACGATGACGACGAGGATGACGGCCTCGATCAGCGTCTTGACGACCTCGTCGATCGACAGCTTGATGAAGTCGGTGGTGTCGTTGGCGTAGGCGAATTTCAGGCCGGGCGGGAAGCTCTTGGCGGACTTGGCGACGAACGCCTTGACCAGCTCGGCGGTCTTGAGCGCGTCGGCGCCCGGCGCGAGCAGCACCGCGATACCGGCGCCGGGATGCGCGTTGACGCGGCTGCGCGCGTTGTAGTTCTCCGCGCCCAACTCGATCCGGGCGACGTCGCGCAGCTTGACCACCGCGCTGTCGTTGGTGGTCTTCAGGATGATATTGGCGAACTGCTCGGGCGTCTGGAGGCGCGACTGCGCGGTGACGGTCGCGTTCAGCATCTGCGTGTCGGGCTGGGGTTGCCCGCCGAGCTCGCCGGCGGCGACTTCGGTGTTCTGCGCCTGGATCGCGGTGGTCACGTCGCTCGGGATCAGCTGGTAGCTGGCGAGCTTGTTCGGGTTCAGCCAGATCCGCATCGCGTATTGCGCGCCGAACACGTTGCTGTCGCCGATCCCCGGAATACGGCCGAGCGGGTCCTGCAGGTTCGAGACGAGATAGTCCGAGACGTCCTGGTTGGTCAGCTTGTCGGTCTCGTCATAGACGCCGACGATCAGGAGGTTGTCCGGGTTCGACTTGCGGACCACGAGGCCCTGCTGCTGGACCTGTTGCGGCAAGCGGGAGAGCGTCTGCTGGACCTGGTTCTGGACCTGGACCTGCGCGATGTCGGGATCGGTGCCCTTCTCGAACGTCACGGTGATCGTCACCGACCCCCGCGACGATGAGGACGAGCTGAAATAGATCAGCCCGTCGATGCCGGTCAGCGATTGCTCGACGACCTGCGTGACGCTGTTCTGAATGGTCTGCGCGTTGGCGCCCGGGAAGGTCGCGCGGACGGTCACCTGCGGGGGTGCGACGTCGGGATATTGCGCGATCGGCAGGCTCATGATCGCGCCGATGCCGCCGAGCATCACGATGATCGCGAGCACCCAGGCGAAGATCGGGCGATCGATAAAGACACGAGATAACATAAGGGCTTAGCCGGCCTTTTTCTGGCTGGAGTCGCCACCGGAGGAGTCATCCTTGGGCGCTTCGATCTTTTGCGCGGTGTTTTCCGGCACCGGCTTCACGCCCTGGTTGGGGGCGATCTTCGACAACCCTTGCGTGATGATCCTGTCGCCGGGGTTGAGCCCGCTGGTGACCACCCAGAACGCGCCTTGCGTGCGGTCCGCCTTGATCTTCTTCTGCACCGCCTTGTTGTTCGAATCGACGACATAGACCGTCGCATTGCCCTTGGCATCGCGCGACACGCCCGCTTGCGGCACGAGGAACGCGCGCTGGTTGATCGCCTGCGCGAACTTGGCCTGGACGAACATGCCGGGCAGCAACAGTCCCTGCGGATTGGGGAAGCGGGCGCGCAACGTCACGGTGCCGGTCTCGGTATTGACCAGCGCTTCGGCGAACTCGACGCTGCCGGTCGCGCCATATTCGCTGCCGTCCTCGAGCGTGAGGCGGACTTCGGCGCGGGTCGCGACGATGCCGTTCTGGCCGAGCGAGCGCCGCAGTGCGAGCAGATCGCCAGAGGATTGCTGGATGTCGACGAACATCGGATCGAGTCGCTGAATCTGCGCGAGCGGATCGGTCTGCGTCGCCGAGACCAGCGCGCCGACGGTGAACAGCGAGCGGCCGATACGACCCGTGATCGGTGCAGGGACGGTGGTGAACTTGAGGTTGATCTGCGCCGTCTCCAGCGCGGCGCGGGTCTGCGCGACCGAGGCGGTGGCCTGGCGCGAGGTGGCGACCGCGTTGGTGTAATCCTGCTTGCTGATCGCTTCCATCTCGGCGAGCGGCTTGTAGCGCTGTGCGAGGATGGTCTGCGCCTGCTGGTTGGCGCGTGCGCTTTGCAGGTTGGCCTGCGCTTCGTTGGCGGCGGCGCGATAGAGGCGCGGGTCGATCTCGTAGAGCGGCTGGCCCTTTTTGACGAGCGTGCCCTCGGTGAAGAACCGCCGGCGGATGATGCCGGTGACCTGGGGACGGACGTCCGAGCTTTCGAACGCGGTGGTGCGGCCGCTGAGTTCGGTGGTCATCGCGACGCTGGTCGGCTGGACGACGACATAGCCGACGGTTGGCGTGCCTTGGCCCGGTTGGCCGCCGCGGCCCGCCTTGCCCTGGGCCTTGTCATCGCCGCCGGAGCAGGCCGCGAGCGCCAGTGCGGGGACCAGCAGGATGGCGCACTGCCGCGCTGAAAATCGTGTGGCTATCAAGTTTGGTAATCCGCGATCATGTGTTGGTCGGGCTAAACCACGAGGATGTACCAGAAGTATGTCAGTTGAAAAGCAGGGGTGAGAAATAGGGAAGAAAGAGTAACCTGTTTGACTGGTTGGGGGTGTTTTGAGGGGTGGGGCTCTCGACAACTCACAAAAGCTTGTTTCCCCGCGAAGGCGGGGATCCAGACTGGGCTCCCGCCTTCGCGGGAGAGCAAGGAGGGGTGTGCTCCCGCACCCACACGCACGACCATGCAGCCACGGCATTCGAGAACCACCGCACCACCCCGGCGGAGGCCGGGGTCCAATTGGAGAGGTCGTGGTAACGAGGGATGGCGCTTCGTTAGCAACGTTCCCCAATTGGGCCCCGGCCTTCGCCGGGGTGGTGGGTGGGTGGGGGGCTCGCCCCCTTGCGCGCATCCCATCATCCTGACGAAAGTCAGGATCCAGAGTTGCGAGGGGATCGTTTGTGGCTCTGGGTCCTGACTTTCGTCAGGATGACGGTTGGTTCGTTATTGCGATGGATGTTTTCGGGGCGGCTGAGATGATCGATGACGACAAGAAGGCCGCGGCTGTTGCTGCGGTGGCGGAAGTTCGGGACGGGATGCTGGTCGGACTCGGAACCGGATCCACTGCGGCGTTCGCAATCCAGGCGCTCGGCGATCGCGTGGCCCAAGGTCTGCAAATCCACGCCGTCGTCACCTCCGAAGCCTCCGGCAAGCTCGCCCGCGAACTCGGCATCGAGATCCTCGACTTCGCCGCCATCGCCCATGTCGACCTCACGATAGACGGCGCCGACGAGATCGACTCCCGCTGTTTCGCGATCAAGGGCGCAGGCGGGGCGATGCTGCGGGAGAAGATCGTCGCCGCAAGCTCGGCACGGATGGTCGTGATCGCCGACGGCTCCAAGCGCGTCGACCGGATCGGCGCGGCCAAGCTGCCGGTCGAGATGCTCCCCTTCGCCAGCGCCTACGTCAGGCGCGTGCTCACCGACATCGGCGCCGCCCCGATCATCCGCGACAACTACCGGACGGACCAAGGCAATCTCGTCGTGGATTGCCACCTCGCGACCCTCGAAGATCCCCGCGCGACCGCCGCCGCGCTTGCCGCGATCCCCGGTATTCTTGGCCACGGGCTGTTCCTCGACGAGGTCGACGCCGCGTATATTGCAACGAACGGCGTCGTTACGCGACTGGAACGGACGGGTGCATCCGACTAAAGGCATCCTATGTTGGCAACCAGATCGGATGCGCGGCGTTCGGTCACCGTCTAGAGCGAGGCTTCTTCCATGACCGATACCGCAACCGCCCCCACCAAGGCGGACCCCAAGCTGCACGAGGATGGTTCGCCCGAACGCCTCGCGATCGATACTATCCGCACGCTGTCTATGGACGCGGTGCAGAAGGCCAATTCGGGCCATCCCGGCACGCCGATGGCGCTGGCGCCGGTCGGCTACACGCTCTGGTCGAAGTTCCTGCGCTACGATCCCAAGCACGCCGACTGGCCCAACCGCGACCGCTTCGTGCTGTCGGTCGGCCATGCGTCGATGCTGCTCTATTCGCTGATCCACCTCGCCAAGATCGAAGAGATCGACGCGGACGGTAACAAGACCGGCAAGGAGGCCGTCAGCCTCGCCGACATCGAACAGTTCCGCCAGCTGTCGTCGAAGACCCCGGGTCACCCCGAATATCGCCACACCACCGGCGTCGAGACCACGACGGGTCCGCTCGGCCAGGGTTGCGGCAATTCGGTCGGCATGGCGATCGCCGAGCGCTGGCTCGCGGCGCGCTACAACAAGGATGGCTTCACGCTGTTCGACCATGACGTCTACACGATCTGCGGCGACGGCGACATGATGGAGGGCGTCTCGGCCGAGGCCGCGAGCCTCGCCGGCCACCTCAAGCTCAGCAACCTGTGCTGGATCTACGACAGCAACCACATCTCGATCGAGGGCGCGACCGATCTCGCGTTCGACGAGGACGTCGGCCTGCGCTTCGACGCCTATGGCTGGAACGTCATCCACATCGACGACGCGAACGACACCGCTGCGCTGAGCCGCGCGATCGAGACGTTCAAGGCGACCACCGACAAGCCGACCTTCATCGTCGTGCATTCGGTGATCGGTTACGGCAGCCCCAAGGCGGGCAGCGAGAAGGCGCACGGCGAGCCGCTCGGCGAGGAGAATATCCGCCTCACCAAGCAGGCGTATGGCTGGCCCGAGGACAAGTCGTTCTACGTGCCCGACGGCGTGATCGAGCATTTCAACGGTGCGATCGCCGAGCGTGGCGCCAAGCTGCGTGACGAGTGGGTCGCGCTGACCGACAAGTATCGCGGTGCCTATCCCGAGCTGTCCGCCGAGCTCGACCTGCTGCTCAAGGACGAGCTGCCCGAGGGCTGGGATGCCGACATCCCGACCTTCGAGGCGGATGCCAAGGGCGTCGCCAGCCGTGACTCGGGCGGCAAGGTGCTCAACGCGATCGCGGCCAAGGTGCCGTGGCTGATCGGTGGTTCGGCCGATCTCGCGCCATCGACCAAGACTGACATCAAGGGCCAGCCCTCGTTCGAGGCGGAGAATTACGCCGGCCGGAACTTCCACTTCGGCATCCGCGAACACGGCATGGGCGCGATCGTCAACGGCATGGCGCTGTCGCATTTGCGTTCGTACGGCTCCACCTTCCTGGTGTTCGCCGATTACATGCGCGCGCCGGTGCGCTTGTCCGCGATCATGGAAGTCGGCGCGATCTGGGTGTTCACGCACGATTCGATCGGCGTTGGCGAGGATGGCCCGACGCACCAGCCGATCGAGCATCTCGCCACGCTGCGCGCGATCCCCGGTCTCGACACGATCCGTCCGAGCGACGCGAACGAAGTCGTCGCCGCATGGAAGGCGGTTCTGAAGGACGCCAGCACGCCTGCCGCGCTGATCATGTCGCGCCAGGCCCTGCCGACGCTCGACCGGACCAAGTACGCAAGCGCCGATGGGCTCGAGAAGGGCGGCTATGTCCTCGCGGATAGCGACGGCACGCCCGACGTGATCCTGATCGCGACCGGCAGCGAAGTGTCGCTGGTCGTCGAGGCGCACGAGAAGCTGACCGCGGACGGCGTGAAGAGCCGGGTCGTGTCGATGCCGAGCTGGTATCGCTACGAACTGCAGGACGCCGCGTACAAGGAAAGCGTGTTGCCGCGCGAAGTGCGCGCGCGCGTCGCGGTCGAGATGGCCGGGTCGATCGGTTGGGACCGTTATGTCGGGCTCGACGGCGCGACCGTGACGATGTCGACCTTCGGGGCTTCGGCACCGCTCGCCAAGCTGCAGGACAAGTTCGGGTTCACCGTCGACAATGTCGTCAAGGTCGCCCGCCAAGTGATGGAGACCAAGTGATGGGTGCGCTCAACGATCTCGAAGGCTTCGGCCAGGCGGTATGGCTCGATTTCGTCGACCGGAAGTTCCTGGAGGCCGGTGGTCTCCAGAAGCTGGTCGACGAGGACGGCCTGACCGGCGTCACGTCGAACCCGTCGATCTTCGAAAAGGCGATGGGTCACGGCGATGCGTATGATTCGACGCTTGCCGAGTACGACAAGCAGCATGCCGGCGCGGCGACGATCGACCGCTACGAGCATCTCGCGATCCAGGACATCAAGGCGGCGGCGGAGACGTTGAAGCCGGTCTATGACAAGCTCGACGCGAAGGACGGCTATGTCAGCCTTGAGGTGTCGCCGTACATTTCGGACGATACCGACGCGACGATCGCCGAGGCGAAGAAGCTGTGGGGGATGGTCGACCGGCCGAACCTGATGATCAAGATCCCGGGGACGCTCGCGGGTGGTCCGGCGATCTCATCGACGATCGCGAGCGGGATCAACGTCAACGTCACGCTGTTGTTCGCGCTCGACGCGTATATCCGCGTTGCCGAGGCGTATGCGGCAGGGCTCGAGGAGCGCGTGAAGCAGGGGCAGCCGATCGACAAGATTGCCAGCGTCGCGAGCTTCTTCGTCAGCCGGATCGATTCGTCGATCGACAAGGAGATCGATGCGCGTCTGGAGAAGGGCGATGCCGAGGCCGACGCGCTTAAGGCGGTCCGCGGCAAAGTCGCGATCGCCAACGCGAAGATGGCGTATCAATGGTATCTCGACTTCCTGAAGTCGGATCGCTGGCAGGCGCTCGCCGCCAAGGGTGCGCAGCCGCAGCGTCTGCTGTGGGCGTCGACCGGCGTGAAGGATCCGAGCTATCCTGACACGCTCTACATCGACACGCTGATCGGCAAGGACACGGTCAACACGATGCCGCCCAAGACCATGGACGCGTTCCGCGACCACGGCACCGCGGCGGAGACGATCACGCAGGACGTCGAGGGCGCCAAGCACACGCTCGCCGAAGCCGAGCGGCTTGGCCTCGACCTGAATGGCGTGACCGGCAAGCTGGTCGAAGAGGGCGTCGCCTCGTTCGTGAAGGCGTTCGACGACCTGCTCGGCTCGATCGCCAAGAAACAGCCCGCGACGGCGTAAACTTCTGCTCCCTCTCCCTTTCGGGGAGAGGGCCGGGGTGAGAGGCGCCACGAGCGCTGCCCTCCCCAACTGCCCCTCACCCCAACCCTCTCCCCGGCGGGGAGAGGGGGTAAGCAAGGAATTCCCCATGAAGATCGGACTGATCGGCCTCGGCCGGATGGGCGGCAACATCGCGCGCCGGTTGATGAAGGACGGCCATGAGGTCGTCGCGTTCGACCGCGATGCCGAAGCCGTGAAGAAGCTCGCCGCCGATGGCGCGATCGGTGCGGACTCGCTCGACGACATGCACGCCAAGCTCGACACCCCGGCGATCTGGTGGGTGATGGTCCCCGCGGGCGAGCCGACCGAGAGCACCGTCCAGGCGATCGCCGCGAAGTCGAATTCGGGCGATATCATCATCGACGGCGGCAACAGCTTCTACAAGGACGACGTCCGCCGCGCGAAGGAACTGGCCGAGAAGGGCATCCACTATGTCGACGTCGGCACGTCCGGCGGCGTGTGGGGCCTCGAGCGCGGCTATTGCATGATGATCGGCGGCGACAAGGAAACCGTCGACCTGCTCGATCCGATCTTCGAGACGCTCGCGCCGGGCATGGGGACGATCGTCCGCACCCCAGGCCGCGTCGAAGGCCAGGCCGATCCGCGCGCCGAGAAGGGCTATATCCACGCCGGCCCCTCGGGCGCCGGCCACTTCGTCAAGATGGTCCATAACGGCATCGAATACGGCCTGATGCAGGCCTATGCCGAGGGCTTCGACATCCTCAAGGGCAAATCGGGCGAGCATGTCGTCGAGGAGGAGCGCTTCGACATCAACCTGACCGACGTCGCCGAAGTCTGGCGTCGTGGCAGCGTGATCTCGTCATGGCTGCTCGACCTGTCGGCGATCGCGCTGGCGAAGGACGGCACGCTCGAAGGCTTTAGCGGCAGCGTCGCGGACTCGGGCGAGGGTCAGTGGACGATCGACGCGGCGATGGAGGAGAAGGTGCCGGCCAACGTGCTGAGCGCGGCGCTGTATGCGCGCTATCGCAGCCGGGTGGACCATACGTTCGGCGACAAGCTGTTGTCGGCGATGCGCTATGGCTTTGGCGGTCATGTCGAGATGCCACAGTGAGCGCCCAGGTGAGCGGTAATATCAAGCTGCTGGTCTCCGATGTCGACGGCACGCTCGTCGACAAGGAGAAGAAGGTTACGCCCGCGACCGTCGATGCCGTCAAGCGGTTGAAGGCGGCGGGTCTCGGCTTCACGATCATCAGCGCGCGGCCGCGCTCGGGGATGATGCCGATTGCGGAGTTGCTCGGCATCGACGAGCCGATGGGCGCGTTCAACGGCGGGATCGTCTTCAAGCGCGACGGTACCGTGATCGAGCACCACATGATCGACGTCGACGTCGTGCGCGGTGCGATGGAGATCATCGGTGACGCGCCGGTCGACACGTGGTTCTTCGCGGACGATGTCTGGTATGCCAGCACCGACCAGGGGGGCCATGTCGGCAGTGAGAAGAAGGCCTCCGCGCAGGACCCGGTGATCGTCTCCGACTTCACCGCTCTGCTCGCCAAGGCGGACAAGGTAACGTTCGTCAGCGATGACGAGGACTTGTTGCGCGATCTGCACGCCAAGGTCGCCGCCAAGTTCGATACGCAGGCGACGATCGTTCAGTCGCAGACCTACTACCTCGACATCACGCCGGTGGCCGGGAACAAGGGCAGCGGGATCGAGGAACTGGCGGACGCGTTTGGCATCAGCTTGACGCAGACCGCGGCGATCGGCGATCAGGCCAACGACATCGCGATGCTCAAGCGCGCCAAGCTGGCAATCGCGATGGGCAACGCACCACAGACTGTCCGCGACGTCGCGCACGAGATTACCAGCGCGAACGATGCCGACGGCGTCGCCCACGCGATCGACACGTTTATCCTTACTGGAGTTTCCGCATGAAAGACCTCGTTGCCTTCGACCTCGACGGAACGCTGGCCGAGAGCAAGCAGCCCTTGCAGGAGCCGATGGGCGAGGCGTTGGCGAACCTGCTCGACGTCGCGCATGTCGCGGTGATCTCGGGCGGCGACTGGCCGCAGTTCGAAAAGCAGGTCGCGTCGCGGCTGCCCGAGCGCGCCGATCGCACCAAGCTGTGGCTGATGCCGACCACCGGCACCAAGCTGTACCGGTTCGATGGCGAATGGCGCGCGGTGTATGCCGAGCTGTTCGAGGACGACGAGAAGCAGAAGATCCTCAAGGCGTTCGACGAGTCGTTGGAAGCCACTGGCTTCGTGCCGGAGAAGACCTGGGGCGAGCGGATCGAGGATCGTGGCAGCCAGATCACGTTCTCGGCACTCGGCCAGGAAGCGCCGATCGACGCGAAGCACAGCTGGGATCCCGATTTCGCCAAGCGGAAAGTGATCCAGGCCGATCTGCAGAAGCGCCTGCCGGGGCTGTCGATCAACATGGGCGGCGCGACCTCGATCGACATCACGCGTGAGGGTGTCGACAAGGCGTATGGCTTGAAGAAGCTCAACGAGGCGAGCGGCATCGCGCTCGACAAAATGATGTTCATCGGCGACGCGATCTTCCCGGGCGGCAATGATTATCCGGCCGAGCAGCTTGGGCTTGACGTCGTGAAGGTGAAGAACGTCGACGGCACGCTGGCGGCGATCGCCGGGATCGTCGCGTGCCTGAAGTAAGAACCATGGTTGAAGCCGGGTCATGAGCGTCGCCTTCCGTCGCGAGAGTGACGAGGAACATCTCGAGCCGAAGTTCGAACAGCCGATCGCGCCGGGGCCTAATCTGGTCACGGCGCGGGGGTTGCGGTTGCTTGGCGAGCGGGTGACCGAGATCGAAGCGGCTGTTGCGGCGGAGACGGATGAGGAGGCGCGCAAGCTGTTGCTGCGCGACCTGCGTTATTGGCACACGCGCCAGACGACCGCCGAACTCGCGCCTTCGCCGGAAGAGGACGAGGTTGGGATCGGATCGCGCGTTCGTGTTCGGATGAACGGGGTTGAGCGGGTTATTTCTATCGTTGGTGGCGATGAAGCTGAGCCTGGCGAGGACCGGCTGGCGTTCTCGGCACCACTGGCGCGCGCGCTGATGGGGGCGGCAGTTGGCGAGACGGTTGCGTTTGCGGGCAAGGCGGATGCGATCGAGGTGTTGGCGATCGACAAGGATGACGGCTGATGGCTGAGGCGAAATTCGAGCGGCACCGTCAGGCTTGGACGCAGGACGAGATCCAGAAGCTTCATACGCTTGCGAAGAAGGGCATGGCGTTGAAGGCGATCGCCAAGGCGCTGACCCGGAGCGAGGAATCGGTGAAGGTTCGGGCGAAGGAAGACTCGTTGAATATTTCGAAGCTGCGGTAGTTTGTGGGTGATTAGCCTTCTCCCCTCCGGGGAGAGGGTTGGGTGAGGGGCTGTTCCGGGCGATGCACTGCTTGGCTGCCCCTCACCCCGACCCTCTCCCCGGAGGGGAGAGGGAGCAGAAGGGGCGTTATCGTGCTCTTCCACGCCGTCGGAGGCTTCCGCGCCCCCGCATGGCGCCATTTCGAACAGCACCACCGTGAGAGACATTGCCGCGATAGGCACCACCCCCGCCCGAATGGCACCACCCCGGCGGAGGCCGGGGCCCAATTGGAAAGGTCAAGGTAACGACGCGCGACCTGCGTCATCGCCGTCCCCCAATTGGGCCCCGGCCTTCGCCGGGGTCGTTATAGTGTTGAGCGCGGGTGTGGCCGACGGATATGCGGGTTACCGCCTATGTAGCCACGCCCGAACTCGCTACAGCAGCCACCCCTTGTTCTCCCGCGAAGGCGGGAGCCCAGTCTGGGTCCCCGCCTTCGCGGGGAAACATTCTTGATTGGCGGCCCCTGACCGAAGCCGCACGGAGCGACACTTGTCCGACTACGACGCGATCATCCTCGGCGCAGGAGCCGCCGGCCTCATGTGCGCCGCGGTCGCAGGCCAGCGCGGCAGAAAAATCCTGCTCGTCGATCACGCCGACCAGGCGGGTAAGAAAATCCTGATCTCCGGCGGCGGGCGGTGCAATTTCACCAACGTCCACACCGCCGCCGACCGCTACATCTCCGCCAACCCGCATTTCGCCAAGTCCGCACTCGGCCGCTACACCGCGCAAGACTTCCTCGCGCTCGTCGAGTCCTACGGCATCGCGTGGCACGAGAAGACGCTCGGCCAACTCTTCTGCGACGGCTCGGCACGCCAGATCGTCGAGATGCTGCTCGACGAATGCGACAAGGGCCGCGTCGACCTATCGCTCGGCCGCGCGATCACCGGAGTCGACCACGCAGACGGGCGATACCGCGTCTCGCTGGACGGCCGCACCGTCACCGCCCCCGCGCTGGTCATCGCGACCGGAGGCCCATCGATCCCGAAGATGGGCGCGACCGGCTTCGCCTATGATCTCGCGCGACAGTTCGGGTTGAAGGTCGTCGAGCCACGCCCCGCACTCGTACCGCTGACGCTAGGCGGCGACGAGACGTTTTTCCGCGAACTGTCCGGAGTCGCCGCCGAAGTCGTCGCGACCGCAGGCAAGACCGCGTTCCGCGAGGCGGCGCTGTTCACGCACCGCGGCTTGTCCGGCCCCGCGATCCTCCAAGCATCGTCTTATTGGCGCAACGGCCAGCCCGTCGGGATCGATTTCCTCCCCGATCGCGAGTCCGGCTGGCTCCCCGCCGCCAAGCGTACCACGCCGCGCGCGACTCTGCGGAAACTGCTCGGCAGCACGCTGCCGGACCGACTCGCGGAGACTTTGAGCGAGCGTTTGGGCATGACGAGCGAGATTTCCGCGCTCACCGACCGGAAACTCCAGGACGCCGAGCGCGCGCTAAGTCACTGGCAATTCACGCCAAATGGCTCGGAGGGCTATGCCAAGGCCGAGGTCACGGCTGGCGGCATCAGCACTGCGGAACTATCTTCGCAAACAATGCAAGCCAAACGCGTACCAATGTTGTATGCGGTCGGCGAAGCGGTCGATGTCACAGGGTGGCTCGGCGGCTACAACTTCCAATGGGCATGGGCGAGCGGGTGGGCCGCGGGCCAAGTCCTGTAGGGACCACCACGCCAGTGCTTTGCCGTAGCGTCAAGCCGGCCACCAATTAGGACGTACATGCCTTTTACAAATATTCCGTCGCTTCTCTCCGAGGCGCTCGAAGCGCGCGGCTATACCGCGCTCACCCCCGTCCAGGCTCATGTGATCGAGGACAATGCGATCGGTCGCGACCTCGTCGTGTCGGCGCAGACCGGCTCGGGCAAGACCGTCGCGTTCGGCCTGGCGATGGCCGGCGAACTGCTCGGTGAAGCGGGCGAGGACGGCGTCCAGCGCCTGCCCGCGCCGCACAAGCCGCTCGTCCTCTGCATCGCGCCGACTCGTGAGCTCGCGCTCCAGGTCAGTCGCGAGCTGATGTGGCTCTATGCCAAGGCCGGTGCGCGCATCTCGACCTGCGTCGGCGGCATGGACGCCTCGAAGGAGCGTCGTTCGCTTGCACACGGCGCGCATATCGTCGTCGGTACGCCGGGCCGTCTGCGCGATCACCTCGAGCGTGGCGCGCTCGACCTGTCGGCCCTCAAGGTCGCGGTGCTCGATGAGGCCGACGAGATGCTCGACATGGGTTTCCGCGAGGACCTCGAGCAGATCCTCGACGCGTCGCCTGAAGCGCGTCGCACGCTGTTGTTCTCGGCAACGATGCCGCGGCCGATCGTCGCGCTCGCCAAGCGCTACCAGAAGGATGCGCTGCGCATCTCGACCGTCGGCGAGGATCGCGGTCATGGCGACATCTCGTACCAGGCCGTCACGGTCTCGCCGTCCGAGATCGAGCACGCGGTGATCAACCTGCTGCGTTTCCACGAGGCGGAGACGGCGATGCTGTTCTGCGCCACGCGCGACAATGTGCGTCATCTGCATGCGAGCCTGGTCGAGCGTGGCTTTGCCGCCGTGGCGCTGTCGGGCGAGCATTCGCAGAACGAGCGTAACGCGGCGCTTCAGGCTCTGCGCGATCGTCGGGCGCGCGTCTGCGTCGCGACCGACGTCGCGGCTCGTGGTATCGATCTGCCGACGCTGTCGCTGGTCGTGCACGTCGAACTGCCGCGCGATGCCGAGACGCTCCAGCATCGCTCGGGTCGTACCGGTCGTGCAGGCAAGAAGGGCACTGCCGTCCTGATCGTGCCGTTCCCGCGTCGCCGTCGCGTCGAGATGATGCTCCGTGGTGCCAAGATCAACGCGGAGTGGGTCAACGCCCCCACCGCGGAGGACATCCGCAAGAACGATCACGAGCGCTTGATCGGCATGCTGTTGCAGCCGGTCGAGGTCGAGGAAGAGGATCGCGCACTCGCCGTCCGCCTGATGGCCGAGAAGACGCCTGAGGATATCGCCGCCGCGCTGGTGCACATGCACCGTGCGACGATGCCGCAGGCCGAGGACCTGATCGACCAGAGCAAGCAGCCGACTCAGGACGAGCGCTCGCAGGGGCCGCGCGCGGGCTTCGAGGACACCGTCTGGTTCCGGATGGATATCGGTCGTCGCCAGAACGCCGATCCGCGCTGGATCCTGCCGCTGATCTGCCGTCGTGGGCACATCACCAAGTCGGAGATAGGCGCGATCCGGATTGGGCCGAACGAGACGGCTTTCGAGATTCCGCGCGCGGTGGCGTCGCGGTTCTCGGCGGCGATCCAGCGCACGGCGCAGGCTGGCGAAGAAGAGAGCGGCGTCGCGATCGAGGCGATGCAGGGCGCGCCGGAGAGCGGTGCGCGGCATGACGGCGGTGGCGGTGGTCGCAGCAACGCGAGCGGTCCCCGCTCGACGCTGCACCGTGCGGCCCCGCGTGGCGGTCCGGCTCCGGCGCGGAAGCCTCCGTACCGTGGTAACCGCGACCGGACCTGAGGGATCGGGTTGGCGAACCGAGCTTACTAAGTCTCGAATTCCCCTCCCGCCGTCCAACCCCAAACCCAAACCCAAACCCAAACCCAAACCCAAACCCGTCACCCCAGCGAAAGCTGGGGTATCCCACGTGGCTCGCGACACGCGCCAAACAGGGAGATCCCAGCTTCCGCTGGGATGACGGAATTGGGGTGGCGGTACTCTTTGGATGTGCGGCGGCGGGCAACGGGCCTGGAACGACGGATTTAGCGCGCTGAATAAGGATACGGGGATGGCCGGCATTCGATCGCGAGGGTTCAGGTGACTGCCGACACCCCCACCACACTCCGCATCCTCGTCGACGCCGACGCGTGCCCCGTCAAAGACGAGATCTACAAGGTCGCGTGGCGCCACGAAGTCCCCGTGACGATCGTCGCCAACAGCCATTTCCGCATCCCCGTCCACCCGCTGATCTCCCGCGTGGTGGTCAGCGACGGATTCGACGCCGCCGACGACTGGATCGCGGAACAGGCCGATGCGAACTCGGTCGTGATCACCGCGGACATCCTGCTCGCCGATCGCTGCGTGAAGGCCGGCGCGACCGTGCTGGCCAACACCGGCAAGCCGTTCACCACCAGTTCGATCGGCGGCGCAATCGCGACGCGCGCGATCATGGCTGATCTGCGCGCCGGTGGCGACATCATCGGCGGGCCGGCGCCGTTTTCGAAGACCGATCGGTCGAGCTTCCTGTCGGCGCTCGATGCGGCACTGGTGCGGTTGAAGCGCCTCTAAGGTCGCATGCCGATCCTCCCCTATGAGGGGAGGTGGCAGGCCGCAGGCCTGACGGAGGGGTAGCCCGGCATCGAGAACGCGATACCCCTCCGTCTGGCAAGCGCCAGCCACCTCCCCTTGCAGGGGAGGATCTAGATAGGGTTTACCGCCCGCCGAAGCACGCACGGGGTTGCCATCCTGCACTCCGCATCGCCATAGGCGCGCGTTCATACAAGGACGACGCATGCAGATGGACGCTGGCGGCCCCGCGCTGGGGCTGGATTTCGGCACGACCAACAGCGTCGTGGCACTTGGGACCAAAGACGGTACCCCGGAACTCGTGACGTTCGCCGCCCCTGCCGAAACGAGTCCGGTATTCCGTTCGGCGCTCTGTTTCTGGCAGGACGACAGCGGCAAGGGGCTCGCGTCGGATGCGGGGCCGTGGGCGATCGCCGAATATATGGAGTACCCGCTCGACAGCCGGTTCATCCAGTCGTTCAAGTCGGTCGCGGCGATGAAGACGTTCGAGCAGGCCTCGGTCTTCGACAAGCGCTATCGCTTCGAGGAGATGGGCCAGCTGTTCCTCGAAAAGCTGATCGCGCACGCTGGCGGCAAGCTTGACACGCGGCCGCACCGGATCGTCGTCGGCCGGCCGGTAGAATATGCCGGTGCGCGACCTGACGAGGCGCTCGCCCGCACACGCTATGACGCGATGTTCAAAGGTTTCGGCGCGGAGATCCATTACGTCTATGAACCGCTCGGCGCGGCCTACAGCTATGCGACGCGGTTGACCGAGCCGGCGACGATCCTTGTGGCGGATTTCGGTGGCGGTACGAGCGACTTTTCGGTGGTGCGCGTTGCCGAGCCGGGGGCGGCGCGGCGGTGTATGCCGCTCGGGCATGCAGGCGTCGGGATCGCGGGCGACCGGTTCGATTACCGGATCCTCGACCGGCTGGTGCTGCCGATGCTGGGCAAGGGCGGCGCCTACAAGTCGTTCGGCAAGGAACTGGAGATTCCGCGCGCGTATTTCGCCGATTTCGCGGACTGGTCCAGGCTCGCGCTGATGCGCAACCGCAAGACGATGACCGAACTGGAGCGGTTGCAGAAGACCGCCGTGGATCCCGACGCGATCGGGCGGATGATCGCGGTGATCGAGAACGAGCTGGGGTACCCGCTGTACGATGCGGTCGGCTCGCTCAAGCGTGCGCTGTCGAGCGGCGAGGATGCGCATTTCCACTTTGCGGGCGCGGGGCTTGAGATCGAGGCGGATGTGACGCGCGCGCAGTTCGAGGGCTGGATCGCCGACGACGTCGTGCGGATCGAGGCGGCGGTCGACCGGGCTTTGGAGGTGGCGAACGTCAGCGGAAGCGAGATCGACCGGGTGTTCCTGACCGGCGGATCGTCGCTGATCCCGCGCATCCGCCGGATATTCGTCGAGCGGTTCGGCGAGGCGGCGATCATGAGCGGCGGCGAACTGACGTCGATTGCGCATGGCCTCGCGCTGATCGGCGAGCAGGACGATATCGCGGCTTGGTCGGCATGATCCCACGTGTGCTTCTCGGGACGGCGCAGGTGCCGGGTGGGGGTGAGCTCCGGTTGCTCCAGCGTGGTGCCGAGTTCTCGATCATGCTCGGCGCGAACGAGTTGATGAACAGCCGGCTTAGCGGGTCGGAAGAGGCGCTGGCGGAGCAGGCTTGCGATCGGATCGGTGGGCGGCCCGGCGTGCGGATGCTGATCGGTGGGCTTGGGATGGGGTTTACGCTTCGTGCGGCGCTGGCCCGGCTTGGGCCTGACGCGGAGGTGGCGGTTGCGGAGATCGTGCCGGCGGTGATCGAATGGGCGCGGGGGCCTATGGCAGCGCTGCACGGGGACAGTCTGACCGATCCGCGGACCCGGGTTTTCGAGGGCGACGTCGCCGCGGCAATCGGCGAGGGTGATTGGGACGCGATCCTGCTCGACGTCGACAACGGGCCCGACGGCATTTCGCGGCCGGGTAACGATCGGCTTTACGGGGCGCGGGGATTGTCTTTGGCGCGAGCGGCTTTGCGGTTGGGCGGGGTGCTTGCCGTGTGGTCGTCGGCACCGAGCAAGCCGTTCGCCACACGCCTTGCCGAAGCCGGTTTTGCAGTCGACGAAGTGATCGCGCGGGCGACGCGGAAGGGCGGCGCGCGGCACACGATCTGGTTCGCTACCAAGCCATGATCTGGCGGTGGGCCGTCTTGATCGCGCTGTCGGCGGTGATCGCGGGGCTGCTGGAGATGGTCGGGCTGCCCGCCGGGTTGCTGCTCGGGCCGATGGTTGCGGCGGTCGTGCTGGCGGTGCGCGGGTGGTCGCTGAGCGTGCCGACGTCGGCGTTTCGGGGCGCACAGGCGGCGGTCGGGACGCTGATCGCGGGGTCGATCACGACCGGGATCGTCGCGACGGTGGCGGATCACTGGCCGGTGTTCCTGATGGTCAATTTCGTCACGCTCGCGGCCAGCAGCGTGCTTGGCTACCTGCTGAGCCGGTGGCAGGTGTTGCCGGGGACCGTCGCGGTGTGGGGATCGACGCCGGGTGCTGCGAGCGCGATGGTGTTGATGGCGCAGGCGTACGGCGCGGACTCGCGGCTGGTCGCGGTGATGACGTACACGCGGGTCGTGAGCGTGGCGGTGGTCGCGTCGGTGTTGGCGGCGGTAATGGTCGGGGGCGGGAGCGGGCATCATGTTGCCGCGACGTGGTTTGCGGCGGTCGATCCGGTTGCCGTGCTGCGGACGATCGCGATTGCCGGTGTTGGTGCGAGCGTTGGCGTCGTGCTGAAGCTTCCCGCCGGCGCCTTGCTGGGGTCGCTGGTCGCGGGGGCGGCGCTCAATATTACTGGGGTCGCGCAGCCTGTGTTGCCGCAGTGGCTGCTCGCGATCAGCTATGCGGTGGTCGGGTGGCGGATCGGACTGTCGTTCACGCGCGATACGCTGCGGGTGGCGGGCAAGGCGATGCCGCGGATACTGCTGTCGGTGGCGCTGCTGATCGCGTTCTGCGGCGGGATTGCGGCGGTTTTGACACGGTGGTGGGGGATCGATCCGGTTACCGCATATCTGGCGACGAGTCCTGGCGGGATGGACTCGGTCGCAATCATTGCGGCGTCGAGTCCGGTCGATGTGCCGTTCGTAATGGCGCTTCAAGTGTTGCGGTTTCTGGGGGTGTTGCTGATCGGGCCGCCGCTCGCGAAGTTCGTGGCGACGCGGCAGGGCGGTGTGCCGCCGCCGGTCATCCCGACTTAGATTGATCCTCCCCTGCAAGGGGAGGTGGCGCGAAGCGACGGAGGGGTATCGCGCTATCGGGAGCGGATCACCCCTCCGTCAGCGCTTCGCGCTGCCACCTCCCCTTGCAGGGGAGTATCTGCGGTCAGCCCTTGGTCGGACGATACGCCTCCACGTCGATGTCGTGGCGCTTGAGCTTGTCGTAGAACGTCTTTCGCGGGATGCCGAGTGCGGCTAGCGCCGAGCGGACATCGCCGCTGACCTGTTGGAGCACGGCACGGATCGTCGCTTCCTCGAACTTGTCGACGCGGGCGGGGAGAGGGATGTCGCTGTCTTCGTCGGCCGCTTCTTCCGCCTCGACTCGGAGCACGAGACGCTTGGCGAGGTTGTCGAGTTCGCGGACATTGCCGGGCCAGTCGTGCTGGCCGAGATAGGCGAGCGTCGCGGTGTCCACTGTCGGCACCTCACGGCCGAACCGTTCCGCCGCCTGGTGGAGCAAGTGGCCGAACAGCAGCGGTATGTCGTCGCGGCGTTCCCTCAGCGGCGGGATGCGCAGGCGTACCGCATCGAGGCGGAAGAGGAGGTCGGCGCGGAAGCGGCCGTCCTCGACCGCCTGTTCGAGGCCGGGTTTGGCCGCTGCGATCACGCGCAGGTCGAGTGCACGCGGCAGGTTGCCGCCGACCGGCATCACCTCACGTTCTTCGAGCACGCGGAGCAGTTTCGCCTGGAAGGCCGGCAGCGTGCTCTCGATTTCGTCGAGGAACAGCGTGCCGCGGTTCGAGGCCTCGATCCGGCCGGTGCGCGGCAGGCGGGAGTCGCCGTCGTGGCCGAACAGCTCGATTTCCGCGACGGCCTCGGGCAGCGCGGCGCAGTTGACTGCCACGAAGGGCCGTGACCGTCGGTTGCTCCAGCGGTGGAGCAGGACGGCGACGAGTTCCTTGCCGGTGCCGGTCTCCCCCTCGATCAGAACGTCGATGTCGGCCTGCGCGATCTGGCGCATGGTTTCGCGGAGGCGGACCATCACCGGGGTTTCGCCGATCAGTGGCTCGGCGCCGATCGTTTCCTCTGCAGCGGCGCGGAGTCGGCGGTTGTCGAGGACGAGGCGGCGCATTTCCAGTGCACGCCGCGCGCCGGCGATCAAATGGTCCGTCGCGAACGGTTTCGGGATGAAGTCGAACGCGCCGTTCTTGAGCGCGGCGACCGCCATCGCGACGTCACCGTGGCCGGTCATCAGCAGCACCGGGATCTCATGGTCGATCGCGGCGATCCGGCGGAAGAGTTCGAGGCCGTCCATCTTCGGCATGCGGATGTCGGACACCACCGCGCCATCGAACCCGGCGGTCACGCGGGCCAGCGCGACGGTCGGGTCGCGCTCGGCGATCACCGCGATGCCCGCGAGTTCGAACGATTGCTCGAGCGCACCGCGCAACACGTCGTCGTCGTCGACGAGCAAGACGGCTTGCTCGCTCATGCCTTCACCAGGATCATACGGAAAATGGCGCCTTCGGGTGCTGGGATGAGGTCGAGCGTGCCGCCGAACTCGGTCATGATGTCTCGCGCGATGCCGAGGCCGAGGCCGAGGCCGTCCTTCTTGCTCGTCGCGAACGGGGTGAAGAGGTGGTCGGCGATGTCGGCTTCGATGCCGGGGCCGTTGTCGGCGACGGTCAGCACGACGTCGCGGCCTTTACGCCCGACCGTGACGCTGACGCGGGCATCGCGGCGGTCGGCGACCGCGTCGAGGGCGTTCTGGAGGAGATTGACCAGCACCTGCTCCAGGCGGACGCGGCCGGCGATCACCGTCAGTCGCGCCTCGGGGCCATTCGGCAGGTCGAGCATGACCCCCTTCGCGCGGAAGCGGTCTCCGATCAGCAGGCGGACGCCGTCGATCGCCTCGTCTAGCGCCACCGGGCCGATCGAGCCTGCGCCGCGCCGGGCATAGCGCCTCAACCCAGCGGTGATGGTGCCGATCCGGCTGGTGAGATCGACGATCGACTGGAGGTTGGTCGCCGCACGCGCGGGTTCTCCGCGGTCGAGGAAGGCAGCGGCGTTGTCGGCGAAGGTGCGGATCGCGGCGACCGGCTGATTGATCTCGTGCGCGACGCTGGCGGTGATCGTGCCGATCGAGCCGACGCGGTTGGCATGCGCCAGTTCCTCGCGCGCCTGGCGGAAACGCTGGTCGGACGCCTCGCGCTGCTCCACCTCGATCTGGAGACGGTCGGCGGTCGCGCGGAGTTCGGCGGTGCGGCGCGCGACCTCTGCTTCGAGTTCTGCGCGCGCGCCAACGTTGCGCTTGCGCCGCTCGTACAGCCACCACGCGCCGAGCATCGTCGCGATCGTCAGCATTGCGGCGATCGCGGTGGCCCAGCGCGTGCGTGCGGCGGCGGTGCGCAAGGCAGCGTCGAGCGGCTCCATATGCACCAGCCGCCAGCCGGAGATCGGTACCGGCAACGACACCGTGATCGCAGGCGATCCTTCGGGTAGCCGTGAAACCCCGTCGGCTAGCGTGAGTGGGGCGGGGGCCAGTGGCGATGACCCGAACTGGCGCGTCTCGACCAGCTCGGCGCGACGCGAAGGCGAGAGTGGGCGGGTGGTCCTAAATTCGAGCTTCGGATCGCTGGAGATCAGGATGACGCCGTCGGGATCGGTGACGAAGGTCGCCATCCGGTCCTGGATCCACGCGCGCGCGATCTTCTCGAACTCGACCTTGACCACGACCACGCCGAGCGGTCGACCGGCGCGGTCGATCCGCCGTGACAGGTACAGGCCGGGTCGCCCGCTGACGCTGCCGAGTGCGAAGAACTCGGTCGCGCCCGACGCCATCGCCTTGGTGAAATATTCGCGGAACCGATAGTCGTGGCCGAGGAAGCTGTCGGGCCGGGCGGCGTTCGACGCGGCGATCGTCATACCCTGCGTGTCGAGTGCGTAGATCACGGGGGCGCCGGTGCGCTCCGCCAGCATCGCCAACTTTTCGTTGAGCGCACGGTCGACTCGTCCTGATGCGAGCGCGGCGCGCACCGCGGGATATTCGCCGAGCATGACTGGGAGCAGGCGATAGGTCTGCAACTCGGCTTCGAGCAGGCGGAGGTTGCTCCGTGTCTGCTGCACCGCGCGCATCCGCACCGTGGCAGTCACGTCCGCCACCGCGCGCGGGCCATAGATCGAGGCGACTCCGGCGACGATCACGCCCAGCGCTGCAAACGCCAGCAGCACCGCCAGCGCGGTCACGAAAAGAGGGGATCGGAGCCGCGCCATTTGTGCGGATTATCACACACGAACCGGGTTCGCCATCACCGAAGCACGGCATTTTTCACACATCTGAAAACTCGGTATGCTCACAAACCACGCAAAACCAACGTTTTATGCCGAATGCGACGTAGTCTTGTAGTCCCCGGTTCGGCCCGGCATTACCGTCGCCATAACGTCCCGTGGCAGTGGACGAGAGTTTCAGGAGGCGATGTTGACCCTACCATCCCAGACATATGGCGTCGCGGAAACGCCCGCGCGCAAGCGCTGGAGCGGCCAGCTGTATATCCAGGTGCTGATCGCGATCGCGCTCGGCGCGGCGCTCGGGCATTTCTATCCGACCTACGGCGCGGCGCTGAAGCCGCTCGGTGACGCATTCATCAAGCTGGTGAAGATGATCATCGCACCGGTGATCTTCCTGACGCTCGTCACCGGCATCGCGGGCATGAAGGAGCTCGGCTCGGTCGGCCGCGTCGCCGGCAAGGCATTCGCCTACTTCCTGTTCTTCTCGACGCTCGCGCTGATCGTCGGGCTGATCGTCGCCAACGTTGTCCAGCCGGGCGCGGGGATGAACATCGACGCCGCTACGCTCGATACCAAGGGCATCGCGGACTATACCGTGAAGGCGCACGAGACGACGATCACCGGGTTCCTGATGAGCATCATCCCGGACACGATGGTCAGCGCGTTCACCGAGGGCAATATCCTCCAAATCCTGCTCGTCGCGATCCTGTTCGGTATCTCGCTGAGCTTGGTCGGCGAGCCTGCCAAGCCGGTGCTGAACTTCCTCGAGCGCCTCAGCCTGATCGTGTTCAAGCTGGTCGGCATCCTGATGCGCGCAGCACCGCTCGGTGCGTTCGGCGCGATCGCCTTCACGATCGGCAAATACGGGATCGGCAGCCTCGCCAATCTCGGCGCGCTGGTCGCCACCTTCTATCTCACCGCGGCACTGTTCGTGGTGGTCATCCTCGGCACCGTCGCGCGGCTGACGGGCTTCTCGATCTTCAAGCTGATCAAGTATCTGAAGGCCGAGCTGCTGCTGGTGCTCGGGACGTCGTCGTCGGAAGCAGCCCTGCCGAACCTGATCCAGAAGATGGAAGCGGCAGGCTGCGAGAAGTCGGTCGTCGGGCTGGTCGTGCCGACCGGCTATTCGTTCAATCTCGACGGCACCAACATTTACATGACGCTGGCGGCGCTGTTCATCGCGCAGGCGACCAACACGCACCTGACGCTCGGCCAGGAGTTGCTGCTGCTGGTCGTCGCGATGATCTCCTCGAAGGGTGCGGCGGGCGTTACCGGCGCAGGGTTCATCACCTTGGCCGCGACGCTGTCGATCGTGCCGACCGTGCCGATTGCGGGCATGGCGCTGATCCTCGGCGTCGATCGCTTCATGAGCGAGTGCCGCAGCCTCACCAACTTCATCGGCAACGCGGTCGCGACGATCGTCGTGGCCCGCTGGGAAGGTGCGCTCGACCGCGACAAGCTCAACGCGGCGCTATCGGGCAAGCTCCCCGAGTTCGTGCCGGCGGCAATCCCCGCCGCTGCCACCGCCCATTGATGCCGACGGGGACGGCCAGCCCGTCCCCGCCCGCCCGTCCCCGTTCGCCAGTACCGGAACTTGCTTATGACCTCGATGACGATGCGCCGCTTGCGGCACGCGGCTGGCTTTGCCACGTCCGCATTCTCGATCTTCGCGTTCGCGAACGTTGCCACCGCCCAGGCCGAGGCGCCCCCTTCGCGTCAGGCCAATGTCGGCGCCAAGGACGTGTCGAGCACCGCCGAAGCCTCGCCGATCGCCGAGAGCTATCCCAACGCCGCGATCGGCGACGGGACGACGTCGGGCGGCTATAACCAGTCGCGCTGGGCGGAGGATTGGTCGAAGCTGCGCGATCCGAAGAAGCGCAAGGACATCGTCGACCAGCTGAAGTTCATTTCCCTCGCCGGCGATGGCGACGTCTATTTGACGCTGTCGGGCGAGGCGCGATTGCGCGTCAACCAGACGACCAACCCCAATCTGCGCGACTCGGAAGCGCAGCGGCAGGACATTCTTCGCCTGTTCGGTGGTGCCGATCTGCATGTCGGTCAGCATCTTCGCTTCTATGGCGAACTCGCGCACGGCACGCTGGAAGGGGAGAATCTCGGCACCGCGCTGCCGAACCTCCGCAACAAGCTCGCGGTGCAGCAGGCGTTCGTCGACCTGACCGGGACCGTCGCCGATGTCGATGTCGGCGTGCGCTATGGCCGCCAGACGTTTGCGGACGGTCCTAACCTGCTGGTCGTGCCGCGCGACAACAACACGCTGTTCTTCGGTTTCAACGGCTTCCGGGCTTGGGCGCGTGCCGCCGGCGTCCGCGCCGACGTGTTCGACTTCAAGCCGACCGCCTATGGCAATGGTGGTACTCAGGACGACAACGCGGAGAGCGCGCGGCGCTTCTCGGGTATCTCGACCGGGATCGTCGTGCCCGAAACGCTGTTCGGGGGCTCGAAGCTGTACGTCGATCCGTTCCTTTGGCGGCTGCGTAATCGCACGGCGGTATGGGGCACCGACACCGCGCGCGAAGTCCGCAATTTCTACGGCCTGCATGTCTGGGGTGACGCGGGACCGGTCAATCTCGACTGGACGATCAACTATCAGGGCGGCAGTTACGACAACCGCTCGATCAAGGCGTGGCTGATCCTGTTGGCGCAGACCTACAAGATTGGCGACGGCAAGTCCGCGCCGCGGGTCGGTTTCCATGCGGACTATGCCAGCGGTGGTGGTGCATACGGGAAGGGCACGCTGCGCAACTCGCTCGCGCCGTTCGGCAACAACATCTATTACAGCTACCAGCTGTTCGCGACGCCGACCAACCTGATTGCGCTGGCACCGAACGTGACCTTCACGCCGTTCGGTAAGCTGCGCATGACCGCGGAATATCAGCTGTCGTGGCGCGATACGACGAGCGATGCGGTGTACCGCGCGAACGGCTCGGCGTTTGCGGGCACGCAGAATTTCGGGGGCAAGAAGATCGCGGATACGATCCGGTTCCAGGCGGTGTACCCGTTCACCTCGCGGCTGTCGTTCACCGGGCGGTACGAGCATTTGATCGCCGGGCCTGCGCTGACCAATGCCGGGTATAAGAACTCCGACTTCCTGGCGGGCTGGATCAGCTACCGGTTCTGATCATTCTGATCCTCCCCTCTGAGGGGAGGTGGCAGCCCGCAGGGCTGACGGAGGGGTAGCGCGCCATCGAGAGCGCGACACCCCTCCGTCTGGCAAGAGCCAGCCACCTCCCCCGCCAGGGGAGGATCAAGATGTGGCGATACCGTTCGGATTAACCTGCGTCGCACCACGCAACAAATTCGGTTATCTTGACCATACCGGTCCTTCAATTCTTCGATCGACTGTGGCACATGGGCTCCAACATCAGGAGCACATGGCCATGGATCTCAGCTTCACGCCCGAGGAAGAATCGTTCCGCGACGAAGTCCGCGCTTTCTTCCGCGACAAACTTCCCGCCCGCCTCTCGACACTGGTCCGCGAGGGCAAGCGCCTTCGCAAATCGGACATGGAGGAATGGCACGCGATCCTCAACGAACGCGGCTGGCTGGCGAACCATTGGCCCGAGGAATGGGGCGGTCCCGGCTGGAGCGTGATCCAGCGCTTCATCTTCGATAACGAGTCCGCGCTCGCGCACGCGCCCCGCGTCGTCCCGTTCGGCGTCAACATGCTCGGCCCGGTGCTGATAAAATACGGCTCCGAAGAGCAGAAGAAGCACTGGCTGCCGCGCATCCTCGATGGCTCCGACTGGTGGTGCCAGGGCTATTCGGAGCCGGGCGCAGGGTCCGATCTCGCGGGCCTGAAGACCACCGCCGTTCGTAAGGGCGACGTCTATGTGGTCAACGGTCAGAAGACCTGGACGACGCTCGGCCAGCATGCCGACATGATCTTCTGCCTCGTCCGCACCGACCCGGCGGCGAAGAAGCAGGAAGGTATCTCGTTCCTACTGATCGACATGAAGTCGCCCGGCATCGAGGTTCGCCCGATCACGCTGATCGACGGCGAGCAGGAAGTGAACGAGGTGTTCTTCACCGATGTCGAGGTGCCGGTGGCGAACCTCGTCGGCGAAGAGAATATGGGCTGGACCTACGCCAAGTATCTGCTGACCTATGAGCGCACCAACATCGCCGGTGTCGGCTTCTCGATCGCGTCGTTCGAGCGGCTCAAAGAGGTCGCGCAGATGCAGAAGAAGGGCGGGCGTGCCCTCGCTGACGATCCGTTGTTCGCGGCGCGGATGGCGCGGGTCGAGATCGATCTGGCGAACATGCAGACGACCAACCTTCGCGTGCTTGCGGCGGTCGCGGGCGGTGGTGCACCCGGCGCGGAGAGTTCGATGCTCAAGATCAAGGGTACCGAAATCCGCCAGGAGATTACGTCGCTGACGCGTCGTGCCTACGGCTCGTACGCGGCGCCCTACATACCCGAAGCTCTGGAGGCTGGGTGGAACGGCGAGGATGTCGGCCCGGAGGACGCGGCGATGGCGGCGCCGAGCTATTTCAACAACCGCAAACTGTCGATCTTCGGCGGGTCGAACGAGATCCAGAAGAACATCATCTCCAAAGCCATCCTGGGTCTCTGATCACATGAACTTCGAACACACCGACGACCGCCGCATGCTCGCCGACACGCTCGTCCGCGCGCTGCGGGACGGCTATCCGATCGATACGCGCAATGCGGGGGCGTATAGCGAGGCGGGGTACGACCCGGCGGTCTGGACGCAGTTGAACGAGCTGGGCATCGTTTCGGCGCTGTTCAACGAGGCGGCGGGCGGCTTCGGCGGCAGCGGGTTCGACATCATGGTGGTGTTCGAAGCGCTCGGTCGCGCGCTGGTGGTTGAGCCGTTCCTCGGCGCGCTGATGGCCGGGCGTGCACTGGCGGCGGGCGGCGGGCATGACGATGCGCTGGCCGGGATCGTGTCGGGCGAGACGATCGCCGCTTTTGCACATGACGACGGGGCTAATCCTGTGACTGCGACGAAGAGCGGCGACGGCTGGACGCTGAGCGGCACCAAGGCGGTCGTTCCGCAGGCGGGCGCGGCGTCGGTGTTCGTAGTGACGGTCGAGCAGGATGGCGATCCGCTGGTGTTCCTCGTGCCCGCGGACACTGCGGGCGTTTCGGTACGGAGCTACAACGTTGTCGAGGGCGGTGGAGCCGGCGACGTGACGTTCGAGAACGTGGCGCTCGGCGCGGACGCGCGCGTCGGCGGCGAAGGGCAGGGGCAGGCGATCGTCGATGCGGCGGTCGGGGCAGGGTTGCTCGCGCTGTCGGCCGAGGCGGTCGGCGCGATGGAGTTCGTCAAGGAAGCCACGCTCGGCTATCTCCGCGACCGCAAGCAGTTCGGTGTGCCGATCGGCAAGTTCCAGGCGCTCCAGCACCGCATGGCGACGGTGCTGCTCGAGATCGAGCAGGCACAGTCCGCGGTCATCAACGCTGCGTCGGCATTCGACGGCGAAGATGCGAAGGCGCGTGAACGTGCTCTGTCAGCGGCGAAATACACGATCGGTCGGACTGGTGCGCTGGTCGCGGAAGAGTCGATCCAGCTTCATGGCGGCATCGGCATGACTTGGGAATACGCGGTGTCGCATTACGCCAAGCGCTTGGTGATGATCGACCACCAGCTCGGTGACGAGGACTATCACTTGCAACGCTACATTGCGCTAGGCTGACTATTTTTCGTCATCCTGACGAAAGTCAGGACCCAGGGTCGCGGGCGTTATCGTCGGTGGCTCTGGATCCTGACTTTCGTCAGGATGACGGGCGGCTAGTGGGCTCTACCGCCCGCGCTTCCCGATCATCGGCCGCAGCCGCACGCCGAGGCAGATCACCGTCGGCCACAGCAGCGTGTTGAGGATATCCAGCGAGGTATCCTCCCACCGCCACGACCCGAAGGTCATGCGGTCCATGATCTCGTTGAACGCCTCGCCCGCGACCACCACCCACCACGGAATGAACGTACCGAACGACCGCCGCGTGATCAGCCGCGCGATCATCAGCAGCGCCATCCCGGCATGGATGTGCAGGATCGTATCGGGCAGCCCGGTGCCATCGCCGATCCAGTCGATCATCTTGTGGTAGAGGGTCGGGATCACGCTGTTACTCCGGGCGAACTGCCGCGGGGGCTATACGGCGCTCAATTCCGAGCGGCAATCGCAGGCGTCGTGCCCAACATCAGCGGCTTCAACTCGCCGATGGTCGCGTCCAGCCAGGCGATGAACCGGTCGATCCGCGCGATCCGGCGGACGTCGCGGTGGACGACGAGCCAGAACGAGCGCGCGATGTCCACCGCGTCGGGCAGCACGCGGACCAGCCCCGGCATCCGGTCGCCGATGAAGCAGGGCAGAATCCCGCATCCCGCTCCCGCGGCGATCAGCTCGGCCTGCGCGACGATGCTCGAACTGCGGATCGAGGCGTCGAGGCGGCCGTCGATCTCGGCAAGATACCGAAGTTCGGGGGCGTAGATCATGTCGGGGACATAGCCGATCAGTCGGTGCCGCATCAGATCCGCGGTTGTCGCGATCGGCCCCGTCCGCGCAAGATGATCCGGGTGCGCATACAGTCCGAGGTGATAGTCCGTCAGTTTGCGCGCGACCAGCGGTCCGCTTTTTGGCCGCGCGAGCATGACCGCGATATCCGCCTCGCGCCGCGACGGATTGAGGAAGCCGGTCGATGCGATCAGGTCGACGGCGATCCGCGGATGCTGGTTGGTGAACGACGCGAGGCGCGGCGCGAGGATGCGGCTGCCGAACCCTTCCGAGACGCTCAACCGGATCGGGCCGGCGAGTACCCCTGCATCATTGCCGACGACTTCCTGGATGCCGAGCGCGGACGCCTCCATCGTCTCGGCGTGTTCCAATAGCGCCGCGCCGCGTTCGGTCAGCGCGTAGCCGGCGACGGTCTGTTCGAACAGCGTCGTCTGGAGTCGCCGCTCGAGGCGTTGCAGCCGCCGCGACACCGTCGTCGCGTCCTGCCCGAGCAGTTTTGCGGCCGGTCCGAGCCGGTGCGCGCGCGCCAGAGCGAGGAAATATCGGACGTCGTCCCAATCCATGAACGCCTCACCCTATGCTGCATATTCGCAGAGCGATTCTGCAAACAGCCCCACTTGGCTGCGAAAGCCTTATGGCCGACGGTGCGGATAACTAGAAGAGGATGCCCATGCGGACGATCGAGAATTTCGTGAGCGGTGCGGCCAGCACGGCCGAGCGCTTCGGCGACGTGTTCGACCCGAATTCGGGCGAGGTGCAGGCGCGGGTACGGCTGTCGGGCGCGACCGATCTGGACCGCGCCGTCGCCGCCGCGCAGAAGGCACAGCCGGGCTGGGCCGCGACCAACCCGCAGCGTCGCGCCCGCGTCATGTTCGAGTTCAAGCGGCTCGTCGAAGCGAACATGGACGAACTCGCGCGCCTGCTGTCGTCCGAGCACGGCAAAGTGATCGCGGATTCGAAGGGCGATATCCAGCGCGGGCTCGAGGTGATCGAGTTCTGCTGCGGCATCCCGCACATCCTCAAGGGTGAATACACGCAGGGCGCGGGGCCGGGGATCGACGTCTATTCGATGCGCCAGCCGCTCGGTATCGGTGCCGGCATCACGCCGTTCAACTTCCCGGCGATGATCCCGCTGTGGATGTCGGGCGTCGCGATCGCCACGGGCAACGCGTTCATCCTCAAGCCCAGCGAGCGCGATCCTTCGGTGCCGGTGCGACTCGGCGAGTTGTTCGTCGAGGCGGGGCTGCCCGAGGGGATCTTCCAGGTCGTCCACGGCGACAAGGAGATGGTCGACGCGATCCTCGATCATCCCGCGATCTCGGCGGTGAGCTTCGTCGGATCGTCCGACATCGCGCATTACGTGTACCGTCGCGGCGTCGAGGCGGGCAAGCGCGTCCAGGCGATGGGTGGCGCGAAGAACCACGGAATCGTCATGCCCGACGCGGACCTCGACCAGGTCGTCGCCGACCTGTCGGGCGCGGCGTTCGGGAGCGCCGGCGAGCGCTGCATGGCGCTGCCGGTGGTGGTCCCGGTCGGCGAGAAGACCGCGATTGCTCTGCGCGAGAAACTGATCCCGGCGATCGCGGCTTTGCGCGTGGGCGTGTCGACCGACAATGATGCGCATTACGGCCCGGTCGTGAACGCAGCGCATCGCACGCGGATCGAAAACTGGATCCAGACCGGCGTCGACGAGGGCGCGGAACTGGTCGTCGATGGGCGCGGGTTTGCATTGCAGGGGCATGAGAAGGGCTTCTTCATCGGCCCGTCGCTGTTCGATCACGTGACGACTGAGATGTCGGCGTACAAGGAGGAGATCTTCGGGCCCGTCCTTCAGATCGTCCGCGCCGCCGACTTCGAGGAGGCGGTACGCCTGCCGAGCGAGCATCAATACGGCAACGGCGTCGCGATCTTCACGCGCAACGGCCACGCGGCGCGCGAGTTCGCGGCGCGGGTGAACGTCGGGATGGTCGGCATCAACGTGCCGATTCCCGTGCCGGTGGCGTATCACACGTTTGGTGGCTGGAAGCGCAGCGCGTTCGGCGACACCAACCAGCACGGCATGGAGGGCGTGAAGTTCTGGACCAAGGTCAAGACGATCACGCAGCGCTGGCCGGATGGGTCTGCGCTGCCGGCGATGGCCGAGGATGGCGGGCCGGCGCGCAACAACGACGCGTTCGTCATCCCGACGATGGGGTGAGTGGTTTGCCATCCCCGGATCCCGTCATCCTGGACTTGATCCAGGATCCAGAGTTACGGAGCGCGACGCTTTTGACTCTGGATCCTGACTTTCGTCAGGATGACGGGAGGGGATCGAAACCCCAGTCTTCGGCCAGATCGCGCCACGTAGGATTGTCGGTCTCGATAAGCTCGATCTTCCACGAGCGCTTCCAGACCTTGAGCTGCTTCTCGCGCGTGATCGCCCCCTCCATCGTGTCGGCCATTGCGAACCACACCAGCCGGTTAACCGCGTATCGCTTAGTAAACCCAGCGAACGCGCTCTCACGATGCTGAACGATCCGTGCCATCAGGTCGGAGGTTACGCCGATGTACAGCGTTCCGTTACGCCAGCTCGCCATGATATAGACCGCGGGTTGTCTAGCCATATCATTCCCCCCACCCCGTCATCCTGACGAAAGTCAGGATCCAGAGCCACGAGCATCAGCATTCGCCGCTCTGGATACTGGGTCAAGCCCAGTATGACGGACGCAGTATGACGATTCAGGAAAGTCCGATGACCAACCAGTTCGACCTCACCGACGACCAGCGCGAAATCCAGGAGCTGGCACGCCGGTTCACCGCCGACCGGATCACGCCGCATGCGGCCGAGTGGGACGAGAAGCACATCTTCCCGCGCGAGACGATCAAGGCCGCCGCCGAACTCGGCTTCGCGGCGATCTACGTTAGCGAGGAGAGCGGCGGGATTGCGCTCGGGCGGCTCGATGCGGCGCTGATCATGGAAGCGATGTCGTACGGGTGCCCTTCAACGTCCGCTTTCATCAGCATCCATAACATGGCGGCGTGGATGATCGATCGGTTCGGATCGGTCGCGGTGAAGGACAAGTATCTGCCCGATCTGGTGACGATGGACCGGCTGGCGAGCTATTGCCTGACCGAGCCGGGCTCCGGCTCCGACGCCGCCGCTTTGAAGACCCGCGCGGTGCGCGATGGCGACGACTGGATCGTGACCGGCTCGAAGCAGTTCATCTCGGGCGCGGGCGAGAACGAGGTCTATGTCACCATGGTCCGCACCGGTGAGGACGGGCCCAAGGGCATCTCGTGTCTCGTGATCGAGAAGGACATGCCCGGCGTGTCGTTCGGCGCGAACGAGAAGAAGCTCGGCTGGCATTCGCAGCCGACGCGGCAGGTGATCTTCGACGGCGTCCGCGTACCGGCGGCGAACATGGTCGGGGGCGAGGGCGAGGGCTTTCGGATCGCGATGATGGGACTCGACGGCGGGCGGTTGAACATCGGCGCGTGCTCGCTCGGCGGTGCGCAGCGGTGTCTCGACGAGGCTATTGCGTACACGAAGGACCGGAAGCAGTTCGGTAAGGCGATCGCGGACTTCCAGAACACGCAGTTCATGCTGGCGGATATGGCGACCGAACTCGAGGCGGCGCGTGCGCTGCTGTATATCGCGGCGGCCAAGGTGACGGCGAATGCGCCCGACAAGACCAAGTTCGCGGCGATGGCGAAGCGGCTGGCGACCGATACGGGCTCGTCGGTGGTCGACCGCGCGCTACAGCTGCATGGCGGCTACGGGTATCTGCAGGACTACCCGATCGAACGTTTCTGGCGTGATCTGCGCGTGCATTCGATCCTTGAGGGGACGAACCAGGTCATGCGGATGATCGTCGGTCGTGAACTGACGCGGCAGTGAGTCCGCGCAGCTTCAAGTCTTTCTTCTGCTCCGCGCCTCTGCGCCTCTGCGCGAAAAAGTCTCTTGTTCGCGCAGAGGCGCAGAGGCGCGGAGATGATGTTCGGGAGGTGAACGCGTGACCGATGATCTGATCGTCGAGAGTAAAGGGCCTGTCGGCCGGATTCGGTTGAACCGCCCGAAGGCGCTGCACGCGTTGAACCTAGCGATGTGCGAAGGCGTGCTTGAGGCGCTGGAAGCGTGGCGTGGCGACGCGGCGGTCGAGGCGATCGTGGTCGATCATGCCGAGGGGCGCGGGTTCTGTGCTGGCGGGGATATCCGCATGCTTGCCGCGTCCGGCGCGACCGATGGCGTCGAGGCGCGGGCGTTCTTTCATGCTGAGTACCGCATGAACCATCGGCTGTTCACCTATGCCAAGCCGATCGTCGCGTTCATGGACGGGATCACGATGGGCGGTGGCGTCGGGCTGGCCTTGCCGTGCCGGTATCGGGTCGCGACCGAGAATACCAAGTTCGCGATGCCGGAGACGGGGATCGGGCTGTTCCCGGATGTCGGCGGTGGCTGGTATCTGTCGCGGTTGCCGGGGCGGATCGGGCAGTATCTGGCGCTGACCGGGCACCGGCTCGACGGCTCGGAGTGCCTCGCGCTTGGGTTGGCGACGCATTTTCTAGCGAGCGATACGCTTGATACGGCCAAGGCGGGGATCGCGGAGACGCCGCAGGATATCGCGGGCGTGTTGGATGCATTGGGCACGTCGGCACCCGACGCGAAGATCCTCGCGCGCAAAGACGATATTGACCGCCTGTTTGCGTCGGACGTGCTGGAGGACATCTACGCCGCGCTCGACGCCGATGGCGGGGAATGGGCGACGCAGACGCTTGCGACGCTGAAGACCAAGTCGCCGCAGACGATGAAGGTGTCGCTCCGGCTGCTCCACGAGGGCGCGGCGATGGCGAGCTTCGCGGACGAGATGCGGCAGGAATATGCGGTTGGCGCGCATGTCGTGCAGCGGCATGACTTCATTGAGGGCGTGCGCGCGGTAATCGTCGACAAGGATAACGCGCCGCGCTGGGATCCGGCGACGCCCGAGGCTGTGACCGATCACGTGATCGACCAGATCTTCGCGCCGTTGCCGGAGCATGAGGCGTGGACGCCGGGCTGAACAGAAAACACGTCGCCCCAGCGGAAGCTGGGGTCTCATCATTATCGAGAGACCCCAGCTTCCGCTGGGGTGACGGGATAGGAGAGATTGAATGGCCGACTACGAAACGATCCTGGTCGAGCAGCGCGGTGGCGTAACGCTTGTCACGCTGAACCGGCCCCAGGCGCTGAACGCGCTCAATTCGCAGGTGCTCGCCGACCTGATCGCCGCGTTTGCCGCGTTCGATGCGGACGCGTCGCAGGGGTGTGCTGTGCTGACCGGTTCCGCCAAGGCGTTCGCGGCCGGGGCGGACATCAAGGAGATGCAGTCGCAGGGCTTCGCCGACATGTATGCGAGCAACTTCTTCGCAGGCTGGGAGAATTTCACGCGGACGCGCAAACCCGTGATCGCGGCGGTGGCGGGCTATGCGCTCGGTGGCGGGTGCGAGCTGGCGATGATGTGCGACTTCATCCTCGCTGCCGATACCGCCAAGTTCGGCCAGCCCGAGATCAAGCTCGCCGTGTCGCCGGGCATGGGTGGATCGCAGCGCCTCACGCGCGCGGTCGGCAAGGCGAAGGCGATGGAGATGTGCCTGACCGGTCGGATGATGGACGCCGAGGAGGCCGAGCGCGCAGGGCTGGTGTCCCGTATCGTCCCCGCCGCGGACCTGGTCGAGGAGGCGGTGAAGACCGCCGCGACGATCGCCGCGATGGCGCCGCTGGCGGTGCTGGCGAACAAGGAAATGGTCAACGCGGCGTTCGAGACGGGGCTCGCGATGGGCGTCCAGTTCGAGCGGCGGCTGTTCCACGGGCTGTTCGGGACGGCGGACCAGAGCGAAGGCATGGCCGCGTTCGTCGAGAAGCGCGCCGGGACCTGGACGGGGAAGTGATCCGACAAACGTCCGTATCAACCCCGTCACCCCAGCGAAGGCTGGGGTCTCCCCGTTGGCGGTCGAAACGCTAGCCCCACAAAGATCCCAGCTTTCGCTGGGATGACGATCGTTAAAGAGGATAAGCAATGGCACGGATCGGTTTCATCGGGCTCGGCAACATGGGCGGCGGGATGGCGGCGAACCTCGCGAAGAAGGGCCACGACGTCCGCGCGTTCGATCTGAGCGCCGACGCGCTTGCCAAGGCGAAGATCGCAGGATGCCTGCCGGTCGCGTCTGCTGCCGAGGCCGCAGACGGTGCCGAGGCGATCGTGACGATGCTCCCCGCCGGCAAGCACGTCGCCGAGGTCTACGACACGCTGTTCGGCGTCGCCCCCCCGTCCGCGATCCTGATCGACTGCTCGACGATCGACGTCGCCACCGCCAAGCAGGTTGCCGAAGCTGCGCAGGCCAAGGGGCTAGCCGCGGTCGACGCGCCGGTGTCGGGCGGGATCGGTGCGGCGAATGCGGGCACGCTTACCTTCATGGTCGGCGGCTCGGCCGAGGCGTTCGAGCGGGCACAGGCTATCCTCGCCGACATGGGCAAGGCCGTCATCCATGCCGGCACAAACGGCGCGGGGCAGGCGGCGAAGATCTGCAACAACATGATTCTCGGCGCGACGATGGTCGCGACATGCGAGGCGTTCGTGCTGGCGGAAAAGCTCGGGCTCGACGCGCAAGCGTTTTACGATATCGCCAGTGTGTCCTCGGGTCAGAGCTGGTCGATGACCACCTATGCGCCGTTGCCGGGGATCGGCCCCGATACCCCCGCCGATCACGACTATCAGGGCGGTTTCGCGACGGCGCTGATGCTCAAGGACCTGCGGCTCGCGATGGCCGCGGCAAAGGACGTCGGCGCGGACACGCCGATGGGCGCGAAGGCCGCCGAGCGCTACGAGACGTTTGCCACGGACGGGCAGGGTGGCCTCGATTTCTCGGCGATCATTCGCACGTTACGAAACTGAGCCTTAGAGGAAGCGGATCAGCATCAACAGCAAGCCGAGGATCGATACCATCCAGCACAGGCTGCGGACATATTTGATGCCGAACAGATACAGCGGGACGTACGCGATCCGCGCGCCGAACCAGAGCCAGGCGCCGATCGCACCGAGCCCGCCGGTGCGATCGGTCACCGCCAGCCCCAGCGCGAGCGCGACGAACACGGGGTAGGTTTCCTGGAAGTTCTTGAGCGCGCGTTCGGCGCGGCCCGCCATCGCGCCGAGCGGCTTCTGCTCGCCGTCGCGCGGCCCCGCGTTCCAATCGAGCCCGCGGTCGCGCGTGGCGGTTTGCCCCTGGATCATGACGTACGCAAACAACAGAACCGTCGACCAGCCGAGCAGCAGTAATTCGGTAGGCAAATGCGTCATGATCGATCTCCGCTAAGGTAGCGGGTGTCGAACGCCGCTATCGCGCCGATGTTGCGACCGTGATCTGCGGATTGGCAAGCGATTGGCGGGCGTCGTGCGCGCGGTGGAACGCGCGGTCGGCATCGTCGATCGCCCCGAGCAGCGCGCCGAAGCACGGCACTTCGTCGATCGGATAGACGCGTGACAGATCGTGGCCGAGCGCGAAGACGTCGCGCTGCGTGAGGAGCCCGATCGCGACGATACGGTCTTGGTCGGACATGTTAGGCTCCCGTGATGCAATGTATGTTAACGCACTCAACCAGGTAACGGTACCGTCATAGGTGCGAAACGGGGCCAGTGGAGCCTCAACCGAGGCCGAGCCGCTCGCGGGCGTGCCATCGCGCCATCATCAGCACCGAAACCACGGCCAGACCGGTCGCAAGTCCGGTCCATATCCCCACCCCGCCCCAGCCGCGCCCGAATGCGAGCCATGCGCCGACACCGATGCCGATCCCCCAATAGCCAATCGCCGCGAAGATCATCGGCACCGTCGTATCGCCGAGCCCGCGCAACATCCCCGCGCCGATCACCTGCGCGCCGTCGACCACCTGGAACACCGCGGCCACCGCGAGCAGCGAGATCGCCAGCGCGACGACCGGCGCGTTCGCAGGCGCATCGACGTCGAGGATGATGCCGATCAGGAGTTGCGGCGCGAGGATCAGCAACGCGGCGGTGAGCACCATGAAGCCTTCGCCTATCGCGAACGCCGCCCAGCCTGCACGGCCGATCCCCGCGCGGTCGCCGCGTCCGGTCGCGAGACCGACGCGAATCGTGGCGGCCTGCGCGATGCCGAGCGGGACCATGAAGGTGACGCTGGCGATCTGGATCGCGATCGCGTGCGCGGCGAGCGGCACGGTCCCGAGCAGGCCCATCAGGAAGACCGCAGCGATGAACACGGTCGATTCGAACCCGAGCGTGATCGCGATCGGCAGGCCGAGCGTCCACACCGCACGGTATCGCGGCCAGTCGGCGCGCCAGAACCGGCCGAGCAGGCGATAGCGGCGGAACGGCTTTGCGTAGACGATCACGGTGGCCATCGCGACGAAGCTGAGGCCGTTGGCGATGCTGCTCGCGGTGCCGGATCCAAGCAGGCCGAGCGCGGGCAGGCCGGCATGACCGAAGATCAGCAGCCAGTTGAGCCCGGCGTTGACGATTAGCAGCCCGACCATCACCACCAGCGACCAGGCCGGTTTTTCGAGCGCGGCGACGAACGCGCGCAGCACGAGGAAGGCGAGGCTCGGCAGCATCCCCCACATCACTGCGCGGACGAACCTCGCCGCCTCGTGTGCAAGCTTCGGATCCTGGTCGAGCAGGTGGACGAGGATCGTTTCGGCGTTCCACAGCACGATCCACGACGGGATACAGAGCGTGGCGGCGACCCATATGGTCTGGCGCACGGTCCGCCGGATATCGCGCACCGCATGCGGCCGCGCACCCCGCTCGCGCGCGATCATCGGAACGGCGGCGGTGGTGAGTCCCATGCCGAAGACGAGGAACACGAGATAGAGGTTCAACCCCAGCGTCGCCGCCGCCAGCGTATCGGGCCCGAGCCGCCCCAGCATCGCCACGTCGGTCGCACCGACCAGCGCCTGCGCGAGATTGGTCGCGACCAGCGGCCAGGCAAGCTTCAGCGTGGCCGCGAATTCGGTTCGCCAAGGGCGGGGCGGGGTGGACGTCATGCGTAGGCTTTAGCCGGGTTCACGGCCAAGTCGATGACCGTGAACTTTGAAGGAGAGCGTGGCAGTCTCGGTCGTCGAAGCTTACGATCCTCTCCCGCCTGGGGGGCTAGCGTTTGCCAGATGGAGGGGAGGCGACAACCGCTGTGCCGTACCCTCCGTCGCCTTCGGCGCCACCTCCCCCTGGTAGGGCAGGGTCGATCCGGTTGTGACGGCGACGATCGAGTAACCGCGTGACTTAAAAAGACGCGTGTTACGCCAATTCCGTCATCCCAGCGAAAGCTGGGATATCATCGTCGTGGCGATTGTCATCTGCCCCGCAGGATACCCCAGCTTCCGCTGGGGTGACGGATATTTTGAGGCGACGGCCATGCAGCGGTTAAGGCTTTGCAGGGGGTGACCGGTGGCAAATCCTGACCTCGAAGAAACGGCGTTGTCGACCGTATCGGTGCTCTCAGCCGGAACTCTATCGCATCAACCCGGCGGCGCGGAGGGCGTTCTCGATCGTAGCTTGGATACCGGTAGGGGGCTCCGGCCGAGGCTTCGCCGCGGGCTTCGACGAGACCGGGATCGCCATCTTCGCGACGCGTTCGATCGGCACTGACTTTGCCGCAGTCTCCGCCTTCGCCGCCGCAACCAGCCCCCAAGATTTCGCAATCACAGACGTGCTCGAAATCCCGACATCGAGCATGAACGGCCCCGCGGCCCCCAGACGCTCGCCGCGCAACGGATCGATCGGCGTGCCGTGACCCATGCCCGGCACGGTCCAGTCCTCGACCACGTCGCGCCCTTGCGCGTCCGACCAGATCCGGTGGACGGCGGTGCCGACGCGTTCCGTGCGTACCGCGTTCGCATCGACGCCGTGGATACCGCGCCATTGCCGCGCGATCGTGTCCGCATTCGCGACGCTGACCGTTGCGTCCGCGCCGCCGTGCCAAATCGCCAGCGTCGGCCACGCTCCGTCATGGCCGCGCGCGCCGCTGCGAACCTTGTCGATCAAAGCCGTATCGCTCGTATCGCCATGCCCGCGCATCCGGTCGAGCGCCTGCGACACGCCGGTCGCGGTGCCGTAGGCGAGGCCACCGATCGCCGCGCCGCCCGCGAACAGGTCCGGCCGCGTGGCGAGCATCGCCACCGTCATCGCCCCGCCGGCCGACAGCCCGGTGACGTACACGCGGCTGCGATCGAGGCCATGGCGTGCGATCATCGTCTCGGTCATCTGCGCGATCGACTCAGCCTCGCCGCCGGCTCGTGCGGTGTCTTCGGAGGCGAACCAGTTGAAGCAGAGATTGGGATTGTTCGCGCGCGTCTGCTCGGGAAACAACAGCGCGAAGCCGGCGCGGTCGGCAAGATGCGACCAGCCCGACCCGTGATCATAGCCCGCCGCGGTCTGCGTGCAGCCGTGCAGGATGACGACCAACGGCGCGTTCGCCGGCAGGTCGGCGGGGACATAGGCGTATCCGAGCAAGGCCCCCGGATTGGTCCCGAACTCGACCAACGGCGTCAGGCGGCTAGGCGCCGTGGTGCGCGGCGTGGGGGCCCCGGCGCGGGCCATGCGAGCAATGGTATCGGCGATGTTTCTCACGTGAATCGAGCCTTTCGTCGCAAGGCGTACTCGGCCGCGATCTTATCTCAACGTGGGACGTACATCATTTGTTGCTGCACCGCAGCAAAAACGTCAGGAGTCTTGCCCCAGCACGTCGCACGCCTCGCCGATCGCCGCGTAGATTCGATCAAGATCGGCGTCGTCGATGCAATAGGGCGGCATGACGTAGACGGTGTTGCCGAGCGGCCGGAGCAGCAGGTCGCGCGCGCCGAAGAAGGCGAGCAGACGCGGACCTATCTGCGAAAGATAGCCGTCTTCGCCGCGCAGCTCGACCGCGGTGATGGTGCCGATCTGGCGCGCGTTGGCGATGCGGGGGTTCCGGGCGAGCGTCTCCAGCCTTGACGCCTGGCGGGCGGCGAGATCTGCGATCCGTTCGCGCACTGGTTCGTCGCGCCAGATCGCCAGATTCGCGTTGGCGGCGGCGCAGGCGATCGGGTTGGCGGTGTAGCTCGACGAGTGAAAGAACATCCGCGCCCTGTCAGTGCCGTAATGCGCCTGGTAGATCGCCTCGGTCGCCATCGTCACCGCGAGCGGGATCGCGCCCCCGGTCAGGCCCTTCGACAGGCACAGGATGTCGGGCACCACGCCCGCCTGTTCGCACGCGAGCAACGTACCGGTGCGGCCCCAGCCGGTCATCACCTCGTCCGCGATGAACAGCACGTCGTGCGCAGCGCAGATCCGCCGCATCTCGGCGAGGGTGCGCGCGGGATAGATGTGCATCCCGCCCGCGCCGAGCAGCAGCGGCTCGACGATGAACGCGGCCGGGTGCGCGGCGCAGGCCTTCTCAAGCGCGTCGAGCGTCGCGTGTTCGAGCCCGGCGGCAGGGAAGGGGATCGTGCCGACATCGAACAGCAGCGGTTCGTACGCCCGGTTGAAGACGCCGCGCGCGCCGACCGACATCGCGCCGATCGTGTCGCCGTGATAGCCGTGCTCCATCACGAGGATACGGTGGCGATCCTCGCCGCGATCGAGCCAATAGCCGAGCGCCATCTTCAGCGCGCACTCGACGCTGGTCGAGCCGGAGTCCGAGAAGAACACGCGGGTCAGTTCGGGCGGCATGATCGCGGTCAGTCCGCGCGCGAGGTCCTCGGCAGGCTGATGCGTCCAGCCGGCGAAGATGATCTGGTCGAGCTTGCCCGCCTGCTCCGCGATCGCCGCCATGATCTTCGGGTTGGCATGGCCATGCGTTGTGACCCACCAGGACGAGATCGCATCGACGATCCGCCGGCCATCCGAGGTGTAGAGTGCGGCGCCCTCGGCATGTGTGACGAGCGGGATCGGCTCGTGCAGGCCATGCTGCGTAAACGGATGCCAGACGGGGGAGTCGCTCACCGGAACGCCTCCAGGTCGAAATTCGCGGCGAACGCCGCGGCCAGCGTCGCGGCGTTGAGCGGACCGAGGCGGGGCAGGCGGCCGAGCCTCCGGACCTTGCCGAGTGCGGCGATCGTCGCCTCGCTGTCCTCGACCGTGTCGCCGATGAAGGCAATGCCGAGGATCGGTACGCCGCGGCTCCGCAACGCCTCGATCGAGAGCAGGCTGTGGTTGATCGTGCCGAGCCCCGTGCGCGCGACGAGCACCACCGGCTTGCCCCAGCGCGCGAACAGGTCGGCGAAGATCAGGTCGCGCGTGACCGGCACCATCACGCCGCCCGCACCCTCGACCACCAGCGGGGCATCGACTTCGGGCAGCGCGAGCCGGTCGGGATCGATCGTCACACCATCGATCTCGGCGGCGAGATGCGGCGAGCACGGCGTGGTCAGCCGGTAGGCTTCGGGCAGGACGTGGTCTGCGGGAACGCCCAAGGTAACGACCGAAGCCGCATCGCTGCCATCCGCGAGCCCAGCCTGCACCGGCTTCCAATAGCGCGCACCGAGTGCTGCGGTCAGGCCCGCGGCGAACACGGTCTTGCCGATATCGGTGTCCGTTCCGGTGACCACGATCGTCATTGCAGCGCCTCTCCCAAAACCGTTCCCAAAGCCGCGATATCTGCCGCGGTGGCGTTCAAGGTCAACGATATCCGCAACCGCGACGTCCCGTCGGGCACGGTCGGCGGCCGTATGCCGCGCACGTCGAACCCCGCCGCCTGGATCGCGCTCGCGACACGCATCGTCCGCGCCGCATCGCCCAGCACTAGCGGCAGGATCTGCGAACCGGTCGCCGCCACACCGTGCGGCGCCAGCATTCGCTCCGCCGTCGCGATCAGGCCCCACAGCTGGTCCCGCCGCGCGGGTTCGTCGGCCATGATCCGCAACGCCTCACCGACCGCCAGCGCCATCAGCGGCGACGGTGCGGTCGAGAAGATGAACCCACGGCCGCGATTGACGATGAATTCGCGCATCACTGCGGGCCCGCACAGCAGCGCGCCCTCGCAGCCGAGCGCCTTGCCGCAGGTCCGCAGCGTGATGACGTTCGGGCGTCCGTCGAGTCTCTCGACAAGGCCACGGCCATCGGTGCCGAACACCCCGGTCGCATGCGCCTCGTCGATCAGCAGGATCGCGTCGTGGCGGTCTGCGATGGCCGCGAGATCGGCGAGCGGCGCGCGGTCGCCGTCCATGCTGTAGAGGCTCTCGACCGCGATCCACACGCGGCCCGTGCCACCCGTCGCGCGCCATGCGGTAATCGCATCTGCGAACGCATCGGCATCGTTGTGCGCCGCGCTAACGCAGGTCGCCCGTGTGAGACGCATGCCCTCATGCGCGCTCGCATGGATCAGCGCGTCGTGGACGATAAGGTCGCCGCGCTGGGGCAATGTCGCGAACAGGATCGTGTTGGCGATGTACCCGCTGGCGAAGAACAGCGCCGCCTCGGTCCCGAAAAACCGTGCGGCCTCCGCTTCCAGTGTTTCATGCTCGGGCGCATTGCCGCGTAAAAGCCGCGAGCCGCCCGAGCCGACCGGTATGCCCCTCGACAAGGCTTCGATCATCGCGGTGCGCAGGCGGTCCGACCCGGCGAGCCCAAGATAGTCGTTCGAGGCGAAATCGATGCCGGTGCGCGGGCGGAGCGATCGATATCGGTCGGCGGCGGCCAGCTTGGCAAGGTCTCGGTCCTGGTCGGCGAACATCATCGCGCCGCCCTAAACCCTACGCGGCGGGAAGACGATAGCGGGTCGATCATGAGCCCCAATCCCTCACGCCCCAATCCGTCACCCCAGCGAAAGCTGGGGTATCCCTGTTGTCGCGCGGGAGACCCGAACCAGGAGACCCCAGCTTTCGCTGGGGTGACGAACGGGGTGCGCGGCCTAGCGTACGCTGTGCCCAGCTCGACCGGTGCGGCGCTGCGCCGCCCCAAACCCAACGCGCTGCGAAGACGATAGCGGGTCGATCGTGAGCTCAATCGGTCGCCCCCTCCGTCACCCCAGCGAAAGCTGGGGTATCCCTGTTGTCGAGCAGGAGACCCGAACCGGGAGACCCCAGCCTTCGCTGGGGTGACGGACGGGTGTGCGCGGCCTGGCGTATGCTACGCCCAGTTTCAGCGACGCCAACCGGTACGGCGCTACTCCGCCTTCAACGCCGCCATAAACCCGCGCGCCCGCGCGCCGACATCCGCTGCCGTCATCCCCGGCGCATACAGCGCCGAGCCCAGACCGAAGCCAGCGGCCCCCGCCTTGCGCCACTCGGCCATGATCTCCGGCACGACTCCGCCGACCGGCAGAACGCGCGTATCCTTGGGGAGGACGGCGCGCATCGCCTTCAGCACGGCGGGGCTCGCGGCCTCGGCGGGGAAGAGTTTCAGCGCCGCAGCACCTGCCTCCAGCGCCGCGAATGCCTCGGTCGGCGTCGCGATGCCGGGGAGCGCGACATAGCCGCGCTCCGCCGCCGCCGCGATCACCCGCACATTCGCGTTGGGCGCAATGATCAGCGTGCCGCCGGCCGCGCCGACTGCCTCCACATCCTCGACACGCAACACCGTGCCCGCCCCGACGACCGCGCGGCCCTTCAGCGTGCTCACGAGGCGGGCAATGCTGTCGAGCGGCTGAGGCGAGTTCATCGGCACTTCGAGAATCGTGAAGCCGGCCTCGACCAGCGCCTCGCCGATCGCCTCGACCTCCTCCGGCTTCACGCCGCGCAGAATTGCGATCAGCGGACACTTCGCAAAGGCGTCGTCGAAAGCTTGGCGGTGCGTGGTCATACTGCAAGGTCCTGGATGCGGGTGATGCCGGCGACGAACGCGGCCTGACTATCGATATGGTGCGATGTGCCGCCGAGCGCATCGATCGCATCGGCATAGAGTGCGCCGAGGGCCGGGTCGGCGAGGATGTGCACCGTCGTGCCGCGCTCGATCCGTGCCGCGGTATCCGCCCCGATCAGCAGACCGCTCGCGAACGACGCGGCATGCGCGTCGTCGGCGATCCCGAGCACGCCGCGCGCGCGGATCGCGAACAGGCTGGCGGCGAGATCGCGTTTCGCGCCCTCCGTGACGCCGTCGCGGAACGCTGCACCGGGTTCGACCGGATGGCCGAGCTGGCTGGCGAGGATGCCGTGCGTCCGCAACAGCGCGAAAAGTTCGCCGGTCATCGCGGTGGTGAAGCGGGTGATCGCCCCCGCTTCGATCGTCGCCCATTTGCAGTGCGTGCCGGGCTGGCACAGCAGTGCGTCGGCGGGCACCAGCCCGGCGGCGACCGCGCCGAGCAACTGCACCTCTTCGCCGCGCATCACGTCGGCATGCAACCCGTCGCGGTACGACAGCCCCGGCACGATCGCGGTCCGGTCGTCGATCCGGAGGAGCCCTGCGGCGATCTCGGCGAGCCCGGCGGGGGCGGCGACATACGGTACGCTGCGCCAGCCAATGGTCGATCCGACCATCCCTGCGAGGAGCATCGGCAGGTCGCCAAGCCGGTGACGGATGCCCATGACCTCGGCCGCATAGTCCGCAGGCGCGACCGTCGCTGCGCCGCGATCGTCGCGTTCCGAGGCGATGACGAGCCCCGCCTCGATCCGGAACGCGCGGCGGTTCGAGGTGCCCCAGTCGACCGCGATGAAAGACGTCATGTTCGCCACCTCACTCCCGTCGCGATGCAACGGTATTGATCGCAGGAATTATACGACAAATCTTCGATGTCCAGCACCGACCGCGTTGAGCACCCCGACAGCGACACGCATCGGCGGCACCCACCGGCAAACGCACTGATCGAGGATAGCGTCGCAGGAACACGCGTCGATGCGTCTCGTTCAGTTCGGACCAGCGAGAGGAATGCGTGTGCTTCAAACCAGCCGTCAGGCCGATACCGAAACCGGCATCATACCGGCCGCGCCCCTTGCAGCGCCCCCCGCGGCGATCGCGGCGGCGATCGCCGATCGGCTCGCACAGGGTAATCTCGTCTACGTCGCGCTGGATGATCAGCGCGCGACTGATATTGCGGCGATCGCCACGGCGCTGGTGCCCGACGCGGTGGTCGTCCAGTTGCCGTCGAGCGATGCCTTGCCCGGTGACGACGCGCCCGCGTCGCCGGCCAATGTCGGATTGCGCGTCGCGGCCTTGCGTCGCGTGCGCGCGGCGACCTTGGGCGATACCGGGCCGGTCCTGCTGGTGACCACGGCGGAGGCGACCGCCGTACGCTACCCCGAGCCAGCGATGTTCGACGCCGCCCCGCCCCGGCTCACGGTAGGCGATGCGATCGACGTCGAGGCGTTCGCGGCGACCGCAGCGGAGATCGGTTACATCGTCGACGATCGGATCGACGAGCCGGGCGAGATCGCGGTGCGCGGCAACGTCATCGACATTTTTCCCGCCGATCGTGCGACCCCCGTCCGCATCGAATTCGCCGAGGGCCGGATCACCGCGTTGCGCGAATATGATCCCGTCTCGCAATTGGGATCGGCCGATATCGCCTGTATCGAGGTCGGCCGCGCGACCGAGCCCGTGGTCGAGAAGGGGGTCGCCCTCCTCGCGCATCTGCCCGACGCGGCAATCGCATGCGACCCCGGCGTCGATCGCCGGCGCGCGCGGTTCATGGATCTTGCCGCCGATGGCCTGCCGCGTCGCAAGGCCAGTGCCGATCTGGTCGCGACCCGGTCTTGGGATGCGGCGGTCGCCAAGCGTGACATGGTCGCGATCGATCCGGGTGACACGCCGTCGCCCCGCTTCGTCGAGCACCGCGATCCCGCCCGCGCGTTTGCCAAGCTCGCGCGCGACGTGCTTGCCGATTCGCGTCTCGTCCTGGTCGGCTCGCCGCGCGACCTGCGGTTCCTCCAGCCGCGGCTCGAGCATCGCACAAAGGTCGCGTTCACGGCGATCGAGCGATGGTCGGACGTCGCCGCGGCCAAGCCCGGCAGCGCGATGCTGTTGGTCGCGCCGATCGACCGCGGCTTCGTGGCGCCCGGCGCCACCGTCATCGCGGGCGCCGACCTGCTTGGCGGCCGCGCCCGCGGCGACGAGATCGGTGCAAGCGGCCTTGGCGCGCTGGCCGGCCTGTCGAGCGAACTGCGCTGCGGCGACGTCGTGGTCCACGAGGAGTTCGGTATTGGCATCGTCCGCGGGCTTGAGGCGCTGCCCGACGCGGGCGGTGACGCGATCGTGCTGGGCTATGCCAAGGACGGCCGCCGCCTCGTGCCGGTGGCGGAAGCCGATCGGATCTGGCGCTATGGCGCGGATGCCGACGCCGTGACTCTCGACGCGCTGGACGGTTCGTCGTGGCAGAAGCGACGTGGCGCGATCGATGCGGCGATCGCCGAAAGCGCGCGTGATCTTGCGGCGATCGCGGCGGAGCGCGCGGCGCGCACCACCGACCCGATCGTCCCCGACCGCGCGGCCTATGAACGCTTCGCCGCCGGCTTCGCGTTCACCGAAACGCCCGATCAGGCACGCGCGATCACGACCACGCTGGCGGATCTGGCCAGCGGCAAGCCGATGGACCGTCTGGTGATCGGCGATGTCGGCTACGGCAAGACCGAGATCGCCTTGCGCGCGGCGGCGGCGGTTGCCTTGTCGGGCCGACAGGTCGCGATCGCCGCGCCGACGACCGTGCTCGTGCGGCAGCATATCGAGACCTTCGCGCGGCGCTTCGAAGGGACCGGCATCACCGTCGCCGGGCTGTCCCGCCTGTCGAGCACGGCGGAAAAGACGCGTGTGAAGGCGGGGCTCGCGGATGGCTCGATCGGCGTCGTCATCGGCACCGGGGCGATCGCCGGCAAGGGAGTCGCCTATAAGGATCTCGCGCTGGTCGCGATCGACGAGGAGCAGCGGTTCGGGGCGGCCGACAAGGCCAAGCTGCATGCGCTCGGGGCCGGTCACGTGCTGACGCTCAGCGCGACGCCGATCCCGCGGACGCTGCAATCGGCGATGATCGGGCTTCAGGGCATGTCGGTGATCGCCACCCCGCCCGCGCGCCGCCAGCCGATCCGCACCGCGGTCGCCAGCTTCGACGACGCCACCGTCCGCGCTGCGCTTCGGCGCGAACGCGCGCGCGGCGGGCAGAGCTTCGTCGTGGTGCCGCGGATCGACGACATGGCGCCGCTCGCCGCAAAGCTGGCCAAGCTGGTGCCCGAACTCGGGCTCGTCCAGGCGCATGGCAAGATGCCTGCGGCCGAGATCGATGAGGCAATGGTCGGCTTTGCGGCCGGCGACGGCGATGTGCTGCTCGCCACCAACATCATCGAGGCGGGGCTCGACGTGCCGCGCGCCAACACGATGATCGTCCATCATGCCGACCGGTTCGGCCTGTCGCAGCTCCACCAGTTGCGCGGCCGGGTCGGGCGCGGCGGGCGACGCGGGCAGGTGATGCTGTTGACCGACGGCGATGCAACGATCGCTGAGGCGACGCTGAAGCGGCTGCGGACGTTGCAGGCGTTCGACCGGCTTGGCGCAGGCTTTGCGATCAGCGCGCGTGATCTCGATCTGCGCGGTGCGGGCGACCTCGTCGGCGAGGCACAGGCGGGGCATATGAAGCTGATCGGGATCGACCTGTACCAGCATCTGTTCGGCCGTGCGTTGCGGCTGGCGCGGGGGGAGGCTGTCGACGACTGGGTACCCGACCTGCACCTCGGGGTTGGGGGCAGCCTGCCCGACGCCTGGATACCCGAGGAGGAGGTGCGCCTGTCGCTCTACGGCCGGTTGGCACGGCTGGAGGACGTCGCGGCGCTCGACCAGTTCGAGGCGGAGCTGGAGGATCGCTTCGGTGTGGTACCCGATTCGGCGCGTCGGTTGCTGTTGCTGGCGCGGATACGGTTGCGCGCCTGTGCTGCCGGTATCCGGCGGATCGACGCCGGTCCTGCCGCGATCGCGTTCACCCCGAACGACCGTCGCGCCGACGCGCCGCTTGAGGATCTGGTCGAGAAGAATGGTCGCTGGATCGCGCAACGGGCGGTGGCGGATCCGGTCGAGCGCGCCGCGCAGGTCGAGGCGTTGCTCGATGCGTTGACCGACTGATCGGCCTACCAGTTGGGATCAGGCGAGGCTTATTCAGCCGCCGCGGCGAGCGGTGTCGAAAGGGCCTCGTCGGCAAGTCCGGCAAGCATAGCGCCCACCATATCCACCACCCGCGCGAAACCGGCACCGGGCGCGTGCAGTTTGCGATCGAGATAGATGGTGCGGTCGAGCTCGAGCTGGATCGCGTGGATGCCCAGGTCGGGGCGGGCATGGCGTTCGAGGATGTGCCCCCCCGCATACGGCGTGTTGCGCGCGACCGAAAAGCCATGCGCGGTGCAGACCGTTTCCGCGCGGTCGACGAAGCGTGGCGCGGCGGCATGGCCGAACCGATCGCCGAGCACGATCCGCGTCCCACCAGGGCCGAGCGGGGGCATCGAATGCACGTCGAGCAGCACCGCCACCCCGAACCGCGCATACGCCGCCTGCAACGCGGCTGCGACCGCTGCGTGATAGGGCCGGTGGTCGTTGACGATCCGCGCGGTCACTTCGGCATCGGTGAAGCGGCGTGCCCACAGGTCGCCGGCGCCCGAGACGCGGCGCGGCACCAGGCCGAGGCCGCTGCGCAATTTGGCGGACTGTTGCGCGGGCGGGATCGATCGCGCGCCTTCGTCGAGTTGGGCGTCGCGTTCGTCTTCACCGCGGTTGAGATCGATCCAGGCGCGTGCGCGACGCTGGATAATCATCGCCTGATCCGTTCGCGCGCTCCGTGCCACCGCATCGACCAGCCGGTCCTCGAGCGGGAGCAGCGCCGCCAGCGGCACGCGCAACGCGGTCTTGAGCGAGAGCGGATAGTCGCGTCCGGCATGGGGTACGGAGATCACGACCGGGTTGGTCGGCGGCGCGGTATCTTGGTGTTCGAAAGGGGGCAAGCGCTCGAAGGGGGGCGATGACATGGCGAGCACGCTAGGGCGACGCGTCGGAACGGGCAATCGATCTGGAAATGTTAACCACTTTGCGCGTAGGGAAAGCGCGTCAATGTACGCGTGAAAACAGGACTTTAGATCGATGTTGCGAATTCTGCTGGCCGAGGACGATCAGGTCATGCGCGAATATCTGACGCGGGCGCTCGAGCGCTCTGGGTATGCCGTCACCGCAGTGGACCGCGGGACCGCGGCGATTCCGCTGCTCGAGACCGAGACGTTCGACCTGCTGCTCACCGATATCGTGATGCCCGAGATGGACGGGATCGAACTGGCGCAGAAAGCCGGCGAGATGTGCAAGGACCTGCGCGTGATGTTCATCACCGGCTTTGCGGCGGTCACCCTGAAGGCCGGGCGGGCGATGCCGCAGGCCCGCGTCCTGTCGAAGCCGTTCCACCTGCGCGACCTGGTCGCCGAGGTCGATCGGCTGTTCGAGATGGATAATGTCACCGGCATGCATTGAGCGCTTGCACCCCGCGATAAGCGCGGCTAGTGGAGCGCTCCGGCGGGCGTGTAGCTCAGTGGTAGAGCACTGTGTTGACATCGCAGGGGTCGCAAGTTCAATCCTTGCCACGCCCACCATAGAAAGCCCCGCTAACCTCCGGGTTAGCGGGGCTTTTTGCTGTCTGGGCGTTTCCGACCTTCCGGTATCGTGAAAAGCTGTCATGCGGCACGGATGATCCGCTTCTCGATTTCCGCCACCGCTATCCTGTCATCCAGCGTCCTGCTGTCGCCTGGCGCCGTGCTTGCGCAGTCCGACGTGCCGCCGCCGCCCGCCGCCGACAGTCCGGCCGAGATCGTCGTGACCGGGCGCGGATTGGCCGACGCACCCGGCGACCGCGCCTATTCGATCGTCACGATCGGGCGCGACCGGATCCAGGCGAATGCGAGCAACCGGCTGGAGAGCGTGCTGGCCGACGTCGCCGGGTTGCAGCAGTTTCGTCGTTCGGATTCGCGCAGTGCCAACCCGACCAGCCAGGGGATTTCGCTGCGCGGGATTGGCGGCAACGCCTCCAGTCGCGCGCTGCTGATCTTCGACGGCGTGCCGCAGGCGGATCCGTTCGGCGGCTGGGTCGCATTCCCGGCCTATGCGACGGGGCGGCTAGGGCGCATCCGCGTGACGCGCGGCGGTGGCAGCGGCTATCAGGGACCGGGCGCGCTGGCCGGGACGGTCGAACTGGAGAGCGCGACGCCTGACGACCTGACACCGTTCCAGGGCAGCGTCGCCTATGGCAGCCGCGATTCGGTCGATGCGCAAGGGTCGGCGGCGCTGGTGCGCGGGTCGGGGTTTGCGACCATGTCGGGCGCGTACGCGCGCGGTGACGGCTTTACGCCGACCGTCGCGGAGAGCCGCGGGATCGTCGATCGGGCCGCGCCATACGAGCAGGCGTCGGGCGCGTTGCGGACCGTCGTCGGGATCGGCGCGAAAACCGAATTGCAGATGAATGCGAGCGCGTTCACCGATCGGCGCGACCGGGGGAGCGACTTCACCGCGAATAAGAGCGAGGGGGCCGATGCGAGCATCCGGCTGATCGGGCGGGGCGCGTGGGGCTATTCGGCGCTGGCGTATCTGCAGACGCGCGCGTTCGCGAGCAGCTTCAACAGCATCACTGCCGCGCGCACGACCGCGATCCAGTCGCTGAACCAGTACAATACGCCGGCGACAGGGCTTGGCGGGCGGATCGAGATCGCACCGCCGCTGGGCGAGAGCATCACGCTCAGGCTGGGCGCGGATATCCGCGACGTGAGCGGCAAGACGCAGGAGCTCTATACGTTCGTCAACGCGGCGCCGACGCGGCGGCGGGAAGCTGGCGGGAGTACGACGACGACCGGCGTGTTCGCCGATGGAAGCCTCGTCGCGGGCTACCTCACGTTCAGCCTAGGTGGGCGGGTCGATTGGTGGTCGATCGATGGCGGCTATCTGACGGAACGGCCGCTCGCGACCGGCGCGGCGCTGACCGACCTGCGCTACGCGAACCGCGACGGCAGCGAGACTACCGGGCGGGCAGGCGTCGCGTATCAGCCTATCGAGGCGGTCACGCTGCGGGCCGCCGGCTATCGCGGATGGCGACTGCCGACGCTCAACGAACTGTACCGCCCGTTCCGGGTCGGCAACGACGCGACCGCGGCGAACGCGTTGCTGTCGCCGGAGCGACTGACCGGGGTCGAGGGTGGCGTCACGCTGACGCCGACGCCGGGCGTGAGCATCGCCGCGACCTATTTCTACAACCGGCTGAAGAACGCGATCGCCAACGTCACGACGACCAACCCGCCGCAGGTGCTGCCGGGGGTCGCCACCTACCGTGTCCGCCAGAATCTCGACGCGATCCGCGCGCATGGCTTCGAACTGGATGCGTCGTATCGACCGGGTCCGCTGGGCGTGCAAGCATCGTGGTCGCACACGAACTCGAAGGTCGAGGGTTCGGGGATCACCGCCGCTCTGGACGGATTGCGACCGGCGCAGACCCCGCGCGACCAGGTGTCGGGGACGGTCGACTGGCGGCACGATGCGGCGGCGCTGTCGCTGACCGTGCGTCATGTCGGCCGGCAGTATGACGACGACCAGAACACACGGGTGCTTGGGGCCGCGACGACGCTGGATGCGTATGCCGCGCTGCCGATCCTGGGCTCGCTGGTTGCCGAGTTTCGGGCGGAGAATTTCCTCAACGAGCGCGTCGAGGCAGGGATCAGCGGCGCGAACATCGTCGAACGCGCAACGCCGCGGACGATCTGGGTGGGGCTGCGCTACGGGGGGCGCTGATATTCGATCCGTCGCTTGCCAAGAGAAACGAAGACAGCATGTTTCCCCGCGAAGGCGGGGACCCAGTCTGGGCTCCCGCCTTCGCGGGAGAACAATTTCGGGGAACGTCACCATTTGGTACTAGTCACCACCCCGGCGAAGGCCGGGGCCCAATTGGAAAGGTGGAAATAACGGGGCACTGCGCTCGGTTATCGCCGTTCCCCACTTGGGCCCCGGCCTTCGCCGGGGTGGTGCGATAGACCATGAGTCTACTGAACCACGCCCCGGGTGGGGAGCATGAGTAGGCGCTGCGTTGACCCGTGTCTGGCGTGCGACTAATGCCACTCCCGTGAAGGGTTCCCGGCGACGGGATCAAAAGGGAAGTCGGTGCGCGGGAATCCGCAAGACCGGCGCTGTACCCGCAACTGTGACCGGATAGCGGCCACCCCGAATATGCCACTGGGTTTCGACCTGGGAAGGCGGGGTGGGCGCGATGACCCGGAAGCCAGGAGACCTGCCTTTCACGGTCGATCCACTGCGCGGGCGGGTGTCCGGCGCGGACGAGTGCTCCGGTCCAGCCGGGTTTCCTCGAGCGAGAGACGTCTGGCCGCCCCGCGAATGGTCGCAGGCGGTTCTGCTTAGGACGTACCCATGACGAAATTCTTCCTTCTGCTCGGCGCCGCGGCGATCGCAGCGCCTGCTTTTGCCCAGACCATCCCCGATCCCGACGCTTCCGAAGTCGTCGTCACCGCGACCCGCGCCGCGCAACCGCTGAGCGAGATCGGCCAGGCAGTAACGGTCATCGACCGCGCCGAGATCGAGCGCCGGCAAACCACCGTGGTGTCCGACCTGCTCGCGACCACGCCCGGTGTCACCGTCACGCGCAATGGCACCATCGGCGCGCTGACCAGCGTCCGTATCCGCGGCGCCGAGGCGGACCAGACGCTCGTCGTGATCGACGGCGTCCGCGTCAACGATCCCTCGTCGACCGGCGGCGGCTTCAACTTCGGCAACCTCCTGTCGAGCTCGGTCGAGCGGATTGAAGTTCTACGCGGGCCGAACTCGGTGCCATGGGGCAGCCAGGCGATCGGCGGCGTCGTCAACATCATTACCGCTGCGCCGACACAAGGCATTCAAGCGCGTGCCAACGCCGAATATGGCTATGCCGACAGCGTGTTCGCGAGCGCGGGCGTCTCGGGCAAGTCCGGTCCGGTGTCGGGCTCGCTGACCGGCGGCTATCTGCGCACCGACGGCATCTCGTCCGCCGCCAGTGGCACCGAGCGCGACGGCTATCGCCAATATGGCGCGACCGGACGAGTGGGCGTCGAGTTCGCGCCGAGAATCGGCCTCGACCTGCGCGGCTATTTCGCCGACAGCCGCGTCGAGATCGACGGCTTCCCGGCCCCCGATTACGTGCTCGCCGACACGCCCGAATATTCGAAGACGCGCGAGGCATACGGTTACGCAGGGCTGCACGCGAACTTCGCTGACGGGCGGATTAACAACCGCGTCGCGTTCACGATCGCCGACATCAACCGTGACAATTACGACCCGAGCTTCGGCAGCGATCCAACCTTCATCGGTCGCGGCCGCAGCGAACGCTACGAATACCAAGGCGACTTCCGCCCGCTCGACCAGGTCCGCGTGGTCGCCGGAGTTGAGCGCGAGAACAGCCGTTTCAATGACGGCTTCACCTTCGCGGATACCGGGATAACCAGCGTCTACGGCCAGCTGATCGTCAAGCCGCTCGACATCCTCACGATCACCGGCGGCGTCCGCAACGACGATCACGACGATTTTGGCAGCCACACCACGTTCGGCGCGAACGCCGCGCTGGCATTGCGCACCGGCACGACAATCCGCGCAAGCTATGGCGAAGGCTTCAAGGCGCCGACGTTGTACCAGCTCTTCTCCGACTACGGGAACCGCGGCCTCGATCCGGAGACCGCGCGCAACTTCGACGTCGGGGTCGAGCAGGCGTTCCTCGCCAACCGGGTCCGCGCAGGCGTGACCTATTTCAACCGCCGTACGCGCAACCAGATCGACTTCCGCGATTGCAGCCCGGCGGAGCAGACGAACGCCGGTTCGATCTGCGTCGACCGCCCGTTCGGCGTCTACGACAATATCGCCCGCGCCGAGGCGGACGGCGTCGAGTTCACCTTGGCGCTGCGCCCGGTCGACGCGCTGACGCTGACCGCGAACTACAGCTATATCGACACCGAGAACCGCTCGATCGGCAGCGATTTCGGCAACGACCTCGCGCGCCGTCCCAAGCAGACCGCGAGCGTCGACGCCGATTACCGGTTCGCGTTCGGACTGTCGGTCGGCGGCACCGTGACGATGGTCGGCGACAGCTTCGACGACGCCGCCAACACCGTGCGGCTCGACGGCTATGCGCTGGCGGGTGTCCGCGCGGAAATGCCGATTACCGACCGGATCGCGCTGTACGGCCGCGTCGATAACCTCACCGACTCGCGGTACGAGACGATCGCGGGCTACGGCAATTACGGTCGCGCGGCGTATGGCGGCGTGCGGTTGCGGCTGAAGTGAGGCGCGGGGCGATCCTCCTCGCGCTCCTGCTCGGGGGCTGCGCGCAATCCCCGGGCGCGGGCGGCGGCGGGGGGATCGTCTCGACCAATCCGTGCGTGGATTCGGTGCTGGTCCGGATCCTGCCCGCATCGCGGATCGCCGGGATCAGCCATTATTCGCAGGACCCGTCCGCGACCTCGATCCCGCTCGCCGTCGCGCGCCGGTTTCGCGGCATCGCCGGGACCGCCGAGGAGGTGATCGCGCTCCACCCCGATCTCGTCATCGCCAGCACGTATACGCCGCCGGCGACCCAGGCGGCCTACGCGCGGGCCGGGCTGAAGACATTGCTGCTCGGCATCCCGGACTCGATCGAGGAGAGCCAGGCACAGATGAAGCAGATCGCCGACGCGGTCGGTGCGCCCGCGGGTGGCGCGCGGATCAACACCGATATCGATCGCGCGGTGGCGCGCTGGAGTCGCAAGGATGGGCCCAAGGATGACATGCCGCCCAGCGCTCTGCTCTATATCAGCGGCGATCTCGCAACCGGGGGGAGCACGTTGCTGAACGAGATGATGACCCGCGTCGGCTTCCGCAACGCCGCCGCGAGCTATGGCCTGACGCATACCGGCACGCTGTCCGCGGAGACGATCGTGACGCAACCGCCGGCCATCGTGATCGCCCCCGAACGCGCCAGCCGCGGCACCGCACTGCGTCACCGCCTGTTGCCGACCACGCCGCAAGCCGTCTTCCCCCGCGTCCTGATCAACTGCGGCGGCCCGACCATTCCACCCGCGCTAGAACGCCTCGCCGCGATCAGGGCCGGGCTGTGATGCGACACCCATACCAAAGCCACCCCGGCGGAGGCCGGGTCCCAATTGGAATGGCGGAAATAATGGAGCGCTGCACGCCGTCACGATCGTCCCCCAATTGGGCCCCGGCCTTCGCCGGGGTGGCGGCAGTCGTCGGTATGCTTGCGGTGGACCTGTGATGACCCGCACGCCCAAACTCATCACCCTCGGCGTCCTTGTCATCCTCCTGTTCGGCCTGTCGCTCGGCTGCGGGAAAGTCTGGGTGCCGCTCGACGCGTGGTTCTCGAGCGACCCGCGCTGGTGGATCATCCTCGAACTCCGCCTGCCACGCGCGGTACTCGGCCTCGTGCTCGGCGCCACGCTCGGGCTGTCGGGCGCGGTCCTGCAAGGCTATCTCCGCAACCCGCTCGCCGACCCCGCCGTCGTCGGCATATCGTCGGTCGCAGCACTCGGCGCGGTCGCCGCGATCATTTTCGGGCTTGGGTCGGGACCTGCCATCTTCGCCGCGGCGATGCTCGGCGCCGGCGGCGCGGTCGCGCTGCTCGCCGCGTTGACGTGGCGGTCGCCGAGCGCGATCACCTTCATCCTCGCCGGCACCGTGCTCGCCAGCCTCGCCGGTGCGCTGACCGCATTCCTGATCTCGATCGCGCCGAACCCCTATGCGGTCGCCGAGGTGATCGACTGGATCATGGGTGCCCTCACCGATCGCGGCTGGGATGATATCACGCTCGCCCTGCCGCCGATGCTGCTCGGCGGCGTACTGCTCATGCTCACCGGTCGCTCGCTCGACGCGCTTTCGCTGGGCGAGGCGGCGGCGCGATCGCTCGGGATACGGATGGGCCGTGTCCGATGGCTGGTCGTACTCGGCACCGGGCTCGTGGTCGGCGCCGGCGTCGCGGTGACCGGCGTGATCGGTTTCGTCGGCCTCGTCGTCCCGCATCTGCTGCGTCCGATCTTCGGCCACCGCCCGAGCGCCCTACTGCTCCCCTCGGCGCTCGGTGGAGCCGCGCTCGTGCTCGCCGCCGACAGCCTCGTCCGCCTCGCCCCCGGCGCCGGCGAAGTCCGGCTCGGCGTCGCGATGGCGCTGATCGGCGCGCCGTTCTTCCTGGGGTTGCTGGTCAAGGAACGAGGCCGCGCATGGATCTGATCGTCGACGCGCTGAGCGTGAAGCTCGGCAAGCGCACCGTCCTCCACGACGTCTCCGCGCATCTCCGCCCCGGCCGAGTCACCGCGATCCTCGGCCCCAACGGCGCCGGCAAGAGCACGCTCGTCAAGGCCGCCGCCGCGCTCGTCGACCGGAGCACCGGCAGTGTCCGGCTCGACACGCAGGACGTCGCGACGATGGACCCGCGCGCCCGAGCCCGCGCGATCGGCTACCTCCCGCAGGACGCGACGGTGCACTGGAACATCGTCGCGCGTGACATCGTCGCGCTCGGCCGCCTTCCGCACCTAGGCGCCCATGCTGCCCCGTCGCCCGAAGACCGTGACGCCGTCGACCGCGCGATGGACGATACCGAGACCACGCACCTCGCCGATCGCCCGGTCGGCGAACTCTCCGGCGGTGAGCGCGCCCGCGTCCTGCTCGCGCGCGTGCTGGCAGGCGAACCGCGCTGGCTGCTCGCCGACGAACCGCTCGCCAGCCTCGACCCCGCGCACCAGATCGACCTGCTCGCCCGCCTGCGCGCCTACGCGGGCGGCGGGGCAGGGGTGGCGATCGTCCTCCACGACCTCGTCCAGGCGCAGCGCGCTGCGGACGACGCGCTGCTGATCGCCGACGGTCGCGTCGTCGCGTTCGGCCCGGTCGCCGAGGTGATGACCGCCGACATCCTCGCCCGCGTGTTCGGCGTCCGCGTCGCGCCGCTCGACGATGGCGGCCGCCGCCTGCTGGTCCCGGTCGGGCGTGTCGAGGTCGGCTAGCCACGCGACACGTCCGGTGGATCGGGGCCAAGTCGGGGCTGGCGGGGTGAAAGATCATCGACGCGCCGGGCCCGGTTCACTATCCCGCGCCGGGTGATCGACATTCCCGCCCCCCTCCGCCTGCGCCTCGACGGCGACGCCCTCGTCCAGAACTGGCGTACGCTCGACCGCATGAGCGGCACCGCGGCATGCGGCGCGGCGGTCAAGGCGAATGGCTACGGCCTCGGCGCGATCGAAGTCGCCCGCCGCCTCGCCAACGCCGGCTGCCGCGACTTCTTCGTCTCGAACTGGCAGGAAGCCGCCGAACTCGCGCCCTTGGGCCTAACGATATCCGTCCTCCACGGCGTCCGCGACGAGGACATGCCCGCCGCCACCGCCGGTTTCGCCCGCCCGGTCCTCAACACCTCCACCCAGGTCGCCCGCTGGAAAGCCGCGGGGGCAGGCCCGTGTGACGTCATGGTCGACACCGGCATGAACCGCCTCGGGATCTCGACAGACGACATCGCCAGCGGCCTGCTCGACGGTGTCGAAATCGAAACGCTGATGAGCCACCTCGCCTGCGCCGACGAAGACTCGCCGATGAACGCGGTCCAGCGTGCGGCGTTCGCCGGGCTGGCCGGACGAACATCGGCGCGTCGGATGAGCCTCGCCAACTCCGCGGGTATCGCGCTCGAAGGCTATGCATTCGACCTGACCCGGCCGGGATTGGCGCTGTACGGCGGCATTCCCCGTGGTGAGCTGGCCAGCGTGGTCCGGCCGGTCGTGACCCCCGAAGCGCAGATCCTGCAACGCCGTCGCGTCGCGGCAGGTGATACCGTTGGCTACAACGCGACTTGGACCGCCTCCCGCGACACCGAGGTGGCGATCATCAATCTGGGCTATGCTGACGGCTATTTCCGCGGGTTTTCGGATCGCGGTAGCGGGTCGGTTGGCGGCAGCGGCGTACCCGTGATCGGCCGGGTGTCGATGGACCTTCTCGCGATCGACGTGACGGGGGCCGCGGATATTGGGGAAGGCGCATGGATCGCGCTCGACTTCGCACTGCCCGACGCCGCGGCACTGTCGGGCATGTCGCAATATGAGCTGCTGACCGGTATGGGCGCGCGCTATTGCCGATCATGGTCCTCTACCGGCCGCCCCGGGAAGAGCGGCCGGTAGAGGAGAGGCCCTTACCGCTCGATACACATTGCGATGCCCATGCCGCCGCCGATGCAGAGCGTGGCTAGTCCCTTCTTCGCGTCGCGCTTCTGCATCTCGTAGATCAGCGTCGTCAGGACGCGCGCGCCGCTCGCGCCGATCGGGTGGCCGATCGCGATCGCGCCGCCGTTGACGTTGACCTTGCTCGCGTCCCAGCCGAGTTCCTTGCCGACCGACAGCGCCTGCGCGGCAAACGCCTCATTGGCTTCGATCAGGTCGAGATCGCCCAGCGTCCAGCCGGCCTTTTCCAGCGCGCGCCGGGTGGCGGGGACGGGGCCGATCCCCATCACCGACGGGTCGACGCCGGCCGAGGCCCAGCTCCTGATCGTCGCGAGGATGGTCGAGCCGCGGCGTTCGGCTTCGTCGCGGCGCATCATGACCAGCGCGGCGGCGCCGTCGTTGAGGCCGCTTGCGTTCGCCGCCGTCACCGTGCCGTCCTTCTTGAACGCGGGTTTTACGCCCGAGACGCTCTCGATCGTCGCGCCGGCGCGGATGTATTCGTCGTCGGCAACGACCGTGTCGCCCTTGCGGCCCTTGATCGTGACGGGGGCGATCTCGTCCTTGAAACGGCCCGATCCGCGCGCCGCCTCGGCCTTGTTCTGCGAGGCGACCGAGAAGGCGTCCTGTTCACCGCGCGTGACCTGGTATTGCTCGGCGAGGTTTTCGGCGGTGATGCCCATGTGATAGCCGTTGAAGACGTCGGTCAAGCCATCGCTGACCATCGTGTCGACAAGGGCAAGGTTGCCCATCTTCTGCCCGCCACGGATCGACTGTGCGTGCGCGGAGAGCGACATCGATTCCTGGCCGCCCGCGACGACGATGGTCGCGTCGCCGGTCTGGATCGCCTGTGCCGCGAGCGCGACCGCGCGCAGGCCCGAGCCACAGACCTGGTTGACCCCCCAGGCGGGGATTTCCTTCGGTACGCCCGCCGCCATCGACGCTTGGCGCGCGGGGTTCTGGCCTTGCGCCGCGGTGAGGACCTGGCCGAGGATCACTTCGGAAACGTCCTCGCCGGCAACGCCTGCCTGTTCGAGCGCGGCCTCGATCGCGATGCGGCCGAGTTCGTGCGCTGGCGTGGTGGCGAAGGCCCCCAGGAAGCTGCCGACGGGCGTGCGCTTGGCAGCGGTGATGACGACGTCGGTGGGGAGATCGGTCATGTCAGGATCCTCTATGGTTGGACCCCATGTAGGTCACCCGAGCGCGGCGATCCAGTTGGCGAGCGGCTCCCAGAGGCGCGCGCGGGCGCTGCGGCTGACGATCATGCCGACATGCCCTGCGCCAAGATCGCGGCGGTCGGCGAGGCCGATCGCGGTGGCGGCGGGGACGATACGATCGCTCAGCGAGACGAACTCGACGGTCGGGCAGGCGAGTGTGAGCGGATCGACCGAGGTGCCTGCGATGACCCAGCCGCCTTTGCCGGGAAGATCGTCGGCGATGCAGTCCTCGAACAGCGACGCGGCGGCAGCGTAGGGGAGGGGGGCGCCCGCGTTCGCCCAATCCTCGAGTCGGACGAACGCGCGCGCTGCGTCGCTGTCGGGGGCGAGATCGGCTAACGCTTCGTATTTGGCGATCGTACGGGCCGGGTCGAGCTGCCAGAAGCCGGCTTGCAGGACTTCCATCGGCAGCAGGCCGAGCATCGCCGCGGCGGGTTTTACCGCGGCCCAGGTTGCGGCGAGTGTGGGACGGCCTTCGTCATAGCCCGCGAAATGCCACGGTGCCGCGATCGTCGCGACGCCGGCCACAGGGGTAATCGCGGCGGCGCCCAGCGCCAGCGTACCACCGAGGCAATAGCCGACCAGTACCGGCGGTTCGGGCAATGCCTGGAGCAACGGGACCAGCAAGCGCTCGACATGCGCCGCCAGATCGAGGTCGCGGTCGTCGCTGCCGGGCGATCCCCAGTCGACCAGCCAGACACGAAATCCCTGCGCGGCAATCCATCGCACCAGCGAAGTCGCGGGCGAATGGTCGAGGATGTCAGGCGGATTTATCAGCGATGGGACGAACACGATGGGGCGCCCACTGCCACCGTAATCGCGCAACGAAACTCGACCTGCGCGGTGAATTGCGGGCATCGGATCGGCCCGCTTCTCTCGTGGTGCGGCCTGATAGGCGCGCAATCCGGCTAGCGCGCGCGCCATCCGTTCGGGCGATGCTGCGGTCTCGCTGCGCAGCACATTGAGGAACAAGGGTAAGGGCCTCGGACCTTGTTGCGGTGCGTCATCAAAGACTGTAGCCTCCGTTTCAAACATAAGACGGGGGATCCATGAAGAAGCAACCGGCTGCCGACGGAATCGTCATCATCAAGAAGTACGCCAACCGGCGGCTCTATAACACCGAGTCGTCATCCTACATCACGCTGGATCATCTCGCGACGATGACCCGCGAGGGGCGCGACTTCAAGGTGGTCGATGCGAAGACCGACGAGGACATCACGCACAACGTCCTCACGCAGATCATCATGGAGGAGGAGAGCCGCGGCGAGACGATGATGCCGGTGAACTTCCTGCGCCAGCTGATCTCGATGTACGGCGACTCGATGCAGACGATGGTGCCGGGCTATCTGGAAGCGTCGATGGACAGCTTCCGCCGCAACCACGATCAGTTCAAGTCCGCGGTCGAGGGTGCGTTCGCCAACTCGCCGTTCGCCGATATCGCCAAGCGCAACCTCGCGATGTTCGACGTCGCCGCGCAGGCGATGACGCCGGCCGCGACGACGCCGGCCCCAGCCGCCAGCAAGGACGACGAGATTGCAGCATTGCGCAGCGAACTCGCCAAGTTGCAGGAAAAGGTCGAGAAGCTCGGCTGAACGATGAGCGCGGTGTTGTGGAGCGCGAGTGGCGGGCTCGCCGCATTAGCCATCGCCGCCGGGTTCGGCGAACGACGCCGGCGACGGCGCCGCGATCCGGACTCGGTCGGCTGGGTCGACTGGCCGACCGTCCAGATGCTCGCGCTGATTGCCCTCGCGGTCACGATCGGGCTCGCGTTCAAGTCCTGACGGCTCAGCGGTTCAGGCGATACACCGTGTGCGGCAAGGCGCCGACCTTCACGACGCCCACCAATCGATAGCGGTCGGCGATGGCCGCCGCCACGCGTGCCCGGGTTGCGGGGTTGGTATCGGCTTTGTCCGCACGGACGACGATCACGCCGGGATTGGCGGCGAGCAGGCGCGCGGTCTCGGTGGCCGGATCGATGCCCAGGCCATGCGCCTCGGTCATCCGGCTGAGATGGCTGCGGAAAATGTACGGCGTCGGCAAGCAAGACTGCGTCAGATAATAGAGGATCGGTTCGCTGCCGAACGTGAACAGGCAGCCCGGGGGATGCTGTCCGACCATGTGGACGAGTGCGGCGAGCTGTCGGGCCGTACCGCGACGGGCGACGCGTATCCCGCCGAGGACTGCCGCCGCGACCATGCCGAACAGCAGCACCGCGATCAGCGATCTGCGGCGTGCGCGTGTCGAAACGTGAGCCAGGCCGGTGCCTGCGGCGACGGCGAGCGGAAGCGCGACGGGTAGCAGGTACAGCAGCTCGAAGTTGCGCATGATGACGACGGCGAGACCCGCCGCCACGAGCCAGCCCATCGCGAACGGCGCCGATCGCCGACTGCACCACGCCAGCACGACGAGCGGACCGCTCAACGCGAGCGCGCCCGCCAGTTTCAACAGGCTTGAGCCGAAACCGTCGTCGTTCTGCTGGCCGAAGATCGACAGGAAGTTCGCGAACACGAACGCGTCGTTGTGGCCCGCCAACGCATAGGCCACCCAAGCGATCGCGGTTGGTAACAGCGCCGCGGCGACCCAGAACGCGGCGTTGCGGATCAGGCGCGCGATCGAGCGGTCGGTTTCATGGGATTGTTTGAGCAGGACCAGACCAAAGAATATCCCCTCGAACATCGCGGTATATTTGATCTGCATCGCCAGGCCGACCAGCAGCATGGCGCCGACCCCGCGCGAACCGACGCGACGATCGTCGGCATCGCGGCCGAGCACCAGCAACGCGGCGCTGGCCATGAGCGCGTTGCCCCAGATCGCGGATTGCCCCCCTGCGCCGTCGAAGATCATCACCCAAACGAGGTAGATCAGGCCGGCGCCGAGCTCTGCCGTGGATGCCGTCGCAGAGGATCGCGCGGGCGAACCGGAGCGTGCGGGCGATCCGGGGCGCGCGGGCGATCCGGGGGCGGTAAGTCGGTGCACGATGCGACCGACCAGGAACGCCGTCCCCGCCGCAACGAGCGTCGCGGCAAGCTGATACATCACGATGCCGTTACCGCCGACGCTGCGGATGCCGGCGAAGATCAGGAACAGGCCGACCGGCTTGCGATCGAAGATATCAACGAACGGCCACGCCCCGTGGAGCAGGCGATCGCCGACCAGCAGGTAGAATTGCTCGTCGCTATGGATCACCGGATTGCCGAATAACGGGCTGCGGAGGGCGAAGGCGATGAGGAGCAGGACAAAAGCCTGCCCCGATCGGTGACGCAGGCTAAACATGGGCAGTCCTAATAAAAATGCGTCAGTTCGAGCCGTCGCACAGTGCCGTCGCACAAGCCGAGCGTGACGATCCGACCCGGCGCGCCCGCCGACCATGCCGCGATCGGGCTGGTCGCATAGTCCGCGGCGATCGGCACGCCGTCGATGCTGCAGATCAGATCGCCGTCCTTCCAGCCCGCCGCGGCCGCGGGGCCGCCGCGCATGACATGGAGAACTTTCAGCCGGTCCTTCTCGATGCCGATGAGCAAGCCGCTGGTCGATCGCGGCGGTGGCAGGTCGGCTTTGGGACCGCGGCTGAATACCATCCGCCGTGCGCCGGGGTCGAGCAGCACGCGGTAGTTCTGGAGAAATCCCGAGCCGATCCGGCCTGCGGTGCCGATCGCCTGCGAGAAGCCGCCCGCGGGCTCGATCCGGACTTCGGCCTCGCGCGCAACCATCTCGCCGACGCTAATCTCGGGGACGATCGCGAGGCCGCTGACCGCCGGGCCGGCAAGCCCGAACGAGATCGCGCTGGTCGTGCGCAACGCCTTCAGGTTCGCCGCCTGCCATCCCGCGGCCGTAACGGTGACCGACGAGCCGTCGCCGGTGTCGACCACGATCGGCGCGAGGCGTCTGCCCCCCAGCGTGATCGTGCTTTCGTAGACGCTCCGCTCGGTCGAAACGCGGAGCGGCGCGGTTTCGCCCTTGAACGGCAGGCGCCCTGAGCGGAGCAGGCGAAAGCGCTTGGCGGTATAATCGATGTCGAGCGCGTGGCCGGCGAGCATGTCTGCGCCGACCAGCAGGTCGACGGCTGACATGCTGCCGGTGGCGATCGCGGGCAGGTCGGCGACGGTCACGCCGCCGCCGATCCGCGCAAGACCGCCGAGCGCGATCGTGCGCGTCGGCATCCATCCGAGCGCAACCGATCCGCCGATCGCGGTCGCGCTGCCGCCGGCCATCAGCTTGGCGGTGTCGAGCGCGGGGGAGGCCTTGGCGAGCAAGCTGTAGCTGACGCCGGTGTCGAGGATCGCGGTGACGTCGCGTCCGTCAAGCTGCATCGTGAAGCGGATCTGGTTGCCCGGGGTAAGGTCGAACGGAATCCAGCGCGCCTCGGCATCGGTCGCGAGCCGATAGACGCCGCGATCTCGCGCGGCCGGGGAGATGGCAGGCGCCGTCGCCGATTTCGAGGGCTCGCGCGCCGAGACGAAGAGGACCGCGATCAGCGGGACGAGGGCTAGCAGGGCGCGACGCATGTAGGGGTGTCCCTAGCGGGTCGGTCGCTGCGTACAAGCGGGGGCGGGGCGTGCCCGTAGAAGAAGCTGCCTACCCCTCGCTGCAAGGACGTGACTCGTGGCTAGTGACTAGCGACGGTCCACGCGTCCATGTTCTCCGGCGACGGCAAGAGTCCAGTCTGGGTCCCCGCCTTCGCCGGGAAACAATCTTCTCTCGGTTTGAGCGCGAAAGCCGAATGACAATCCTCCCCCGCAAGGGGGAGGTGGCTGGCGCTTGCCAGTCGGAGGGGGCGGAAAGGAATCCCGTCTGTTGCGCGTCCTCCCCCTCCGTCACCTTCGGCGACACCTCCCCCTGGCGGGGGAGGATCGTTGGGGTTGCACCTTTATATGAGGACGGCAGGCTCGAGGCTGTCGAAACCAACCGGGCAGCTTTCCCGACTATCGAAACCGCGAAGGTGCGCAGCGCCTAGAAAATACTCCACCCCGGCGGAGGCCGGGGCCCAGTTGGGAGACGTCGCCAACTGCGGACTGCGCTTCGTTATTACCACCTTGCCGACTGGGCCCCGGCCTTCGCCGGGGTGGTATTGGGAGGTTAAGGGCGCCAAAAAAAACGCCTTACAGGCACGCCTCCAGATACGCCTGGTCGAACCCGAACTGCTTGGCCTTCTCCAGCGTATACGGCCGCAACCCCATCGACCGGTATTCCCCCAGGATCTTCCCGTCCGCCGACTCGTCCATGTATTCGAACTTGAACAGCTCCTGCGTGACGATCACCGGGCCTTCCATGCCGATCACCTCGGTAATGTTCGTGACGCGTCGCGAACCGTCGCGCAGGCGCTTCACCTGGATGATCAGCTCGACCGAGTCCGCGATCTGCCGCGAGATGGCTTCCTTCGGCACCTTGATGTCCGACATCATCACCATGTTCTCCATACGCGCGAGCGCCTCGCGCGGGGAGTTGGCGTGGAGCGTGCACATCGAGCCATCGTGACCGGTGTTCATCGCCGCGAGCATGTCGAAACACTCGGAGCCACGAATTTCGCCCAGGATGATCCGGTCAGGCCGCATACGCAGCGCGTTCTTGACGAGATCGCGGATCGAGATCTCGCCCTGACCCTCCAGATTGGCCGGCCGCGTTTCGAGCGGCAGCCAGTGCGGCTGTTGCAGGCGAAGTTCGGCGGCATCCTCGATCGTCAGCACGCGCTCGCCGGGGTCGATCATCTTCGACAACGCGTTGAGCATCGTCGTCTTGCCCGAACCGGTACCGCCGGAGATGACCACGTTGAATCGCGACGCCCCTGCGATCTTCAGCGCGGTCGCCATCTTCGGCGACATCGATCCGAACCCCGCCATCATGTCGAGCGTGATCGGCTTGGCCGAGAATTTACGAATCGAGATCGCCGTCCCACGCAGCGACAGCGGCGGCACGATCACGTTGACGCGCGAGCCGTCCTTGAGGCGCGCATCGGCGAGCGGCGAAGTCTGGTCGACGCGACGCCCGACCGAGTTCACGATCCGCTGCGCGATCTGGAACAGATGCTCCTCGTCGCGGAACTGGATCGGCGCGAGCTCGAGCTTGCCCTTGCGCTCGACGTACGTCTGCTCCGGCCCGTTCACCATGATGTCGGTGATGTTCGGATCCGCCAGCAGCTCCTCCAACGGCCCGAGCCCGAGCAGTTCGTCGACCAGCACTTTTTCCAGCGCGAACTGTTCGCGGCGGTTGAGCGTCAGCTTCAGTTCGGCGAGCACTTCGCCGATGATCGGGCGGAATTCCTCGGCGAGTTCGTCCTTGCCGAGCGTCGCTGCCGCCTCAGGATCGACGCGTTCGAGCAGGCGCGGGAGTACCTGTTCCTTGATCTTGTGGATCGACTGCTCGAAACCCTCGACGCGGCTGTTGCCCGCCTCGCCGCTCGCGTTCTGGCGGTCGGACAGGCGCTGCATCGCGTCCATCTGCGTGCCGGGCATCGTGCCGGGGCCGAAGCCGTCGGATTCGCCGGGCATCGGCATCGATTCGATCGGTGGGAATTGCGACCCGCCCTCGGGCTCGGATCGCGGCGCGGGGCCGCCGCCTTGCATAGGACGGGCGACGCCGAATGCGGGCCGAGCCGCTTGCCCCCCGCTCATGCCATTACGACGCCCGAATGCACTCATGCCCAAATCCCCGGATAAGTGCAGACAGGGTTAAGCGCGAAGGCTTGATAATTCGCTAACCAAACCGGAATGGTGCCGGAGTGGTGGGTGTCGTCGGATCGGCTGCAGGGTTGATCGCGGTCGAGAACTCCCCGAAGGCTGGGGAATGATCCGCCTGCTGCTCCTTCTCGCGCTGACTTTCGGGTTGGCGAGCTCCGCGTCTGCCGACGACATCGCCGCCACCGGGCGCGGCGTGGTGCGCGTCGTGACGATCGCGGTGGTCGACGATCAGGTGGTCGGTTTCGGTCATGGCAGCGGCTTCGCGATCGCGCCCAACCGCATCGTCACCAACGCGCACGTCGTCGATCTCGCCGAGCGCTATCCCGATAATGTCGTCGTCGGGATCGTCCCCACGGAGGGGACCAAGTCGTATCAGGGCAAGGTGATCGCCTATGATTCGCAGCGCGATCTGGCGCTGATCGAGTTCACCGGCGCGCGCCTGCCGCCAAGCGCGCTCTATACCGGGCCGATGAGCGAGGGCGATGCGGTGGTGTCGCTCGGCTTCCCCGGCAATGTCGACCTGGCGACCGCGCGGTCGGCGGCGGATTACATTCGGCCGATGACACCGGTGCGGTCGGAGGGTGTGCTCTCCGGGCGGCGCGTGCTGAGCAGCGTCGAGGTCTTGCTCCATACCGCCAGCATCGCACGGGGCAATTCGGGCGGGCCTTTGCTCGATCGCTGCGGCCGAATAATCGGCGTGAACTCGGCGATCACGCGCGGCGAAGAGGGCGATTCGACATTCGGCTTCGCGATTGCGGATACCGAGCTGGCGGGCTTCCTGCACGACGCGAAACAGCCCTACGCGTCGATCGGCACGGGCTGTACGTCGATCGAGGATCGGTTGCGGCAGGATAGCGACGCGGACGCGCGCGCCACCGCCGATGCGGCGTCCGCCAAGCGCGACGCGGCGACGCAGGACGCGATGGCGCGCGAGGTTGCGCTGGAGAAGGCGCGGACCGAGGCGTCGCGCAGCCGCGAGAACGTGATGGCGATCGCCGGGCTGTTGCTGGTGGCGGGTGCGCTGGTGATCGGGAGCGCGGGGCTGCTCGAATCGCGCGGCCAGCGAAGGCAGGCAGTGTGGGCGCTGGGCGTCGGCGGTCTGAGCGTGCTGGTCGCGATCGTCGTGTTCGTGTTGCGGCCATCGGGCGAGGTCGACGTGCCGCTGTCGGCGCTGCCGAAGACGCGGATCTCGACGCCCGATGCGGCGCTCGGCAAGCTGATGTGCACGCTGATCCCCGAGCGCAGCCGCATCACGATCTCGTCCAGCGACGACGTGCCGATCGACTGGGGCGCGAAGGGCTGCGTCAACGGCAAGACGCAATATGTCGAGGCGAACGGGCGATGGGACCGCGTGCTGGTGCCCGATGCCGAGCAGACCGTGTCCGTCCTGTCGTTCGATCCGGCGACGCGCGTCTATTCGAACACGCGCTATCTGCTGTCGGCGGCGGGAATGACCGCGGCGCGGACCGCGCGCGGTGTCGTGCCTAACGTCTGCAACATGGACGATGCGGCGCTGGGTCGGCTTGCGGGCCAGCAGGCGGCGGTGCGTGCGGTGTTGCCGCCGCTGCCGAACGAGAAGCTCGTCTATTCCTGCAAGTCGGCGCGCTGAGCTTCGGAGGCTAGGAGAGCACGTTTGCGGTCGAGCCCATAGGCATAGCCGCCAAGCGCACCACCGATCCGCTGCGCACGGTGGCAGGGGATGACGATCGACACCGGGTTCTGGCCGCAGGCGGTGCCGGCCGCGCGGACCGCGGCGGGGCGTCCGGCAAGCGCAGCGAGTTCGCTGTAGGTGCGGGTTTCGCCGATCGGGATGGTCCGCAAGGCTTGCCAGATCGCCTCCTGGAAGGCGGTGCCGCGGACGTCCAGCGGGAGGTCTTGGTCGCGCTTGGGGGATTCGACGGCGGCAACCACCTGCGCGGCTAGGTTGGCGAGCGCCGCGTCGCCCGGTTCTATCGTGGCGTTGGGGAAGCGGCGGCGGAGGTCTTCGGCATCTTCATCGAACGACACGCGACACAGGCCCTTGTCGGTGGCGGCGACGAACAGTGCGCCGAGGCTCGTGTCGGCGACCGTCCACCGGATCATGACGCCTTCGCCGCCGCGTGCCCAGGCGCTGGGCGCCATGCCGAGCCGTTTCGCGTCGGCCTCGTAGAAGCGGCTGGGGGCGGAATAGCCGGCGTCGTAGATCGCTTCGGTCACGGTCGAGTCCTCCGATAGAGCATTGGCCGCGCGGCCGGTGCGGAGCGCACGCGCGTAGGCGGCGGGGGTGACGCCGGTGGCGCGTTTGAACAGGCGGTGGAAATGATGTGGCGCGTAACCGACCTTGGCCGCGACTTGGTCCAGCGAAAGCCGGTCTTCGGCGGCTTCGAGCAGCGCGGTGGCGGCGGCGACGGCGATGCGGTCGCGGCCGACCTCGTCCGGGGTACAGCGCAGGCACGCGCGGAAACCGGCGGCGCGGGCGCTTGGCGGGTCGGGGTGGAAGGTGACGTTCTCGCGCTTAGGGTGGCGCGCGGGGCAGCTTGGCTTGCAGTAGATGCCGGTGGTTTTGACGCCGACGACGAACCGGCCGTCCCACCCGCGGTCGCGGGTTTCGAACGCTGTCCAGGCGATGTCGGTGTCGAGGGCAGGGGCGGTGGTCATCGCGTAGTTATAGGCGCTGTCGCCGCGCGTGCATCCCGTGGCTTGCGGTCAAAGCGGAGCCAATCGCCGGGCCAGCCGTTCCTCCACGCATACCCCATAACGAAAGATGTCTCATGGCCTCCGACACGCCCGTCTGGTTCATTTCCGGCTGCTCGACCGGTTTCGGTCGCGAACTTGCCAAGCTCGTGCTCGCGCGAGGTTGGCGTGCCGTCGTTACCGCGCGGGATGCGGGCCGTGTTGCCGATCTGGCGGAGGGTGCGGAGGATCGTGCGCTGGCGGTGTCGCTCGACGTGACGGAGCAGGCGCAGATCGACGATGCGGTCGCGCAGGCTAAGACCAAGTTCGGGCGGATCGACGTGCTCGTGAACAATGCGGGATACGGCTATCAGGCGTCGGTCGAGGAGGGCGAGGAGTCCGAAATCCGTGCGCAGTTCGATGCGAACGTGTTCGGGTTGTTCGCGCTGACTCGCGCGGTGCTGCCGGTGATGCGCGCGCAGAAGAGCGGGCATGTGATCAACATCACCTCGGTCGCGGCCCAGGTTGGGTTCCCGGGGTCGGGCTATTACGCCGCGTCGAAACACGCGGTCGAGGGGTGGTCGGACGCGCTGCTCGCCGAGGTGAAGCCGCTCGGGATCAACGTGACGTGCGTTGAGCCGGGACCGTTCCGGACGGATTGGGCCGGGCGTTCATTGAAGCAGACGCCGGTGAAGATCGCCGACTATGCGGACACGGCGGGTAAGCGGCTCGACGGAACGCGCGAGGTGAGCGGGACTCAGGCGGGTGACCCGGTGCGGGCCGGCGAGGCTATGATTGCGCTGACCGAGAACGCGAACCCGCCGCGGCATCTGGTGCTGGGCGCTTGGGGGTATGATGCTGTGACGAAGAAGCTGGCGGAGCGGTTGAAGGAGATCGAGGCGCATAAGGAGGACAGCCTTGGGGCTGATTTCCCGGGCGAGTGACCTCGACCGAGCGGCAAAGAATTGTTTCCCCGCGAAGGCGGGGACCCAGACTGGGCTCCCGCCTTCGCGGGAGAACAAGGAAGTAAGGGGTGGCCTTCGCGTCTGAAGTGCCGGCCTGCGCCGAGGCCTTCGACTGTCCTTTAGCCCCTCTACCAGAGCCACCACCCCGGCGAAGGCCGGGGTCCAATTGAGGGACGTTGCTAACGGAGCGCATCCCTCAATTATTGCCACCTTTCCAATTGGGCCCCGGCCTTCGCCGGGGTGGTGCCAAAGGGAATGAAGTGGCTCAGCCGCCGTTAGCGCGGAACAGGTCTAGCGTGCGTTGTTTGGCCAAGTCCGCGCTCGGCTCGTGGTAATCCTTCCGGCGGTCCGAATTGAACCCGTGGCCCGCCTCGTAGACGTACACCGTCGCGTTCGGCCAATCCTTCGCGATCACCTGCTCGACGCCCTCCATCGGGATACCGTGGTCGTGGCGACCGAAGTGCAGGATCACCGGAACCTTCGGCTCCTCGTCCGCCGCGGCGGGGATCATGCTACCGTAATAGCCGCTCGCCGCCGCGACGCCGGTCAGCTTGGTCGAGGCAAACCACGCGACCGAGCCGCCATAGCAATAGCCGACCACGAACACCGGCCCGGCGGGGGCGAGCGTGTCGATGCAGGTCTGGACGTCCTTCAGCGACAGGTCGAACGGGTGAAGCTGGCGCGCGAGTTCGACGCCGCGGGCGAGGCCCTCGCCCGAATAGTCCGCCTCGAAGCCTGGGTGTTCGCGGTCGAACAGGGCGGGGGCCAGGACCTCGTAACCGTCGGCGGCGTATTCGTCGCAGAGGTCGCGGATGTGGTCGGTTACGCCGAAAATCTCCTGCACGAGCACGAGGCCACCGCGGCGTTCGCCGGTCGGCTGCGCGTGATAGACCGCGACGCTCGCGCCGTCGGACATCGTCATCGTTTCCATCGTGCCGGTCATTCTCTCGTCCTCGTCGATTGGTCGTAACGCCTGTCCAATACCGTCATTCCCGCGGAGGTGGGAACCCATAGTGGCAGGCCGTGCGGCGAAAGCGCTGGGTCCGTAGGATATCGATTCCCGCCTTCGCGAGGATGACATAGGAACGGTGGCCGGCTCGACACGAATGACAAAACAGTCACAAACCCACCGCCCTGACCCTCCCGCCGGGTTGCCAATCCGACAACCCGATGCTAACCGCGCCGCGTCCCAGGAGAGGTGCTTTCGCGCCCTCTCTTCCTTTGGGTCGGTTATTCGTTGCAGGCGAGGATAGAGGTTCCGTGGAGACATCCGGCGGTATTCAGGCGAGCTTAGGCGGGCGTTATGCGCTGGCCCTGTTCGAACTCGCGCGTGACGCGAAGACGATCGATGCGGTCGAGTCGAGCCTGGCGAACGTGCGCGACGCGCTCGCGCAGTCCGAGGACTTCCGCAATCTGACGGTGAGCCCGATGGTCTCGCGTGGCGCCGCCGTGAAGGCGGTCTCCGCGGTCGCCGACGAACTCGGCGTCGATGCGACCACCAAGAGCTTCCTCGGCGTGCTTGCCGAGAACCACCGGCTCGGCGCGCTGCCGAAGATCATCAAGGCATTCCGGACACTTGCCGCGCAGCATCGCGGCGAGATCGCCGCCGAGGTGACGTCCGCGCATCCGCTGACCGACGAGCAGGTGATCGAGCTGAAGCATCAGCTCCGCCAGCGGGTCGGCCGTGAAGTTTCCGTCGACCTCAGCGTCGACCCATCGTTGCTGGGTGGACTCGTCGTCCGCGTCGGCAGCCAGATGATCGATTCGTCGATCAAGACGCGTCTCAACACTCTCGCGCACGCGATGAAGGGCTAAGCTAATGGATATCCGCGCCGCAGAAATCTCGAAGATCATCAAGGATCAGATCGCCAATTTCGGCACCGAGGCCCAGGTCAGCGAGACCGGCCAGGTGCTGAGCGTCGGCGACGGCATCGCGCGCATCTTCGGCCTCGACAACGTCCAGGCCGGCGAGATGGTCGAATTCTCGAACGGCGTGCAGGGCATGGCGCTCAACCTCGAGGCCGATAACGTCGGCGTCGTGATCTTCGGGAGCGATTCCGAGATCAAGGAAGGCGACATCGTCAAGCGCACCGGCACGATCGTCGACGTGCCGATCGGCAAGGAGCTGCTCGGCCGCGTGGTCGACGGCCTCGGCAACCCGATCGACGGCAAGGGCCCGATCCACACCACCGAGCGCAGCCGCGTCGAAGTGAAGGCGCCGGGCATCATCCCGCGTCAGTCGGTCAGTGAGCCGGTCCAGACCGGCCTGAAGGCGATCGACGCACTCGTTCCCGTCGGCCGCGGCCAGCGCGAGCTGATCATCGGTGATCGCCAGACCGGCAAGTCCGCCGTCGCGATCGACGCGTTCATCAACCAGAAGATCGCCAACGCCGGCGACGACGAGTCGAAGAAGCTGTATTGCGTCTATGTCGCGATCGGCCAGAAGCGCTCGACCGTCGCCCAGCTGGTCAAGACGCTCGAAGAGAACGGCGCGATGGAATACACCATCGTCATCGCCGCGACCGCGTCGGACCCTGCACCGCTGCAGTATCTCGCGCCCTACACCGGCGTCGCGATGGGCGAGTATTTCCGCGATCGCGGCATGCACGCGCTGATCTGCTACGACGATCTGTCGAAGCAGGCCGTCGCCTATCGCCAGATGTCGCTGCTGCTGCGTCGTCCTCCCGGCCGTGAAGCGTATCCGGGCGACGTGTTCTATCTCCACAGCCGCCTGCTCGAGCGTGCGGCGAAGATGTCGGACGCGAACGGCGGCGGCTCGCTGACCGCGCTGCCGATCATCGAGACTCAGGCGGGCGACGTTTCGGCGTACATCCCGACCAACGTGATCTCGATCACCGACGGCCAGATCTTCCTCGAGACCGACCTGTTCTTCTCGGGCGTGCGCCCGGCGATCAACGTCGGCCTGTCGGTGAGCCGCGTCGGTTCGGCGGCTCAGACCAAGGCGATGAAGAAGGTGTCGGGCTCGATCAAGCTCGAGCTGGCGCAGTACCGCGAGATGGCGGCGTTCGCGCAGTTCGGGTCGGATCTCGACGCGTCGACGCAGAAGCTGCTCAACCGTGGTGCTCGCCTGACCGAGCTGCTGAAGCAGGCCCAGTTCTCGCCGCTGCCGTTCGAAGAGCAGACCGTGTCGATCTTCGCCGGCACCAGCGGCTATCTCGACAAGGTGCCGGTCGCCGACGTGACCCGCTACGAGCAGGCGCTGCTGGCCGACATGCGCGCGAACCATGCCGACGTGCTGAAGCTGATCCGCGATACCCGCGACCTGGGTAACGAGGCGAAGGACAAGCTGAAGGCAGCGCTCGAAGCGTTCGCGAAGACGTTTGCATAATTGACCGTCACCCCAGCGAAAGCTGGGGTCTCAGGCCGCTAGCGAGCGGTCTGCGGCACGAGGTCCCAGCGTTCGCTGGGATGACGAGGTAGGAAACTAAATGGCGTCGTTGAAAGCCCTCAAGATCCGCATCGGCTCGGTGAAGTCGACGCAGAAGATCACCAAGGCGATGAAGATGGTCGCCGCTGCCAAACTGCGCCGTGCGCAGGACGCGGCGGTCGCCGGGCGTCCGTATGCCGAGCGCCTCGAAGCGGTGATGGCGAGCCTTGCGGGGCGAGTCGGCATCGCGCCGGGCGCCTCGCCGCTGCTCGCGGGCACCGGCAAGGACCAGGTCCACCTGATCGTCATCGCGACGTCGGAGCGTGGCTTGGCCGGTGCGTTCAACACCAACATCGTCCGCGCGGCGCGCCGCAAGGCTGAGGAACTGATCGCGGCGGGCAAGACGGTGAAGTTCTACGTCGCCGGCAAGAAGGGGCGCGTGATCAAGCGCTTCTTCCCGAACGACATCCTCGCCGATCACGAGATGGGCCAGATCAAGCGGCTCGCGTTCAGCGACGCGCAGGAAATCTCCGAGGACCTGATCAAGCGCTTCGGCGAAGGCCAGTTCGACGTCGCGCACCTGTTCTACGCGAAGTTCGTCTCGGCGCTGGTGCAGGTCCCGACCGGCATCCAGATCATCCCGATCCCGCTCTCGGCGATCCCCGGCGCGGAAGCCAAGCCGGGCGCGCCAGCAGAGGCCGTGGTCGAGTATGAGCCTGACGAGGAAGCGATCCTCGCCGACCTGTTGCCGCGCAACGTCGCGATCCAGATTTTCCGCGCGCTGCTCGAAAACGCAGCGTCGGAGCAGGGCTCGCGCATGAACGCGATGGACAACGCCACGCGCAATGCCGGCGACATGATCACGCGTCTCTCGATCCAGTATAACCGTACGCGTCAGGCTGCGATCACGACCGAGCTGGTCGAGATCATCTCGGGTGCCGAAGCGCTGAAATGAAGTTCGCGGTCGCCCTGACCCTGACTGTGATGCTGGCAGGCTGCGGCAAGCCGGCACCGTCGGTGCGCGAGCAGGAGGCGGCGCAGACCGCCTCCGTCGCGACGCTGTCGGGCTGGGACCGGCTGTTCGGCGCTCCCCAGGAGACGATCGGCGCGATCAATCAGGCGGGCTTCGCGGTGAGCGAGTATGCGGCGAAGGACGGTGGCTTCATCGCGACCGGCCAGCCGCGGATGTTCTCCAATTCCAACGCGGCCAAGCCCAACACGACCTCGGTCGCTGTTACCGGCAAGACCGCCGCGGCGATCGACACAGTGACCTACACGCTGACGCTGACCGATCTGGTCGATGCGACCACCGCACGGATGCGGCTCGCGCAGACCGTCGGCGAGTTTCTCGGCCGCTTCAAGATCAAGGCGTCGCCCGACCTCTTACGGGCGATCCGTCTCGGCCAGCCGCTCGATGCTGCGCCCGCCAAGGTCGCGATCGTCCCTGCTACCAACACCACGCCGGCGCGCGTGGACGTGACTTTTACCCGTTCTCCGGCTACCAGCCCGGCCAACAACAAGACCCAAGGATAGTGTGATGGCAACCGCCGCTGAAGACATCCGCCCGACCGAGGGCAGCTCGAAGGCCACGAACAACACCGGCCGCATCTCGCAGGTGATCGGTGCCGTCGTCGACGTGCATTTTCCCGACAACCTGCCCGCCATTCTGTCGGCGCTCGAAACCGACAATAACGGCAACCGGCTCGTGCTTGAAGTCGCGCAGCATCTCGGCGAGAACACCGTTCGCACGATTGCGATGGACGCCACCGAGGGTCTGACCCGCGGCCAGACCGTCACCGACACCGGCTCGCAGATCCGCGTGCCGGTCGGCCCGAAGACGCTCGGCCGCATTCTCAACGTCATCGGCGAGCCGATCGACGAGCGCGGTCCGGTCGGCGCAGAGACGACCGCCCCGATCCATGCCTCGGCACCGCTGTTCGTCGACCAGTCGACCGAGAGCGCGATCCTGGTCACCGGCATCAAGGTCATCGATCTGCTCGCGCCATACGCGAAGGGCGGCAAGATCGGTCTGTTTGGCGGCGCCGGCGTCGGCAAGACCGTGCTGATCCAGGAACTGATCAACAACATCGCCAAGGGTCACGGCGGCACCTCGGTGTTCGCGGGCGTCGGCGAGCGTACCCGCGAGGGTAACGATCTGTACCACGAGTTCCTCGACGCGGGCGTGATCGCCAAGGATGCCGACGGCAATCCGCAGTCGGAAGGCTCGAAGGTCGCGCTGGTATTCGGCCAGATGAACGAGCCGCCAGGCGCACGCGCCCGCGTCGCGCTGTCGGGCCTGACGATCGCCGAGTATTTCCGCGACGTCGAAGGCCAGGATGTGCTGTTCTTCGTCGACAACATCTTCCGCTTCACGCAGGCGGGCGCAGAGGTTTCGGCACTGCTCGGTCGCATCCCGTCGGCGGTAGGCTATCAGCCGACGCTGTCGACCGACATGGGCGCGCTGCAGGAGCGCATCACGTCGACCAACAAGGGCTCGATCACCTCGGTGCAGGCCGTGTACGTTCCCGCAGACGATCTCACCGATCCGGCACCGGCGACGTCGTTCGCTCACTTGGATGCCACGACCAACCTCAACCGCGCGATCTCGGAGCTGGGCATCTACCCGGCGGTCGATCCGCTCGATTCCACCTCGCGTCTGCTCGAGCCCCGCGTCGTCGGTCAGGAGCATTACGACACCGCGCGTGCCGTCCAGTCGACGCTACAGAAGTACAAGTCGCTGCAGGACATCATCGCGATTCTCGGCATGGACGAGCTGTCGGAAGAGGATAAGCTCACCGTCCAGCGTGCGCGTAAGATCCAGAAGTTCCTGAGCCAGCCGTTCCACGTCGCCGAGGTCTTCACCGGCATCAGCGGCAAGTTCGTCCAGCTCGAGGATACGGTCCGGTCGTTCAAGGCGGTGGTCGAGGGCGAGTATGATCACTTGCCAGAGGCGGCGTTCTACATGGTTGGCGGCATCGACGAAGCCGTCGCCAAGGCCGAGAAGATGGCTTCCGAGGCTTAAGCTTAGCTCCCTCCCCTATAGGGGAGGGTTGGGGTGGGGCCTGACCGCGAGCGTCGCGCCTGCCGCACTCCCCCACCCCAACCCTCCCCTGAAGGGGAGGGAGTGAGAAGATAGACATGCTGCATTTCGAACTCGTCACGCCAGAAAAGCTCGTCCGCTCGGAGGAGGTCTACATGGTCGTCGTCCCCGGCACCGAAGGCGATTTCGGCGTCCTCGAAGGCCACGCGCCCTTCATGTCGACGGTCCGCGACGGAGGCGTGCAGATCTTCCGCACGCAGAACGGCACCCCCGAGGTCATCGCGATCAAGGGCGGTTTCGCCGAGGTCAACGCCAAGGGCCTGACCGTCCTCGCCGAACACGCCGGCGAGTAAGCGCATCTAATAAGACTGTTTCCCCGCGAAGGCAGGGACCCAGACTGGGCACCCGCCTTCGCGGGTGAACAAACTGCCTCGATTTGAGCCGGCGAACGCTCCCTCAAACCGTCATCCCAGCGAAAGCTGGGATCTCCCCGTTCCGGGTCGCAGCGCCCGCCCCGATGATATCCCAGCTTCCGCTGGGAAGACGGTCGTGAAAGGGGACGCGCTCCAAAGAAAATATGCAGGCAGACGTCTACCGGCGTGCGAGCTTGCGTCGGCCAGCCGCGCCCCTCAAACCGTCATCCCAGCGAAAGCTGGGATCTCCCCGTTCCGGGTCGCAGCACCCGCCCCGATGATATCCCAGCGTTCGCCGGGATGACGGTCGTGAGAGGGGACGCGCTCCAAAGAAAATATGCAGGCAGACGTCTATCGGCTTGCGAGCTTGCGCCGGCCAGCCGCGCCCCGCCAGTCCGTCATCCCAGCGAAAGCTGGGATCTCCCCGTTCCGGGTCGCAGCACCCGCCACAATGATATCCCAGCCTTCGCTGGGATGACGGGTGGGGCGCCGTTACAGGAAATTATACGGGTCGACGTCCACCGTCACGCGAACCTTCGACGGCCAGTCCAGCTTCCCCAGCCATTCCCGGATGACATCCTGCACATCAAGCGCCCGCCGCGCATGGACCAGCAGCCGGTACCGGTGCCGCCCCCGCAGCATCGCCAGCGGCGCTGGCGCAGGCCCATACACGTGCATCCCCTCGACCTCAGGCGCACTCCGCCCCACCAGCTTGGCCGTATCGTGCGCGCACCCCTGGTCCTCCGACGACACCACGATCGCGGCGTAGCGCCCGAACGGCGGCGCCCCCGCATCCTTCCGCGCGTCCGTTTCCGCCGCATAGAATGCATCCGCATCGCCGGTGATCAGCGCCTGCATCACCTGCGCCCCCGGACTATGCGTCTGGATGAACACGTGGCCGGGTTTCTCGCCGCGCCCCGCACGCCCCGACACCTGCCGAATCTGCTGGAACGTGCGCTCGGCCGCGCGCAGGTCGCCCCCGTCGAGCCCGAGATCCGCATCGACCACGCCGACCAAGGTGAGGTTCGGAAAGTGATACCCCTTCGTCACCAGCTGCGTGCCGACGACGATGTCGATATCCCCCGCCTCCATCCGCCCGACGAACTCCGCCGCCTTGGCCGGCGACCAGATCGTGTCCGACGTTACGACGGCGGTCTTCGCCTCGGGGAACAGCGCCGTCACCTCGTCCGCAATCCGCTCGACCCCCGGTCCGCAGGCGACCAGCGTATCCTCGCCCTTGCACTCCGGACACACCCGCGGCGTCGGCTCCGCATGCCCGCAATGGTGGCACGCCAACCGTCGCGTGAGACGGTGCTCGACCATCCAAGCGGTGCAGTTCGGGCACTGGAACCGGTGCCCGCAGGTCCGGCACAACGTCAGCGGCGCATAGCCCCGCCGGTTGAGGAACAGCAGAGACTGCTCGCGCCGCTCCAAGGTCGCCTGCATCGCCTTCACAAGACGCGGTGCGAGCCAGCGTCCACGCTCGGGCGGTTCCTTGATCAGGTCGATAGGCTCGATCGTCGGCATCTCCGCCGCCCCGAACCGCCCCGGCAGTTTCAACTCCGCGTAACGCCCCGTCACGACCTGCTGCCGCGTCTCGATTGCCGGCGTCGCGGAGGCGAGGATGACCGGGCACCCCTCGAACTTGCCGCGCATCACCGCAACGTCGCGCGCGTGATAATGCACGCCCTCTTCCTGCTTGAAGCTGGTCTCATGCGCCTCGTCGACGACGATCAGCCCAAGGTCTCGGTACGGCAGGAACAGCGCCGACCGCGCCCCAACCGTCACCAATGCCTCACCACTGGCAATCGCGCGCCAGGCGCGCCGCCGCTGGGTCGAGCGAAGCCCCGAATGCCATGCGATCGGCTCGCACCCGAACCGGTCGTAGAAGCGCTTCAAGAACGGCTCGGTCAGCGCGATCTCGGGCAGCAGCACCAAGGTCTGCCGCCCGTCGCGGATCGCCTGCGCCACCGCCTCGAAATACACCTCAGTCTTGCCCGACCCGGTGACGCCGTCGAGCAGCGTCGGGTGAAACGCGTGCTCCGCCACCCCCGCAACCAAGGCATCCGCCGCCGCGCGCTGGTCGTCGGACAGGACCGGCTCGTGATGCGACGGATCGGGCGCGGGGTAGGGGGCGTCGATACTCACCTCGACCGCCTCGATCGCACCGACCTTCACCAGCCCGCGGATCACCGCATCGCTGACCTCCGCCAGCGTGGCAAGCTCGCGGATCAGGCCCTGGCGATCACCGATCCGCTCCAACGCCTGCTCACGCTGCGGCGTAAGGCGAGGCGGCACGACTCCCGTCGAACGATACTCGATAGCCGTCCGCGCGCCTTCTAGCGCCGACGTAGAGGCCAGCGTCATCCGCAACACCGACGCCGCGGGCGCGAGGTAATAGTCCGCAGTCCACTCGACCAGCCGCCGCAGCGGCGCGCCCAAGGGCGGCACGTCGGCGACCGCGAGCAGGTTGCGCAACCGGTTGTCGCCGACCTCCGCATCCGACGGCATCCGCTCCGCCTCCCACACCACGCCGAGCAGTTGCCGGGGCCCGAGCGGCGCGACGACGATCGAGCCCGGCCCGACGTCCATGCCGGCAGGCACGCGGTAGTCGAGCGGCCCGAGGGCGGCGTTGAGGATCAGGACACGGGCGCGGGACGACATCGTCTCGGTATATGGGGACAGATCGACTCCGCGTGAACCGCCTACGCGACCTGTGCGTCACACCGGCCTGGAAGGCGGCGCCGAGAGCTAGGCCGCGGTCTTTCGATCGGAGCGTCGGCGCTCGCCGACCCGCTCGCGTTTCGCCTGATACAGGATCGTATCGGCGCGGTGGACGAAATCGCGGATCGTGTGACAGTCGTGATCGAGCATCGCGATCCCGACCGTGCCGGCACTGACCATCGCCAGTCCGCCCATCGCGATCGGAAAGCGCAGCGCCTCCTCGAGTCGCCGGCGGACGTGGCTCATCGAGGTGGCCAGCACCGGATCGTCGACGATCACCGCGAACTCGTCGCCGCCGAGCCGTGCGGCAAAGCTGCCCTTGAGCCACGGCGCTTCGAGCACGCGTCCGACTCCGCGCAACACGTCGTCGCCCGCGGTATGGCCGAGCGTATCGTTGATCGCCTTGAACCCATCGAGATCGACCAGCGCCAGCAACAGCGGCGTGCCCTGTTCGTGCGCGCGGAGCATCGCGGTGTCCAGCGCACGATCGAACGCAGCCCGGTTGGCGATTCCCGTCAGCGAATCGGTGTCCGCGGTGCGGCGCAGCGTCACTTCGAGCGCGTGGCGTTCGGTCACGTCCTGGAACACGCCGACCAGCGCGGCGGGCGTGTCACCGCCGCCCTCGCATTCGCCCATCACGCGGACCCGGCGCAGTTCACCCTGCGCGGTGGTGAAATCGACCTCGATATCGAGCGGTGCCCCGGTCTCGACCGCGCGCGCCAACCCGGCGCTGATCTCCGCGCGCGCATGCGGGGGATAGAAATCCATCGCCGTCGCCATCGTCGGCCGCTCGGACATCGGCAGGCCGTAGATGTGATAGACGCCGTCCGACCATTCGATATCGTCGTTGGCGAAATTGACGCGCCACGATCCGAACGCCGCCATCCGCTCCGCCTGGCGAAAGATCCGGTCCTGCCGAGCCAGCGCGGCGGCCTGCCGGTCGGCGATGGTCGCGATCGTTATCGCCTGATGCGCGGCGGCGCGCGCCGCGATCGTCGTCTCGGCCAGCGTCGCCAAATGCTGCAGCGCGCGCCGTCCGGCGTCGCTGAGGCTACGCGGGGCGGTATCGATGATGCATAGCGCGCCGATCGCGTGACGCTCGCCGGTGCCGTCGATCGCGTGGATCGGCGCGCCCGCATAAAAGCGCAGGCCGTTGTCGGGAACGACCATCGGGTTCGACTCGAATCGCGGGTCGAGCGTCATGTCGTCGATGACCAGCGGACCGCTGCCCCGGATCGTGTGCGCACACATGCCGACGTCGCGCGCGATCTCGCCCCGCGCGCCGGTGTTCGATGCCTTGATCCAGAGCCGGTCGGAGTCGACCAGCGTCAACATCGCGGTCGGGCAATTGAGCATCTCTGCGGCCAGCGCCACCAGCGCATCGAAATCGCGCTCGGGTTCGCTATCCAGCAGCGCGAGCGCGTGCAGCGCGGCTAACCGCCGTGTCTCGTCCGCGAACATGTCGGCCGGGGGCAGTGCTGAGGACATGATGTTTCTAATAAAGCGAGGGCGTTAATTTTCTTTGCCGGTTCCAGCGGATACTGTCCACCGCATGACCATCGCCATCCCCCCGTCTACAGTCTTGCTGCCGCGCGATGGGTCGACATCCGATGATGTTGATTCTTACAATAAGCCGCCATCAATGCTCTGGAGCGACCATTTGGCCCGCGATCGGCGTCGATCGGTCCATACGGTGCGCGCCTACCAGGCGACGGCCGAGCGATTGACCGCGTTCCTGCAGACGCATTGGGGCGAGCGCATCGACCGCGCCGACCTCGCTCGGGTGACGGCGTCCGATCTCCGCGCCTATCTCGCCGACCGCCGCGAACACGGGCTCGGCAACGCGTCCGCCGCGCGCGAATTGTCGGCGGTGCGCGGGTTCCTGGCCTGGGCTAACGACCGCGCCGAGCAACCGCGGATGCGCGGGCCGCGCGTCAAGACCGGCGTGCCGCGGCCGATCTCGCCGACCGAAGCCGTCGCGCTGGCCGAGGAGGTGGCGGACGATGCGACCGAGCCGTGGATCGGCGCGCGGGACTGGGCGGTGCTGATGCTGCTGTACGGCGCAGGGCTGCGGATCGGCGAGGCGCTGACGTTGCGCGGCGATATCCTCCCGCTCGGCGAGACGATCCGGGTGACGGGTAAGCGCGCCAAGACCCGCATCGTACCGCTGTTGCCGCAGGTCCGCGCGGCGATCGAGGCCTATATCGCGCAGACGCCGTGGCCGGTCTCGCGCGACGAACCGCTGTTCCGCGGCGCGAAGGGTGGTCCGCTGTCGCCGGTCATGATCCGTCGTGCGGTACAGGCGGCACGGACCCGACTGGGGCTGGGCGATCGGACGACGCCGCACGCGTTGCGCCACAGTTTCGCGACTCACCTATTGGGGCGCGGGGCGGACCTGCGCGCGCTCCAGGAGCTGCTCGGGCATGCGAGCCTCAGTTCGACGCAGGTCTATACGCAGGTCGATGCCGCACACCTGATGGACGTCTACCGCAACGCGCACCCCAGGGCCTGATTACCCCTTCGGCTTCCACGTCACGACGCGCCAGCCATAGCCGAGGAGGATGACCACGAACGTCGCCACCGCAACCGGCCCGACATAGCGGTCGAGTTCCTCGAAATGCGAGCCGAGCAAGATGCCGGCGTAGGCGAGCACGGTATTCCAGATCGCGCTGCCCGCCGCAGTCCAGATCACGAACTGCCAGATCGGCATCCGCGTCATCCCCGCGGGCAGCGAGATGACGGTGCGGAAGGTCGGCATGAAGCGGAACACGAAGATCACCCACCCGCCGCGCTTCATGAAGAAGCGGTGGATCTTCTCGACGTCGGACCATTCCATCGTCAGCCAGCGCCCGTTGCGTTCGATGAACGGGCGAAAGCGTTCGTAGCCGATGTTGCGGCCGATATAATACCAGAAGTAATTGCCGACCACCGACCCCGCGGTGCCCCAGGCAATCAGCGGAACGACGGTCATGTCGCCGCGCGCGACCGCCATGCCGCCGAGCCCCATGATGACTTCGGACGGCACCGGCGGCACGATATTCTCGAGCGCCATCAACAGGAAGATACCGAAATATCCGCCCCAGGCGATCAGATCGAGGATGAATGCGGTCATGGGAATGAGATACTGCCGGGACGCTGGATGGGTTCCGCGAGGCGTTCCACCATTGCACCACCCCGGCGAAGGCCGGGGCCCAATTGGGGGACGGTTACGACGGAGGGCGGCGCTCCGTTACTACGACCTTTCCAATTGGGCCCCGGCCTTCGCCGGGGTGGTGTTTTTGGAAAGGCTATCGCGCCGCGACCTTCGCCTCGATCGCATCCCAGATCATGCCGGCGACATCGGTCCCATCGAACTTCTCGATCGCGACGATCCCGGTCGGCGACGTCACGTTGATCTCGGTCAGCCAAGTCCCCCCGATCACATCGATTCCGACGAACAACAGCCCGCGCTTCTTGAGCTCCGGCCCGAGCACCGCGCAGATCTCGCGCTCCTTGTCGGTCAGTTCCGACTTCTCCGCCGAGCCACCGACCGCGAGGTTCGAACGGATCTCGCCTTCGCCCGGCAGGCGGTTGATCGCGCCCGCGACTTCGCCGTCGATCAGCACGATCCGCTTGTCGCCCTTCGCGACGTCGGGGAGGAACGCCTGCACCATGTGCGGCTCGCGCCAGGTCATGTTGAAGACCTCCATCAGCGCCGACAGGTTCGCGCCGTCCGACTCGACCTTGAAGATCGCCTTGCCGCCATTGCCGTGGAGCGGCTTGATGACGATCGCGCCGTGCTCGGCGAGGAATTTCCGCGCCTCGTCGAGTGAGCGCGTGACGAGCGTCGGCGGCATGAACTGGGGGTAATCGAGCACGAACACCTTCTCGGGCGCATTCCGCACCTGCGCAGGGTCGTTCACGACGAGCGTCTTGTCGGCGATCCGCTCGAGCAGGTGCGTTGCGGTGATGTAGCCGAGATCGAACGGGGGATCCTGCCGCATCAGCACGACGTCGGCCTCGTCGCCGAGATCGAGGTTCACCGGTTCGCCAACCGAGAAGTGGTCGCCGACCACGCGCTGCACCGTGACCGGATGCGCCTTCGCCCAGACCCGGCCGTCGCGGTAGTTCAGGTCCTCGGCCGAATAATGGAAGAGCGTGTGGCCACGATCTTGCGCGGAGAGCATCAGCGCGAACGTCGAATCGCCGGCGATGTTGATGCTGTCGAGCGGGTCCATCTGGACGGCGACGGTGAGGCTCATTCTCGCATTCCTTCCATGCACCCCAATTCCGTCACCCCAGCGGAAGCTGGGGTCTCTCCGTAACTGGGAGACCCCAGCGTCCGCTGGGGTGACGGGTCGGGGTGGTTCGGATCGGGACTTAGGAAGGCGGGCGGGATTTGTCACCCATGCTCGCCTGATCCCCCGCCCGAACCCGTCACCCAATCCACGCGTTCTCGATATGCCGCGGCCGCGTCCCCGGCGCGAGCAGGATCACGTCGACTCGGATATCGTCGCCCGGTCCGGCATAGCGAGACATCAGATACTCCGCCGCTGCGGCGACGCGGGCGAGGCGGCGCTCGTCGATCGCGAAGTCAAGTTCGGCAGCGGTCGCGCGGGTTTTTACCTCGACGAATGCGATGAGGTTTCCCTTGCGCGCCACCAGATCGACTTCGCCGGCGGGAGTCCGCACGCGGCGATCGAGGATGCTCCAACCCTTGAGGCGCAGCCACCACCCCGCCAGCCGCTCGCCGCGCTTCCGCAACCTGGCGGTCGAGCATGTTCCCCTTCCGCTTGCGGGAGGGGCTAGGGGAGGGCGGGGGCGACACGTCCGTGACATGCCCTCCCCCAACCCCTCCCGCAAGCGGGAGGGGAGAGCGGCCTGCTCTCCGCGAGCGGGGGAAGAGATCAGGGCTTCGGCTTCAGTTCCAGCGCCCGCGCGTAGAGCGCCTTCCGGTCGAGCCCGAGCTTCTTCGCCACCTCGCTCGCCGCCTGCCCAGTCGACAGTCGCGTCAACGCCTCGACCAGCGCCGCGTCACCATCCTCCGCGCTCGCCGGCGGCGCTTCACCCGGCGGTGCGACGACGATCACGATTTCCCCGCGCGGCGGCGCGTCCGCATAGCGCTCGGCCAAAGTCGACAGCGTCCCCGTCACCGCCTCCTCGAACTTCTTGCTGATCTCGCGAGTCACCGCCGCCTCGCGGTCGCCGAGCCCCTCCAACAGCGCCGCCAGACACGCCCCCAACCGCGGCCCCGACTCGTACATCACGAGGGTCGCGCGGATCGTCGCCACCTCCGCGATAGCCTCCGCCCGCGCGTGCAGCTTCGACGGCAGGAACCCCACGAACAGGAACCGGTCGGTCGGCAGGCCCGCCAGCGTCAGCGCGGCGACGGCAGCACAAGGGCCGGGAATCGTCACCACCAGGTGCCCCGCCGCGCGCGCATCGCGCACCAGCTTGAAGCCCGGGTCGGAAATCAGCGGCGTCCCCGCATCCGACACCAGCGCCACCGCCTGCGTCGCCATCCGCGCGATCAACGCCGGGCGCACACCCTCCGCGCTGTGGTCGTGATACGGCACCATCGGCGTTTTCGTGCCGATATGGCGGAGCAGACCGGCGGTCACGCGGCTGTCCTCGACCGCGATCACGTCGGCGCGGCGGAGGATGTCGGCGGCGCGCGGCGACAGATCGCCAAGATTGCCGATCGGGGTCGCGACGATGTAGAGGCCGGGATCGAGAAGAGATTCAGGGTTCATGGGGATGGTCATGGCAGACGCGACGACGATAGGGCAACCGGGACGGCACCGCGCATTCGGCCGGTGGGTGGCACTGGGTGCGGCGTGCCTGCTTGGCGCATGTCAGACGATCGTCCCGCGCGGACCGGTCGAGCCGTCGCAGCAGCGCCCGACCACGCGTCCCGTCGATCGTCCTGAGATTGGTGTCGAGACCGGTATCCCGCGCGATGCCGAGCGTAACCGCGTCGCGCTGCTCGTGCCGCTGTCGGGCAGCAATGCCGGCGTCGGCACCTCGATCGCCAACGCGACGATGCTCGCGCTGCTCGACACGCAGAACCAGCGTGTCCGGATCACCAACTACGACACCGCGACCGGTGCCGCCGCCGCCGCGCAGCGCGCGATCGCGGAAGGCGCGCAACTGATCCTCGGCCCATTGCTCGCCGACGACGTCCGCGCCGTCGCGCCGATCGCGCGCGCAGCGAACATTCCGGTGCTCAGCTTCTCCAACGATCTCGGCGTGGCGGGCAACGGCGCCTACCTGATGGGCTATGTCCCGACCCAGTCGATCGCGCGCGTCGTCGATTTCGCGCGGACACGCGGCGTCAGCAATTTCGCCGGCCTCGTCCCCAACGGCCTGTACGGTGAGCGCGCGTCAACCGCGTTCCTCCGCGCGGTCGAAGGCGCCGGTGGCCAGGTCGTCTCGCTCCAGACCTACGCGCGCGGTCCCGGGGGCATTTCGGGTGCGGTCACGCGGTTGGCCGCAAAGGCCCCTTATGACGCGGTGTTGATTGCCGACGGAGGCGCCACCGCAGCCTCGGCGGCAGCGATGGTCAAGCGCGGCGGCGGTGCGTCGACGCGCATCCTCGGCACCGAACTCTGGAATTCCGACACCAGCATCGCCGCCAAGCCCGCACTGTCCGGCGCCTGGTACGCCAGCGTCTCCGACACGCTGTATCGCCAATACGCCGCCAAATACCGCGCACGCTTCGGCGCCGGGCCATACCGCCTGTCGAGCCTCGGCTATGATTCGGTCCTGCTGACGGTCCGCATCGCGCGCGATTGGAAGCCCGGCACGCCGTTCCCGGTCAACCGCCTGCGCGACGGCGACGGCTTTGCGGGCATCGACGGCGCGTTCCGCTTCGGCCGCGACAACGTCGCCGAGCGCGCGCTGGAAGTGAAGGAAATCCGCGGTGGTACGACGACGGTGGTCTCGCCCGCTCCGACCGGCTTCGGGAAATAAGCTGCGGGTTTTGAGGCAGCAGCAATCCCAGGATCGGCGCCGTCAGCCCGGACTGGGGCGGCAGTTTTCCCGACCGGCCAGGCAAAGCGTGTTTCCCCGCGAAGGCGGGGACCCAGTCTGGGCTCCCGCCTTCGCGGGAGAACATGGTGGCGGGCGTAGCCAATTCGGTGGCGCGGATCTGACCGTCGGTCCGCCGACCTGATCAGCTCCCCTTGCGGCCGATCTTCTCGACCCGCGCGACGACCTCTTCGCGCACAGCCTCGGGCACGAACTTGGCGATGTTGCCGCCGTACAACGCGATTTCCTTGACCAGCCGGCTCGCGATCGGCTGCAGCGCGACATCGGCCATCAGGAACACCGTCTCGACGCGCGGATTGATCTGCTGGTTCATCCCCGCCATCTGATACTCGTATTCGAAGTCGGCGACCGCGCGCAGGCCCCGGACGATCACCTTCGCCCCCTGCCGCTCGGCAAAGTCCATCAGCAGCGAATCGAACTCGACGACTTCGATATCGCCGCCGATCCCCGCGACCTCGCGGCGCACCGTCGCCATCCGCTCCTCGATCGTGAACATCGGCGACTTCGACGGGTTGGTCGTCACCCCGATCACCAGCCGGTCGACCAGCTTCGCGCCGCGTCGGATGATGTCCATATGGCCCAACGTGACCGGATCGAACGTGCCTGGATAGACACCAATGCGTGCGGTCATGTTGAACTCCCGGTTGTACGCTTAGCGGTCGCGTTCGAGCACGAAACGGGCGATATCCCGCAACAGATCGGCTTCCTTGCCATAGCTATGGAGGTGCGCGATCGCCTGGTCGACCAGCATCCGCGCCTGTTCGCGCGCGCGCTCGGGTCCGAGCAGCGACAGGAACGTCTCCTTGCCCGCAACCTCGTCCTTGCGCAGCGACTTGCCGACGACCGCCTCGTCGCCCTCTGCATCGAGCAGATCGTCGGCGATCTGGAACGCAAGCCCCAGGTCATGCGCATAGCCGCGCAGACCGACCCGGCCCTCCGGCGGCAACCGCCCGAGGATCGCGCCGGCCTCGACCGACGCCGAGATCAGCGCCCCCGTCTTCATCTGCTGCAACCGCGTGACGGTGTTCAGGTCGAAGCGCGTGCTTTCCGCCTCGATATCCATCTTCTGCCCGCCCGCCATGCCGTTCGGCCCGGCAGCGCGCGCGAGGTCGGTCACCAGCTCGATGCGCACGAACGGATCGGGATGCGTCGCCGGATCGGCGAGGATCTCGAACGCCAGCGCATGCAGGCAGTCACCCGCAAGGATCGCGGTCGCCTCGTCGAACACCTTGTGGACGGTCGGCTTGCCGCGGCGCATGTCGTCATTGTCCATCGACGGCAGGTCGTCATGGATCAGCGAATAGACGTGGATCGCCTCCAGCGCGGTCGCTGCCCGCGCCGAACATTCGTGCGCGACGTCGAACAGATTGGCTGTCGCGAACACGAGCAGCGGGCGCAACCGCTTGCCGCCACCGATCGCGGCATGCCGCATCGCCCGGTACAGGTCGCCGCGCGGATCGTCGGGGATCGCCAGCAACTGGTCGAACTGCCGGTCGATCTCGGCCGCGACGTCGGCGAGCGCGGCATCCAGCGTGACGGGCATCTGGCTCACCGCGTCAGCCCGCCGCGAACGGGCGGACGCCCGCAGGCTTGCCGTCGCCGTCGAGCCGGATCGCCTCGATCCGCGCCTGCGCCGCATCGAGCCGGTCGGCGCAACGCTGGCGCAGCTTGTTGCCGCGCTCGTACAGCTCGATCGCCTGCTGGAGCGGCGTGTCGCCACTCTCCAGCTTTCCGACGATAAGCTCGAGTTCCTTCAGTGCATCCTCGAACGCGAGGTCTTCGATCGGCGTGTCCATGTCCGTCGCTATGGCGCAGGCACGCGATGGGGGTCAAGGACGTGGCGCCCGGGTTCAGACGGGTTCGGACGCGTTCAGCGCAGCCGGCCGACGGTCCAGGTATAAAGTACCGAGACGCCGACCAGCCCGAAATCGACCGCCGCCTGCATCCGGTGCGGCGCGGGATCGCGTGCGTCATGCGTGACCAGCTGCACATCGACGGTCGGATGCCGCACGGCGATCGCAGTAAGCGCGATCAGCCCCGCTATCGCCAGCGTCGCCTTACGATTCCGCATCCTGTGTTCCCCGGCCATGGTTGCGATCATGTCGCACTTCGTCATCCCCGACAAGTCGGCCGCAATCAGAGGGACAAGCGGCAATCAGGCGGCGATGCACAACGACGGCGCCTCGCGCGCGCGGTCGCGGCCCGCTGCCTTCGCCGCGAACAGCGCGCGGTCGGCGCAATTGTAGAGCAGCTTCCAGTCGGTCTCGTCGAGCAACGGCCCGGTGCACGCGCCGATGCTCGCGGTCACGGCAATGTCGAACGGCATGCGCTGGCCGCGCAACCGGTCGAGCACGGAATCCGGCGCGACGGCATTCGCCGCATCGACCAGGATCGCGAACTCCTCGCCGCCGATCCGCGCGACCAGCGCGTCGGCCGGCACCGCGTTACGCAGCGCGCGTGCGACCACGCGCAGCACCTCGTCGCCGCCGTCATGCCCGATCATCTCGTTGACGCGCTTGAAATGATCGACGTCGGCGATCAGCAGCATCTGGTCGCCCGGTCGGCCGATCGCACGCGTCAGGAACGCGCGGCGGTTGAGCAGCCCGGTCAACGGCTCGGTATCCGCCAGCAGCCGCGCGGCGATCTCCTGTTCGCGCGCGGTATCGCGCTCGACGCTGAGCAGCCGGATCCGGTAGGCGATCGCGAGGCTCGACAGCATCGATTCGAGCGCCATCGACAGAATCGTCGAATTGTCGAGCCACAGGCTCCAGTCGAGCAGCGCGAAGGCGTTGGCGATGCGCAGTCCGGCGACCGCGATCGGCACGCTCCACGCCAGCGCGAACAGCCACAGGAAACTGCTCCGCACGCGCCACGCACGGAACAGGACGGCGGGGATCAGCACCAGCAGCGCGAGATACGCACAGGCCAGGATCGTATCGAGCATATGGAAATGCCACGGTGCGCACGTCGCCCACAGGGTGCCGGCAGCCAACAGCCCGGCGATCACCCAGTTGCTCGCGGGCCGCAGCCAGCCGGCGAACACCGCGCGCTCGAAGAAGGTGCGCGAGAACAGCAGCGCCGACGCCGCCGACCCGGCTAGGAACAGCGCGTTCAGCCGCTGGCGATCATTGTTGTCGAGGCCCTGGAACAGCTGGCCCAGCGCCCCCGACGAGGTCAGCGCATAGGCAAGCAGGCACAGCACGAGCAGGCAATAGGCGGGCTGGAACGCTTGCCGCAGCGCCCCCCACAAAGCGAGGTTGTAGACGATCAGCGCGATCGCCATCCCGCCGAACGCGCCATACAGCGCGGCCAGCAGGATCTCGGTGGTGTCGCGCTGCGCGTGATCGGCGATCGCCGGGCCGAGGATCAGCCCGCGCAGGTTCGCCGCCCCTTCGACATGCCACAGCAGCCGGACCGGCGCGGCATCTTGATGCGGGATCGGCTGGACGATTACCGCGCCAAGCCCGAGCAACCGCCCCGCGGTGCGCGAGGTGAAGCCGGTCTGGCGGATCGATCCGTCGGCGTACTGGACGTACAGCGTGACGCGGTTCACCCAGGTGCTGCCGATCCGCACGGTATGATCGTCGCCGCTGATCGCGGGCAGGCGCTGCGACAGGATCCAGAAGTCGCCGCCGCCGAACCGAGTCTGCGACGTCGTGCAGTCGAAACCGGCCGGCTTGGCGAACAGCGCGGCGGGCGTCTGGCCGGTAAGGGCAGGGCGGACGCAGACCGAAAGCGGCGTGCCCGTGACCGCGACGGCAGGCGCGACAAGGGCAAGACCGAAGCCCAGCGCGAGCGCGCCGATCATCCATCGCAACCATGCCAAGCGTTCCATGGCGCGATGCTAGCGCCGCTTCCCCAATTATCGGTAAACGCACGCAGATCCCTCGCGGCGCATCGATCCTCCCCCGCCAGGGGGAGGTGGCTGGCACTTGCCAGACGGAGGGGGAGGGAAAGACGACGTCCGTCGCGAAGTCCTCCCCGCCCTTGTCCTTCCCGCCACCTCGTAACGTGGATGCGTATCCCATCCGCCATCAGCCCCACCCCGGCGAAGGCCGGGGCCCAGTTGGAAAGGTCGCAGTAACGATGCGCAACCGTCGTCAGCACCGTTTCCCACCTGGGCCCCGGCCTCCGCCGGGGGGGGGGGGGGCTGTGGCGGTCAGGAGGCGCTGATGTTTGCTGGGGGAAGCTTGGTGTTAGGGTAAATGGATCGAAGCATTCAGGCGCAGCACCTGCCCCTTGTTCTCCCGCGAAGGCGGGAGCCCAGTCTGGGTCCCCGCCTTCGCAGGGAAACACGCTTTCTCGTTGTAAGCGTTCGGAACCAAAATCCGGACGGTCGACCCGGTCTACCCTTGCAACGCGCCCGCACCAAAAAAAAAGCCCGCCGCCGGATCGCTCCGACGGCAGGCCCTTCACACCACATCGAAACCCGAGATCACTCGGTCTCGACGGTCTCCACCTTACCCTTCTTCTTCGGCTTCTTCGGCGCGGCAGGTTCGATCGCGAACGACAGCGCGCCGTCCTTCATCTTCACCGTCACCTCGCCGCCGTGCACCAGCTTGCCGAACAACAGTTCCTCGGCGAGCGGCTGCTTGATCTTCTCCTGGATCAGGCGACCCATCGGCCGTGCACCGTACAGCTTGTCGTAGCCCTTGGTCGTGAGCCACGCCTTCGACGCGTCGTCGAGGACGATGTGCACGCCGCGGTCCGCCAGCTGGAGTTCGAGCTGGAGGATGAACTTGTCCACTACGCGTGCCACGACTTCGGTCGGCAGATACCCGAACGGGACCACCGCATCGAGACGGTTGCGGAATTCCGGCGTGAACATCTTCGTCACGGCCACCTCGTCCTCGCCCTCGCGCGTCAGGTTGCCGAAGCCGACCGTCTCGCGCGCCATGTCGCTGGCACCCGCATTGGTCGTCATGATCAGGATGACGTTGCGGAAATCGACCGACTTGCCGTGCTGGTCGGTCAGCCGCCCGTTATCCATCACCTGCAACAGGATGTTGAACAGGTCCGGATGCGCCTTCTCGATCTCGTCGAGCAGAAGCACGCAATGCGGGTTCTGATCGATCGCATCGGTCAGCAGACCACCCTGGTCGAACCCGACATAGCCCGGAGGCGCACCGATCAGACGGCTGACCGAATGCCGCTCCATATATTCGGACATGTCGAACCGCTGAAGCGGAATGCCGAGGATCGTCGACAGCTGCTTGGCGACTTCGGTCTTGCCGACACCGGTAGGCCCGGTGAACAGATAGTTGCCGATCGGCTTCTCCGGCTCGCGCAGACCCGCCCGCGCCAGCTTGATCGCCGACGACAGCTTCTCGATCGCCGCGTTCTGACCGAACACCACGCGCTTCAGATCCGTCTCGAGCGTGGCCAGCGCCAGCTTGTCGTCGGTCGAGACCGACTTCGGCGGGATGCGTGCCATCGTCGCGATGACCTGCTCGATCTCCTTCGGGGTGATCGTCTTCTTGCGCTTGTTCGGCGGCACCAGCATCTGCATCGCGCCGACCTCGTCGATCACGTCGATCGCCTTGTCCGGCAGCTTGCGGTCGTTGATGTACCGCGCCGAAAGCTCGACTGCCGACTTGATCGCATCGGGGGTGTACTTGACGTTGTGGTGATCCTCGAACGCCGAGCGCAGTCCGGCGAGGATTTTGATCGTATCTTCGATCGTCGGCTCGTTCACGTCGATCTTTTGGAAGCGCCGCAGCAGAGCGCGGTCCTTCTCGAAGTGGTTGCGGAACTCCTTGTACGTCGTCGAACCGATGCAACGGATCGTGCCGCCCGACAAAGCCGGCTTGAGCAGGTTCGACGCATCCATAGCGCCGCCACTCGTCGCACCCGCACCGATCACGGTGTGAATCTCGTCGATGAACAGCACCGCGTCGGGCAGCTTCTCGAGCTCGTTGACGACCGCCTTCAAGCGCTCCTCGAAGTCACCACGATACCGCGTCCCCGCCAGCAACGCGCCCATGTCGAGCGAGTAGATGACGGCAGGCAACAGCACGTCGGGCACGTCGCCCTCGACGATCTTCCGCGCCAGGCCTTCCGCGATCGCGGTCTTGCCGACGCCCGGATCACCGACATAGAGCGGGTTGTTCTTCGACCGGCGGCACAGGATCTGGATCGTGCGATCCACCTCCGGCCCGCGCCCGATCAGGGGATCGACCTTGCCGTTCTTGGCCTTCTCGTTGAGGTCGACCGTGAATTGCTTGAGCGCGCTTTCCGTCTTGCCCTTCTCCTGTCCCTTGGCCGGCTTCTCGTCGTCCGCACCCTTTGACGTGGATGCTTCGGTCGCCTGCTGCCCGCCCTTGCCGACACCGTGGCTGATGAAGCTGACCGCATCGAGGCGGCTCATGTCCTGCTGCTGCAGGAAATAGACGGCATAGCTCTCGCGCTCGCTGAACAAGGCGACGAGCACGTTGGCGCCCGTCACTTCGTCGCGGCCCGACGACTGGACGTGCAGGATCGCGCGCTGAACGACGCGCTGGAACCCGCTGGTGGGGGAGGGGTCGGTCGCCGCATCGACCTTCAGCGCATCGAGTTCACTGTCGAGGTAGTGCGCGACGGTGTTCTTCAGATCGCCGATCTCGACGTTGCACGCGGTCATGACCTTCGACGCATGTTCGTCGTCGATCAGCGCGAGCAGCAGATGCTCCAGCGTCGCATATTCGTGACGCCGGGACGATGCCGCCTCGAGCGCCTTGTGCAGCGTGGTCTCGAGGGCGGGTGCAAATGATGGCATTTACAATACTCCTGTCGGGCCGCGAGAACGCGAGCCCTTTGCCACTATGTCGGAACTGATATCGGTCGCATCAAGCACTTGAACCCGGCCCCGTCCGTTCCTGCACTGTCCGAAAACATCCAGCGGAGAGGCGGGGAGGGCGATCACCGCCTGAAAAGGTCGTCGGCACTGGCCCGGTGGCTGACCGCGCGATCCTTCTTGACCTGGCATCTGGCGATCTCGCCCTGCAGCACGGTGATCCGCGCATTGAGTTCGGCGACCGACAACGGATCGAGGTCCTGCCGCACCAGTGCGTCAAGCAGATCGTCGGGACGGGAGGGGGCGTCTTCCAAGTCCATCGTGGATGCAACGTTGACCCGCACCAGAGTGATGTCAATAAGGCCGGCACATCAAAAGGGACGTGACGAGCAGATGACCGCGACACCCGACACCATATCCAGTAACTTAGGTTTACCTGACGTCATGAAGGCGATCGATCCCGAGCAGCCGGGTGGTCCCGAGGTGCTGGTGCTCGTCGATCGTCCCGTGCCGCAACCAGGGCCGGGCGAAGTCCTGGTCAAGGTCGCCGCCGCGGGGGTCAATCGCCCCGAAGTCATGCAGCGCCAAGGCAAATACCCGCCCCCGCCTGGTGCACCGTCCATTCTCGGCATGGAAATCTCCGGCACGATCGTCGCGGTCGGCGAAGACGTCGGCGACGAACAGATCGGCCAGTCGGTCTGCGCGCTGATCTCCGGCGGTGCCTATGCGGAATACGCGGTCGCGCCGTTCGGCCAGTGCCTGCCCGTCCCCGAAGCGCTCACGATGATCGAGGCCGCGGCGATGCCGGAGACGCTCTTCACCGTCTGGACCAATTTGTTCGAGCGCGCCTATGCCACCGAAGGCGACACCGTCCTCGTCCACGGCGGCACCAGCGGTATCGGCACGATGGCGATCGCGCTGTGCAACGTGTTCGGCATCGACATCATCGTCACCGCCGGTTCCAAGGCCAAGTGCGAAGCCGCGCTCAGCCTCGGCGCGACCCACGCGATCGACTACAAGACGGAAGATTTCGTCGAGCGCGTGAAGCAGATCACCGGCGGCAAGGGCGTCGCCGCGGTGCTCGACATGGTCGGTGGCGACTACGTCCCGCGCAACCTGAAATGCCTCGCCGAAGACGGCCGCCACGTCTCGATCGCGGTCATGGGCGGCGCGATGGCGACCGTGCCCTTGTTCGAGATCATGCGCCGCCGCCTCACGCTGACCGGCTCGACGCTCCGCCCGCGGGACACGGCGTTCAAGTCCTTGGTCGCCGATGAGCTGTCCCGCACGGTGTGGCCGCACGTCGAAGCGGGCAAGCTGAAACCGGTCATCGACCGCACCTTCGCCTTCGCCGACGCACCGGCCGCGCATACCCGGATGGAAGCGGGCGACCATGTCGGGAAGATCGTCCTGACGATGGGGTAAGGGGGGGCACTAGCCCCCCGCCACCGGTTGGAGCACGATAGCCAGTCGCATCAGTCAGCCGCATCGGCGAGGGGTGTAGTCACCAGCCGCGTCGGTGATCGAGCAGGACACCCGCCCCACTCCCGTCGCGTCGGTGATCGAGCAGGACACCCGCCCCACTCCCGTCGCGTCGGTGATCGAGCAGGACACCCGCCCCACTCCCGTCGCGGCGGTGATGGAGGAGGACACCCGCCCCAATCCCGTCGCGGCAGTGATGGAGGAGGACACCCGCCCCAAACCCGTCACCCCAGCGAAAGCTGGGGTATCCCAGTTTGACGGCTAACGGTCACCCCAAGCACACCACCACCCCGGCGAAGGCCGGGGCCCAGGTGGAAAGGTCGCAGTAACGACGCGCACCGCGTCGTTACTCAGCGCTCCCAACTGGGCCCCGGCCTTCGCCGGGGTGGGGTTCGTTAGGCGGGGTAGGGCATGCGAAGCGCGCTGGAGCGTTTGACGCGCCAACCCAAAGCAACCTTTTTCTCCCGCGAAGGCGGGAGCCCAGTCTGGATCCCCGCCTTCGCGGCGACACAAGCTACCTTCGCAAACCAAACGGCCCAATCCTCCCCCGCCAGGGGGAGGTGGCTGGCGCTTGCCAGACGGAGGGGGCGGGAAGGGTAACTACCGTTCCGTGTCCTCCCCCTCCGTCGCCTTACGGCGTCACCGCCCCCTGGCGGGGGAGGATTGCGAGGCTAAGTCACTCCCGCGCCTACCTCAGTTGCTATCCGAGCTGTCATCCCCACCGCTCGTCGCGAGCAAAACGCCGACCACCAGCGCCGCCAGGATACCGATGCTGACATACGTCGCAGTCGGCCCCTCGGCGAGTTTGCCCTTGCCCGACGTCGCCGTCCCCGTACGCGCGACCGACAGCGATGCCGCCGTATTGGCCGCCGACGCCATCGTCGGCGCAACCATCATCGCCGCGCCCGCAACCGTCACCGCGACATTCTTGAAACGAAACTTCATGATATTTTCTCCCTGTAAGACCTTGCCATAGGTTCAGCTTCGCCCCGATTCGTCAACGCGTTTGCGCGCAGTTGCAGCAACGTTTTTACGCTGACTTCTAACAGTCACCAGAGTGCGACTGCCCTGTCACAATACTCGGCTAGATCATCGCCAAGGGATAGACTTGCGGGGGTAAGGCCATGAACGCCGTGACGACGTTTTCGCCATCTAGCATCATCGGCGCCGACATCACCGATATCGCCGACTTCATCCACTCACGCCCTGCCGTCCCCGAGCCGATCGTCGAGCGTCGCCAATACCGCACGATCTGGATCTCCGACGTCCACCTCGGCACGCGCGGCTGCAATGCCGGGATGCTCAACGACTTCCTCGATCATGTCGACAGCGAGACGATGTATCTCGTCGGCGACATGATCGACGGCTGGCGGCTCAAGAAGAAATTCTACTGGCCCGCCGCGCACAACGACGTCCTCTGGCGCCTGCTCAAGCGCGCCAAGCGCGGTACGCGGGTGGTCTACATCCCCGGCAACCATGACGAAGTATTCCGGCAATATTCCGGGCTCGATCTGGGCGGCATCTCGATCCGTCGCAACGCGATCCACGAGACCGCCGACGGTCGCCGCCTGCTGGTGCTCCACGGCGACGAGTTCGATGCGATCACGCTCGCGCACCGCTGGGTCGCGCATATCGGCGACGCCGCCTACACGATGCTGATGGGCCTCAACCGCTGGGTCAACGCCGCGCGGCGGCGGATGGGCATGCCCTATTGGTCGCTGTCGAAGCACGCCAAGGCCAAGGTCAAGAACGCCGTCGCCTTCATCTCGCACTTCGAGGAGGTCGTCGCGCACGCCGCCGGTGTCCGCGGCGTCGAGGGCGTCGTCTGCGGTCACATTCACACCGCCGAAATGCGCGAGATCGCCGGTATCGCCTATTACAACGATGGCGACTGGGTCGAAGGCTGCACCGCGCTGGTCGAGCATTTCGACGGCCGCATGGAACTCCTCCACTGGGGCGACGAAATCGCCGCCCGCGAGAAGGACAAGGTCGTCACGTTGGCTGCCTAACCTAAACCCTCTCCCCATCGGGGAGAGGGAAAGACGCGAAGCGGCGAGGGTGAGGGCAAGTCCACCACGCCAGTGAACAGCGTGCCCTTACCCTCCCACTTGGCTGCGCCAAGCGGGCCCCTCCCTCTCCCCGACGGGAGAGGGGCAAAACGGAGAAAACACGATGCGTATCGCGATCGTCACCGACGCCTGGAGCCCGCAAGTCAACGGCGTCGTCCGCACCCTTCAGGCGGTCCGCAAGGAACTCGAATCGATCGGCCATCAGGTCCTGATCGTCTCCCCCGAACAGTTCGCCTCGATGCCATGCCCGACCTACCCCGAGATCCGCCTAGCCTTTGCGCGGTCCGGCGCAGTCGGTCGCCTGCTGGCAAGCTTCGGCGCCGACGCGATCCATCTCGCCACCGAGGGCCCGGTCTGCCTCGCCGCCCGCACCTGGTGCCTCGCCCGCGCGCTCCCGTTCACCACCGCCTACCACACCCAGTTCCCCGACTATATCGCCGCCCGCACCGGCGCGAACCCCGACTGGATCTGGCGCTACATCCGCTGGTTCCACCGCCCCGCGCAGTCGATCCTCGTCTCGACGCCCTCGGTCGCCAGGACGCTGTCGGACCAGGGCCTGCACCAGGTCCGCGAATGGGGCAGGGGCGTCGACTTCGCGCAGTTCGGCCTCGACGGTGCCCGCGACCCCGAGCTGACAGCGCTGCCCGGGCCGATCCAGCTCTATGTCGGCAGGGTCGCGGTCGAGAAGAACATCGAGGCGTTCCTGTCCTCCGCGCATCCCGGTACGAAGGTCGTGGTCGGCGACGGCCCCGCCCGCGCCATGCTCGCGCGCCGCTTCCCGGACGCGGTCTTTCTCGGCCAGCGCTCGGGCCTCGACCTCGCCGCCGCCTACCGCACCGCCGACGTCCTCGTCTTCCCAAGCCGCACCGACACCTTCGGTCTCGTCATGATCGAGGCGCTGGCTTGCGGAACCCCCGTCGCGGCGTACCCGGTCACCGGGCCGATCGACGTGCTCGACGACCGCGTCGGCGCGATGCACGAAGACCTCGACGTCGCGATCGCCACTGCGCTAACCCGCGACCGCGTCACCTGCGCCGCCTATGCCGCGCGCTACAGCTGGCCGGCCAGCGCGCGCCAGTTCCTCCACGCGCTCGTCCCCCTCGAAGGAAAGCTCATGGCCGCCTGAGCTTGCCAGAATCTTGCGTGCTTGCCTGTTGCCCCCACGCGCACTAAGTCTCTCTCATGTCAGGCCGCTCCGAAAGGGGCGGCCCTTTCTATTTTTACGGAGTTCTCGCCGTGGCCCAGCCGCTCATGCCCCACGCGACCGCCGCCTGGATGGTCGACAATACCGCGCTCAGCTTCGAGCAGATCGCGGACTTCTGCGGTCTGCACATCCTCGAGATCCAGGCGATCGCCGACGACACGACCTCGACCAAGCTCACCGGTCGCGATCCCGTCCGTGCACATGAAGTGACGCAGGAAGAGATCGACAAGGGTGCCGCCGATCCCGATTACCAGCTCAAGATGATCAAGGGCCCCGAGCAGGTCCGCCGCACCAAGGGCCCGCGCTACACGCCGGTCTCGAAGCGCCAGGACAAGCCCGACGGCATCTCGTGGATCATCCGTAACCACCCGGAGATCACCGACGGCGCGATCTCGCTGCTGATCGGCACGACGCGCACGACGATCGCCGCGATCCGGGACCGCAGCCACTGGAACATCGCCAACATCACGCCGAAGGACCCGGTCACGCTCGGCCTGACCTCGCAGCGCGAACTCGACGCGGCAGTGGCGAAGGCGGCGAAGGCAGCCGGCATGGAAGCCCCGACCGACACGCGTCTCGAAGGCGACCGCGAAGTCCTGCTCCAGCAGCTCCGCGCCGAGCGCACCCAGGCGGCTGCGGACGCACAGTTCGTGGCAGATGGCGGCGTCCTCCCCGTCAAACCGCTCTTCGACGACCCCTTCAAGCGCTGACCTGAACTTATCCCCCTCCCGCAAGCGGGAGGGGGCAGGGGGTGGGCTCGCGCTGTCCTCCTGCGATACGGCTAGCGGGTGAAGTTAGCCGGGCAGGCCGAGGCCATATCTGGCGATAGCTGATGCGTCATTGTTCTCCCGCGAAGGCGGGAGCCCAGTCTGGGTCCCCGCCTTCGCGGGGAAACAAGCTTTCCCCGTTTCAAGCGGACAGGATCCGAACCAGTTCGGGGTGACGGAACTTGCGCAAATTCGCCAACCTAATCCTCCCCCGCCAGGGGGAGGTGGCTGGCACTTGCCAGACGGAGGGGGAGGCACGCGCCAACCTCCGCTCCGTGTCCTCCCCCTCCGTCACCTACGGCGACACCTCCCTCTGGCGAGGGAGGATCGAGAGAAGGTCCGCTGCCGTACAGCACTATCTACGGCCACATCCAGTTGCTAACCGCAACGGATGGCAACTGCACCCAGCACAGATTTCGCGCCGACTAGCCACAAGGGGCTGACCTACCCGTTTGGTGGCGCGGAGCCCGCACCGGGCGAAACGATGCAGGTCGCCCCCGGCATAGAGTGGGTTCGCCTCCACATCCCCGGCCCGCTACGCCACGTAAACTGCTGGCTCCTCGCTGACACCGACGGCAACGCGCTGATCGACACCGGCATGAACACCGCGGACGCCCGCGACGCCTGGAAAGCCATCTTCAACGGCCCCAAAGCCAACACCCGCATCACCAAGATGATCGGCACCCACTTCCACCCGGACCATATCGGCCTCGCCGGCTGGATGTGCGACAACCACGCCGCCCCCCTCATCATGACCCGAGCCGAGTGGCTGACCGCGCGCATGCTCGCCGCCGATGCCCGCGACTCCGTCCCCCACGAAATGCTCGCCTTCTGGCGCGGCGCAGGCTGGGACCAAGCACAGATCGACCACGCCACCGCCAAGGGCTGGGCAGGCTTCCGGAAGATCATCACCCCGCTCCCGCTCAGCTACACCCGCATCGAGGACGGTGGCACGCTCACCATCGGCACGCGCGACTGGCGGATCGTCACCGGCTCCGGCCACTCCCCCGAACACGCGTGCCTCTACGACGAAGCCGGCGGCATCCTCATCGCCGGCGATCAGGTCCTGCCCCGCATCAGCCCCAACGTCTCGCTCGGCGTCACCGAACCGAACGCCGACCCGCTGGGCGAATGGTTCGCCTCGATCGCCAAGCTGAAGACGCTGCCCGCCGACCTGCTCGTCCTCCCCGGCCACGGCGACCCGTTCACCGGCCTCCACACCCGCCTCGACGCGATGGACCGCGAACACCGCGAACGGCTCGACGAACTCGCCGTCTTCCTCGCCGAACCCCGCCGCGCGGTTGACTGTTTCGGCCGCCTCTTCCGCCGCGCGATCGGGCAGGACGTCCTCGGCATGGCGACCGGCGAAGCCCTCGCGCATCTCCGCCGCCTCGAAGTAGAAGGCCGAGCGACCCGCGACACGCGCGATGGCGTATGGTGGTGGCGCGCAGCCTGAGTTAGCATGCGGCCGAATTCAAGAGGATAGGCCCATGTGCGACGAGCATACCGCAGACGATAACGAAGCCTATCTGGCCGGCGTCTCGCGTCGCCAGTTCGGGGTGATGACCGGCGCGATGGGCCTGACGATGTTGCTCCCCGCGCCTGCGAACGCAGCGGTTATCAAGGGCCGTGACGTCTCGATCGTCACGCCCGACGGCAAGGCCGACGCCTATTTCGTCGCACCCGCCACCGGCAAGCACCCCGGCGTCCTGGTATGGCCCGACATCATGGGCCTGCGCCCTGCCTTCCGCCAGATGGCCGACCGGCTCGCGCAATCGGGGTATACGGTGCTCGTCGTCAACCAGTTCTACCGCTCGACCAAGGCGCCGTTCTTGAAGCCCGGCGAATCCTACGACCAGCCCGCCGTCCGCGCCCGCATCGCGCCCTTCCGCGAAGCACTCACGTCCGAAGGCACTGTTCGTGACGCGAAGGCCTTCACCGCCTTCATCGACGCGCAACCGCAGACCGACCGCAAGCGTGGGCTGGCCACCACCGGCTATTGCATGGGCGGCCCGATGGTGATGCGCACCGCCGCAGCCGTCCCCAACCGGATCCGCGCCGGCGCGACCTTCCACGGCGGCGGCTTCGTCACCGACACCCCCGACAGCCCGCATTTGCTGATCCCGCAGATGAAGGGCCGATACCTGATCGCGATCGCCGCCAACGACGACGCCCGCTCGCCGACCGAAAAGGACACGCTCCGCACCGCCTTCGCCGCGGCCAAACTCCCCGCCGAGATCGAGGTCTACGCCGGCACGATGCACGGTTGGTGCCCGCCCGACTCGAAGGTCTACAACGCAGCCCAGGCGGACAAGGCCTGGGCCCGCATGCTCGCGCTGTTCGACAAGGCGCTGGTGTAGGAGGTCCGCCGCTAACGGCGTCATCCTGACGAAAGTCAGGACCCAGAGCCAAGACGGGTGAGCGTCGCGGCTCTGGATCCTGTGTCGAGCCCAGGATGACGGGCGTAGGGCGCGGGGTCGCCACGTCCGCAGGGTAATCCTTGACCGCACCCACTCCCCATGAGACCATCGTTCACGATCCGTTCTCAAGGAGAGTCGCATGACGTTGACCCTGTACACCAACCCGATGTCGCGAGGCCGGATCGCGCGGTGGATGCTCGAAGAGGTCGACGCCGAGTATGAGACCGTCGTCCTCGACTACGACACGACGATGAAGGCCGAGCCGTATCTGTCGATCAACCCGATGGCCAAGGTCCCGGCGATCGTCCACAACCACAAGACCGTCACCGAATGCGCCGCGATCTGCGCGTATCTCGCCGATGCGTTCCCCGACGCCGACCTCGCCCCCCGCGACGAAGAGCGCGCCGATTACTATCGCTGGCTCTTCTACGCCGCCGGCCCGGTCGAAGCCGCCACCGGCAACCGCGCGCTCGGCGTCGTCCCCGATGCCGCGCAGCAACGGATGATCGGCTATGGCAGCTTCGACCGCGTGATCGACGTGCTCGAACAGGCCGTGGCAGCGCACCCGTACATCGCCGGCGACCGCTTCACCGCCGCCGACGTCTATGTCGGATCGCAGGTCATCTGGGGCATGCAGTTCGGCTGGCTACCGAAGCGCGAAGCGTTCGCGGAGTATGCCGCGCGCCTGATCGAACGCCCGGCGTACCTGCGCGCCGCAGCACTGGACGACGCCCTGATCGCGGTCGCCGCGTAAGGGCGGGCGAGCGCGTGACCAGCCAACCAAACCCGTCATCCTGACGAAAGTCAGGACCCAGGATACCAGGAGTTAACGCCCGTGGCTCTGGGTCCTGACTTTCGTCAGGATGACGGTGGGGGTTGGGCCCGCACAGAGCGTGTCGAGATCGGCTTCCTGGCAGGACCGTTTACGGTCGCAGCCCAATGGTGCGCGCCGGACCGATATTACACGGGCAGGGGGCGTTGGACTCGCACTGGCTATAAAGAGGGGCGTATCACGAACACGCCTAGCACAATGGCCCAACGAACCTTGCCCTCACCCTTCCCACGGCCAAGTGGCCGCGGGCCCCTTCCCTCTCCCATCGGGAGAGGGAGAGACGCAAATGCGGCGATAGGTGAGGGCACGCGCGACCGTCATCCTGACGTTCGTCAGGATGACGGCGAGGGCCGCGACCAAATGGCGGACGACGGATCTCAGACTTTACAAGCGAGAGACGCGCGCTGGACCGCTTCGAAAGGGCGAGGGGAGTGTCGAACGAGCATTGACCGCTAGCGAAAGCCCGCACGGTAGATCTGTCTAGGACCCGTTCCCTCTCCCATCGGGAAGAGGGAGAGACGCCGAAGGCGGCGATAGGTGAGGGCAAGCCAAACAGGGCGACGTAGCGGAGCGGACGAGTCGCATCGCCCGCCTCAGACTAGCGAAATGCCCAATACCGAAACGCCCTCAAAAACTCCCGATCAGGCCGCCCACTTCGCCAACCAGTCGGCCAGCGCCTGTGGCCCCATCGACCGCGCATCCGCCAGCTCGGTCTCATGCCCGGCGTTCAGCAACCGGTTGCTCCGCGGATCAACCACCAGCACCGCGGGCACGCCCTTGAGCCGCCCCTTGATGCCGTAACCCGCCGCGATCTGCCCGTTCTTGTCGAAGCGGCCGATGTCGACCGTCACCACCACGAACTTGCTATCCACGAACCGCTTCATCTCCGGCAGGTCGATCGTCCCCGCCAGCAGGCGGCAGTCGAGGCACCAGTTACCGCCGAGATCGATCAGCAACCGCTTGTGTGTCTTCAGCGCGCGCGCCCGCGCCGCCGCAACCTGCGCATTGGCGTTCGCCGACTCGTTATACGGCAGCGGCAAGGGCTGTGGCAGCTTGTCGAAGCTCGTCGTGTTCACGTGCGGCGCCACGACTTTCGCGCGGGGCGCAGCGGGGGCGGCCACGGCAGTCGCGAGCAAGGCAAGCGCGGCGATACGGCGCATCGACATCATTCATATCCTCCGATCACGGCATTCAGGAAGCTCGGGAATGGTCCGTTCCAGCCATCCGCCGGCGTATCGGCGAGCGGTTGGCGGCGACCACCGGTTGGATCCGCAGGAATGCGCTCCGTCCGTGGCGGCTCGACCTTTGCCGCTTCCGAACGAACAGGTTGCGAGCGAGGAGGTTCCGACCGCACCGGCTCCGTCCGCGCAGGCGCCGCACGAACGGGTTCCACATACGCCGGTTCGACCTGCACCGGCTCGACCCGTGCCGGCTCCGCAACGCGCGGCTTCACCGCGGGCACGGGCTCGTCGATCGGCGTACGTTCCCAGCGAGGACGCTTGGCCGCCGCAACCGGCTTCACCGCAGCCAGCACTTCGGCGACTATCGCCGGGGCCACCGTATCCGCCCGTGGCACCCGCCGCGTACGGGGCCGATCCGACTCCTCGGCAGCAGCCGCAACCGGCACCGGCGTAAACGTCTCGGACCGCGCGCCGCGACGCGGCCGTGCGCGCCGCGTCGTGCCATCGTCTTCGGTCGCAGCAGTAACTGCCGCCGTCTTCGGCTCGGCAACCTTCAGCCGTTCGATCGTCTGACCCGTCAACTTCTCGATATTGACGATATTCTCGGCATCGTCCGGCGCGACGAACGTATACGCCGTCCCGGTAGCCCCCGCGCGACCGGTGCGACCGATCCGGTGGACGTAATCGTCCGGATGCCACGGCGCGTCATAGTTGAACACCGTCGACACGCCCTTGATGTCGAGCCCACGCGCCGCGACGTCGGAGGCAACGAGGATCGTCACCGCGCCGGTCTTGAACAGCTCGAGCTCGGCCAGCCGCTGCGGCTGCTCCATGTCGCCGTGGATCTCACCCGACTTGTAGCCAGCCTGCTTGAGCACCTTGTTCAGGTCGCGCACCGTCGTCTTGCGGTTGCAGAAGATGATCGCGTTGGTCACCTCTTCCTGCGCAAGGATACGGCGCAGCGTATCGCGCTTGGCCGTCTGGCTCGGCACCGGCACGAGATACTGCTTGATGTTGAGGTTGGTCGACGCCGGGCGCGACACCTCGATCGTCTTGGGATTGGTCAGGAACTTGTCCGCCAGCTTCTTGATCGGCGGCGGCATCGTCGCCGAAAACAACAGCGTCTGGCGCTGCTTCGGCAGCTTGGTGCAGATTTCCTCGATGTCGGGGATGAAGCCCATGTCGAGCATCCGGTCCGCCTCGTCGATCACCAGCATCGAACAGCCGTTGAGCATGATCTTGCCGCGCCCGAACAGGTCCATCAGCCGACCCGGCGTCGCGATCAGGACGTCAACGCCCTTCTCCAGCGCGGCGAGCTGGTCGCCCATCGACACGCCACCGATCAGCAGCGCCATCGAGAGGTTCGAGTTGACGCCGTATTTCTCGAAATTCTCCGCCACCTGCGCGGCGAGTTCGCGCGTCGGCTCGAGGATCAGTGAGCGCGGCATCCGCGCGCGGCTGCGGCCATGCGCGAGAATGTCGATCATCGGCAGCACGAATGACGCGGTCTTGCCGGTGCCCGTCTGGGCGATACCGATGATGTCGCGCATCATCAGCACCGACGGGATCGCGCCGGCCTGGATCGGGGTCGGCTCGGTATAGCCGGAGTCGGTGACTGCCTTCAGCAGTTCGTCGGAGAGGCCGAGATCGGCAAAACTCATGCAAATGTCCGGTAAATAGAGGGTGAAATGCACTGCCCTCAAGCGTTCCGGCGCTCGCCGATTTGGCGACAAATGTCAAGGAAACGCGGTGAATGGAGGGTGGGAAGGGGCGGCGGGAGGCGTATTTCCGCAAAAACCCCCGTCATCCTGACTTTCGTCAGGATGACGGAGGGGGTGACCTCGCATCCGCCAAGCACGTTAGCTATAGGCTCCCGCTACTTTTTCGCCCGCAAGCTCTTGAACCCTTCGATCTCGCAGCGTGAACCCGATCGCATGCGGATCGCGTCACGGTCCTTGCAGATCATCCCGTCCGCGCCCGGCCGCAAATAGAACCCCGAATAATAATCGAGCGGCTTGCAGTCGCCATCGAGCCGCGCGCGCAGCCGCGTCGTATCGTCCATCACGAGGTCGACCGCGCCGTCCTTGTTGAGCATCGCACCAGCAATTTCATCGACCGCGATGCATTTTGGACCCTTATGCTCCTTCCATTCGCGCGGCGGCGCATAGGTTCGCGCAGGCATCCGGCTCATCCGGGGCACGCGGATAATGATGCGTTCGTGGATCGAAACCTGCGCGACCTGCGTGCCGTCCAGTTCGAATCCCGAAGACAGGCCGGACGACGGTACATCGCGCAATGCCACAGCAAAGGGGCCCGCGAGCGCGAGCAGGGTGGCGGGTATCGCGGGGTGAATCATGGTGTCTGGATCATGCTGACGTAATCGTTAGCGCCCATCGTTGAACGCGCGATGAATTTTGTCTAGCGCCGCGTACATGGCCGAAATTCAGTCAGCAATCCTGACGCCTTCGCAGGCGGCAATGCTTAAATCGCTCGCCTCGCAGCTCGACGCCAAGGCGATCGTCACCGACCCCGCCGACATCGACCCCTGGCTCCACGACTGGCGCGGCCGGTTCCATGGCGCTGCGCCTGCGATGCTCGCGCCGACCTCGACCGCGGAGGTCGCGCTGATCGTCAAGGCCGCCGCCGAGCACCGCGTCCCGCTCGTCGCCCAAGGCGGCAACACCTCGATGGTCGGCGGCGCGACCGCCCCCGCCGACGGCAGCGCGCTGATCCTGTCGCTCCGCCGGATGAACACTATCCGCAGCATCGACACCGACGCCGGGCTCGCCATCGCCGAGGCCGGCGTGATCCTCGCCGACCTCGACGGCGCCGCGCAAGGGCAGGGGTGGCGCTTCCCGCTGACGCTCGGCGCGCGCGGCACGGCGACGATCGGCGGGCTCGTCTCGACCAACGCCGGCGGGACGCAGGTGCTCAAGTTCGGCACGATGCGCGGCCTCGTCGCAGGCGTCGAGGCGGTGCTCGCCGATGGCAGCATCCACGACGGCCTCTCCGCGCTGAAGAAAGACAACCGCGGCTACGACCTCGACCAACTCTTCATCGGCGCGGAAGGCACGCTGGCGATCGTTACCGCCGCCACGCTCCGCCTCGTCCCCGCAATTGCAGCCCGCGGCACAGCCTGGGTCGGCATCGCCTCGCCCCAAGCTGCGCTGAAACTCCTGCGCACGATGCAGGCGAGGACCGACGCGATCGAAAGCTTCGAAATCCTCCCCGCCGAGTCGCTAGACGCCGCGGTCGCGCACCTCCCGAACGCCCGCGCGCCGCTCGCCGGCCGCCACCCCTGGCACCTCCTGATCGAGGCAACCTCCGCCACCACCGAGGGCGAGTCCCCCAGCGCACTCCTCGAACGCCTGCTCGCCAAGGCGCTCGAAGACGGCGCCATCGAAGACGCGACGATCGCCACCAGCGAAGCCCAGTCGGACGCCTTCTGGCTGCTCCGCGACTCGCTCTCCGCCGCCGAACGCGCGCTCGGCCCCGCGACGCAGCACGACATCTCCATCCCCGTCGAGACGATGCCGCGCTTCATGATCGAGGCGGCGGCGGCGTGCGACGCGCGCTTCCCCGGCACGCACGCGAGCGGCTTCGGCCATCTCGGCGACGGCAACGTCCACTTCCACGTCCGCGCCGCGCCCGGCACCGACCCTGCGCACTGGTATGCCGAGGACGCGCCGGTCGTCACCCGCTTCGTCGGCGACCTCGTGACCGCGGCCGGCGGCTCGATCTCGGCGGAGCACGGCATCGGCCAGATGAAGCGCGACGAACTCGCCCGCCTCTCGTCGCCCGCGCGGATGACCGCCTTGCGCGCGATCAAGGCCGCGATGGATCCGCTGGGCATCCTCAACCCCGGCAAGCTCGTCTAGCTCAGGCCGACGACCGACCGCGTCCCACCCCGACGATTCCGCACCACACTTGCACCAACCCGCCCCGCACCATAGAGCCTCGCCCCAATCGGTGGCACCAGTCACCGGCATCTGAACGACCGATCCGGAGAGTAACATGGCCAGCACCGCCCAGCTTCCGCTTTTCTACAACGGCCTCGAGCCGCTCTCGAGCGACACGCACGCGAACTACAAGGTCCGCCCACAGGACAGCGCGCCGTTCCTGGTCGGCCAGCACGCCATCCCGATCACCGTCGACGAATTCCCGCTGGTCCAGCGCCACATGCCGATCGTCTTCTCGACCGGTGACGACGCCATCCCGCTCGCGCTGATGGGCCTGAACGAGGGCGTCAACGTGTTCGTCGGCGACGACGGCAAGCTGACCGAGACCACGTTCTACGTGCCCGCCTATGTCCGTCGCTACCCGTACATGCTCGCGCGCCTTCACCCCGATGCGCAGGAGCTGTCGCTCTGCTTCGATCCGACCTCGCCGACGCTCGGTGAGTTCGAGGACGGCGATGCACTGTTCGAGAACGGCCAGCCGACCGAGCTGACCAAGAACATCCTCGGCTTCAACGAGTCGTTCGAACAGGCCGGCGCACGCACGCAGAACTTCATGAACGAGCTGCGCGAGCTCGAGCTGCTGATGGACGGCGAAGTCACGATCCAGCCCGACGGTGCCGAGCAGCCGTTCGTCTATCGCGGCTTCCAGATGATCAACGAGGAAAAGCTGATCGACCTGCGCGGCGATGCACTGCGCAAGATGAGCAAGTCGGGCATGCTCCCGCTGCTGTATGCGCACCTGTTCTCGCTGTCGCTGATGCGTGATATCTTCGCGCGCCAGGCACAGCTCGGCCAGACCCCGCAGCCGCAGATGGCCGCGCCGCAGTTCAACGTCTGAAGGACACGTACATGACGGCAGCGCGGGATAGTTCGGAACGCTACTCGCCGGAGCGGCAATCCTCGGAACGCTATTCGAGGGTGGCGATCTGGCTTCACTGGACGATCGCGCTGCTCGTCATCCTCAACCTCGCGGTCGGCTTGTTGCACGATTCGGTGCCGGCCCTCCGCGCGTGGATGGGCGCGCACAAGGCGCTCGGGATGACCGTCCTTGTCCTGAGCGTCGCGCGGCTCGCATGGCGTCTTGCCAACCGCCCGCCGCCGCTGCCCGCGCTGATGCCGGCCTGGGAGAAGGGCCTCGCGCACGCTGCGCACGCGGTCCTCTATGTCATGATGATCGGCATGCCGCTGACCGGGTGGCTGATGGTCTCGGGATCGGCGAAGCGTGGTCCGTTCAACTGGTTCGGGCTGTTCGATATTCCGTATCTGCCTGTATCGACGGCAACCGGGCATTTCGGCCACGAGGCCCATGAGATTCTCGGTTGGATGATGTTCGCGCTGGTCGTCGCGCACAGCGCGGCTGCACTGCGCCATCACCTGCTGCTGCGTGACGAGATCCTGGCGCGAATGGCACCGGCGTTCGCCCGCAAGAAAAACGCGCTCTGAAAAAAATTCGGTGTGCGCCGCAACAAGGGTTGAACCAAATCGGGGCTCACCCATTTAGATCCTGTACGGCATCGTGTCCCCCCCTTTCGCGGCGCCGTACGGTACGCTTCTAGCGTACCTCCTCCCTGAACCTAGGCCACTCCGTGCGTCATGCACGGGGTGGTTTTTTTTGGTCTGCAGACGCGGCGTAGGTCTGCGGCTGCCTTGTAGCCGACACCTCGGAATCAACGAGCACAGCCGCGCTCAAAACCGATCCTCCCCCGCCAGGGGGAGGTGGCGCCAAAGGCGACGGAGGGGGAGGACAGGCAGCAGAGGTGGTCGCTTACCGCCCCCTCCGTCAGGCTGCGCCTGCCACCTCCCCCTGGCGGGGGAGGACTCAAAATCTGTGGCGCGCGGCCAAAGCAACGGCTCGGTAGTGTGGGCAGTAGCTCAGGCGTCAGGCTCGGGCTGCCCAAGCCGCTGTTCGGTCAGGATCTGCCATCCCGCCAGGAACAGCGCCGCGACCACGGGGCCGACGACGATCCCGCTCAATCCGCAGATCTCGATCCCGCCCAGCGTCGTGACCAGCACGACATAGTCCGGAATTCCGGTGTCGCGCCCGACCAGGATCGGCCGCAGGATATTGTCCGCAAGCCCGATCACCACGACCCCCGACACGATCACCGCGATGCCCTGCCAGATCGCACCCGTCGCCAGCAGATACACCGCGACCGGCACCCACACGATCGCCGGCCCCAAGGCGGGCAGCAACGAGGTGAGCGCCATCAGCAGGCCCCACAACAAAGCCGCCGGCACGCCGACCAGCCAGAAGGTCAAGGCGCCCAGGCCACCCTGGACGAGCCCGACGATGACCGATCCCTTGATCGTGGCGCGCACCACCGCGACGAACTTGCCGACCAGCCGTTCCGTCACCGATCGCTCCAGCGGCAACGCGCGACAGATCGCCGGCCCGACTCGGTCGCCGTCGCGCAGCAGGAAGAACGTCACGTACAGCGCGATGCCGAACGCCAGCAGGAACGCGAAGGCATTGCGGCCGATCGACAGCGCCTGTCCGGCGATCGTCCGGACGCTGTTGCCCAGCGCGCCGGAAATACGCGATTGCAGCCGTTCGAAGCTGTCGATCCCGGACTTGTCGACAAGCTGCTGGAGCCGCTGCGGCAAGGCATCGTGGATCTGCTGGAAATACGCGGCAAAGTTGATCTGGCCGCTCTGCATGCTCGTATAGACCGAGGATGCCTGGTCGATCATCAGGCTGGCGATGATCAGCGTCGGGACGACCACCGCAACGAAGATGATCAGCATCGCCAGCGAGGCGGCGAGGTTGCGCCGCTCGGGCCAGCGCTTGAGCAGCTTTTGATACAGCGGCTGGAACAGGATCGCCGCCAGCGCGCTCCATAGCAGCGCGGCCGCGAAGGCGGATACCACCACGCCCAAGGCTATGGTGATGATCGTCAAGAAGAGGAGGAATCCCCCGTTCTCGATCCGGCCCCTGTTCGTCATGTCGCCCACCCTGTTTTGCCAGTCCGGTCGACATGTCCCGGCCGCCGTCTCGCATTACTTATATAGAAAAATCCCCCCGGGCGTGCCGGGGGGATCAGTATCAGCGGAGCTTCTCGCTGCCGTTGACGAGGGCCGCCTTCTCGCTGGCCGGCATCGCCTGCGCGTTCACGTCGGCGTCGTCGATCGCGTCGGCCTGCTGGTCGCCGCTCTCGCGCACGGCCTTGGCCTGGTCCTCGAGGTTGTCGGCCTTGGCTTCCAGCGCGTCGGCACGGTTGTCCGCTGCGCCTTCGACCTGGCTGCCCAGCTTGTCGTCACCCTTGCCGCCGCAGGCTGCGAGCGGAACGGTGAGAGCAGCCATCATAAGCGCTACGGTCAGTTTCTTCATGATCGGATATCCTGTTGGTGTTGTGTCGACGCAAACCGTCACGGTGACGTAACGGTTCCCAACGCAGCGATCCTTCTGAAACAGTGTGATCTTTTTGCACTAAGCCTCAGCGCAGCGCAGTCCCCCGCTGGAACCAGAAGCGTCCCTCGACCAGATACACGATCACCAGCGCACCGAGGCCGATCCCGAGATAGCCGATCGCAAGCGGGAAGGTGGATCCGTCATAGGCCTGGCCGATCAACGATCCGACCACCACCGCGCCGAGACTGGTGATGAATCCCTGCACCGACGATGCGGTCCCGGCGATATGCCCGACCGGCTCCATCGCCATCGCGCCGAAGTTCGATCCGCACAGGCCGATGCACGTCATGCTCAGCGCCTGGATCGCGATGAAACTCCACAGCGTCTCTAGGCCACTGGCGATCACCGCGAGATGGACCAGCGACAACGCGATCAGCGCGAACACCCCGGCCTGCGAGATCAGCCGCGTGCCCAGTCGCTCGACCAGCCGACTATTGGCGAATGACGCACAACCCATCGCGAACGCGCAGACCGCGAACAGTATCGTGAACCGATCGCCCGCACCGAACTGCTCACCGAAGATTTGCTGTGCCAGCGACACGAAGGCGATGATTCCGCCGAACGTCAGCGACGCGGCGGTCGCATAGCCGATCGAATAGCGATTGGTGAGCGTCAGGCGATAGGCGTTGCGCAACGACGTCAGCGAGATTGCCGTCCGTCGCTCGATCGCCAGCGTCTCGGACAACCGCATCGCCGCCCATGCCAGGACGAATGCGGCGAACGCTGCCAGTGCGTAGAAGATGAACCGCCACGGTCCGAACGCGAGCAGAATTTGTCCCAGGCTGGGTGCGAGGATCGGCACCAGGAAGAAGATCATCTGCGCGATCGACAGCGTCTTGGCCATCTGCCGCCCCGAAAAGCGATCGCGGACAATCGCGACGGCGAGCACGCGAGTCGAGGCCGACATCAGTCCTTGCAGGATCCGCGCACAGATCAGCGCGGTGAAGGTCGCCGAACTCGCTGCGAAGATGCTCGCGCCGACGAAACCGATCAGAGTCGCGAGTAGGATCGGGCGGCGGCCATAGCGATCGGCGAGCGGCCCGTAGACCAGCTGGCCGATCCCGAAGCCGAACATGTATGCGGTGATGATCCACTGCCGCGAATTGGCGGTCGCGGCATGAAGCTCGGCCCCGATCGCCGGCAGCGCGGGCAGCATCAGGTCGACCCCGAGCGCGTTCACCGCCATCATCGCGGCGATGAACGCGACGAATTCGCGACGACCAAAGGTAAAATGGGTAAGCGGCTGCGTCACATCCCCGCGCCTACTGGTTAATGTTGCACCGCGCCATAATCGATCGCACCACTTCACAATCCTCCTCCGCCAGGGGGAGGTGGCAGGCAAAGCCTGACGGAGGGGGAGGACACGGAACGCAGGTTGGCGCCGACCCCCTCCTCGTCTGGAAAGCGCCAGCTCCTCTTGGCGTGGGAGGACCATACCGACTCGATCCCCCCCCCCACGCGCGCTATTCCGCGACCGGCGTGTCGCTCCGCTCCACCGCAGCGATATCGACGTGATAGCTCTTCCACCCTCGCGTCGCCGCGGCCTCGACTGCGAGATTCTTGGTCTTCTTCGCTTCGCCAAGTGACTTGCTGTGTCCCCAGAACACCTCGGTCTTGCCGTTGGCGAGCACCGCGACGATCCGCCAGTAATGGGTTAGGTCGAGCGCGGTGGGCCCGATCGTCTTGACATAGCCGTCGGGCAGGACTGCCGTGAGGTAGAATTTACGCTTGGCCATCGCGACCTGCTACAAGCGTGACGGCCCGAACGCATCCGTGAAAAATGCCGTTCCCGTATCGGCCATGACGTGCGGCGACCGGATTTGGCAAACGGCGCAGGGATCGAATTGGCGCGTGCAGCGCTCCTCCTGAGACTCCTTCCGAAGGGCCGATGATGACGACACCCGACGCTGCTCCCACCAGTCTTCCTGCAACGGCCAGTCCTAACACGGCGGCTTCGGCAACGACCCCGGCAACGACTGGCGCTGACTCGCATGAGATCGACTTCAAGGCAGCGGCCGATGTGTTCACCAAGCTCGATGTCGAACTCATGCCCGATCCGTCGCGGACCGTGATCCGTCCGTTCAGCTTCGCCTATCCCGCCGCGTTCGACGATGGGCGGCCGTCGCGCGTCCATGCCGTCATCGATCGCGTCCGTGCGCTCGATCCGGCGATGCGGACGCGGATGCGCGCGCTGCTCGCGGCACCGATGCGCGAGCGGCACCGCAATGCCGATCGCGTCTTCCTGCGCCGCTTTGCGGAGATCCGTGACGAGATCGGCGCGGGTGATTTCGACGATGACGAGCAGTGGCTGATCGGCGCCTATTTCAGCCAGGAATACGCGTTCGAATCGGCGGCATTGTTCAATCCGAGCATGGTCCGGTTGCCCGACGACGCGCTCGAGGGGCGTCCGACCGAACCGGGCGCGGTGCGGTTTTTGCTGTCGCTGCGCGGGATCGGCGAGGGGCATATCTCGTCGGTGACGTTCCGGACCGGCGAATGGGGGCCGGGCGATCGTCTCGTGCTCGATCCGCCGAGCGCGAACGGGGTGCCGCCGCAGATCGAGCGGACCGAGGCGGATTGGGTGCGGCTGCTGTGCGAGGATAGCCAGGACGTCTCCGAGACGGTGATCTTCCCGATCCTGCCCAGTCAGCATCAGGGGATCGAGGATCTCCGCATGGTCACCTTCACCGATCATGACGACGTGCAAAGCATCATCGGCACCTATACCGCGTTCGACGGCAAGACCGCGCGGCAGGAGATGTTGCGCGGGATCGATATCCGGACGTTCGAGATGCGGCCGCTGGCGGGGTCGATGACCGGCTATAAGGGGATGGCGTTGTTCCCGCGGCGGATCGACGGGCAGTTCGTGATGCTCGGGCGGCAGGACAGCGAGAATATCTGGCTGCTCCGCTCGGACGATCTTTACACCTGGGACAGCGGTACGCCGATCATGGCGCCGAAATATCCGTGGGAATTCGTCCAGCTCGGCAATTGCGGCTCGCCGATCGAGATCGACGAGGGCTGGTTGGTCTTCACGCACGGCGTCGGCATGGTCCGCGGCTATTGCATCGGTGCGTGCCTGCTCGACAAGGCGGACCCGTCCAAGGTGCTGGCGCGGACGCCGTCGCCGCTGCTGTTCCCGTCGGCCGAACAGCGCGGCGGCTATGTCCCCAACGTCACCTATAGCTGCGGCGGGCTGCTCCAGGATCGCCGGGTGCTGCTGCCCTATGCGATCGGCGACGAATACAGCGCCTTCGCGGTCGCCGAGGTCGACGACATCCTAGCCGCCATGGTCCCCGCCTGACGGTCCCCCCGGGGCTCAGCCAAGCGCCCCAAACAATTTGCGTATGATTCCTGTATCAACCGAAAAATCCCGCCGATCCACCGGCCGGGCGTCGGTGGAGACTGTCGGGCCTACGGCGGCGAGATAATCCAGTTGGCGGTGGTGCGCGAGATTGGCGAACAAGGTCGCATCGCCCTCCCGCCCTTCTGGAGCAAGTTCGATCAAAACGCTGCCGGGACGCATGAATACCGCATTGGCGAGTCCGGCGCCCAGCGGCCCGGCAATGGCGTCCGCGCCGGAAAAAAGCTTAACCTGATCTTGGAAGGCAAGATGTTGCGGCTCGACGGTTTCGAACCCGTGCTCGGCGGCGATCTCCATGATCTCGGCCTCGTTGATCAGTTTGCGCGACCCCGCACCGGCGCGGGTAATGAAGAACCGGCGTCCCGATGGTGCCGCTGGCGCATGCCGCTGGCGTATCTCATCCGCCATGGCGAATGCGTGCGCGCAAAACGTATGGATGTTGCTCAGTCCGCGCGCCGGCATCAGCAACCGGGCGCATCGTGTGATGCCGTCCGCCTGCGTCGCGCACCTGTCGATCGGTTGCAGCGCCGTCAGCATGTCGGCCATCCACGGACGTAACGGTGGCAGCCAGACCGTCGTGTCCGCCGCCAACCCCTCGCGCTGTGCCAGCCACAGCCGCGGCATCGCCTCGAGCAACCAGTGAAAGTAGTTCAGGTTGGTTTGGATGCCCACGACCAGATGTGTTCCCGGTAGCTCGGGCCCGCCGACAAGGTCGATCGAGAAAAGACGATCCGGGTGCTCGTGAAATCCGTAGCGGGCAAGCGATCCGAAGGCGCGGAAGCTGTCGCTGAGGATGCGATGATCCTGATCCGCAACCAGAAACCCTTCGGTGAGGATCGCACCATGCGGTAGCGCAACGACGAACGAAGGCGCCAATCGCGTAGTCGCGCTCGGCCCCGAACGGATGTCGTGTTCGCGCACTACGTCGGCGACGCGCGGATCGATCGCGAAGAATACGGGGGGCTGGCGTATCACCGGTGCGCTACCCGGCAGCGTGACGCGCGTGGCTTGACCTACGGCAGTCGACAGATCATCCGTTGTAGGAATGCCATCGCGGTGGAACAGGTGATACATCGTATCAGGTACAAACTGAGAGTCGGTGATCGTCGGTTCCTTGCAGGAAACGTTGTGACGTACCTGTGTCTATGATCGCCGTCCAATCCCAGCCGGCGAACTGTTTCGTCATCCTGCGCTTCCCTCGATCTGGAGGTCGGTGAATACGCATCGGTTCTTCGCTACTTGTGCGTACAATGCCCCATAGCGGTCGGCCATCGCCGAGGTGTCATAGTGACGGCCGACCGTGTCCTGCCAATGGACGGTCGCCATCCTGGCCGCATGGATGGCATCGGGAAGCGCCGCCAGATGAGCAAGCCATTGTGCCAGATCGGCAGCTGGAATGCCGACGTGGTGCAGCCACCCGGCGCCGGACTCCTTGATCCGGTCGCCCACCGCGCCGATGTCGAAGCCGACCACGGGCAGTCCTGCTGCCCAGAGCTCGGTCAGTGTGTGACAATAGGTCTCTGCCCATATCGAGAAAATGGCCCCGAGGTGTGGCGCAATCTCGGCCACCCGGGCGGCGAACGCATCGCGCTGGTACCGCCCATGCAGGACCAGTCCAGGGCGCGCCGTCATGTGACCCGAGTCGCCTAGCACGTGAAATTCAAACGTGCGCCCGCCGTCGATCTCCGCCACGGCTTCTATGAGGATGGACCCTTTCGCGGCGGAAAGGTTGCCGGGTACGAGAATCTTGAGCGGCATACCTGGTTGCCACGGCGCGGCGATGTCGAAATCCGTAAAGGTCCGGCCATGAGGAATGACCTCAAACGGTCGATCAGCGAGATCGGGCAAGGCATCGAGAATAATCTCCCGCGCGGTCGGGCTTGTCGTGACATACGCATCACAGTGGCGAAGCGCCTCGTTCATCATCGCGCGCCAGCGATGGATGAACTGATGCTTCAGGTTCGGAAACGCATCGGCCGGCCATAATTCGGGACGACACCGACCTGGTCCGGGCGTGCAGCGGCCACCGCAAAACATCATGTCCTGATCAAGCAGTTTCACCGTCGGGCACAGCGTATAAAAATCGTGAAACGAGAAGACTGTCGCGATCCCCAGTCGCCGGCACGTTTGGGGGAGGGTGGTGCTGTGCCACGCCATGTGTCGAATATGCACAAGATCGATCGCGTGCCGGGTGAGCATGTCGGCGACGATCAGATCGTATTCGCTCGACCGGTGGACCAGCGGATCGATGCCGCGGTGCAGGTCTGCGGTCACGACCGGCACCAGCGCGCCCTCGTGCAGCCGCGACAGCTCGAGCTGGACCGTATCGCAGCGTAGCAGCCACGGTTCGAACCGGTCCTCGATCGCGGCCATCAGGTCCTGGTTGGTCTGCGGCGTGCCCCCCGACTGCGTGGCGATCACATACAGGATGCGTGGTCGCGGCGCGGCCACGACGTCTGCCACCGCACGCCGGATCCGCCAGCGCATCGCCAGCATGTCCCGACCGCGCGAGAACACGCCGATCCGTGCCTTGTATTCGGGATAGCGTTCGTCGACCACCAGCCGCCCCGCCGCATACAGCGCCGTCTTGGCCGTGCCGAAGCTTGCCGACCCCTCATGATGGACGAAGGTGCGGTCGTCGACGACGTTGCGCAGCCCGGCATGATCGGCGCGCATCGAAAAGTCGTTCTCCTCGCCATAGCCGCGGGGAAACGCAGTGGCATCGAGCGCCCCGATCCGGTCGAGCGCGTCGCGGCGGATGAACAGGCAGAACCCGTGTCCGGTCGGCACCTCCGGTCGCAGCGTCATAGCCGATTGCCGGATAAGCCGTGCCATGTCGTCGAAGGAGAAGCCGGCGGGAACCGGATTGGCGGTGCCGGGCTCCGGCACCGAGAAGACGCCTGCATTGTCCGACACCGCCGTCGCGGTCGCGACCGACCGGCCGCTATAGGCAGCGAGGCGCAGACCCTGGAGCCACCCGACGGTCACCTGCGTATCCGAATTGAGCAGAACCACGTCGTCGGTACCGGCAAGCCCGATCGCGCGGTTGACGGTACGCGTGAACCCCAGATTCTCTGGATTGCGGTGCACCTCGACGTTACGCAGCGTGGCTGCGGTATCCAGGATTTCGGCGATCGCAGGATCGGTGCTGCAATCGTCGATCAGGATCAGCCGGCAGGGTATGTCGGTGCTGCGGCAGAGCGCGGCGATGCATGCGGCTGTATCGTAGGCAGCATTGTAGATCGGGACGATGATCGTCACGCCGCGCTCGTCGAAATCGGGCAGGATGTCGAGGATCACCGACGGCAGGAGCGTACGCCGCTCGGGAACGGGCATGTCGATCGCGCCGCGGATCGGCACCTCGTCATCCAGCGCATGGACGGCAACATGCGCGCTGGTCGCGCCGGTCATGCTGATCGACGGCATCTCGAAGCGAAACCCGCCTCCCGCCGCGACGATGCCCTTGGCGACGAGATCGGCGCGGTACCGGTCGGCGACGCCGGTCGCATAGCGGATGCCATCGATCCGCATTTCCACGCGAAGCGTCCCGTCCGAGCGGTTGGCGTCGGCTGCCCAGCCCCGTGCCTCGCTCAGCGTGACGCGTTCGAGTTTGCCGTGGACCAGTTGCGTACGGACGAGGGTCGCCGCGCCGACGATGTGCGTTCCGGCCCGCAACAGGATCATGTCCGGGCCCAAGGCCGTGGCGGACGAAGGTGTCGCGCGCGCGCGCAACGCCTGCAGCGACACGCGGAACCCGTAGTTCGGTGCGCTGCCCGGTACGATCTGCATCAGATCGGGGCGATCGATTACCGGGTCGATAGACGCGGTCAGGTTGCCATCGAACTGGAGCGTCACCGGCAGGCCTACCGCGACGATCCACCCTCCCACATCGTCGCTGCCTGCCACCTCGATGTGACCGAGCGGCGCCATGGGACGCACTGCGTCCGCCGCGATTTTGAGCGGCTTGCCGGTGATCGTCGCCGTCACATGCGTCCCGTCGGCGATCGGAACCGGCAGGCAAACGCGAAATGCACGCGCACCGATCGCAGCCAGATCCTCGCGATACGCCGTTTCCGTGATCTGGACGACGCGCTGTGCGATGCCGTCGAACGAGAGCGTCAACGGGCCGGATCGCAGCGCCTCGTCGTTGGCCCAACCCTGCACGACCACGCGATCCGCCAGGCATTCCAACGCTTCGATATAGCCTGCGGTCATTGGTCTTCGCTGCTCCGTTCGCTCGCTTGGTATCCGGAGCCGACAGGACACGGTCGTCCCTGTCGTTGCTCGCTCCGGCCTCGTTCTCGTCCGTGCGTCAGCGATTACTGGGTCAGGCTGCGGGCAAGCGCGAGCGGCGTGAAAAGCTGACCGATGATCTGCGTCATCTTGCCCGGTGCATTGGCTGCGGCGCTGGAAACGTAGATCACGTCCTTGTCCTGCATCTCGACCCGCTGCGACAGAAAATAGCTGTCGGCGCGGATCATGTTGAGGCGGTAGACGATCGGCTTGGGCTCGGCACCGAGCGAGGTGTCGTACCGGAACAGATAGACCGCGGCCGGGTCTGCGGTCCGCTCGCTCGGGCCTCCGATCCGTGCCATCGCTTCGGCCAGCGAGAGCGAACTTGCGCCGAACGCGACCTGCGAAACCTTCTCGGTTGCACCGAACACCAGGAATGTCCGTGGCCGGTTGAACAATTCGATCCGGTCGCCTGGCAACAACGCGATATTCTGATCGCCCGACGCGTTGATTTCGCTCAGTCGCGTTTCTGCAGAGCGCGCGCTGCGGGTAACGCGCACGATCATGTCGTTGGGCTGGTTGGTCGTGCCGCCGGCGCGCGCGATCGCATCGAGCAGCCGTTCGCGCGGCAAGCCCAGTTCGAACCGGCCGGGCGTGCGTATGTCCCCCGAAACATAGAATACGTTGAAGGCGTTGGTTTTGACCGCCACGACGACTTGAGGGCGTTGCGACAAGCCGATCATGCCCTGTTCGATCGTCCGCTCGACCTGACCAGGCGTCTTGCCCGCAACCGACACGCGGCCGACATACGGCAACTGCACGTTGCCGGACGAGTCCACGCGAACGGTAAGATCGGTGCCCGATGCCGATGGTGTGAAACTGCTTTGGGCGGCGGCGCCGTTGCCACGCGTGAAGAGGGTCACGCCAACTTCGAAGATGCCGATCGACAGCGTGTCGCCGGGGCCCAGCGTGTCGGTGCGGCCGACTTCGTCCAGCGTCGCGAGCGGCGTGGTGGTGGCGCCGTGGATGGCAAGACGCGCGGTGGTCGCCGCGTCGATATCGACGATCTGGAATCCCGTTTGGTTGTCCTTGGTTTCCGCGCGGCGGATTTGTGCGGAGGTCGGCCCGGCGGCAGGTAGGGTCGAGCACCCCCCAATTGCGCCAAGTCCCACAGATATAAGGATGATCCTGGTCGACTGGCTGATGTATCGTCGACGCCGTTTGTAAATTTCAAATGTCGTCATCGATAAGTCTTTCAATAGACTGGCCAAAGATATCTAACTATCGGCCTATGTTTACCGATGTACCGTTAAATGAGACCAAAGATGAAAACAATCAAATCAACGTGGCGATGGCGGAAAGCTTTGTAGTCTATGGTGCACGTCGGCGGCTTCCTGAATCGTATCATATAACGTGACGACCCCGCCGAATACCACCGCACCGCGTTCGCAATATCGAAATAATGCATGGGTATCGTGCGATACCATGACTAGGGTTCCACGGTCGCGGCGTGCGGTAAGTGCTTCTTCCGACTTGATTCTGAAACGTTCGTCTCCAGCGCCCGTAATTTCATCGACGATGTAGCAATCAAAGTCTATGGCGAGGGAGACGCCGAATGCAAGACGTGCGGACATTCCTGCCGAATAGGTATTGACAGGTTCATGAATATAGGAACCCAGTTGCGCAAAATCCTGAACATAGTCGAGCAGTTCTTGCGGATCCCGGCCATAGATTCGGGCAATGAAGCGGGCATTGTCAGCGCCGGTAAGCCCGGGTTGGAACGCACTGGCATAGCCGATCGGCCAGGATGTCGTCATGGTGCGTTTGATGATGCCAGACGTTGGCGGCTCGACCCCCGAAATCATCCGCATCAGAGTCGACTTTCCGACGCCATTTGCGCCACATACACCAATACTATCGCCGCGTTTAATGATCATGTTGACGTCGTTCAGAACCGGGTTCTGAAAGCCGCGACCATGATATTTCTTGTAGACGTTCTCGAAGGCGATCATCGCGTCGAATGCTCCGCATGGAAGGGATGACATCTGGGGCTGTACTCGACCAAGCCCTCCATAAGAAGGTGAAGATCGCCGTCGACGCGCGATTGGCAGGAACTGGCGGTACGGGGGTTGCGAGTTATCGTCGGGCGGTGCTCGCCGCGCTCGCCGCGGTGGGCCGTACCACGCTGGCCTTGCGCGATGACTCCGTCGGCCGCTTCGGTGCGTCGAGCACGCGGCGGGCGGCGGCATCGCGATGGCTCTCGGCATGGTCTTCGCGACCCCGCAGCGTTTCCGCACGACCCATTGCGGCCGGGCGGGCGCCGGTACGCGCAACGTCGGACGGCGAGACCGCGGGCTTGTGGCGGCGCGACATCTTCAGGCTCGCGCAGGTCCATTTCGCGCGGCACGGTACGCTGTTGCGGCTCACCCCGCCGCAGCCGGTCGGCATCATGCATTGGACCTATCCGATCCCTGCCGTCGTCGAGGGCTGGATCAACGTCCACACCGTGCACGACGTGATCCCGTTGCGCCGGCCCGATCTGTCCCCCGTCGCTGCGGAGCGATTGCGCGCGTGCCTGATGGCGATCGCCGCGCAGACCGACCGGATCGTTACGGTATCCGCCTGGGCGCGCCAGACCTTCCTCGAGATGTTGCCGATCCCGTCTGAATTGATCAGGGATTGCGGCGGCGGGTTGGTCGGGCTCGCCGGAACGCAGGAGGCGGGCACGCCGTGTTCCGGCGACCCGCCCAGCGCTCGCCTTGGGCGTAGCGGCGGCGTCTTGCCGTATGATCTGTGCCCAGACGGCTATCTGTTCTTTTGCGGAACGATCGAGCCGCGCAAGAACCTCGCCCGGCTCGCGGTCGCGTGGCGGGCCAGCGGCTGCGGCGTGCCGCTGGTGATGGCGGGGCCCCTTGGTAGCGATGGCGCTGATGGCGATGCGTTGCGCTGCGAGCTCGAACGCGTCGGCGTGCTGGTCCTGCCGTACCAGGACAGGTCGGTGTTGATCGATTTGATCCGCAACGCGCGGGCGCTCGTCTGCGTGTCGCTGGAGGAGGGGTTCGGCTTGCCGGTCGCGGAAGCGATGGCGCTCGGAACGCCGGTCCTCACCTCCAACGGTGGCGCGCTGGCGGAGATTGCAGGCGGCGCCTGCCTGCTGGTCGATCCGATCGATGCGCAGGCGATCGCCGAAGGGCTCCGGCGGATCGTCGCCGACGATGTCCTGTGTGCCGCGTTGACGAGGCGCGGGTTGGCGCGAGCGGAGGTCTTCAAGCCGCTGGCGTTCGGCCGGCGACTGACGCCGCTGTACGACCGGCTGATCGACGCGCGGATCGCCGATGGCGTGTGGCCCGAAATGGAGACCGCGGGTGAACGCTGATGTGCGGATCGCGATCGACGGGTTCAACCTCGCTTTGCCGCATGGCACCGGGGTCGCGACCTATGGCCAGGCTCTTGGCGACGCGATCACGTCGTTGGGCGTGCGTCTGGACGGCGTATTCGGGATACCGGTCGGGATTCATCCGGAGCTGCGCGAGATCCTGTTTTACGAGGCGCTCGGGCGGGGAATTCCGCAAGGCCCCGGGCTCGCGGCGGTGCGGGCGGTGCGGGAGTGGTTCGGCCAGTATCGGCGGACGCAGATGTTCGACGTTCCGATGCGCGGATTGATCGTCCAGGGCGCGATCGCACGGCGATTGCCGCGATTCGAGCGGATCATGAGTTCCGCGCGGCTGTTCGAGCGTGCCGACCGATATTTTGCGCGGACCGGACGGTTCCTGCCGATCCGGGTCTCCGATCCGCCGCACATCATGCACTGGACCTACCCCGTGCCGATCCGGATGCAGGGGACGAGCAACGTCTATACGCTGCATGATCTGGTGCCGCTCAAGCTGCCCTATGCGACGCTCGACCGAAAGCGGCTCTATTACCGGATGACCGAGACGATCGTGCGCGAGGCGGACCATGTCTGCACCGTGTCGGAGTCGAGTCGTGACGATGTGATCGCGCAGTTCGGTATTGCCGGGGACCGCATCACCAACACCTATCAATGCGTCTCGACCGCGCAGACACGGCAGGACCATGTCGGCGACGTCACCGCGTTGTTCGGGCTGAAGCCGCGCGGCTATTTCCTGTATTATGGCGCGATCGAACCCAAGAAGAATGTCGGTCGGCTGATCGAGGCCTATCTCGGCAGCCAGGTAAAGACGCCGCTCGTCCTGGTCGGCGCGGGTGCGTGGCAGGCCGACGAGGACCTTCGCCTGCTCGCGACCGGAGCGGCCGGATCGCACAATGCCTTTGGCAGGCGCGTCGCGAGCCAGGTCATCCGGTTGCAATATCTGCCGCGCGCGCTGTTGCTGCAGCTGATCGAGAACGCCAAGGGGGTGATCTTCCCGTCATTGTACGAGGGGTTCGGGCTTCCCGTCCTCGAAGCGATGCAGCTTGGTACCCCGGTCATAACGTCGGATCGGAGTTCGTTGCCGGAGGTCGCGGGGCAGGCGGCGCTGATGGTGGATCCGTACGACGTCGGCGCGCTGACCGCCGCCATCCTCGCGCTCGATACCGACGACGCGCTGGCGGGCCGGCTCGTGGCGGCCGGCACCGAGCAGGCGCAATTGTTCACGCAGGATCGCTACCGCGCGCGACTCGGGGCGATGTACGACACGATCTTGGCGAAGGCCCCACGGACCGGTCGCCACATGCCGAAGGGGTGGGAGTAGATGGCGACCCGTATCCAGCCGCGCGGCACGCTGCGTCGGGGCCTCAAGGTCCAGGGAAACGTGATCGGTGCGCTGATCATGCGCGAATTGCATACGCGCTATGGCCGCGACAATATCGGCTATGTCTGGCTCATTCTCGAGCCGATGATGCTGGCGACGATGATCGCCTTGCTGCATCAGCAGACCGGCGGGCATTTCGGCAGCGACATCAAGCCAGTGCCGTTCGCGCTGATCGGCTATTGCATATTCATCATGTTCCGCAGCATCTTCGGGCGTGCCGAGGGCGCGCTGGAGGCCAACCTCCCGCTTCTGTATCACAAGACGGTGACGATCTTCGACGTCCTGCTCGCGCGCGCGCTGCTCGAAGCCGCGGGCTGTATCCTGTCGTTCATGATCTTGATGGGGCTGGCGGTGGCGACCGGCCTGTCAGATCTTCCCGCACGCCCTCTTTACGTGTGCCTGGGCGTGGCGTGCATGTTCTTCCTGGCCTTTGGTCTTTCGCTCATCGTCTGCGCTTTTACGTTCGAAAACAGAGCGATGGGACGATTGGTCCATCCGATTGCGTACATCATGCTGCCATTGTCCGGTGTCTTCATCATGATGCAATGGGTGCCGGCAAAGTTCAGGCCGTTCTTTTCGGTCATTCCGATGTCGCATATTTTTGAAATGTTGCGATACGGATGGTTCATCAGCGCGGTGCCGTACTTTATCGACGCATGGTATCTCGCGGGCTGGATATTTGGATCGACCTTGATCGGTCTGCTGGCGATTGCTGCCGTCAAGCGCAAGATACATATGCCGTGACGATCCGTGACGGCGCTATACTCGGCCTTTACTGGCGGTCCACCCTCGGAGAATATCATGGTGCACGGTTTCATGTCCCCGGCGACCGCCGCACCGGCGGCGCTGCCGAGCCTCGGGGAGCGATGGCGTCAGGCCCGCACGCAATATGGCTGGTTCTTCGTCGTGGTGCTGCTGCCGTGTCTGGCCGCCGCGCTCTATCTCTACGGCTTTGCCGCGGACCAGTATGAGTCCGAAGCGCATTATCTGGTGCGCGCGCAGGGTGCGCCGGCATCGAGCGGGTCGAGTATCGAGAAGCTGCTCGGCGCGAGCGGTAGCGGCGGCGGTGGCGGTGGCCAGGGCGAGGCCAACAGCGTCGCGGACTTCCTCCTGTCGCACGACGCGGTCGATGCCCTGAGCAAGCAGAGCGCGCTGATCGCCCGGTTCCGCCGCCCCGAGGCCGACGGTCTGAGCCGATTGCCCACCGCCGATCCGACCCCCGAGGCGCTACTCAAATATTACCGCAAACAGGTCGACGTCCATTACGACACCGACACCGGCATCACGACGCTGAAGGTCCGCGCGTTCCGGCCGGTCGATGCCTATGTCATCGCCCGCAAGCTGCTCGGATTGGGCGAGGGCCAGGTCAACACGATGAACGTCCGGTCCTATGCCGATGCGGTCAAACTGTCGCACCAGCAACTCGCCGAATCCGAAGCGGCGCTGTCTCAGGTACAAGCGCGGATGACCGATTTTCGGCAGGACAGCAGGGACGTGAACCCGCAAGGGACCGCCGAAGCGCAGATCGGCCTGGTATCGAAACTCCAAGCCGAACTGTCCGCCGCCCGGTCGCAGCTGGCGACGACGGTCAGCCTGATCGGCACGCGCAACCCGCAATACGCGGCCCTGTCGCAGCAAGTGCGGTCGTTGCAGTCCCAAGTCGCGGCACAATCCGCCAAGCTCGCGGGCGGCGGCAATGCGATCGCTGCCGGGCTGGGCGATTACGAGCGCCTCCGCATGCAGCAGGGGTTCCTGTCGAAACGCTACGACGCGGCCTCCGCGGCTTTCGAAGCGGCACGCCAGCAGGCGGTGCGCCAGCAACTCTACATCGTCCGGATCGTCGACGCGAACATGCCGGTCCGCTCCGAATATCCCAAGCGCGCGCTATCGCTGCTCACGCTCTTCATCGCGTTGATGGTGGTGTATGGCCTTGGCTGGCTGGTCGCCGCCGGTGTTCGGGAACATGCGAGCTAAGCGCGGCGGCATGTCGTCACGCAGCATGACGAGCGACCGCAGGACCAGCGTCCTGCCGCTGTTGCGCGCACCACCTTTTCCTTGGGTGGCGCCGGTGGCGATCACCGTGGCGGGCGGCACTCCACCCAGTCTTGCAGAGGCGCGTCTTGCGCTGGACGCATTGCGTATGGCGCGCGTCGGCGGCGCGTTCTGGGACGGCGAGAACGATCCCTGGACGCAGGTTGCGGATGGTCGCTTGGTTTGCGCGGAACCCGACGACGACCTGGCGATCGTCGCCTGGCTGTCGGATGTGACCGTGCATGACGCGGGCGGGGCGATCGTCGATCCCGCGCGGATCGAACATGCCTGTCTGGAGCGGCTGACCGCGTTTGCGTGCCACGATCCGTTCGAAGATCGCCCCGCGACGCTGGCCGAGACGATCGCGCGGCTGGCGGGGTGGCGCAGGACGCTCGACGCCAACCGCAAAATCGGTGTGATGACCGGGATGGCGCGATGGAAGCGCACCACGATCGGCAGGTTCCTGTGGGACGGGCGACGGAGCCCGGATGCCGCCTCCGCGAAAAAGGCGCTAGCCTCGGCGCGTCGATCGGGGCGGGCGATCGCCGGCTGGGCGTCTCGGATGCCGTCCGATTACGCGCGCGACGTGCAAGCGGCGGGACTCGCGCTACAGATCGTCGAGGACGGTTTCGTGCGATCGAGCGGCCTTGGCGCCGATGGCCGCGTGCCGAGTTCGGTGACGATCGATACGTGCGGCGTCTATTACGACCCTGCACAGCCAAGCGATCTGGAGACCCTGTTGCAGACGCACGCGTTTTCCGACGCGCTGATCGATCGGGCACGACGTCTGCGTGGCACGATCTGCGACTCTCATATCGGCAAATACGGAATCGATGCGGGGGCGTTCGCACCGTTGCCCGATCGACGGTGCGTACTCGCGATTGGGCAGGTCGAGGACGATCGCTCGGTGCTGTGCGGCGGCGGCGGGGTGACCTCGAACGTCGAATTCCTGGCCCGCGTACGGCGTTGCGAGCCCGACGCGTTCATTGTCTATCGACCGCATCCCGATGTCGTCGCCGGCCACCGAAAAGGTCATGTGTCGCCGTCGGCCGCCGTCGAATGGGTCGATCGGATCGATCAGGACAGTGCCTTGCTGTCGCTCGTCGAACGGGTCGATGCCGTCCATGTGCTGACATCCTTGACCGGGTTCGAGGCGCTGATGCGTGGACGCCCCGTGACGGTACATGGCCGCCCCTTTTTCTCCGGCTGGGGGCTTACCGAAGACCTTGTCGAGCAACCCGACCGGCGTCGTCGGATGCTGACGATCGATCAGCTCGTTGCCGGCACGCTGATCCTGTACCCGCGGTATATCGATCCGGTCACCGGACTATTCTGTGACGTCGAAACGCTCGTTGCCCGCATCGCGGCGGGGCAGGGGCGCTCCGATACCGCGTTCACCCTGATGCGCCAGATACTCGGACGAGTCCGGCGGCGGGGCATCGTACTCGCGACAGGTCTTCGATGACGCCAGCAACCGACGCCAAGCAGACGTTTCTCTTCCTGCAGGGACCACATGGTGGCTTTTTCGACCAGCTGGCGTCCGCGCTGGCCATGCAGGGGCATGCGGTACGCCGGATCAACCTGAATGGCGGTGATCGCGCCGACTGGAGCGGATTCTCGACCGATTATCGAAGCTCGCTGAAGGGCTGGCCGCTGTTCTTCGACGATTTTGTCGTCGATCATCTCGTCACCGACGTCATTCTTTTTGGCGATTGCAGGCCGCATCACGCCTCTGCGCACGGCATGGCCAAGCTGCGTGGCATTCGCGTCCACGTCTTCGAGGAAGGCTATATCCGCCCCGATTTCATGACGTTGCAAGAAGACGGCGTGAACGGGAACTCGAAATTGCCGCGTGATGGCGACTGGTATCGCGAACAGGCTGGCCGGCTGTCGGGGTTTCCTCCGGTGGAACCCGTCCCATCGAGCTTCGCACGACGGTTGCGCGAGACCAGCCGCTATACGATCTTCAGCGCGCTGACCCGGCCATTATATCCATTCTATCGGTCGCACCGCTCCGCCGCGATGTTGAGCGAGGCGCTCGGCTGGGCAGTGCATTTCGTCACCAAGCGCCGCGAGCGCAGGCGGTCCGCCGCGTTGATGACGGCGATCCGCGACACCCCGTATTTCGCGCTGCCGCTGCAATTGAATTCGGATTATCAGATCCGCGTCCATTCGCCGTTTCGCGACATGCGTGCGGCGCTGCGGTTCATCATCAAGAGCTTTGCACGGTCGGCCCCGGCGGGGGTCAACCTGATCGTCAAGCGACACCCGCTCGACGGCGGATTGTCGAGCTGGCGGCGGTTCGTCCGCCGCGAGGCACAGCGGTACAAGGTCGCCGATCGGGTTTTTTATATCGGTGACGGCGACATCTCCGATCTGGTTGCCAAGGCCCGCGCGGTCGTGACCGTCAACAGCACGGTCGGCACGCTGGCGCTGAACTCGGGCGTGCCGGTGGCAGTGCTCGGCGAGGCGATCTACGATATCGAAGGAATCGTCCGGCGCGAACCGCTGGACACTTTCTGGGCCGATCCGCCGCCGGTCGACACGGCGCTGTATGATGCGTTCAAGCGCGTGCTGATCGATCGCTGCTTGATTCCCGGCGGCTATCTGAGCGACGCAGGGATCGCGATGCTCGTACGGCACGCCGAACGCCGCCTGACCCGCGGGCCGGTAGGCACGGTGCACGCCGACCGGGACGCGGACGGTGGACCCGATGTGCCCGACATGCATGACGGGGACGGTGTTTGAAGCCGTTTCGCGCGTTCGCGCCGATGCTGCTTACCCGGACTCTGGTGCCGCGTTGGCTTGGTGGGCGCGCCAGCGTGGACGCGGAAGTCGTGCTCGATCTGTCGCGGCTGCTGAGCCGATCCTATCATGTGACGCCGACCGGGATCGATCGCGTCGAGTTCGTCTATGCGCGCGAATTGCTCAACCGTATTCCGGACCGACTGGCGTTTGCGGCGGTGCATCCCGCGGGCGGCTATTATGGGCGATTGCCGGTCGGGGCGGTGCGGCAGTTCCTCAGCTTCACCGATGCGCGATGGCGGAACCCTGACGTGCTCGATCCGCATGCGGTGCGGGCTGCCGCCAACCGGCACCTTCTGGCCCTTCGGCCACGGCCGGTGCCGACCGATGACCGCCACCGCATCTATCTCCAGGCATCGCATCATCATCTCGAGGATATCGATTTGGTCGCGGCCATCCTGAAACGCGAACGCGCACGGCTGATCTCGCTGATCCACGACGTGATCCCGCTGACCCACCCGGAGTTCGCGCGGATCGACGGTCACGCGCGGCACCGCGACGTCATGCGGACGATCGACCGTCATGCCAGCGGGATCATCGGCAATTCGGCAGCGACGATCGATGCGGTTGGCCGGCATCTGACCGATGCGCGCAGCGAGCGTGTCGTCCGCGTCGCGCATCTCGGGACAGACCCGGTCGAGCTGCTCCCGTCCGCTCGCCCGGCAATCCTGTCATCGGTTCCGGACGGTCCGTATTTCGTGTGCGTCGCGACGATCGAGCCCCGCAAGAACCATCTGTTGCTGCTCAACGTCTGGCGCAGGCTGGCCGAGAAGCTCGGCACGGCGGCGCCGAAGCTCGTGCTGATCGGCCGGCGCGGGTGGGAAAACGAAAATGCGATCGACATGATCGAGCGCTGTGCCGCGGTGTCGGGCCATGTGATCGAGGCGTCGAACATGTCCGATCGCGAGATGCAGGCGGTGCTCGGCGGCGCGCAGGCCTTGCTGTTGCCCTCGTTTGCCGAGGGCTTCGGCATGCCGGTCAGCGAAGCGCTCGCCGCCGGGCTGCCGGTGATCTGCAGTGATATCGCCGCCTTGCGTGAGGTTGGCGGCGAGGCGCCCGACTATCTCGATCCGCTCGATGGTCTTGGGTGGCTGGAGGCGGTCATCGCCTATTCGCGACCGGAATCGCCGCGTCGTGCCGCGCAACTTGACCGGATGGCGCGGTGGCGGCCGGTGAGTTGGGGCCAGCACATCGACGTGGTCGAAGCGACGATCGACGCGGTCGTCGCGATGGCATGATGACGCAGGCCTGATCGGCCGGCGTCACCGCGCGTCAACGATCGCCGCGGCGGACGATGATCCCGAACGAGGTCGTGACATACTGACCGAGCGCGAGCTTCAGATGGTTGTCCGCCGAATAGGGGGGCACGTCGACATAGGCGTCCTGCTGCGTGTCGCCGAGATCGTATTTGATCTGCGCGACGAAATGCCCGCGCGAGACGAGATCGACCGCGAGCCGTTCGAAATCGCGACGCCGGAACAGGACAGTACCGCCGCTATCGATCGTCGCATCATTTGAGGTGAGGTTGAGTTCGGTGGTGTGTACCGCGAGCCCGCCTGGATTGAGGCACTGGACCGCGTTGCGGACGAAATCGAGACCGGCCTCGATCGACCCGAGATGCTCGTACGCGCACGACGACCAGGTGAAGTCGAACCCGCGCAGGTCGGCGGGAATCGCGTTCATGTCGGCAACGCGGAACGCGACGTTGCGATCGAAGACGTCGTTTGGACAGATCTCGGGATAGCGAAGCTGGTCGAGGCCTTCGCTATGCTGGTTGGTCAGGCTCCAGTCGCGGCTGCGGACGTCGTCGGCGGCTAGATCGGTCGCCACGATCGAGCACCCGATCGCCGCCATCGCTGCGGGCAGGGGTTCGATGCCCACACCGAAGCCCAAACCGCGCGCCCCCGCCTTGAGCATCCCGTAACGCTCGAGCGTCTGCAGGATATAGACGAATTCCCATTGCTTGCGATGGCGGTGCTTCGCCAGCTTGAGACGTTCGAGCCACTGGTCATAGGCGGGCTCGTTGAACTGCGATGCGGTGCAGGTCTGCGATACCGGATCGGCCAGCGTCGCCTTCCCATGTGCCAGCAACCGCGAGGCGCGACGGAACACGCGTTGGCCGAAGATCGACTTGCGCGCCGCCTCGACCTGCTGCTCGAAATGCGGTTGGCGGACGGCGGCATCGAGCAGGATCGTGAACGACTGCGCGATGGCGTCGGTCTCGGTATAGAGATGCCCGAGCACCGCATATTGCATGCCGTCGACCGCATCGAAGGTGAGCCGCATGGTCCCGCCGGCCGCGACGATCTCCTTCACCGCGATCGGCCAGGTCTTGATCGTCTCGGCCGGGCGCGATCCGTCGAGCGGCAACGCGTTGACCCGAACGATCATCGAGCCAAGCGTTGCGGTCAGCCCGGTAAAGACGAGCGAGCAGCGGACCGTGCTGCTCTCCAGCGACACATAGCGGGTATGAAAGACATAGGCCGGGTCTTCGGAGGGTTCGGAACCGCCAAGCCCTTGAATTCGGCTCGATCGGGGTGGCCAAAAGTCGAATGGGCCCATGTCGATCTCAAGTGCTGTGGCACTAGCCGGCGAGGATGACGCACTTTGCATGATCGGGTCGTAGCGATGAAGAATGTACGCGTCACCCGTTATAAGGAGGTATGACCCAAAATTGTACGACTATACTTTGATCGGTTATGGCCTTCGTGCGGCTTGATCTTATAGTGGGGCGGTGAAGGCCCCGAAATAAGAGAGACCGATGAACAACTTATTTCGGACGGGCTTCGGCCGGTTGATGGGCGCTGCGTCCAGAGCCGGGGCCGGATCCGCGGCGCGATCGCCGGCGCGGATCGCAGGCGATGCGTCGCGCGACATCCGCGACTGGGCGGGGGCGATCGATGCCTATCGTCGTCACCTCGAGACCTTTCCCGGCGATTTCGCCATCCAGGTTCAACTCGGGCACGCGCTCAAGGAAGTGCGCGATTTCGGCGCATCGATGGAGGCGTATCACGCCGCCTACAGGCTTGATTCGCGCGATTCGGACCTGCTCGTCAACATCGGTCATCTGCACAAGATGCGCGGCCGGCAGGCGGCCGCGTGTTTCGCCTATGTCGCGGGCTATGCGCTCGACGCCAATGCCGATGCGGCGACCGAGCTTGGCGATCCGCAACTCGCCGCGGACATCGAGGCTGCACGCGACGCGTTTTCTACCGATCCGACCCGCGACCCGGTCGTCCTCGCGGTTGATGTCCAGGTATCGGATGCCGCATTGATGCCGGACCATATCGTCGGTCACGGTGATGCAATCGAGACCTCGCCGCTGTTCGACGCGCACTGGTACCGACAGCGCTATGGGGTGGGCGCGGACCTGGATGCGGCACGGCATTATACGACCGTCGGCGCCGCCGAAGGCCATGAACCGCACCGGCTGTTCGACAGTCGCTTCTACCGCGCGCAGGTGACGGGCGAACTACCGCCGGGCACGAACCCGCTCGATCATTTTCTCAAGATCGGCGGTCCGAACGGGCTCGATCCGCATCCGCTGTTCGCCGGCGACTGGTACCGCGAACACCATCCCGCCGCGGCCCGGACGGGCGTCATACCGATCATCCACTATCTGACGCATGCCCCGCACGAGAGCGCCGGCCCGACGCCATTGTTCGATGCGCTGCGCTACCGCGAAGCGACGCCCGACATGGCCGCGGCCGACGCGACGTTCGCGCATTATCTCGACTATGGCGACGCCGCGGGCGTGGCGCCGATCGCCGGGCTGCAAACCGCTCGGATCCTCGAAACCTTTGGCGGATCGCCGGTCGGCGGCGAAAGCGCGCTCGAACTCTACGTGCATTTCCTTGGCCGGAAGCAGGCCCTCGCCTGCGCGACCTTCGACCTGCTCGCGCCGTCGGACGTCGGCGTTCGCCCACCGCCGTTGCCCCTGGCGTCGATACGCCCTGCAGACGAACGGATCGCCGCCGCGAGCGAGGTGGTGCAACGGCTGCTCGGCGACACCGCCACCGGCGAAGGCAGGCCGTCCCCCGACCGGTACGCGCTGGCCAAGCTCGATCTGTTGCGTCGCGATCCCGACCAGTTCGATGCGGTGGTCCGCGATCTGCACGCCGCGACCGCCGCGACCGCAAGCGAGGTGGTGACGATGTTCGGCGTGGTGCCGCTGCACGATGTCGCGCGCGGCGTTAGCGATGCCAGCGGCGATGACGGTAGCGATGGCTTTCCGGCCGGCGGGGTGCTCGACCGCTACCGGACCGGTCAGCGCGATCTCGCACGGCGGTTCCGGCTCGATCACGACCGTGTCGGAACCGTGACCGACGGGGTTACGATTTCGATCCTGCTGCCGATCTACCGCTCGCCGGTCGTGTATCTGGAGCGGGCGATCCTCTCCGTTCTCGCGCAGACCTATGCCAATTGGGAATTGTGCATCGTCGACGACTGTTCGCGCGAACCTGCGTTGACCGACATCGTCACGCGGTTCTGCGCGGCCGATGCGCGGATAAAATTTGCCACATCGCGGCGCAATGGCGGGATCGCGGAGGCGACCAACCGCGCGCTCGATCTCGCCACCGGTGCATATGTCGCGTTGTTCGATCATGACGACATGCTGACCGTCGATGCGCTCGAAATCGTCGCGGCGCGGATCGATGCGTCACCCGACACCGACTGGCTCTACAGCGACGAGTGCAAGATCGGGATCGACGATCAGCCCGACGAACTGCTGACCAAGCCCGACTGGAGTCCGGCGCTGCTGCTGTCGGTGATGTATACCGGGCATCTGTCGGTCTATCGATCGACGCTCGTCCGATCGGTCGGCGGTTTTCGCAGCGCGTATGATTTCTCGCAGGACTATGATCTTGCGCTCCGCATTTCGGAGACCGCGCCGACCGTTCAGCACATCCGCGACGTCCTGTATGGCTGGCGGATGATCGAGGGGTCTGCTGCGAGCGGTGGCAAGCCCGAGGCGCGGCTGACCAACATCGCTGCGGTTCAGGCGGCAATGGATCGCCGTGGCTGGACCGGTCGTGCGGTCGCGTTGCCGGCATCGAATCGCCCGCGTGCGGACTATGCGACGTTCGATCAGCTCGTCTCGATCATCATCCCGTCGGACGATGCCGGGCATATCGTCCGGACGGTCATGTCGATCGTCGCATGGACCGCTTATCCCCGATACGAGATCGTGATCGTCACCAATTCGCGGACGGCGGCGCAGTGTCGCGAGTGGATGGACGGGCCGCGCATCCGTTTCGCGATCTTCGATGCGCCGTATAATTTCTCCGCAAAATGCAACGCCGGTGCCGCGGTCGCGCAGGGCGATTATGTCGTATTCCACAATGACGACGTGCTGGTCATCACGCCGGACTGGATCGAGGCGCTGTTGGAGCAGCTCGTCCGCCCTGGCGTCGGCGGCGTCAGCCCCAAGCTGCTCTACGAGAATGGCCGCATTCAATATGCCGGCATGGCGGTCGGATTGCGGCAACTGACGGGAACGACGTTCCACGCCTTTCCGCGCGATACGGCAGCGCATTTCAACCTGGCGCAATCGACGCGCGACGTCGGCCTGTTGTGCGGCGCGTGCTTGGCGATGCCGACCGAGCTATTCCGGGACCTTGGCGGGTGGGATGCGCTGAACGTCGGCATCGCCCATTCCGACGTCGATCTCAGCCTGCGGCTTCGCGAGGCGGGATACCGGCTGGTCTATACGCCGCATGCCGAACTGATCCATATCGGCCATGCCTCGATCGGCGCCTCGATCGGCGTTGATGCCGATCTGCCCACGGGGTCGCGCTGGAAGAAGAGCAAAGCCGATATCTTCCTGCTCAAGCGCTTTCCGTCACTGATCGCCGACGATCCGTATTTCCCGCCAACGATGAGCGGGATCAGCTACATCGACTCGCAGGAACCCTATCGGATCCACCCCGCCACACTGCGCTACGCTGGCGACGGGCCCGACATCCTCATCGTATCGCACGACCTGACGAACAGCGGCGCCCCGCGCGTCGCGGCGGACATGGCGATCGCGCTGAAACAGTCGGGCGCATTCGTCGTCGTCACGTGCCCGACCGACGGACCGATGCGCGCCCGTCTTGCCGAGGCCGATATTCCCGTCATCATCGATGCACTTGCGCTGACCGACCATGCGAGCTTCCGTGATTTCGCGCGCAATTTCGATACCGTGATCGTCAATACCGTCATCGGCTGGCGCGCCGTGAAACAGCTCGATTCGGAGACCGAAGTGCGCTGGTACATTCACGAATCCGGGCTGATCGACGAGATGGTGCGCGACACCGACGGGTTCCGCGCCGTGCTGGGATCGGCGCGTAACATCCTCGCGGTCAGTACGCGGACCGCGGCGGCGCTGCGCCGGCATGGCGTGTCCTCGCGCTTGCTCGAGACTGGGATAGCGGATCCAAAGGAGTTGTATCCCGTACCGGCGCGGTCGGACGTCGTCCGGATCGGCGTGTTCGGATCGTTCGAACCACGCAAAGGCCAGGATATCGCCGCGCAGGCCTTTGCGATGCTCCCGCCCGGCACGCGCGCAAACGCCACGCTCGATTTCTTTGGCCGCGATCACGATCCCGATTTTCAGGAGAAGGTCCGGCGCACGTGGCAGCGACAGGACGGTATCCATTTTCACGGTGAAAAGGGGCATCCGGACTATTGGTATTGCCTGGCCGACATCGACATCGTGCTGGTCCCGTCGCGGGACGATCCGCTACCGCTGGTGGCGTCCGACGCACTGGCGCTGGGCAAGACGATCGTGTGCAGCGACAGCACCGGGACGTCGGATTATATCGAGCACGAGGTGTCGGGCTTCGTCTATCCGACCGCGCGCGCGGCCGACCTGTCCGCTCTGCTGGCCCGGCTGATCGAGGATCGCACATTGCGCGAATCGGTGAGGGCGCCGGCGCGCGCGGTCTATGAGGCGATGTTCACGATGGAGGCGTTCACCGAACGGCTATCGGACCGACTCGCGCCTGTTGCCGTCGGCGTTTCGTGATCGCATCCGATGACGCGGTCGCTGCGCTGATCGCACGCGCGGATTCTGCGCGCGATCGCCGCGACTGGCTGGCAGCAGCGGATGCGTATCGCGCCGTGGTGCGTGTTCAGCCGCGCAACGCCGGACTATGGGTCCAATTGGGTCACGCACTGAAGGAATCGGGTGGCATCCAGGCCGCGGGCGACGCGTATCGCCGTGCGTTGTCGATCGACCGGTTCAGCGCCGACACGCATCTGCAGCTCGGTCATCTGCTCAAGATGCAGGATGACCGTGCCGGGGCGGTCGCGGCATATGCGCAGGCACTGCGCCTCGATCCGACGCTGGACTCCGCGCTGGGCGAACTCGTCCATCTCGGCGCTCGCGATCTGATCCCCGCGGCGACCATCGATCGTCAGGCGATGTGGTGCCGGCTCGATGCGGTGGCGGAGGCGCTGGCGGGCGCGAACGAGGCGTTGCGGGCCTGGATCGGAACATCGGCCTATCCGATGGCCGCGTATGACCGGTTCCGATCTGACGTCGCGATGCGGCCGCCGCCGCCGCTCTCGGCGGTGGCCGACGACGGGAGCGTGCCGATCACGCTCGCGATCGATTGTCGGGCGGCGACGGCGTCGTCGGTGCGCGTGACGTTGACCGCGTTGCTCGACCAGTCGGATCCGTCCTGGGTGGCGCGGTTGGTCGATGCGTCCGGAATCGCCGACCATCCGGTCGCCAGCATGACGATCACCGATCCACGGATCGGGTTCGACGACGATGGTGGTTATGCGTCGCGACCTGGGCTGTTGGTCAGCATCGATGCGGGCGTCATTCTGCATCCCCATGCGCTGGCTTGGTTGCGCTATGCTGCGGCACGATCGAGCGCGGCCGCGGTCACATGCGATCACGACCATGTCAGACGCCATTGGGCGCGCGGCCAGCGTCATGCCGATCCGATACTCTACGGTGTCGACGATTCGTCGTTGCGCGCAGCGGTGCCGCCCCGTCTCGTCGCGGCGCAGAATGATCTCCTCCGAATGTCCCGCGACGGCGACACGCTATCGGGCGCTGACTTGCGGGCCGCGATGATCGATGCCGCGCGAGCGGCTGCATCGCCGGTCGCGCATGTTCCGCGGATCCTCGCATCGCTGTACGACGACGGAGTGGAGAGATCGGCCGCGACGGAGCTACGCGGGGCGGCATCACCGATCGATGCCACGGCACCTCAGATCGCAGCGCGGCGATCGCGCATCGCCATCGTCATACCTACCCGCGATGAAGCGGCGATGCTGACCGAGGCGGTCGACAGTCTCCTCGCGGTGGCAGACCAGCCCGACCGGATCAGCGTGATCATTGTCGACAACCGGAGCCGGGAGCCCGCGACGCACGCTTTGCTCGACGACTACGCCACGCGATCCGGTCATGCGGTCGTCGTCATGGACGAGCCGTTCAACTGGTCGCGCGCCAACATGCTCGGGATCGCCACCGCGCGGGCGGCGGACTGCGACCTTTTGCTGTTCGCGAACAACGACGTCGTGATGCTGACGCAAGGGTGGGACAGCGAACTCGACCGGCTGTTGTCCGATCCGGAAACGGGCATCGTCGGCGCGCGTCTTCTGTATCCCGACATGACCGTCCAGCACGCCGGCATCGTGCTCGGTGCCGGCGAAGGCCTGCCGCTGCACGAGGGGCGTCATGCCGCGTTCGACGATCCAGGACCCGGCGGGCGGTATGTGACGCAGCACGACGCGGCGGCAGTGACCGGCGCTTTTCTCGCGATGCGACGCGACGTTCTGACGGAGATCGGTGGGTTCGACTGCGCGCGGTTGCCGATCGCCTATAACGATATCGACGTCTGCCTGCGCGCGCGCGCGGCGGGGTATCGGGTGCGCTATTGCCCGCAGATCGAGCTGATCCACCACGAATCGAAGACCCGCGGCCGGACCCGGACCGAGGACGAGGTGGCGTGGGACGATGCCGAACTCGGCGATCTCTATGCCGTCTGGGGCGAGGCGCTGACGCTCGATCCGGGGATCAACCCGCAATGGGCGCTTGGTGGCGTGCCGTTCGACGGCCTGCGCGAGCCGGGATTGAGCGAGATCCTCGCATTCATCGATCGGTCCGCACGCGCCGATCCTTGGCGCGTGACGAAGGCGGGCGTGTGATGCCGCGCGACCGGTGGGACCGAAACGCGCGGCGGGCCGTTACACTGGCGTAATGGCCAAACCGGATTCCTCCCCACCGCCGGACGACGTCGACGACCTCAAGGCCGCCGATGCGCAGGATCTGCATCGCGCGGTCCGTGAGGAGGGGCAGGACGAGCTCGACCGGCCAGTCTCGTCGCTGTTCTTTTCGGGCCTTGCGGCGGGCATGGCGATCGCGAGCTCGCTGATCGCCGAGGGTGCGCTCCACGCAGCGCTGCCCGATACGCCGTCGCGGTCGATCGTCGTGTCGCTCGGCTATCCGATCGGGTTCCTCATGGTCATCCTCGGTCGGATGCAGCTGTTCACCGAGAGCACGATCACCGCGATGTTGCCGCTGGTGACGCGGCCGTCGGGCTGGGCGGTGCGACGCACGCTGCGGCTGTGGACGATCGTGCTCGGTGCCAATCTGCTCGGTACGGCGCTGGCGGGCGGAATGATCGCGGCGGGGCTGCTCGGCGGCGGCGAACTGCGGACCGCGATGATCGAGGTGTCGGTCGCGATCACCGAGCTGTCGGCCGGGGCGACGTTCGTCAACGCGATCCCCGCCGGGTTCATGATCGCGATCCTCGCCTGGTCGCTGCCCAATGCGCGCGAACAGTCGTTCCTGGTAATCCTGGCGGTTACCTATGTCGTCGCGATCGGCGGGTTCAGCCATTCGATCGTCGGCTCGGTGGAGGCGTGGCTGCTGCTGTTCGCGGGCAAGACCGGCGTCGTGCAGACGCTATTCGAACTGATGCTGCCGGCGATCCTCGGCAACCTGTTGGGCGGTGCGGGGTTGTTTGCGCTGTTGGCGCATGCGCAGGTGCGCGGTGAGATGAACGGGCGGGACGAGAGTTGATGGATGAGATCGAACGTGCCGCGAAGACTGTCGAGGCGGCGGATCGCGGCGTCACGCTGAAGGCCGCCGAGCAGCGCGACCGGCCGGCGGTCAAGGCGGTCGGGTTCCTGGCCGAGATCGGCGACCAGCCACAGCTTGTCGCAACCTCGATCGGCACCGCGGTGATCGGCCTTATCGCGCGCCGCCCCGACATGATCCGCGGCGGCGTCCGGATGCTCGCGGCGCACGCGGCGGCGACCTTCGTCAAATCCGCGATCAAGAGTTCGGTCGACCGCACCCGCCCCGAAAAGGCGATCGAGGACGGCAAGGCGAAGTTCGAACCGGGCGACAGCGACGATCACGACCAGACCTCGTTCCCGTCGGGGCATACCGCGGGCGCGGTCGCGGTCGCGCGCGCAGTATCGCGCGACGTCCATGGGGCAGGGGCGCCCGCCGCGATCATCACCGGCATGGTCGCCGCGGCGCAACCGATCAACGGCAAGCATTATCTGTCCGACCTCGTCGTCGGTGCAGCGGTCGGCTGGATCGCGGAGGCGCTCGTCAGCGCGGTGTTCGACCGCGTCGCGCCCGTCGTCGAGGGTCAGGTCGCCGGCATCGCCGAGCGCGCCTGAGCCTCTTAGCCGACCCGCATGCGGGCGCGCATCATCGCGGCGATCTCGTCGTCGGTGGCGACGTGATCCTCGATCACGCAGCGTAGATCGAGTCCCGAAAACCCGTGATCGGACGGTACTGCGGCCTGCGCGACGACCAGTCCGTCGCGTGCCTCGATCTGCGGCGCGCCGCCGGTTTTCACATAGGGGTGCGGCGCGTGATAGGCGTATGCGCCGGTGCTGGCGACGACGCGGCCCTGTGGATCGACGATGCTGACCACCGCGCCCGAGCTCGATTTGCGGATCACGTCCATGATCGTCGCGGTCTGCCCCTCGAAATCATATTCCAGATAGCACACGCCGATCGTCGCGTCGTCGAAGCGGACCGGCGCGACATAGACCAGCACCTTGCGGCGATCCGACCAGGGGTTTTCCCAGACATCGTCGGTCGACCATTCCTGCGATAGATCGGCCACTAGCGCGCGTTCGAACTGCGAATAGCCCCTGAAATTGACGCCGCGGACCGAGGCATTGTCATGCGCGCAGACCGCCACCGCGCCGGTCGCATCGACCACGAACGCGTTGAGGAAATAGGGCGAGCAGCGGAGTAGCGCACGCACCCGTTCGAGCGCCTTGGCCTCGACCTTGGGGGAATCGGAGCGGAACAGGATCGCCTCGCTGATCGAATGATCCGAGGCGAGCATGCGGATGTCGATCGAGCGATCGTACAGCGTGCGGCACAGCGTGTCGGCGATCGACTGCGCGAGTTCGACCAGCCGCCCGCCCTCGACGTCGCGGACCAGTTGCTCGGCGATCGCCGCGCCCTGTTGCAGGCGCCCGAGAATCTGTTCGCGGAATGAGGCGGATGAGGTGCGCGCCTGATCCGCCAGCGCCTTCACTTCCTGAGCGACGACCGCGAACCCACGTCCGGCATCGCCCGACCGTGCGGCCTCTATGGTCGCGTTGAGGGCCAGCAGGTTGGTCCGCCCCGCGATCGCCTCTGACTGTCGCGCATGCGCCGACACCTCCTCGCCCAGCGAAGCAACTAATGATCGTATGCGGCGGGGCATAAGCAGTATCCGAAGAAGCGAGGCGCCCCCGTTAGCCGAAAATGGTTAATCCAGGATAGTCGCGAAACGGGTATGAATTGATAAAAGGCATTGATTACGTAGGGGAATATCGTCCGTCGCGCGGTGAAGAGGACAGCGCCGCGCCGGCGGTCGATGACGCTGAACAGCAAAAAGCCCCGCCCGATCGCTCGAGCGAGGCTTTATGGATCCTGTAATCCTTCCCTATGCGGGGAAGGACCGTGATGGTCAGGCGACGGCAGCCTTCAGCGCGTCGACCAGATCGGTCTTTTCCCAGGTGAACATGTCACCCTCGGGCTCGCGACCGAAGTGACCATACGCCGCGGTCTTCTTGTAGATCGGCGCGTTGAGCTTGAGGTGCTCGCGGATGCCCTTCGGCGTCAGGCGAACGAGCTTCGGCAGCACCGCCTCGAGCTTGGCTTCCTCGACCGTGCCGGTACCATGCGTGTCGACATACACCGACAGCGGCTCGGCGATGCCGATCGCATAGCTCAGCTGGATCGTGCAGCGACGCGCCAGGCCGGCAGCAACGACGTTCTTCGCCAGATAGCGTGCGACATAGGCAGCCGAACGATCGACCTTCGTCGGATCCTTGCCCGAGAACGCACCGCCGCCATGCGGCGCCGCGCCGCCGTACGTGTCGACGATGATCTTGCGCCCGGTCACGCCGGCGTCGCCGTCAGGGCCACCGATCTCGAACTGGCCGGTCGGGTTGATGTAGATCGCGGTGTCGTCGGTGATGAAGCCGTCGGGCAGCACGTCCTTGAACACGCCCATGACGTAATCGCGCAGAACCGCGTACTTGGCGGGATCGGCGTTGTCGCCCTTCTCGCAATAGCCCGGCGCATGCTGCGTCGAGACGACCAGTGCGGTCGCGCCGACCGGCACTTCGTTCTCGTACGACAGCGTGACCTGGCTCTTGGCGTCGGGCTCGAGGAACGGTGCCGCGCCCGAGTGGCGGTCCTCGGCCATCTTGGCGAGGATCTTGTGGCTGTAATACAGCGTCGCGGGCATCAGGCCGGGGGTCTCGTCGGTCGCGTAGCCGAACATGATGCCCTGGTCGCCGGCACCCTCGTCCTTGTTGCCGCTCTCGTCGACGCCCATCGCGATGTGCGCGGACTGGCCGTGGAGGTTGTTCTCGAAGCGGAACGTCTCCCAGTGGAAGCCGGTCTGCGCGTAGCCGATTTCCTTGACGGTGTTGCGCACCGCAGCCTCGATCTCTTCCAGGACGCCATCGGCCCACTGGTCGTTCTCGTAAATGCCCTTGCCGCGGATTTCACCGGCGAGGACGACGAGCTGCGTGGTCGTCAGCGTCTCGCAGGCGATGCGGGCCTGCGGATCCTTGGCGAGGAACAGGTCGACGATCGTGTCGCTGATCTGGTCGGCGACCTTGTCGGGATGGCCTTCGGAGACCGATTCGGAGGTGAACAGGAAAGACTTGCGCATGAGACCTCTTCGCAAAAACTCGCCGGTAGAGGGCCGGAGAGCGACATATAAGGAAAACTTTATATGACGCTTCTAGCGGCGGTGGCGGCGTAGGGCAACCGCGGTAACGAGCATCAACGCGGCGACGATCGCCGCCATCGCATTGCCGACATGGGAGAACAGCGTGGGGGGCAGTGCGGACGGCATCGGCTGCTCGATTGCGCCGGCGGTCTCATGCGGTACGGTCGCGACCAGCCGGCCATCGGCGGCGATGATCGCTGAGATGCCGGTCGGGGTGGCGCGGAGGATCGGCAACCCTTCCTCAATCGCGCGCATCCGGGCCTGGGCGAGGTGCTGCGGCGGGCCCCATTTGCCGAACCACGCATCGTTCGAAGGATTGAACAGGATACGGGGGCGGTGCGCGCGATCGACGACCTCGCCCGAGAAGATGATCTCGTAGCAGATCTGCATCCCGATCGAGCCGAAGCCGGGCAGCGTCAGGTTCGCGGGGCCCTTGCCGGAGGTGAAGTCGATATCGCCGGGCACGAGCCGCGCAAGGCCTAGCGGCTTCAGCAGCCATGGCATCGGGAGATACTCGCCATAGGGCACGAGGTGCGCCTTGTCGTACCGCCCCCGCAACCGCGCCTGCGCGTCGAGCGCAAACACCGAATTCGCCGCGCCCGAGATCTGGTCCTTGGCGTTGAACTCAAGCGCGGTGCCGCCGATCAGCAGGATGTCCTCGGGCCCCAGGAGCCGCGCCATCCGGCGGCGGAGGTAGAGCGGGCTCGACCAGCCATAGGCGTAGAACGGGTAGCCATCCTCGACGTAATCGCGGACGACGCCCTCGGGCCAGACGACAAGGCGTGGGGTGGCGCCACCTTGGCCAGACAGCTTTTCGAGCGCGGTAAGGACGCGCTCGCCATCGGTCTCGCTGCGGTCTTCCTGGCCGATATCCGGCTGGACGACACGGACCAGAGGCGTGCCAGGCGCTGGCGGCGGGGCATTGGTCCACAGCGCGGATAATCCGGCAAGACTCAACGCGGGGATCGCGACCGCCGGCAGGGTCCAACGGCGTGAGGCCAGCATCAGCAGCGCACCCGCTGCGACTATCGTGACTCCTGACAAGGCGTAGGTGCCGATCCAGGCCGATAGCCGCGCGACGCCTATTGCTGGCAACCAGACGACGCTCAGCGGATCCCAGGCATAGCCCGTGAACAGTGTCGCGCGCAGCCACTCGGTCGCGATCCACGCTGCGCCGAAGACCAGCACGAACGTCGCATCTGGGGTGCCGGGGCGCCGTGCGGCCCGCCAAGCGATCCCGCCTGCCAGCATCGGGAACACCGCCAGATACAGCGCCAGCCCGACCGCCGCGAAATAGCCGAGCACCGGCGGCATCGCGTCCTGGAAGTCGAACGCATGCTGGAACCAGTTGTTGTTCACGGTGAAATGCCCGACCCCGAACACCCATCCGCGCCAGAGTGCGCGACGCAGGGTGGGGGCGTCGTGGACGAGCTTCATCCACAGCGCGAACGCGACGATCGTCAGCGGCCAGAGATCGAGCGGGGCGAACCCGGTCGCGGCGAGCGCGCCAAGGACGAGGCAGGCGAGGGCGGGGTAGCGGGTCACGCTGGCGCTATGGCTTGGCGGAAGGGGTGGGGCAATGTTTTCGGTTTGGTGGGGTAGGGCATGAAGAGCAGCTCCCCGCCACCTAGCACCACCCCGGCGAAGGCCGGGGCCCAATTGGAAAGGCCGCAGTAACGAAGCGCGGTTCCCCGTTAGCTACGTCCCCCAATTGGGCCCCGGCGTTCGCCGGGGTGGAGTAATGAGGGGGAAAGGCACCCGCACCAAATCTTGTTCTCCCGCGAAGGCGGGAGCCCAGACTGGACTCCCGCCTTCGCGGGAGAACAAGGACGGGCGGGCACACATCCGTGGAAATCCCACGCAATCCCCCGGGTCGACGAACCGGATCCCCCGCCCTATCCTCCCGGCATGACCCTACGCCCGTTCCACCTCGCCTTCCCGGTCCACGACCTCGCCGCCGCCCGCAATTTCTACGGCGCAACGCTCGGCTGCCCCGAAGGCCGCTCCAGCGATCACTGGATCGACTTCGACCTCTTCGGCCACCAGATCGTCGCGCACCTCGACCCCTCGGCCAAGCCCGTCGCGGTCGAGAACGCGGTCGACGGCCACGCCGTCCCTGTCCCCCATTTCGGCGTCATCCTGACGATGGACGACTGGACCGCGCTGTCGGAACGCGTCACCGCCGCCGGCGTCCAGTTCGGGATAGCGCCGTACATCCGCTTCAGGGGCGAGCCCGGCGAGCAGGCGACGATGTTCTTTCTCGATCCCAGCGGCAACGCACTCGAGTTCAAGGCGTTCGCCAACGACGACATGATTTTCGCGACTTAAGGAATAGACATGGGCACTCCCATCACCGTCGACGTCCCCCATCAGCTCGGCAAGGCGGCGGTCCGCGCGCGGCTCGACGGCGGGATCGGCAAGATCAGCGACAAGATCCCCGGCGGGTCGGTGACTGAGCAGCGTTGGGATGGCGATACGTTGCACTTCACCGTCCAGGCGATGGGCCAGACGATCGCCAGCGCAGTCACCGTGTTCGAGACCAACGTCCATGCGGTCGTCGACCTGCCCGGCATCCTCGGGCTGTTCGCGGCCAAGGTGCAGGAGATGATCCGCAAGGAAGCGCCGAAGCTCCTGCGCTGAGATCAGGCCGGGAGATCAGGCCGGCGCGCGTCGATACAGCTCGAACGCCGCCTTTGCGCCGACGATGGCCTGCTCGACCCAGGCTTCGTCGGCGGTCTCCCCGTCGATTGCAGCGAGCAACGCGCGCCACTCGCCCGACAGATGTTTGGCGCCGAGATAGGCCGAGGGCATCCCGTCGGGCACCGACCGCGACAACATGATCCCGCCAAGCCGCGACCCCTCGACGACATACATCGCGCCCCACCCGGCGGCAGCGCTCGCCGGAACGTCGAACGTCATCGGCGCGGGCATGTCCTCACCTAGCGCGGCAAGATCCTCGGCCAGCGCCGCCCCCCGCGATCGAACCGTCGCCAGTCCCGGAATAGCGGCCAGCCAAGCCTCGACCGCCGGCAATGCTTTGGCGTGCGCAATCAGGAACGCGCGGTAATCGTCCGCATTGCTCAGGTCATAGCGTCCGAACCCGGCATCGACCGCGTCGTGATCGCTCGCCGTCGCTGCCCGGAGTCGAGCGACGGTCGAAAGCGTCTCGGTCAACAGCAGCGCCCTCCGCCCTTGCTGCCGTACCGCGCCTCCTGCCGATCGCGGAAGAACGCACGCTCGTCCATCGGCGCGCGGTCGGGATGCCGCTCGGCCATGTGCTGGCAATACGCCGCGTAGGACGGCACGCCGACCATCAGCAACGCGGTCTCGCGCACCTTTGCGTAGAGTGCGCGGATCATTCCGCGGCCACCAGCTGCGGCGGGACTTCGGTCACCGTCGGCCGGTCGATCTTCAGCGCCGCCAGACACGTCCGCACACCGAAGAACACGATCGACAACACCACCGCAAGGAACAGCGCGCAAAGCCCCGCGTCGATCCGGTCGTTGAGCACGATCCGCTGCATCTCCGCCATCGTCTTGGCCGGCGCGAGCAGTTCGCCGCGCGCCGCCGCGTCCGCGAACTTCGACGCGTGCGCGAGGAAGCCGACCTTCGGATCGCTTGCGAACAGCTTCATCAGCCCGGCGGTGATCGTGCAGAGACACAGCCACGCGGCGGGCAGGATCGTCACCCACGCGTACCGCTGGCGCTTCATCCGGAACAGCACCACCGTCGCCAGCACCAGCGCAACCGCCGCAAGCATCTGGTTCGAGATCCCGAACAGTGGCCACAACGTATTCACCCCGCCAAGCGGATCGGTAACGCCCTGATACAGGAAGAAGCCCCACGCGATCACGCACAACGCGGTCGCGATCAGCCCCGGCACGATCGCCGATGCGTTGCGGAACGACGGCACCGCAAGTCCGATCAAATCCTGCAGCATGAACCTTCCGGCGCGCGTCCCCGCATCGACCGCGGTCAGGATGAACAGAGCCTCGAACAGGATCGCGAAGTGATACCAGAATGCCTTCATCGCCTGCCCGCCGACGAGGTGGCTGAAGATTTCCGACATCGCCACCGCCAGCGTCGGCGCGCCGCCCGTGCGGCTGACGATCGTGGTCTCGCCGACGTCCTTGGCGGTTTGCGCGAGCAGTTCCGGCGTGATCGGGAAGCCCATCGCCGTCACCGCGGTGGCAGCGGAGGCGAAGTCGGTGCCGACCACCGCCGCCGGGCTGTTCATCGCGAAATAGACGCCGGGATCGAGGATTGACGCCCCGACCAGCGCCATGATCGCGACGAAGCTCTCCATCAGCATCGCGCCGTAGCCGATGAACTGCGCGTCGCCTTCGCTGGCGATCAGTTTCGGCGTGGTGCCGCTCGCGATCAGCGCGTGGAACCCCGACACCGCGCCGCACGCGATCGTGATGAACAGGAACGGGAAGAGCCCGCCCGACCAGACCGGGCCGGATCCGTCGATGAACGGGGTGAGCGCAGGCATCCTGAGCGGCGGTGCAACGACCGCGATCCCGATCGCCAACGCGACGATCGCCCCGATCTTGAGGAAGGTCGACAGGTAATCGCGCGGCGCGAGCAACAGCCACACCGGCAGGACCGACGCGACCGCGCCATAGCCGACCATCAGCACGCACAACTGCACCGGGGTCAGCGTGAACAGCGGCGCGAGCGTCGGCGACGCGGCCACGGTGCCGCCGTAGACGATCGCGGCGAGCAACCCGATGACGCCGAGAACGGAGACTTCGCCGACCTTTCCGGGCCGGATCCAGCGCGTGTAGATGCCCATCAGGAACGCGAGCGGGATCGTCGCGGCGACGGTGAACAGCCCCCACGGGCTGCCGGCGAGCGCGCGGACGACGATCAGCGCGAGCACGGCGAGGATGATGACCATGATCGCGAACGCGCCGATCAGCGCGATCACGCCGGGAATCGCGCCCATCTCCATGCGGATCAGCTCGCCGAGCGACCGCCCGTCGCGGCGCATCGAGATGAACAGGATCATGAAATCCTGCACCGCGCCTGCGAGCACGACGCCAGCGAGGATCCAGAGCGTGCCGGGGAGGTAGCCCATCTGCGCGGCGAGCACCGGGCCGACGAGCGGGCCGGCACCGGCGATCGCGGCGAAATGGTGGCCGAACAGGACGTTGCGATCGGTCGCGACGTAGTCGAGCCCGTCTGCGCGGCGCAGCGCCGGGGTTTGCCGCGACGGATCGAGCTGCATGACGTGGCGGGCGATGTAGCGTGCGTAGAAGCGGTACGCGATCAGCTGGACCGAGGCGGCGGCGGTGACGATCCACAACGCGTTGACATGCTCGCCGCGCTCGAATGCGACGACCGCGAGCGCGCAGGCTCCGAGCAGGGCGAGTGCGCCCCAACCGATCTTCTCGCGTAATGTCATGTGCGCGCCTCCCGTGCGGTCCTTACCGGCGACATCGCGTATTCGGGAGGCCAGCGCTAGCCTAGATTAGTTCGCACACCGGCCTCACAGCCCCATCCTGGCGGAGGCCGGGGCCACCGTTCCGCACACCCCGCGGACCGCAGGCATGCGGAACGGTGGATGCTGGAACGAGCCCGGCATGACGGGGGAGGGGTGGCGTTCGTTGGTGCTCCAGCCTGAATGTAGTGCTGGTGCGAGGCGGGATGCGGTCTACACCAGGGCCGTCCCCCCGGGGATGCGGGGGCTCAGCTAAGTACCGTAGCGCTCGGTACCCTGGACCCCCGCCTTCGCGGGGGAACAGGTGGGGCGGGGCCCGCTTTCCCCATCAACGGGCTGCATCTGCATAGCCGCGACCGGCAAGCCGCGCCTGCCGCCGGTTCAAGCCCCCAAACTCAAACCTGCGAATGATGCCCCTTCAGCTCGTCCCCGACGATCCGCACCACATGCAGCACATTCGTCGACCCAGGCGTCCGGAACGGCACGCCAGCAAGCACGATCACGCGGTCGCCAGCCTTGGCCATCCCGTGCCGCAGCGCCATCCGCTTCGACTTGGCCACCATGTCCTCGAACGACTCGACGTCGCGCGTGTGCACCGCATGCGTCCCCCACAGCAGCCCAAGCCGCCGCGCGGTCTCCTGGCTCGGCGTCAGCACCAGCAGCGGCACCGACGGCCGCTCGCGCGCGATCCGGCGGGCGGTCGAGCCCGACGTTGTGAAACAGATGATCGCCACCGCCGATACCGTCGCGGCGATGTTCTTCGCGGCCTCGGCCAGCGCGTCCGCGGTCGTCGGATCGGGCTTCATCACCGTGAAGTGCATGCGGTCGCCGTGCTCGGGATCCGCCTCGACCGACACGCCGATCGCATCCATCATCGCCACCGATTCGACCGGCCAAGCGCCCGCCGCGCTCTCCGCCGACAGCATGATCGCGTCGGCGCCGTCATACACCGCGGTCGCGACGTCGGACACTTCCGCGCGCGTCGGCGAGGGCGAAGTGATCATCGATTCAAGCATCTGCGTCGCCACGACGACGGGGCGGCCCATCCGGCGCGAGACCTCGACGATGCGCTTCTGCAGCGGCGGCACCTGCTGCGGCGGCAGTTCGACGCCGAGATCGCCGCGCGCGACCATCACGCCATCACACGCCTCGACGATCTCCTCCAGCCGCTCGATCGCCGCCGGCTTCTCGATTTTCGCCATCAGCGCCGCCTTGCCGCCGATCAACTTCCGCGCTTCCCAGAGATCCTCCGGGCGCTGGACGAACGACAGCGCGATCCAGTCGACGCCCTGGTCGACCGCGAAATCGAGATCGCTGCGATCCTTCTCGGTCAGCGCGGCCATCGGCAGCACGACGTCGGGGACGTTCAGCCCCTTGCTGTTCGACAGCGCACCGCCGACTTCGACGCGGGTCGTGATCTGACGCGGGCTGTGCGACACGACGCGCAGCACCAGCTTGCCGTCGTCGAGCAACAGGCGTGCGCCCGGCTCGATCGCCGCGAAGATCTCGTCGTGCGGCAGTTCGACGCGCGTCGCGTCACCCGGCGTGGGATCGCGGTCGAGCACGAAGGTCGCGCCGGTTTCGAGCACGGTCCGTCCGCCATCGAACTTGCCGACGCGCAGCTTTGGCCCCTGCAGATCGGCGAGGATCGTCGAAGGGCGACCATATTCCTTCTCCAGCGTGCGAATCGCCTGGATCACCGCGATCTTCGACTGCTGGTCGCCGTGGCTCATGTTGATGCGGAAGGCGTCGGCGCCGGTGCGGAACAGCGTTGCGATCATCTCTGGCGTGCTGCTGGCAGGGCCGAGCGTCGCGAGAATGCGGACTTTCCGCGAACGGGGGGCGATGGCCATGGTCATGCGGTGCGTCTTCCTCGGCGTTTCCTGGGGGAGGTCTTTGCCGCGACGGGCCTTAAACCCTATCTCCGTACGATCAACCACGGAGCATACGAATGAATCCCGATCGCCTCGATACTTTGGACGATGCCGTAGCGGCGAAAGCCTTCCGCCGCCTGATCCGCCACCTTCGCCACCGCGAGGACGCGCAGAATGTCGACCTGATGGGGCTCGCCGGTTTTTGCCGCAACTGCCTGTCGGACTGGGTCGAGGAAGCGGGCGGCCTGTCGAAGGACGAAGCGCGCGAGACGGTGTACGGAATGCCCTATGCGGAGTGGAAGGCGCACCATCAGCGCGATGCGAGCCCTGAGCAGCTCGAACGGATGAAGGCGAGCGTCGCGAAGAACGCGCCGTTCGATTCAGGCGATTGAGCCAAGCACGGTAAACGCCTAGACGCCGTCCCGCACCAGCAGCGGCATGATTCACGACGTCGTGAGACGGCGGTCACCGGTGCGGGCTTGTATCTCGATTGGCTTTGGGCTGGCGCGTGGCGCTGGCGAGTGGGGAATTTTCGATGTCTGACGAACGGCAACACGGCATGGGCGGCGGCGCGGTCGCAGCGGACGAACTGCGCCTGCTGATCGAGCGCGCCGAGCGTCTCGAAGAAGAGAAGAAGGGTATCTCGGACGACATCAAGGACGTGATGGCTGAGGCCAAGGGCCGCGGGTACGACCCCAAGGCGATCCGCAAGATCCTGTCGATCCGGAAGAAGAAGAAGGAAGAATATCAGGAGGAGGAGGCGATCCTCGAGGTGTATCTCCAGGCGTTGGGGATGATCTGAGGTTCGTCTGATTGCCGTCATCCCAGCGAAAGCTGGGATATTCCGCGGCGAGGAGCGTTTCCAAACTACGCAGCGCTGGTTGTTTGACCGGCCGCGTTCCTCCTCGCCGCAGGAGATCCCAGCGTTCGCTGGGATGACGGTTTATGGGTTAGGTGACCGCTTCAATGAAGCTGGTCGTAAAGGTCCGCCCACTCAGGATTGATCGTCGCGATCAATTCGTCCTTCCACGACCGTTTCCAAGCCTTCAGCATCTTCTCCCTAGCGATCGCGTCCTGGATCGTTCCATGCTGCTCGGCGAACACCAGAATCTTCAAACCATACCGCCGGCAATAGGCGGACCCGGTATCGATCCGATGTTGGTGAACGCGCGAAGCCAGATACGCGGTGACGCCGATGTACAGCATGCCGTACGGCTTGTTCGCCATTATGTAGACCCAACCGCCATGCGCCATGTCGAGCCTCCAGCCCCCCTCCGTCATCCCAGCGAAAGCTGGGATCTCCTGCGGCGAGGAGGAACGCGCCCGCCTAACAGCCCGTATTGTGTGGGACGGGCGCACTCCTCGCCGCGGAATATCCCAGCTTTCGCTGGGACGACGGGGGAGTCAATCTAATGACGCGCGAGCGAGACCTTATGCCGCTTCCGCCGGCAACGTCGTCCACCCCAGCCCGGGTATCGTGATCGAGCGTTTACCGGCCAGATCAGTCCGGCACACGATCAACTCCCGGCTCTCGATATAGCCGATCAGACGCTTCACTCGGCCTAGCGAACTCGTGCCGTACGTCGCTGCGATCCGCGCGTCCGACGGGCAGGGTTCGCCCTCGCGCGCAGCCCGCGCCACCAGCAGGAACGCCCCCAGCATGTCGTCCGGCAGGCCGCTCGCCACGTCCAGCGCCGCCGTCCAGGCTTCATCGGTCATGTCGAATATCCCCGCACGCGCGCAACTCAGACGCCGCACGAAACCCGGCAAATCGAGCGGCGGCTTAGCCAGCCCCCCCATCCGACACCGCACCTGGAAATCCTGGAACAGCACCGACGGCGGACGCAACGTCGACTCCGGATCCTCGACGATCGCGCGGAAGACGTCGGCGTAGACCGCCTCGACCTCGTCGTCGGTCTTCTCCGGCGGCGGCGGCGCGGCGGTACGCGGCTCGGGCGGGCGGGCGATGCCGTCGAGCAGTTCCTCCGCCGGCACGCGACGCGGCCGCGAATCGAACATCAGGCCGAGTTCGGGCGCGTCGACCACCGGCTCGGACAGCAAATCCTGCAAGTCCATCGGCGCAGCGCTCGGCAACGGCGTCAACTTGGGGCTGCCGCTCCGCGCGGACGTCGCGACGTCGCCGATCTTCACCGTGATCGGCCGCCGCGATACCGCCGGCCCGAGCGCCATGAACGTGCCCCGCTGGAGATCGCGAATCGCCTCCGCCTGCCGCCGCTCCATCCCGAGCAGGTCGGCCGCGCGCGCCATGTCGATGTCGAGGAAGGTGCGACCCATCAGGAAGTTCGACGCCTCCGCCGCGACGTTCTTCGCAAGCTTCGCCAGACGTTGCGTCGCAATCACCCCGGCAAGCCCGCGCTTACGCCCGCGGCACATCAGGTTGGTCATCGCCGCGAGCGACGCACGGCGTACCTCTTCCGAAACCTCACCGCCGGTGACGGGCGCGAACATCTGCGCTTCGTCGACCACCACCAGCACCGGATACCAATGCTCTCGTGGCGCATCGAACAGCGCGGACAGGAACGACGCGGCGCACCGCATCTGCCCCTCGACCTCGAGCCCTTCGAGGCTCAGCACGGCCGACGTCCGGTGTTCGCGCAACCGCGTGGCGATCCGCGAAATCTCGCGTTCGCTATAGTCGCCCGCCTCGATCACGACATGGCCGTGCGGCCCGGCAAGCGTCACGAAATCGCCCTCCGGATCGATCACGATCTGCTGGACATGCCCCGCCGATCGCTCGAGCAGCCGGCGCAGCAGATGCGATTTCCCCGAGCCCGAATTGCCCTGCACCAACAGGCGGGTGGCGAGTAGTTCCTCCAGGTCGACGCCGACGGCAGTACCATTGCCGTCGGTGCCCATATTCACGCTAACCGTCATGCCGCGCGTTTGGCAGGTGCGGGCGTGTGGGAGCAAGGAGTCTTTGCGGCTTGCGTCGCAAGCGGGGCTTTGCGCGCTGGCATAATCCGCATTCCGGGCTAGGCCTTTGAGGATGGCCACACACTCCCCGCTCGCCGATCTCTCGCAACGTCTTCTCGGCAAGGCGCCGGGCGAGCTCGACGATGAGGAGCGCCGCGTCCTTGCGGGGATCGAGGCGGGCACGGTCGTCAGCCGCGACGCTGGCGACGTCTCCGACGAACGCTCGAGCTATGGCGAGCGGCTGGCGGACAAGGTCGCGGCGGTTGGCGGGTCGTGGGGCTTCATCATCGTCTTTGCCGTCATCCTGTTCGGCTGGATGATCCTCAATTCGGACATCCTCGGCCATTTCGGGATGGCGTTCGATCCGTATCCCTACATCTTTCTCAACCTTATGCTGTCGACCGTGGCGGCGATCCAGGCGCCCGTCATCATGATGAGCCAGAACCGGCAATCGGCGAAGGATCGCTTGGCCGCGAGCCTCGACTACGAGACCAATCTGCGCGCCGAACTCGACATCCTGCGCGTGCATCACAAGATCGACCATCTGGTGCTGGACCGTCTCGACGCGATCGAGCGGAAAATCGACGGTCTGGCGAAATCCGCGCCTGACGCCTAAGAGCGGGGCCATCAGCTAAAGAGGCACCGATGGCAGGCCATTCCAAATACAAGAATATCATGTACCGCAAGGGCGCGCAGGACAAGAAGCGCTCGTCGGCGTTCAGCAAGCTCAGCCGGGAAATCACGGTCGCGGCCAAGATGGGCCTGCCCGACGTCGACATGAACCCGCGCCTGCGCGCGGCGGTGAACGCGGCCAAGGCGGCGTCGCTGCCGAAGGAGAACATCCAGCGCTCGATCGACAAGGCGAGCCGCGGCGATGCCGAGAATTACGAAGAGATCCGCTACGAGGGCTTCGGTCCCGGCGGCGTGTCGCTGATCATCGAGGCGCTGACCGACAACCGCAACCGCACCGCGACCAACGTGCGCGTCGCGGTCGGCAAGAACGGCGGCAATCTGGGCGCGGGCGGTTCGGTCAGCCACGCGTTCGACCGCGTCGGGCTTATCTCGTATCCGGCGAGTGCTGGCGACGCCGACACGGTGTTCGAAGCGGCGCTCGAAGCGGGCGCCGAGGACGTCACGTCGAGCGAGGACGGCCATGAGGTCTGGACCGCGCAGGGCGACCTACACGAGGTGGCCAAGGCGCTGGAAGCCAAGCTCGGCGAGGCCGAAGGCGCAAAGCTCGCCTGGCGCCCGCAGGTCATGGTTGCGGTCGGTGCGGACGATGCGGCGACGCTGTTCAAGCTGATCGACGCGCTCGACGACGACGATGACGTGCAGACCGTGTGGGGCAATTACGAAATCTCCGACGAGATCATGGAGTCGCTGGGTTGAGATGAAGACTGGTTCACGCGAAGGCGCAAAGGCGCGAAGAGCTTCGCGTGGGCTAGTGATCCGCGAAGGCGGAATGTCTGTTCGGTGGTCAAGATCACTGATGAGGGTGCCGCTGACGCGGCACACCTGTCGAGTATGCGACACCTTCGCGCCTTTGCGCCTTCGCGTGAATCAATCTTCATGATCATTCTAGGGCTAGACCCCGGCCTCGGCACCACAGGCTGGGGAGTCATTCGGGCCGATGGCAACCGCCTGAGCCATATCGCCAACGGCCAGATCAAGACCGATCCGTCGATGGCGCTCCCCCGCCGCCTGACCGCGCTGTACAACGCGCTGATCGACGTCATCCGCACCGAGCGCCCCGACGGCGCCGCGGTGGAGGAGGTGCTCGGCAACACCAACGCGCAGTCGACGCTGAAACTGGGCCAGGCCCGCGGCGTCGTATTGCTCGCCGCGGCGGGGGCCGGGCTCCATATCGGCGAATACCACCCCTCGACCGTCAAGAAGGGCGTCGTCGGCACCGGCGGCGCGGACAAGAAACAGATCCAGGCGATGATGGCCGTCCTGCTGCCGGGCGCCAAGCTCGCGGGGCCCGACGCCGCGGATGCGCTCGCCGTGGCGATCACGCACGCGCATCATGTCGCCAGCGCGGCGGCACTATCGCGACGAACAGGCATGGGTGCCTGATCCCGACGGGAGAAATCCCGCTTCAAGCTTCCCCGGTTAAGGTCATCGATGCGCCGCCCGTCCAGACGGGCGGCGTTGCGTTATGGCGCGTCGGTGATGGCTGGCGGTATCGAGGTCGCTTCGATCCCCACGCTAAATAGTGATCTCGATCCTATTTCCCGCGACGATCTCCAATACAATTATGGCTTCAAGCATTGTCTGGCAATATCCAGCGATCTTAATCGCTAAAGTCGGAATACCAGTTCCGGTAGGTCGCCAATTGTAAGAAATGCTTTCCCCGAAAGGTAAAGATGCAGGATTCGTTTGTATTGCTAATGCCGGGCAGGCGTGACCAAGTGGCATAAATCTGAGAAGATCTGCGGGGCATTTGATTCGCCAAACACGTACGTTGCGTCGTGTAGATACTCATCGCGAAAGAGCGCCGTTTCCTATGACGTATAATCTTTTGCAGAATCCGACGTTTACGGATCATGATCCTGCAGTATCGGCCCGCCGGAACATGGGGCAGTTCTGTCAGAACTGGTTCGTCGAATACGGCGCAGCTGCAGCTGGCGACACGGGGCCGGCAAAGGCCTCGCCGAAGACGCAGGGGGTGAGGCTCCACATCCGTTCGGCACTGAGCTGGGTCCGGCTGTGGCAGCCGATCGAGTTGACGGGGGTCGAACGGGGGCGCCGCGCCGTGGTACGGCTGCGGGCAAGTGCCGCCAGTGATGCCGAAGCCGGGCTCGATCTCGAATGGATCGCGCTGCTCAAGGCCAATGCGCAGGGCAAACGGATCTTTGCCAAAAAGCTTTCGACGCAGCAGCGTTCGATCGAGGGCGATGCCCGGGACTATGAGCTGGAGATGCCGATGAGCGATCTCGTATCCGGCACCCCGTATTTCTTCGCCATGCAGTTTTCGAGCGGCCCCGGCACCGTGGAACTCGAATCGGTCGATTTTACCAGTCATGCGGCAACGGCTTCAGCCTCTGCGGCAACGGCCTCGGCCTCGGCCTCGGCGGCGTCGACGAAGCGATACACCGTTCTTCAGGCGGCCCCGTCGGAGATCGCGCTCGCGGCTGGTCCGGCGCATCCGGTTGTGGCGCAGTCGGGTAAGGGCGGGACCCGCGCGGACGATTTGGCACCCCGGTCCGGTCCGGCGCGCAATGGTGCGGCGGCGATCGACCCGGTCAAGGCGACCGGCGCACATACGCGCGCAAAGCGCCCGTCCGGAGAGGTGGTCGGGTTGCGCGGCGACCGTCTGGTCGGCTGGGCCGAATTGCCCGAGGTCGATGCCGAAGTCCTGCTGTTCGTCGATGGCCGATTGGTCGGTTCGGCGATACCGGACGCGTCCGTCGATGCGCTGGCCGAGGACGTCGCCAAGGTCGCCACGCATGGTTTTGCCGTACCCCTGCCGACCTTGCTGCTCGATGGCGCCGATCACCAAGTCAGTCTGCGCGCGTCGACCGGCGAGCGGCTGGGTGCGGGGACCAAACGCATGACGCTGGCCGGCGCGCGGGGAACGGGGGCCGCAGCGAAGTCGGCGATCGAGGCGAAATCGGCACTCGTGGTCGACGCGTCGGATGCGGTGCCGGAGCACTCGCCGGTGGTCGGCGGTGATCCCGGCAAGAGCGCTACCGCGGTTGCCGCCACGCGCCGCGTCGCGGTCGTGTCGTGGGATATGGCGCACAATCCGGTCGGGCGAGCGTTCCTGCTGGCGGACATGGCATCGCGCAACAGCGTCGTCGAACTCGTCGGGCCGATGTTCCCGATGTACGGCGCGACGATCTGGCCGCCGATCGCCGCCGCGACGATGACGATGCACGCCTATCCCGCGGGCAGCTTCGCCGAGTTCGTCGCGGGTGCGCGCGCGATCGCCGCGCGCGTCAAATGTGATGTCGTCCATGTCGGCAAGGCGCGTTTCTCGAGCCTGTTCATCGGCGCAATGATCAAGCAGGCCAATGCGTGCCCGATGATCGTCGACGTCGACGATCACGAGCTCGGTTTCTTCCCCAATCGCGACCCCGCCAGCCTCGACGATCTGATCGCCGCGATCACCGAAGACCCGCGGATCCTCGACAAGCCTTATGGCGAGATCTTCACGCGATTCGCCGAAGGGCTGATCGCCGAATGCGATGGCGTGACCGTCTCAAACTACGCCTTGCAGGAGCGGTTCGGCGGTATCGTCGTCCGCCATGGCCGCGACGAACGCGTGTTCGATCCCGCCTTGTACGATCGACAGAAGGTCCGTGCCGAATTCGGCTACACCGACGCGGATCGGGTGATCCTGTTCCTCGGGACGCCGCGACCGCACAAGGGCGTGTTCGAGATCGCCGACGCACTCGAGGAGCTTGCCGACGACACGCTTGCGCTGTGTGTGATCGGAACGGTCACCGACAAGCGCACGTCGAGCCGGTTTGCCAAATACAAGAAGGCGCGGATCGGGCTGCACGGCGATCAGCCTTGGGCCCGGCTCGCGGAACTGGTGTCGATTGCCGATGCGGTGTTCCTGTTGCAGGATCCGACATCGGCGATATCGGGCTACCAGATTCCCGCCAAGCTGACCGATGCGATGGCGCTCGGCGTGCCGGTATACGCGACGCCGGTGCCGCCGCTGCGCGATCTGATTGCGGCGGGGGCGATCATCGCGGTCCACGATGCCGCGCAACTCAAGGACGAACTGCGCAAGATCAGCGCGCAGGGCATTGCGCCGGCGACCAAGCAGCGCGTCCGCGATCATTATCTGACCGAACTCAGCTATAGCGTGAATTCGGCGAGGCTGGATCTGGCGTTCGAGGCTGCACGCACGGTATCCAGGCCGATAATACCGGCGTTCGACGCGCTGTTCGCGGCGGTCGAGCAGGTGTCGGGCGAGCCGCTGCCGCGCTTTGCCAAGGGGTGGGCCGGTCCGGCGATCTGGCAGAATCGCAAACCCGATGTCGTCTTCCTGTGGAAGCAGAACGATTCGGACATCTACGGTCGCCGGTCGGATATGATGGCGCGGTATCTGCTCAAATCGGGAGCGGTGAACCAGGTCCTCCATTTCGATTCGCCAATCAGCGCGACCGATCTCGACAAGCAGGCCAAGCACGGCGCGGAGGCGACCGCGCACCAGGGAAACTTGGTGTACGTCAACACCATCCGACGCGTGCTGCGTCAGGCGGATACGACGAACCTGTTGCGACGGACGTTCCTGTTCCGCGCCGAGACGTCGCCGCAACGCTATCTCGGCACCGATCTGCCGCCGCGCGATGGGTATGAGGATTTCATCCGATCGGAGCTGCGCGCGGCCAATATCGGCGACTCGCCGGTGTTGTGGGTGTGCCCGGTGGTATTCGATTATACGATGGTCAAATCGGTCGTGAACCCGGGCTGTATCGTCGCCGACGTGATCGACGACCAGCGCCGATTCCCCAGCCGCGAACCGCATCGGACGCGTGTCCATGCTGCGTATGACGAGATCTTGCGCGATGCCGATCTCGTCCTCGCCAATTGCGAACCGGTACGCGAAGGGTTCGCGGCGATCCGCGAGGATATCCGCGTCATCCCGAACGGCGCGGAGATGTTCGATCTGTCGCATAGCTGGGCGGTGCCGGAGGATCTCGCGCATCTGCCCCGGCCGATCCTCGGCTATGTCGGCAATCTGCGCGACCGGGTCGATCTGGAGCTGATCGGCAAGGTCGCCGACGCTTTCCCCGGCGGCAGCGTGGTGCTGATCGGGTCGGCGCATGATCGGCCCGACGTGCTCGCACTCGGCGCGCGTCCGAACATCCATATCCTCGGGGTGAAACCCTATGAGGATGCGACGCGGTATATCCGCGCGTTCGACGTCGCGATGGTGCCGCACCTGCGCAACGAACTCAGCGAGAGCATGAACCCGCTGAAGCTCTACGTCTATTTCGCGCTGAACGTCCCGATCGTGACGACCGACGTCGCCAATATCGGCGACATCGGCCCCTATGCGACGATCGCCGCGGATCACGACTCGTTCCTCGCCGCGATCACGCGCGTGGTGGCCGGCAAGCAAAAGGCGCCAACGACGGTGCAGCGCAAGAAGGTATTGAGTTCGGTGTCCTGGACGTCGCGGGTCGACGACGTCCTTGATGTTCTGGGCCTGGCACAGCGGCCGACGTGACGGGGGATCGATCATGACCGTGAGCTGCAATATCTGCAACGGGACGACGTTCGTCCCAGCGCAGAACAACCGGCTGAGCCGGTCGCGCAAACCGCCGCAATGCGGCACGTGCCGGTCGCTCGAACGGCACCGTATCGCCCGCGCGGTCATCGATAAATTGCAGCTGCGCGAGACGTTCGCGCATCTTCCGTTGCTGCTATGGGGCGAGCCGAGTGGCATTCCCAAGCCCTGGTTCAAATCCGTCGAGCTGTTCGGGATCGAGCATGCCGATGCAGGGCTGCCCGCGCGCCAGAGCAACAGCCTTGGGTTCATCGTTGCGGCGAATGTGCTCCACCGTGTCCCCGCGCACCGCAAGACGCTGGCCGAGCTGGTCCGCGTGATGACCGCCGACGGCTTGATGCTGTTATCCTATCCGAACCCGACGACGCGCGAAAAGACCGAGGATTGGGGCCGGGCCGATGCCGCGCGTGGCGGCGCTTACCGCGTCCTGGGGCGCGATTTTGAAGCGGAGTTCGCACAGCTCGTTCCGGACGCGATCGTCCTGCGGATCGAGGAAGCGGACCCGGTCACCGGCGATGCGGACTGGCTGTACCTGTTGTCGAAGAGTCCGTTCTGGATGCGCAGGGCATTCAGTGCGGAAATCGATGCAAGAATCCTGGACTGAACGATGTTTCGGCGCAGTACAAAAGGACGGCCCCTACGATGAATTCCTATAACCTAGCCGGCAATACGTGGTGGCCACCGGGCCAGGACGCGGCCGACGAGTATATGCAGTATGCAACCGCGTTCGATCGCGATCGGTGTCTGCGCCAGTATGACGACGTCGTCGGCAGCGCGGCGGCGAGCTATGTCGGCAATAGCGCGGGCGGCCCGATCGCCGCTTTCCTACGCAAGGCGATCGCCGCGAAGAGGCCCGCGTCGCTGATCCGGCTCGGCGACGCCGACGGCAACGTGTTGTTCTCGGGGCTCGATATCTACCCGCATTTGACCACGTATAATCTTACCAAGATTTCGCGGATCTACTTCGGCTCGAATACCTTGATGGTCGAGCATAAGCAGTTCTTCCTCGACACGGTCATGGAGGGGATCGCGGAAGCCGATCTCATCGGTGGTCCCGAGCGCGGGACGATCGACAAGAGCTTTTCTACGGACCTTCCGGATCTCGACGTCCGCGGCATGTGCGGCATGCGCGGCGTGTATAATTATCTGGCGGATGCCACCGATCTCGCCAAGCTGTCGGAGAAGATCTGGGCAAGCACCTGGTTCAGCCGGTCGTTGCTGCCGCATTATTTCAATATCCTGCATAAACAGCCGTATCTGGGCTTCGTCACGTGTTACCCGGACCTCGAGCGGGTGTTTCGCGAAAAGGCCGAAGTGGCGCGGACGGAGACGATCCTGGTGCCGATGCAGGCGTCGATCGCCAAGGTTCACAAGGACATCCGGCATTATCCCGACGCCTATCCGGACATCCTGGAACAGCTCCGACCGCCGTTCGAGGGCGCGGTATACATCGTCGCGGCAGGCATTCTGTCGAAGGCCTATTGTACGGCGATCAAGCGTCGCGGCGGGATCGCCATCGATGTCGGCAGCGTCGCCGACGTCTGGATGGGCACCAAATCCAGGCCGGACATGCCCAAGGACATGGTCGCGAAATGGCAGCTCGTCGCCAACAGCCCCGTCCCATCCTGATCAAGAATATTGGAGTTCACCGTGGACGATTCATGCGCCAGAGATTTCGAACGAAAAAATGGTCATCTCGCGGATTTATTTCGCCGACACCGTAACAAGACGATCAAATATTTCATGAATCCGGGTAACGCCGGGGACTCGCTGATCGCTGCGGCGACCTATCAGCTGTTCGACCATTATAATATCGACGTCGAGATCCTGTCGTCGGTCGCCGAGGCCAAGGCCCTGCGGAACGAAACGGTCCTGTTGGCGGGCGGGGGCAATCTGGTCCCGCTCTACCACGGCATGTCGGCGCTGATCCGCGCGCTTCAGCCAGGCAATAACCGCATCATCGTGCTGCCGCACTCGGTCCGTGGGAACGAGGAGCTGTTGCAGTCGCTGGCGCCCGCAACGACGATCTATTGCCGTGAGCTGCCGACCCACCAGCACGTCCTTGCGCATGCACCGTCGATCGAGGCGGAATTGTCGCACGATCTGGCGCTGTTCCTCGATACCGACAAGCTTTACGACGACATGGAGAGCGACGCAGAGATCCATGACTTGTTCCGCGAGATGCTGCTCGAACGCGCGAAGCTCACGCCCGAGGCGATCGACGGCAAGAAGATGTCGTGCATGCGGCACGGCGTCGAGAAGACGTTTATCCCGCGGGCACCCAATTTCGATATCTCGATCGTGTTCCAGATCGGGGTGAAACCGCGCGAAGCCAATCGAGGAGCGTGGATGCTGCTCGAATTCACCCGTCTCGCGTCCGAGATCACCACCAACCGGCTGCATGTCGGCGTGGCCTCCGCGCTGTCGGGAACCACGACACACCTGCACGACAACAGCTACGGCAAGGTGTCGAGCATCTACACGCACAGCATGCAGAAGGATTTCCCCAATGTGAGTTTCAACGGGGAGATGATGGCGGACTATGTCTTTGCCTGAGGCCGGCGCCTTTGCTCGCGCGCGATGCGACCGTCTAGTGAACCGCTTCTCAGCGGCGTGGCTCGGATGCCCGGCCCGATCATACGCGGTCGAGCGCGGCCGTATAGGCCTTGGCCTATGGTCCACGATCGCCGTGCTGGCGGGGTGCCAGGCACCCGACCTCGCTGCGCAACCCGTAGCGGGCGAACCGCGCTGTTCGCAGCTCGGTGCCGACGCGCGGCGGGGTGGCGGGGCGATCGAACTCGACCGGGTATGGACCGGGGTGGGGACCGCGATCGGCGCGGCAGCCACCGCGCGTGGGCAAATCTTCGCGGCCTATTTCGACGCCGACCGCTGGGCCACCGTCACGCGCTTCGATCCGTTGCGGCGCGTATCCTGTTCGATACGCCTGCCGTCCCGGTTCTCTGGCTGGGACGCGCACAACAGCCTCGCGGTCGCGATCGCCCCCGACGATACGGTGCACGTCGTCGGCAACATGCATGCGTCGCCGTTGTTCTATGCGCGCGGCACCGTCGGTGATGTCGGCAGCATCCGCCCGGCATCGATGATCGGCCGCGACGAACTGCGCGCGACCTATCCGCGGTTCCTGCATGACGGCAACGGCAACCTCGTCTTCATGTACCGCACCGGCGGCTCGGGAAACGGCAGCTGGTTGCTCAACAGGTGGCAGGACGGGCGATGGCAGCGGATCGGGTCGATCTTTGCCGATCACGACCGAAAGGGTCCGGTCAGTGCGTATCCGAGCACTTTCAGGACCGGCGCGGACGGCTATGTCCATGTCGCGGTCGTGTGGCGGCGAACGCCCGACGTCGCGTCGAATTTTGCGGTATCCTACGCACGAACCAAAAATTTCCAAACCTGGTTCACGGCGAACGGCCGTCCGATTGCGGCACCGCTGAGCCCCGATACGATGGATTTGGTCGAGAACGTCGGTGAGGATGCCGGGCTCGTCAACCGGCTCGACCTCGCGCTTGCAGCCGATGGCGCGCCGGTGATCCTGTATCCGCGCTATGCCGAGACGAAGGGCAAGGTCCGCTATGACGCCGCGAACGGACCCGCGATCGTGGCGGCACGTCCGGGCCGGGGCGGGTGGCGCATCCGCGAGATCGCGACGTCGCGAACCCCGTCGATCGTCGCGGGGAAGGGCGCGTTGCCCAATCTGCCGGCGGTATGGATCCTCGACCAGCAGCCGAAGTCCGCGCGGGTCCGCATTGCGTTTGCCGGTCGGGATCGACGACGTGTGCAGCTCGACCTGCAGACGCTCGCGACGGTACCCGATGCAGGAGACGCCGGCAGTGCGAGGCCGAACGCCGTGGCCTCTCCCGCGTTTCCCAAAGGGATGGAGGACGTCTCGACGCGCCAGGTGATCGTCCTCGAAAACGGGGTCGATGGCCAGAAGGTCGGCACGCTCAGATGGTTTGCCCAGGTCGCGCATGGCGACAAGCCTCGATCCTGTTCGAGAACCGCACCCGTCGCATGCGACCCACCCGCCGCGCCCTTGCTGTGGAGCGCCGGGAAGACCCCATAAAGTTAGGGCGGCAGACCGCTGGCGCCAATTTCGCGTATCCGGCGCCGGCGCGTGTGCATGTACGCGTGACCGCAGGCTTCGACCTCGCTGTGAAAGATTACCATGACTGTCTCGAAGACTCGTCGCCGTGTCGCGATTTTGCCGAACCTGTCGATCCGGCAACTGGGCGACGCGGGCCGTATCCCGACCGCCGACGCTGCGACGCTGACCGAGGCGCTTGGCGGCAATTCGGGTAATGTCGCCTATGTCGACGGGCTGGTCGCGTCGTTGGCCGCCTCGCACATGATTACGTGGAGTACGCCCCCCGAAATCGTCCGCGCTCACGCTGATATTCTCGTTGTGGCGTGTGCCAACCAGCTTGGTGATCATGTCGATCTGTCGGGCTGGGCAGCACGTCTCGCGGCGTTCGGGTTGCCCGTCCTGCTGGTTGGTCTTGGTGCGCAGGCGCCGGGTATTGGCGCGACTCTCGCGTTGAAGGACGGCACCCGCGCTGCGTTGGACGTCGTCGCGGCCGCCGCCGGCGCGGCACCCGCCATGCTCGTCCGCGGCGCGTATACGGCCGAGATCCTGGCTCGCAACGGCTATGCCTCGACGATCATCGGCTGTCCGTCGCTGTTCCTGTCGCCGATGAGAGACCTGGGCGGGCGGATCGCGGCGCGGGTCGCCGCAGGGCTCGGGACGCGACCGGCGATCGCGGCCGGGCACCATCACCATGCCGACATGGCGCCCGAACACCGCCTGATCGTCGCGGCGGATCGTCACGATGGTTGCTATATCGTTCAGCATCCCGAGACGATGATCGCGCTGGCCCGGTCGGACCTTGCCGATACCCAAAGCGTCGATTTCGCGCTGCTCGCACAGCGGTTGCTGCCCGGTCTCGACGGTGCGCAGGTTGTGGAGTGGGGGCGTCGGCGTGCCTTCGTCTTTACCGACAGCCAGACCTGGATGAGCTTTCTGCGGCGCTATGATTATGCGATCGGACCGCGGTTTCACGGCGTGGCGCTCGCCATCCAGGCCGAGCGACCGGGAGTCGTCCTGCATGTCGACAGTCGCACGCGCGAAATGGCCGAGACGATGGCGATACCGTCGCGATCTTTCGATGACGATCCGGTATCCGACCTGCGCGAGGTCGTCGCGACCGCCTGGACCGCCGACGCGGGGGCAGCGTTCGACACGCGCCGCGCCGCGCTCGCGAAGACGTTCCGCACCGCGTTGCAGGCGCATGACATCGCCGTCAGCGCGCGGCTGTCGGCCCTGTGCGGATGACGCGGCGGCCCAGCGAACCCGCCGGGCTGCTCGCGAGTTTCATCGCGCGCTGCAATGCCGCACCATCGAAGGTGCAGTTCGTCCTCGCGCGTGCCGGCGGAAACGCGGTCGTGACGCACGCGATGCTGTGGGACGGAGGGCAGCGATACGCGCACCTCTATAGGGGCACCGGCGCGGCGCCCGGCACCGTGGTACTGATCGCGCTTCGATCGTCACCCGACCTGCTCTACGCGTTCGTAGGCGCGATCCTGGCCGGCTGTGTTCCGGCGATGATGCCGTTGCCGTCTATCAAGCAGGATCCGGCGCGGTTCTGGGACAGCCATACCCAGTTGTTCCGGCATATCGGCGGCGGCATTCTGGTCACCGATACGATCAACGCCGCGACCTTCGCCGACGCGCTAGCAGCAGACCTGCTGGCGATCGTCACCACGGTGGACGCAGTGCCCGACGACGGCGATCCGATCGCGTGGGACTGGCATCCGGACGCGGTCTGTTGTCTGCAGCATAGTTCGGGCACGACCGGGCTGAAGAAGGGCGTGACGCTGACATCTCGCGCCATCAGCCACCATATCGCGAGCTATGCCGCGGCGATCGGCCTAACCAGCGACGACGTGATCTGTTCGTGGCTGCCGCTGTATCACGACATGGGTTTCGTCACGACGTTGCTGATGCCGCTACTGACCGGCGTGCGCGCGGTGATCGTCGATCCGTTCGACTGGCTGTCAAACCCGCTTTCGCTGTTCGATCTGGTCGCCGATCACGACGGCACGTTGGTCTGGCTGCCCAATTTTGCGTTCGACCACTTGACGAATGCTGCGGTAGACAGCCGGCGGGTCGATCTTTCGCGGGTCCGTGCTTTCATTAATTGTTCCGAACCGTGCAAGCCGGCCAGCGTCGACCGATTCATTGCGGCATTCGGTCGGTGGGGCGTATCGGCCGCGCAGGTGCATGCGTGTTACGCAATGGCGGAAACGGTGTTCGCCGTCACACAGACGCGACTGGGCGTACCAGCACGCCGATACTCGGTCTCGGCCGATGGCTTGCGACGCCATCGGCTGGATGTCGTCGGAGACGATCGCATCAGCCTGTGCAGCGCTGGGCCGCCGATCGACGGCATCGAAGTCCGGATCGATGGGGCGGACGCGATCGGCGAAATCCTGGTGCGTGGTGATTTTGTCTTCACGGGCTATTACCGGCAGGACTCGTCTGCGAGCTTCAGCACCGGCTGGTTCCGGACAGGCGATCTCGGATTCCTCCACGAGGGTGAGGTGTACGTGCTCGGCCGCAAGACCGATCGGATCATCCTGCTCGGGAAGAATTTCTATGCGCACGAGATCGAGCAGGTGCTGAACGAAGTCGTCGGCGTAAAGGCGGGGCGCGCGGTCGCGTTCGGGCTGTTCGCAGACACGATCGGCAGTGAAACCTGCCATGTCGTCGTCGAGCGCAGCGGCCCCGTCGAAGATGGCGGGGCGATCGAAGATGGCGGGGCAATCGAAGATTCTGCACTTCGCCGGGCGGTGAAGATTCAACTCCTTGATTTGCTGGGTCTGGTTCCGAAGACGATCTCGATAGTCGCGCCGGGCTGGCTGATAAAGTCGACGTCGGGGAAGATCAGTCGTACCGAAAACATTGTAAAATATCTTGCGGGTCGACACACTGAGATATGAACCAGGACGATGTTTGCGCGCGAATATTTGCGATCGTCGCCAAGACCTTCGGCGTCGATGCGGCAGCTGTCGACGTGGCGACCACCGCCGACGATGTCGATGGCTGGGATTCGCTGGCGCACGCCACGCTGTTGATCCGGATCGAGAAGCACTTCAACATCGATCTCGGACCTGACGGCAGCGGCGCGCAGGATCTCGGCGCGTTGATCGCCCTGGTCCGGCGTCGGCGCGATGACGGAGCGCGTGAAAGCCGGGCGGGCTCATGAGCATCGCCGGCGACACGCGCGCCCGGCTGGCGGCAGACGTCGTCCAGGGCGCTGACGGGTATCTGTTCCACCGCGACCATGAGGCGATCGACCAGATCACCGGCGCGCTGCCGCTCGGCCCCCGCGAGATTGCGGTGTGGCGCGACAGCATCGAGACGCGCGCGGCGTGGTGCAAGGCGAACGACATCGCGTTCCGGATGATGATCATTCCGGAAAAGCACGTCGTCTATGCCGACAAGCTGCCACCCGGTTTCGCGCTATCCGACAACCGCCCTGCAGTGCAGATCCTGGACAGTCTCGATCCCGAGACGCGCGCGCTGTGCTCCTATCCGTTGCAGCCGTTGATCGACGCGCGCGCCCTCCGCGAAACCTATCTGAAGACCGACACGCACTGGACCTTCTACGCGGGGTTCCTGGCGTATGACCTGCTAATGGATAGCCTGGCTGAGTCGGTGTCGCTGCCGATCCGGATCGCCGAGACCGATCTGCGCTTCGCCGACCGGACGCATATCGGCGATCTCGGTGTGCGGCTCGAACCCGAACAGGACGAAATCGCCACCACCGTCGATCACCGGATCGCGCGACCATTCCAGCGGGTGTTCGAGAACAGGATTTTCGCGCGCGGCGCGGTGTCGATCTACGAGAGCAGCGATCAAGGCCTGCCTCGCTGCGTGCTGTTCCGCGATTCGTTCGCGAACTACATCATCCCGCATCTGATCCCGACCTTTTCGCGACTGGTGGTGATGAGTTCGGACAGCCTCCAATATGACCTGCTGCGCTCCGAACGGCCCGAGGTCGTCATCGTCACGATCATCGAGCGGTTCCTGGGCATGCTCGACGGTGATGGCAGGCGGCATCTGCCCGACGATCTGGCCGGACCGGGGCTCGCCGAACTGACAGGCGCGAGCGCCGCCGACCTGAAGGCCTATACGGGGTTCGATCGGCTCCCGTAGGCGGCCGCGAATTTTGAGAGGATGACGGGACGCACGCCATGTTCTACCGATCGCGGCAATGATCGTGCATCTCAAAGGACGGCTGGACTCGACCGGCATCGACCACGCCGTGATCGACGTCGGCGGCGTCGGCTATCTTGTCGGCGCGTCGGCGCGGACGCTGTCGGCCCTGGGACCGATCGGCGAGGCGTGCACGGTGTTCACCGAATTGCTGGTCGGCGAGGATTTCCAGCGGCTTGTCGGATTTTCGAGCGCGGACGAGCGCGACTGGTTCCGGTTGCTGACCGGCGTGCAGGGGGTGGGCGCGCGCGTCGCGCTTGCGATCCTGTCGGCGCTGGAGCCGGTCGATCTCTCACGCGCGATCGCCAGTGGCGACAAGGCGATGGTCGCGCGGGCGAACGGCGTAGGGCCCAAGCTCGCGCAGCGGATCGTGATGGAATTGAAGGACAAAATCGGCGGCATCGCGCTCGGGCTTGGACCGGCGGTGGTCAATGCCGCGCCGGGGGGGTCTGCGGATGCGGTGTCGGCGCTGCTCAACCTCGGCTTTCGGCCGAACGAAGCGAGCGTCGCGGTGGCGGCGGCGGACGAAGAGCTGGGGCCGGGTGCTTCGCTCGATGCGCTCGTGCGGCTGGCGCTGCGGAAAGCGTCTAAGTCGTAGTTTCGGACCCGTTCGGTTGGTTCTTAAGCTTGGTCTCACCCCCCCCTTCCGTTCGTGCTGAGCAAAGTCGAAGCACCTTCTCTTGGGGCACACCCTTCGACTTCGCTCAGGGCGAACGGAAGGGGGGCTTTGTTTCCCAAAGTCCCAGTCTCAGAGTGCACTCGGCAGCGGTCGTCCGGCAAAATGCGCGTCGAGGTTCGCGATGACCAACGCCGCCATCGCAGCCCTGCCATCGACGGTCGCGCTTCCTTGATGGGGTGACAGGACGACCTGATCCATCGTCTTGAGCGCATCGGGAACGGCAGGTTCGTCGGCGAACACGTCGAGCCCGGCGCCGGCGATCGTTCCGTCTTCGAGTGCCGCTACCAAAGCAGGTTGGTCGACCAGACTACCGCGAGCGATGTTGATGAGGATGCCGTCCTCGCCGAGCGCCGCGAGAACCTGGGCGTCCACGATATGCGACGTCGCATCGCCACCCGGTGCGGCGATGATCAGCACATCGCACGCCGCCGCGAGCGAGGCGATGTCGGCATGGAACACGCCTGCGAAATCCGGCTTGGCGGAGCGTGCGGTATAATGGAGTTCGGTCGCGAACGGCGCGGCGCGCCTGGCGATCGCCTTGCCGATCCGGCCCAGCCCGAAGATGCCGATCCGTCGCTCGCTGGCGCGTCGAGAAAGGTCGATCTGCCACCCGCCGTCGCGTACCGCGCGGTCGTTCGCGACGATCCGCCGCTGCACCGCCAGCATCAGTCCGATCGCGAGGTCTGCGACATCGTCGGTCAGCACGTCGGGCGTCGTCGTCACCGCGATGCCGCGCGCCTTGGCCGCAGCAAGGTCGATTCCATCATAACCGACGCCGTGGATCGCGATGATCTCCAGCGCCGACAGGCGATCGAGCAACGCCGCAGCGACCACGCTGCTCCCGCCGCCGACGATCGCACGCGTCGTCGCTGGGGGATCCTTGCGGTGCAACGTAAAGCGCTCGGCGAGCGTCGCCTCCAGCGCGGGCGAGACTCCACCCAGCAGATACAGGTCAGGACGTACGGTGTGGTTGGTCATTGCCCCCCATAGCCGCCTTGCCCCCTTCACCGCGAGCGCGCTATCGCGGGTGGGTGACCGATACAGACCGCATCCTGACCGCTGCCAAGCGTCCCGAAGACGTCGACGCCGCGCTACGCCCGAAGAGCCTCGACGAATTCGTCGGGCAGAAGGCCGCACGCGAGAACCTGCGCATCTTCATTCAGGCCGCTAAGTCGCGGGGCGATGCGCTGGATCACGTGCTGTTCTTCGGGCCACCCGGGCTCGGCAAGACGACGCTCGCGCAGATCGTCGCGCGCGAGATGGGGGTGGGGTTTCGCGCCACCTCGGGGCCGGTGATCGCCAAGTCGGGCGATCTGGCCGCGCTGCTGACCAATCTCGAGGATGGCGACGTGCTGTTCATCGACGAGATCCACCGCTTGCAGCCCGCGGTCGAGGAAGTGCTGTACCCGGCGATGGAGGACCGCGCGCTCGACCTGATGATTGGCGAGGGACCGTCCGCGCGCTCCGTCCGCATCGACCTGCCGCGGTTCACGCTGATCGGCGCGACGACGCGGCAGGGGTTGCTGACGACGCCACTGCGCGATCGCTTCGGCATCCCGGTGCGGCTGCAATTCTACACGGTCGAGGAACTGGAGCGGGTGGTGACGCGCGCGGCCGGGCTGCTCGGGCTCGGTATCGCCAAGGACGGCGCGATGGAGATCGCGCGGCGTGCGCGCGGGACCCCGCGTATCGCCGGGCGGCTGCTCCGGCGCGTGCGCGATTTCGCCAATGTCGCGGGGCACGAGACGGTCGATGCACGCGCGGCGGATGCGGCGCTCAACCGGCTTGAGGTCGATTCGCTCGGGCTCGACGCGATGGATCGGCGCTATCTGATGATGATCGCGGATATCTATCGCGGGGGGCCGGTCGGGGTGGAGACTCTGGCGGCGGGCCTTAGCGAACCGCGCGACACGATCGAGGAGGTGATCGAGCCGTATCTGATCCAGCTCGGCCTGATCGCTCGGACCGCGCGTGGCCGGTTCCTGAATGCGGGGGGATGGAAGCATCTCGGCCTGAACCCGCCGGCGGGTAGCCAGGACGGGCTGTTCGACGCGTAGGAGCGTCGACGGACCCGTGATCGCTTTGGCCTGATATCGTCACCCCAGCGAAAGCTGGGGTCTCCCAATTGGAGAGTGCCGGGGGTTGGCGAGTCCCACGGGGATATCCCAGCTTTCGCTGGGATGACGGATTGGGGGTAGGGGGTAGGGGTAGGGGCTCTGATACCCGCGACGGGGCGCCTTGTAAGAAACCACACCTGGAGATCGATCGAACTTGGGTGCGACACTGCTTTTGTTGCGTGGCACCCAAGCGTTTCATCTGATAGCCAACGCGAATGCCCCTTTCGGCCGCCGCCTCCGCCCGCGAAATCCTCACCAGCCTTCACGACGTGATGGCCTCGCGCACGTCCGCGCAAGCCAAGCTCAACGCCGTCGTCGGCATCATCGCCACCGCGATCGACAGCGAGGTCTGCTCGATCTACCTGTTGCGCGAAGGCGTGCTCGAACTGTTCGCGACCCGCGGCCTCGACCAGGCCGCCGTCCACGTCACCAAGCTCGCGCTTGGCGAGGGCCTCGTCGGCACGATCGCCGAGGACGTCGAGGTGCTCAACCTCGACGAAGCCGCGAGCCATCCCGACTTCGCCTACAAGCCCGAAACCGGTGAGGACCGGTTCCACAGCTTTGCCGGCGTGCCGATCATCCGCCGCGAGCGTTCGGTGGGAGTCCTGGCCGTCCAGCACACCGATCGTCGCAAATATGCGGACGTAGAGATCGAGGCCTTGCAGACGGTTGCGATGGTGCTCTCCGAACTGATCGCCAATGCCGGCCTGATCGACACCATGGGTGGCGGCGCGGACCGGCCGCAGTCGACCGCGGCGATGCGCATCCCCGGCCAGAAGCTCGTCGACGGGATGGGCGCGGGCTTCGCGGTCTATCACCAGCCGCGCATTCACATCGAGCACACCGTCGCCGAGGACACCGACGCCGAGCGCCACCGCGTCTATGCGGCGTTCGACAAGATGCGCGAAGGCATCGACCGGATGACGCGCGAGGCCGAATTCGGCGTCGGCGGCGAGCATGTCGAAGTGCTCCAGACCTACAAGATGTTCGCCTATGACGAGGGCTGGGCGCGACGCATCAACGAGGCGATCGATTCAGGCCTCACCGCCGAGGCGGCGATCGAGCGCGTTCAGCAACGTACCCGCCAGCGCATGCGCCAGATCGACGATCCGCTGCTCGCCGACCGGATGCACGATCTGGAGGATCTTTCGAACCGTCTGCTCCGGATCGTCTCGGGGCAGATGGGCACGGCGGCGCAACTCGGCCTGCGCCAGGACACGATCCTGATCGCGCGTAATCTCGGGCCCGCCGAACTGCTCGAATACGACAAGCGTCGGCTGAAGGGCGTGATCCTCGAGGAGGGCTCGCTCACCGCGCACGTCACGATCGTCGCGCGCGCGATGGGCGTGCCTGTGCTCGGCCGCGTCCGCGATATCCGCCGTCTCGTGGCGGAGGGCGACATGCTGTTGCTCGACAGCGCCGAGAGCAACGTCTTCGCACGGCCGTCCGCAGCGATGGAGGAGGCGTTCGAGGCCCGCCTCGCAATGCGGCAAAAGCGCAAGGCGGCGTTCGCGGCGCTGCGCGACGTGCCGCCGATCACCAAGGATGGCCACCGGCTGACGCTGATGGTGAACGCCGGCCTGCGCGACGACGTGGCGGCGCTCGACGTCACCGGCGCGGACGGAATCGGCCTGTTCCGTACTGAATTCCAGTTCCTCGTCTCCGCGACCTTGCCGCAGCGCGAGCGCCAGCACCGGCTGTACCGCGAGGTGCTCGACGCGGCGGGCGATCGGCCGGTGATCTTCCGCACGGTCGACATCGGTGGCGACAAGGCGCTGCCGTATCTCAACAAGGAAGACGCCGACGAGGAGAACCCGGCGATGGGCTGGCGCGCGCTGCGCCTTGGCCTGGAGCGCGACGGGTTGATGAAGGTGCAGGCCCGCGCGCTGCTGGAAGCGGCGGCGGGGCGTACGCTCAACGTGATGTTTCCGATGGTCAGCGAGCCGTGGGAATTCGACGAGGCGCGCGCGCTGTTCGAGGCGCAGCGTTATTGGCTGGAGGGCAGGGGGCGTAAGCTGCCGCTTGCGATCCGCTATGGCGCGATGCTCGAAGTGCCGGCGCTGGCCGAGATGCTCGACGTGCTGCTGCCGCGAATCGAGTTCCTGTCGATCGGTACCAACGATCTGACGCAGTTCCTGTTCGCCGCCGATCGCGCCAATCCCAAGCTCGCCGAGCGCTACGACTGGCTCAGCCCGTCGATCCTCCGCTTTATCGCGCGACTAGTGCCGCCGACGCGGGATGCGAAGGTCGATCTGGCGGTGTGCGGCGAGATGGGGGGGCGGCCGCTGGAGGCGATGGCGCTGATCGGGCTCGGGATCGAGCGGCTGTCGATCACCCCCGCCGCGGTCGGTCCGATCAAGGCGATGACGCGCTCGCTCGATCGCGCCGCGCTCACCGCATACATGACAGGACTGCTGGCCAACCCGCCGCGTGACATGCGCGGTGCGCTGACGGCCTGGGCAACCGAAAACGGCGTGGAAATCGTCTGATCGGCGGAAAGCTGCGGTTAAGACGTTCGGTGCGTTGACACGGCTGGGGGCCTCTGAAAGACGGGTGACATGGCGGGCAACGCCACGCGCCCGTGTTCGGAGACAAGAATGGACGAGGTCGAAACCGGCCAGAACGCAGCACCCGCTCAACCAGAGCGTGCTGGCGACATTCTCCGTAAAGCCCGCGAGGCGCAGGGCCTGACCGTCGCGGATATCGCGACGCGCACGCGCGTGCCGTTGCGTCACCTCGAGGCGATCGAGGCGTCCGATTATTCCACGCTGCCGTCGTCGACCTACGCGGTCGGGTTCAGCCGCGCCTATGCGCGCGCGATGGGCATCGACGAGGTGCATATCGCGAACGTCGTCCGCGGCGAGGTCGCCAAGCTGGGCAGTAAGAAGCCCGAATACGAACCGTACGAAATGACCGATCCGTCGCGCGTCCCCTCGCGCGGGCTGGCGATCGTCGCGCTGGGGCTCGCGATCGCGGTGCTGGTGCTGGTCGGGCTGTGGTACGGCACGGACATGTTCCGCGGAACGAGCACTTCGCCGACCGCGACGCCGGTTGCCGAAGTTGTACCGAACCCCGCCGCCCAGACCGCGCAACCGGTGCCGGCGCCGGCCACGCTCGCGAACGGTCAGGTCACGCTGACCGCCTCCGACGAGGTATGGATGCGCGTCTACGATGCCGACAACAAGACGCTGTACCTCGGCACGATGAAGCCGGGTGAGAAGTTCGACGTGCCCAAGGATGCGAAGGACCCGATGATCAACATCGGGCGTGCGGACAAGCTGGCGGTGACGCTCAACGGCGCGGCTGCGCCGGCGCTCGGTACGGGCGAACGCGCGATCAAGGACGTCCGGATCGGTGCACCGGCGATCGCCGCGCGGATCGCGGGCACCCCCGAGCCGCAGGCCACGCCGACCGCGTCTGCCCCGTCGTCTGCGAACGCCGAGCGGCCGCGCGCCAGCCGTCCGCGTACGCCGCGTCGTCCACTCAGCGAAACGCAGCGCGCCAATCTCGACGCCGCCGCCAATCCGCCACCGGCCGCTACCGCAACGCCCAATCCGTGAAAACCTGCGGGCATCGCCAGGGTCTTAAGGCTGGCGACAGGATGGGTAGTGCAGCTATACCCGGACGATTAACCAATCCACCGGGGGGTGTGGCCAATGCGTAAGTCTATTCTGATCGGCGTTTGCCTCGCGGCCCTGATGCCCGCGAGCGTCCAGGCGCAAAACGTCGAGGGCCGCGTCGGCAAGCTCGAAAGCGAAATGCGCGCGGTCCAGCGCAAGGTCTTCCCCGGTGGCGCGGGCCAGATGCTCCAGCCCGAAGTCCGCGCGCCGCAGAACGAGCAGGGCCCCGGACCGGGATCGCCCGCGACCAGCGCGCTCGCCGACGTAAACCAGCGCGTGACGTCGCTCGAACAGCAGATGACCTCGCTCACCGAACAGATCGAGCAGAACCAGAACCGCACGCGGCAACTGCAGGATGCGTTCGACAACTATCGCCGCTCGAACGACGCGCGGCTGAAGACGCTCGAGACCGGCCCCGCGCCGATCGCGGCGGGGGCTGGTGGCCCGGTCGAGTCCGATGACCAGTCGAGCGACGGTCCTTCGCGCCCGACGACGCGCCCCGAGACGGCGTCCCGGCCGACCACGCCGGCACCGACCAAGGTTTCGGTCGAGAAGCCGTCGACCGGCGATCCGGCGGAAGACGAATATATGTATGGCTACCGTCTCTGGGCGGCCAAGCAATATCCGCAGGCGGAGGCGCAACTGAAGAAGGTCGTCGCCGAATACCCCAAGAGCAAGCGCGCCAGCTATGCGCAGAATTTGCTCGGCCGGTCGTATCTGGACGAGGGCAAGCCGAGCCTCGCATCGATGGCGTTCTACGACAATTATAAGAAGATGCCCGAAGGTGAGCGCGCGCCGGACAGCTTGCTGTACCTCGGCCAGGCACTGACCAAGCTCAACAAGCCGGCGGATGCGTGCAAGGTGTATGACGAGCTGAACGACGTCTACGGCGCCAAGATGGCGGCGGCGATGAAGGGCCAGGTCGCCGCTGGACGCAGCGCGGCGAAGTGCAAGTAAGCAGGTCCATCGATGAATACCGGTCCCTCTGAAATCCTCCCCTGCAAGAAGGGGTGGCAGCCTATCGGGCTGACGGAGGGGTATTGCGCCACCGAGAGCGGGTCACCCCTCCGTCTGGCAAGCGCCAGCCACCTCCCCTTGCAGGGGAGGATCAGCATCCTCGTCACGGCCCCCACCGCATGACCGAAGAAGGACGCCGCTTCGCCGCCGACTTCGCGCGCCTCGCAAGCGACATCGCCAACCCGCTGTTCGCCGTTTCCGGCGGCCCTGACAGCATGGCGATGCTCACGCTTGCGCACGAAGCTCTCCGCCCCGGCTTCACGGTCGCCAGCATCGACCACCGCCTTCGCCCCGAAGCGGTGGAAGAGTCCGCGATGGTCGCCGCGCATTGCGCAACGCTCGGCATTCCACACGCCACGCTCGCCCCCAGCGAACCGATCACCGGCGCGAGCATCCAGGCGCAGGCGCGCACCACGCGCTACGCTCTCCTCACCGACCACGCCCGCGCGATCGGGGCAGGGGCGCTCGTCACCGGCCATCACGCCGACGACCAGGCCGAGACCTTCCTCATGCGCGCCGCCCGCGGGTCAGGGCTAGCCGGCCTCGCCGGTGTCCGTGCCCGTACCGAAGTCCACGGCGTCACGGTCGTCCGCCCCTTGCTCGACTGGCGCCGCGCCGAACTCCGCGCGATCGTCCGCCGTGCCGAAGTACCGTTCTTCGACGATCCCTCGAACCATGACGATCGCCACGATCGCACCCGCTTCCGTCGGTTGCTCGGCGAGAACGAATGGCTCGGCACGCCCAACCTCGCGCGCGCCGCGGCCGCGCTCGCCGAAACCGACACCGACGTTCGCGCGATGGTCGAATGGATCTGGACCGAACGCGCCAAGGTCGGCGGTGGCGAAGTGAAGCTCGCGGTTGAGAAGCTGCCCCGTGAAATCCTCCGCCGCCTTGCCCGTCGCGCGATCGGCACGGTCCGCACCGAGGCCGGCATCGTCGCCCCCGAATGGAGCGAAGCCGCCAACATCGAAAGCCTGCTCGACTCGCTGATGGCCGGCAAGCGCACCACGCAGGCCGGGATCATCGCCAGCGTCCGCGGCGACGTCTGGCGATTCCGCGAGGCGCCACCGCGCCGGGTCACGTGACCGTCCGTTCACACTGATCAACGCAAGTCACGTGTTGTTCCATTGCCATTAACCTGCGCACGCTTATCTTGTGCGGTGAAAGGTATCGTGCACCCATGAGCGACAACGACAACCGCGGTCAGAAGCCCCAGGGCCCCGGAAACGGCGGTCCCGAAAACGGCGGCGGCAATCCTTGGATGAAGAGCCTGTTGATCTGGGTCGGCATCCTGCTCGCGCTGGCGCTGTTCGTTACCATGTTCGACGGCCGCACGGCTGCGACGGGTGGCAGCACGATCGCGTATTCGGCATTCCTCGACAAGGTCGACGAGGGCACCGTCAAGGACGTAAACATCTCGCGCGACATGATCTCGGGCTCGCTGTCGTCGGGCGAGAAGTTCAAGGCGTACCCGATCCCCGACTCCACGCTCGTGCCGAAGCTGCGCGAGAAGGGCGTCTCGATCAGCGCGAAGCCTGAAGAGGGCCCGTCGATGCTGGCGCTGCTACTGTATCAGTCGCTGCCGTTCCTGCTGTTCCTCGGCATTGCGTTCTTCGTCCTGAAGCAGATGCAGAAGAACTCGGGCTCGGGCGCGATGGGCTTTGGCAAGAGCCGCGCGAAGATGCTGACGCAGAAAGAAGGTAAGGTCACCTTCCAGGACGTCGCCGGCATCGACGAGGCTCGTGAAGAACTCGAGGAGATCGTCGAGTTCCTGAAGGACCCGACCAAGTTCGCGCGCCTCGGCGGCAAGATTCCGAAGGGCGCCTTGCTGGTCGGCTCGCCGGGTACCGGCAAGACGTTGCTTGCCCGCGCCATTGCAGGTGAGGCTGGCGTGCCGTTCTTCACGATCTCGGGCTCGGACTTCGTCGAAATGTTCGTCGGCGTCGGCGCAAGCCGCGTCCGCGACATGTTCGAGCAGGCCAAGAAGTCCGCACCGTGCATCGTCTTCATCGACGAAATCGATGCTGTGGGTCGTCATCGCGGTGCCGGCCTCGGCAACGGTAACGACGAGCGCGAGCAGACGCTGAACCAGCTGCTCGTCGAGATGGACGGCTTCGAGGCGAACGAAGGCATCATCATTATCGCCGCGACCAACCGTCCCGACGTGCTCGATCCCGCGCTGCTGCGTCCGGGCCGTTTCGATCGGCAGGTCACGGTGCCGCGTCCGGATATCGAGGGTCGCATTAAGATCCTTGAAGTGCACATGAAGAAGGTGCCGCTCGCGCCCGACGTCGATGCTCGCGTCATCGCACGCGGTACGCCTGGGTTCTCCGGTGCCGATCTCGCCAACCTCGTCAATGAGGCGGCGCTGCATGCGGCGCGCAAGGGCAAGCGTCTGGTGGCGATGGCCGAGTTCGAGGAGGCCAAGGACAAGGTCATGATGGGCGCAGAGCGTCGCAGCATGGTCATGACCGACGACGAGAAGCGGATGACCGCGTATCACGAGGCCGGCCATGCCGTCGTCGCGATGCACGAGGCTGCGTCGGATCCGATCCACAAGGCGACGATCATTCCACGCGGTCGTGCGCTGGGCATGGTCATGCGTCTGCCGGAGCGGGACTCGTACAGCTATCACCGCGACAAGATGTACGCGAACCTCGCGGTCTCGATGGGCGGCCGCGTCGCCGAGGAAGTCATTTTCGGCTACGACAAGGTCTCGTCCGGCGCGTCGGGCGACATCCAGTACGCCACGGGTCTGGCACGCGATATGGTCACGCGCTGGGGCATGTCGGACAAGGTCGGCCCGCTCGAATATGGCGAGCCCGAGGGTGAGTCGTTCCTTGGATATTCGTCGAGCCGTCCGTCGCGCATGTCGAACCAGACCGCGCAGTTGATCGACGACGAGATCAAGCGGATCGTCGAAGGTGGTCTCGACCGCGCCAAGCAGGTGCTGAGCGATCACGTTGACCAGCTCCACACCGTGGCCGGTGCGTTGCTCGAATTCGAGACGCTGACTGGCGACGAGATCAAGAAGCTGATCGCCGGCGAGGATCTCGATCGTCCGGATCCGGGTGCTAAGGCGTCGACCGTCCCGCGTGCGGGTACGTCGATCCCCAAGACGCGGCGTCCGTCTGGTCCGTTTGGAACGCCGACCCCGTTGGGGGCGTGATCCGGTTCACCGGACAGTCACTTAAGTAGCTCTATGGGCGGTCTTTTCTCGGAAAGGCCGCCCATGTCGTATTCGCGTTCGAAGGCTGTAGTCGCAGCGCTACTCATGGCCGGCGCGGCAATGCCGGCAAGCGCGGCGATGACCGTCGGCACCTTCCTGGCGCGCGCCAACGCGCTGCGCGACCAGGGTCCGATGGCACTGATGTCCCCCGACCTTCCTGCGCTGAAGGCCGAAGCCAAGGCCGCGACCAATCAACTCAAAGCAGACCGCGCCGCCCGCGCCGCGGCCGGCAAGCCGCCGATCGCCTGCGTTCCAGAGGGCGAATCCGTCGGCATCATGGACATGCTCGACGGATTGAACGAACTCCCCGCCAGCTACCAGAAGCGGCCCCTCAAGGACGGCTACGCGCGCGTTCTGGCGAACCTCTACCCCTGCCGCTGAGGCTCCTGCGGCCTGCTGGCTACCCACATACAGTCGTCACCCCAGCGAAAGCTGGGGTCTCCCGGTTGGAGAGTGCGCGGCCGACACAGTGATATCCCAGCTTTCGCTGGGATGACGGAAGGGGCGGGGATGCTGAGATGCAAACGTTATGGCCGCCCTAATCTGTCAAACCATGCAGCAACAACAGCACGATAAACGCCAGCAACGTCGTGAACGCGAACGTCAGCAGCGCCACCGTCCGCCACGCCGCCGACCGCTTCCGCAACTTATAAGCGCCCCGAAGCTGCGCGAACATGTGGATTGGCGGCACGCATATTGCGGCCATCACGATCCATCCCTCCGCGACGCCGATCACGCCCGCGATGATCAGCGCGATCGTCAGCAGCATCATGAACGCCAGCGAATAGGTCACGAAGATTGCGTGATCGTAGAGGTGATGTTGGCGTCGCCAGAGGAAAAGAAGCGCCATAAACGGCACGGATAATGGAATCAGCCCCCAGCTGTATTTATACGCGCTGGTCTGCAGCTTGTAGAACATCAGGCCCGGATTGCCGTTCGCCTTGGCGATCCCGTGGTCGAGCCGTTCCCAGCCGGTCTTGAAATCGCCCAGGTCGACCAGCGTACCGCTGGCGCCGCCATTTTGCATATCGGCCGCGACCCCGAGTGCACGAACAGTGGTACGCAGCGCGCTGGCCTGCCGATCGAGAGTCGCAAGCTGTTCCCCCGAATATTTGGCGGGTTCACGCTTCTCAACCTCCTGCTGCGCCTCGACTTTGTTCAGCGCGAGGCGAGCCCTGGCGGCCTCGCGGGCATAGTCGGACGTCTTGCCGGCACGCTCGTCCCGGATGAAGTCCTTCGTCATTTCCCCGCCGACCGCACCGATCGTCGCGAACATCAAGAAGACGGTGAACAGGAACAACGCCAGCGGCGACACGAACCGCGCGCGCTCGCCATTGACGTAGCGGCGGGTGAGCATCCCCGGATGCAGGATCAACAGCGGCAAGGTCCGCCAGATCTTGCCTTCGAAATGGAATACGCCGTGTGCGATCTCGTGCCCGATCCCGTCGAGCGAGCGGTGGACGTGCGCCGATTGACCGCAGGCGTGGCAATGCTCGCCCAGCAATCGTGTCCCGCAATTCAGACATAGTGCGTCGTCCGGATTGTGGCCGGAATGCGCACCATGTGCCTCCCCCGCCTTCGGTTCGAACGCGCGCCCGACTAGGGCACCCGTGGCGATGTCCGCCGCTGCTCCGATATCTCCGGTCATGAGTCCCCCTGTAATATCGGTAGCGTAACGAGTTCGCGGCGTTGGCGCGAGGGGCTTCGCATGCTACCGTGCGGACCATGGCCGACGCAGAAAATCCGACCGAATTGATCGCCGAAATGGGCCGCCGCGCGCGCTCCGCGGCGCTGGTGCTGGCGTCGATGCCGTCCACCCGGAAGGCCGCGGCGCTGGCGTCGGCGGCGGAGTCTATCCGGGCAGCATCGGCGACGATCGTTGCGGCGAACGCTGAGGACATGACGCGTTCAGCTGACGCCGGCCTGTCGGGCGCGCTGCTGGATCGGCTGCGGCTGGACGAAGCGCGCGTCGCGGCGATGGCGGACGGCGTGGCGGCGGTGGCGGCGCTCGCCGATCCCGTCGGGCAGGTGATCGACGCAAGCGAGCGTCCGAACGGCTTGAAGCTCTCGCGCGTCCGCGTGCCGATCGGCGTCATCGGCATCATCTACGAGAGCCGCCCTAACGTCACCGCAGACGCCGCGGCGCTATGTGTGATGGCCGGCAACGCGGCGATCCTGCGCGGCGGGTCCGAGGCGGTGAAGAGCAACCGCGCGATCCATGCGGCGCTTGTCGAGGGCCTGAAGGCGGGCGGGGTGCTCGTCGACGCGGTGCAACTGGTGCCAACCACCGATCGCGCGGCGGTCGGCGCCATGCTCAAGGCTGACGGGATGATCGACCTTATCATCCCCCGCGGCGGCAAGAGCCTCGTCGCACGCGTCCAGGCCGAAGCACGCGTGCCCGTCCTCGCGCATCTCGACGGCATCAACCACGTCTATGTCGATGCCTCCGCGGACGCGGCAATGGCCAAGGCGGTGGTGGCGGATGCCAAGATGCGCCGCACCGGCGTCTGCGGCTCGATGGAAACGCTGCTGATCGATCGTGCCTACGCGGACGCACCCGCCTTGATCCAAAGTCTCGCAGCAACGGGCTGCGAAGTCCGCGGAGACACAAGCGCGCGCGCGCTTGTTCCCGAGATCGCCGCCGCCGACGCAGCCGACTGGGACACCGAATATCTCGACGCGATCGCTTCCGTCGCGATCGTCGACGGCCTCGACGCGGCGGTCGCGCACATTGCTCGCCACGGCTCGCACCATACCGACGCGATCGTCGCCGAAGACGCCGCCGTCGCCGAACGCTTCCTCACTGCGGTAGACAGCGCGATCGTGCTCTGGAACGCCTCCACGCAATTCGCTGACGGCGGCGAGTTCGGTCTCGGCGCGGAGATCGGCATCGCCACCGGCCGCCTCCACGCCCGCGGCCCGGTCGCGCTCGAAGGCCTCACCACCTACAAATGGATCGGCCGCGGCACCGGCCAGGTGCGCGGTTGATTGTGATGCTCAAGGGGCATACCCTCCCGGCATGAAGACGTCCGAACCTCTGACCATCGACCTGGATGCGGAGACACTTGCATCGTTGCAGGCCGCCTCGGTTTGGCGTGGGATGTCGGTGACCGACTATGTGAAGTCGGTCGTAGAGACTGCAACGCGGAAGGACGGCGAACTCGCGGCCCTCGTCCAGGAGGGCCTCGACGATATCGATGCCGGACGCGTCTACACGCAGGAACAGGTCGAAGCCTGGTTCGAGGCGCGGCACCGCGACATAGCGGCCGAGTGACGCGTAGTATCTGGTCTGCCTCGGCACTTGCGGACCTGGGTGATATCGACCGCTATTTTCAGGACCGTTCACCGGACTTCGCGCGCAGGGTCGGCGCAAGCGCTATCGACGCTGCCCGGCTGTTGGCCGACAGTCCTTATCTTGGGCCGGCGTTCGTAGGCGAAATCCGGAAATGGTCCATTCGTGGCACGGAATACTTCATCCTCTATCGTCCTATGCCGGACGGCGTCGATATCGTTCGCGTGATGCATTCGCGCCGCGACACGCCACACGAATCATGACCCACGTGGGCATCCTCGGCGGGTCGTTCAATCCTGCGCATCGTGGCCACCGCGGCATCACGCTGGCCGCGATCGACGCGCTCGCGCTCGACGAGGCGTGGTGGCTGGTATCCCCCGGCAATCCGCTCAAGGATGCCGCCAACGACATGGCGCCGCTCCCCGCGCGCTTCGCCTCGGCCCGAAGAATGGCCCGCCGCGCGCCGATCCGTGCGACCGATATCGAGGCGCGGCTCCACACCCGCTACACGCTCGACACGATCCGCAAGCTTAAGCGGCGCTACCCGAAAATCCGCTTCATCTGGCTGATGGGCGCGGACAATCTTGCCGACTTCCACCGCTGGAAGAACTGGCGCCAGATCGCCCGCGAGGTTCCGATTGCGGTAATCGCGCGTCCGGGATATGACGGGCGCGCCCTCGCGGCCCCCGCGATGGGTTGGCTGCGGCGCTTCCAACGGCGCACAGACCATGCGAAGAGCTGGACGACGTGGAGATTGCCGGCCCTCGTGCTGTTGCGCTTCCGACCCGACCCGACCTCCGCAACCGGCCTGCGCGCCAAAAATCCCGACTGGGTTCAGCACGTTGCTGGCTCGCCCCACCGTTCCGGCAGGTTGCCGGATTGATACCCTTACCCAGGAGCTGACTTGGCCACTTCCCCTACTGCCCCTCGCGCGACCGACCCCGAAGAGGTTGAGGCGCTGCATCGCCTGATCCTCGCGTCGCTCGACGACGACCAGGCGGTCGAGACCATCTCGATCCCGCTCGCGGGCAAGACCAGCATCGCCGACTATATGGTGATCGCCAGCGGTCGTTCGACCCGTCAGGTCGCCTCGATGGCGCAGAAGCTGGCCGAGCGGATCAAGGCCGAGTTCAAGCGTCCGGTGAAGATCGAAGGCCTGCCGACCGCCGACTGGGTGCTGATCGACGCGACCGACGTCATCGTCCACCTGTTCCGCCCCGAAGTCCGCAGCTTCTACAATCTGGAGCGGATGTGGGCGTTCGGCGACGCACCGACGCCGCCGCCCGTGCCGACCTTCACCGACGAAGACTAACCGACCCAGAGGCGGCCCCAGGTCCGATCATGCTGCTCCACATCGTCGCCCGTGGTCGGATCGGGCGCTCGCCCGAGGCCGACCTCGTCGACCGCTATCTGAAGCGGATCGTCTGGCCGACCAAGGTCAGCGAGCTCCCCGACACCGGCGGCAAGATCCCGCTTGTCGGCGAGCAGACCAAGCGCATCCTGCTCGACGAGAAGGGCGAGACGCTGTCGTCGACGCAGTTCGCGCAGAAGCTCGAACGCTGGCGCGACGATGGCGTGCGCGAGGCGCGGTTTATGATCGGCGCCGCGGACGGCTTCGACGATGCGGCGCGCGACGAGGCGGACCTGTTGTTCTCGTTCGGCCGCGCGACCTGGCCGCATCTGCTCGCCCGCGCGATGCTCGCCGAACAGCTCTTTCGCGCGACCAGCATCCTTGCCAACCACCCCTATCACCGCGAAGGGTGATGCATGAGGGCAGGGGGCGTCTTGGCGATCGCGGCGCTGTTCGCGACGGCGGGCGTAGTCGCACAAACTAAAACGCCCGAGTTGGCGACCGAGCGGCAACGCCTGGTCGCTGCCAAACGCGACGCTGCGCTCGCCGCTGCCCGCGCCGCCAAACTTGCCGCCGCCGCTACCCAGGAGCGCAACGCCGCCGACAAGGCGCGCCGCGAGGAGCAGGCGCTGGCCGCTCGCGTGACCGCCGCCGAGGCGAACCTCGCTACCGCCAGTGCCCGGGTCACGTTGGTCGAGCGCTTGCTGACCGATCAGCGCGCCAAGCTGGGCCGCGCGCAAACCCCCGTCGCGCGATTGCTCGCCGCGCTGGAGTCGCTCGCCCGCCGCCCGACGATCGTCGCGGTCGCGCAGCCGGGATCGGTCGACGACCTCGTCCATGTCCGCGCGGTGCTGGGCAGCGCCTTGCCCGTCGTCCGCCAGCGCACCGAAGCCGTCCGCAGCGAACTCGCCGAAACGCGGCGTTTGCAGGCCAGCGCCACGCTCGCCGCCAAGGCGCTCTCGGACGGCCGCGCGCGGCTGGAGAGTGATCGGCAGGCGCTCGCCGATCTCGAGGCGCGCCATCGCCAGCGCAGCCAGAGGCTCGGTCGCGGTGCGCTCAGCGAATCCGACCGCGCTCTGGCGCTTGGCGAACGCGCGCGCGACCTTGTCGACGGCATGGCGACGACGACCAATGCCAAGGCGACCGCCGCCGCCCTGATCGCGCTCGCCGGCCCGATCCCGCGCCCGATCGCGCCCGGCACCACGCCACCACTACCCCTGCGCGGCGTGTACCGCACTCCGGTAGCGGGCCGGCTCGTAACCGGCTTCGACGAAATCTCGGACTCGGGCGTCCGGTCGCGCGGGCTGACGTTCGCCACCGCTCCCAGTGCGCGCGTCGTCGCCCCCGCCTCAGGGACGATCCGCTACGCCCGCCGCTTTCGCGACTACGGTGTGATCGTCATCATCGACCATGCCGATGGCTGGACCAGCCTCGTCACCGGCCTCGCGGCAACCTCCGCCAAGCCCGGTGACCGCGTGACGATGGGCGGCCCGCTCGGCACCGCCCCCCGCGAAGACCCGCGCATTATCGTCGAACTCCGCCGTCAAGGTCGCCCCGTTGATGTCGCCGCGTTGATAGGATCGCGCTGACCGGATGATAGCACGCGCGCCGCGTTTCGATCCTCCCCCGCAAGGGGGAGGTGTCGCCGAAGGTGACGGAGGGGGAGGACACGGAACAGAGGTCTCGCTTTCCTCCCCCTCCGTCTGGCAAGCGCCAGCCACCTCCCCCTGGCGGGGGAGGATCGAAAAGGGTCCCCCAGTCAGCCCCCATTAACCCCAACCCGCCTTCACTCCGCGCGCGCGTTGCCGCCAGCGTTCCGCTACGCTACGCCGTCACGACCGTACGACACGTCTTTTCTCAGGTTGCAGGACCATCGATGCCTCGTCCTATACTGCGTACCCCGATCCTTACCGCGACGGCGATCGTCGGCGCGCTGACGCTGATTCCGCTCGCCACCTCGGCGATGGCTGCGGTCGACACCGACACGTACCGCGAGTTCGATCAGTTCCTCGACGTCTTCAACCGCGTGAAGGCCGAATATGTCGACAAGGTCGATGACAAGACGCTGATCAAGGGGGCGATCCAGGGCATGCTCGCCAGCCTCGATCCGCACTCCAGCTATGTCGACGCGCTTGACTACGAAAACCTCCGGATCATGACCGAGGGCAATTACGGCGGTCTCGGCCTGACGGTGCAGATGGAAGACGGCGCGATCAAGGTCGTCTCCCCGCAGGAAGACTCCCCCGCCGCCCGCGCGGGCGTCAAGTCCGGCGACTACATCACGCATATCGATGGCAAGCTGATTTACGGCGATTCGCTCGACGAGGCGGTCGGCAAGATGCGCGGCAAGCCCGGCAGCAAGATCACCTTGGGCCTCGTCCGCCCCGGTCGCGACAAGCCGCTCGACGTGACGATGATGCGCGAGATCATCGTCCAGAAGCCGGTGAAATGGGAAGTCCGCGGCGACGTCGGCTATATCAACATCAACACCTTCAGCGAGAACACCGGCGCCGACACGCGCGCGGCGATCATGGCGATCGACAAGTCGCTTGGCCACCGCCCGCTCGGATACGTGGTCGACCTCCGCGAAAACGGCGGCGGTCTCCTGACCCAGGCGATCGAAGTCAGCGACGCGTTCCTCGATCACGGCGAGATCGTCTCGCAGCGCGGCCGCGAGAAGACCGATATCGAGCGTTATTACGCCAAGCCCGGCGACGACGCGCACGGCCTGCCGGTGGTCGTCCTCACCGATCCCGGCACCGCGTCGGCGTCCGAGATCGTCGCCGGCGCATTGCAGGATCACCACCGCGCGCTGATCATGGGCGAGCGCAGCTTCGGCAAGGGCTCGGTCCAGACCGTGCTCCAGCTCGGCCCGGAGACCGCGCTCCGCCTCACGACGGCACGCTATTTCACGCCGTCCGGCCGGTCGGTGCAGGAGGGCGGGATCGAGCCCGACATCAAGGTGCCGCAGCTCACCGATCCCGACTACAAGTCGCGCCCGGTGTTCCGCGAGGCCGACCTGCGCAAACACCTGATCAACGAGGTGAAGGCCGACAACGCGGTGCTCGAGGAGGATACCAAGACGGACCCCCGTTTCTCGCAGACGCCCGAGCAGTTGAAGAAGCAGGGCATCGACGATTTCCAGCTCTATTACGCGCTGAAGACCGTCGCACGCCTCGGCGGGGCAACGCAGGTCGCCGCCGCCACCAAGCCGCGCCCGATCAAGCCTGATCCGACCGCCGCCGCCGATGCTGCCAAGGTGCCCAACAAGTGAGCGTGCGTCGCGGGTTGGGCATGACCAAGAACGAAGAGATCGCCCGCGCCATCGCGTTGCTGCTGCCGGCGTTCCTGCTGCTCGGCGCGCTCGGCTCGCAATATCTCGGCGGGCTGTATCCGTGCGAAATGTGCCACTGGCAGCGCTGGCCGCATTATTCCGCGGTGCTGATCGCCGGCGCGACGTTCTTCGTCCCCGGACGGTCGTTGCGCGCCTCGCTGGTGATCATCGCCGGGCTGTTGATCGGCCTCAGCGGTTTGATCGGCGTCGCGCATGCCGGCGTCGAATATCATTGGTGGAACGGCTTCACCGCCTGCACCACCACCGTTTCGATGGCCGGCACCACCGCGGCCGAACGCCTCGCCGCGATCATGAACGCGCCAATGGTGCGCTGCGATTCGCCCCAGTGGAAATTGTTCGGAATCTCGCTCGCCGGCTTCAACGCCATCTTTTCCCTCGCCGGTGCGTTCACCATATTCGCACTCATGAGGAAGACGAGATGAGCTGGAAGCCAGGAGACGCCAAGCGGGCAACGGATTCGATGATCCGCGTCGACCAGGCCGGCGAATATGGCGCGATCCGCATCTATGCGGGACAGTTGGCCGTGCTCGGCGACCGTCACCCGGCGTCGCGCTCGATCCATCACATGGCGCAGCAGGAGGAACGCCACCGCGCGTTTTTCGACAAGATGATCGTCGAGCGCCGCGTGCGCCCGACGGTGCTGCAACCGATCTGGAAGGTCGCCGGCTTCGCGCTCGGCGCGGTCACCGCGGCGATCAGCCCGCGGGCTGCGATGGCCTGCACGGCGGCGGTCGAGACCGAGATCGACAAGCATTACGAGGAACAGCTCGTTCAGCTTGGCGCCAGCGATCCCGAGCTATCGGCAGCGATCCTCGATTTCCAGGCCGAGGAACTCGAACACAAGGCCACTGCGATTGCTGCGGGGGCCGAGGAAACACCGGGCTATCCGGTATTGAGCGCCGCGATCCGGCTCGGCTGCAAGGTCGCGATCGCAACCGCCAAACGGATCTAGGCGGACGGCTACGGTTCAGGCCGAGCGACTATAACAAGCCGAACGAACGCGTGGGAGTGATGCGTATGAAGATGCTTTTTGCGGCGGCCTTGCTCGTCGCCGGCCCCGCAGTCGCACAGACCGCGCCGCCGACCTCCAATGGCAATACGGGCAGTGCCAATACGGGCCCCACCCTCGCGCAGCCGCGCGCCAAGGCCCCCGCGCTTCCCGGCGCGACCGCCAGGCCCAAGCCGGTCGTCACCCCCCCGCAGGTTTCACGCAATGCGCCGATCAACGGCGTCCTGACGCTGTTCGGCAACGAGCGCTGCCCAACCAACCAGAACGGCGAAGAGATCGTCGTTTGCGTCCGCCGCAGCGCGCAAGAGCAATACCGCGTTCCGAAGGAGCTCCGCGAGTTCGTCGTCACCCCCGAAAACGCCAGCTGGGCGACCAAGGCACAGGGTACGATGGACGCCGGCTCGGGCGTCAACACGATTGGCAGCTGCTCCGCAGTCGGCGCGGGTGGCGCGACGGGATGCTTCGGCCAACGGGTCAGGGAATCCCGCCTGGAAAACAAGACGCGGGCGGCGGAGGTGCCGGTTCTACCCTGAGCTTTCGGCGCGCGTCGGGACCGACACGACGATATCCCAGCTTTCGCTGGGATGACGGGCTAGGGGGAGCGTGTCGTACTTTTACGACCATCCGCTTCTCGCGGCTGATTACCTGAGCCCAACCCAACCCGATCCGGCACGACCAAACCCGATCTGGCACGATCCAACCCGACCCGATCCGGCCCGACCCGATCCGATCCAACCCCGACCTGCAAACCCAACCCGTCACCCCAGCGAAAGCTGGGGTATTTCACGATGTGGGTGACACCAGCCCCGCACGACGGCCCATTACCCTAACGGTCGCCCCGTAGACTCCCGCCGCCATTCCCCAGACCCAAGTATTGACTCTTTGCGCCCGCTCGCCACATGGCCTTTTGCCTCGCGCCTTCCACAACACTCTTGAGCTGTTGCTGTCCTACAAGGATAGGGCATGACATGATGCGCGAATGACGTCAGTAGTCACCCAAGCGCGATCGCTAGAACTGCTTCCCACTGCGCGCCTCCCGCCGGAGAGACTTCGCGCGAGCGCCTATACTTCCTACACTTCACTCGGACCCTTCACCCGTTCGGCGTCCGATAAATCCAGTTTTGCAACGACTTAAAACAATAGAGAACTGCGCTCTCGCCGACCGTCGCCAAAGCTCCTCCCGCTAGGAATGCCAGTATGACCGAACCGCTGAGCATCGCCTTCCTGCTGTTCCCGAACTTGACGCAGCTCGACCTGACCGGCCCCGCGCAGGTCCTCTCGCGGCTCGGCAATGCGCGGCTCGATCTGGTGTGGAAGACGCTCGACCCGGTGCCGACCGACGCAGGCTTCTCGATCCTGCCGACCGCGACCTTCGCCGACGTGCCGCGCGCCGACATCCTCTGCGTGCCCGGTAGCTTCGGCATCAACGCCGTGATCGCCAACGACGAGGCGATGGCGTGGGTCCAGGCGGTCGGTGCCGACGCGACCTGGGTGACGAGCGTCTGCACCGGCTCGCTGATTCTCGGGGCGGCGGGACTGCTCGACGGCTACCGCGCCGGGTGCCACTGGGCGCAGCGCGAGATGCTGCCGCTGTTCGGCGCGATCCCGGTCGACGCGCGCACCGTGGTGGATCGCAACCGCGTCACCGGCGGCGGCGTCACAGCGGGGATCGATTTCGCGCTGACGCTTACCGCCATGATCCGCAGCGAGGCGCACGCGAAGGCTGTCCAGCTAAGCCTCGAATATGATCCGGCACCACCGTTCGACAGCGGCTCGCCCGAGAAGGCCGACCCGGACATCCTCGAAGCGGTGAAGCGGAGAACGGCGCAGCTTGTGCCAACGCGCGACGAGGATCTCCGCACGCTGGCCAAGCGTCGCGGTTACGCCCGAGACACTCAAGGGTGACGCTTCAGCCCGCGCACCCGGTGCCAGATATAGAAGCCGACCAGCGCGATCAGGACCGCGCCGATCAGCAGGTCGGCGCTGTGGAACGCCGCCTTCACGCGCGGATCGCTGTCCCATTTGTCGCCGAGCTTCATGCCGACCCAGGCCAGCCCGAAGCACCACGGCCAAGATCCGACGAAGGTGTAGACGTGGAACGGCACCAGCTTCATCCGCGCGACGCCGGCGGGGAAGGCGATGAACGAGCGGATCACCGGCAGCAGTCGCCCGATCAATACCGCCATCGAGCCCCAGCGCGCGAAGAACCGGTCGGCTGCGTCGAGCTCGCCCGGCCCGATCAGCAGGTAGCGGCCCCAGCGCTCGGCCATCGGCCGCCCGCCGCGCTTGCCGATCTCGTACGCGACGATCGAGCCCAGATTGCACCCGATCGCCCCCGCGGTCGCAGCGAGGTACAGGTCGAATCGTCCGGTCGAGACGAGATAGCCGGCGAACGGCATGATGATCTCGGACGGCAGCGGGATACACGCGCTCTCGATCGCCATGAGCAGTGCGATGCCGACATAGCCACCCGACGAGATGACGCCGATCGTGAAGGTGGCGAGGACCGCCAGAATCTTTTCGAACATGGCTCGGTCGATTGCGCGAACCGGGCGACGAAGGGAAGCCCAAAATCGGAACCGGTACGCGGTTCGTTCGCTGGTGCCGCATGACAGATCTCACACTCAACGACGGCCGCACGATGCCCCAGCTCGGCATGGGTACGTGGCAAATCCCCGACAGCCAGGCCGCGGCGATCGTCCGCTCCGGGCTCGATATCGGCTTCCGCCTCGTCGACACCGCCGCGATCTACGACAACGAACGCGGCGTCGGCGACGGCTACAAAGGCTCGGACGCGTTTCTCACCACCAAGCTCTGGAACGACCGGCAGGGCGATGCCGAGGCGGCAATGGACGAGAGCCTGGCGCTGCTCGGTGTCGAGTCGGTCGACCTGTACCTGATGCACTGGCCGGTGCCGAAGCAGGACAAGTATGTCGAAGCCTGGAAGGCGATGATCGCCCTGCGCGATGCCGGAAAGGCCAAGTCAATCGGGGTTTCGAACTTCCTCCCCGAGCACATCGACGCGATCGTCGCCGCGACCGGTGTTACTCCTGCGGTCAACCAGATCGAACTCCACCCGAACTTCCAGCAGCGTGACCAGCGCAAGTATCACGAAGCCCACGGCATCGTGACGCAGAGCTGGAGCCCGCTGGGGCAGGGCAAGACGCTGTTGCAGGACGAAGCGATCGTCCGCATCGCCGACAAGCACGGCCGCAGCGCCGCGCAGGTGATCCTCGCATGGCATCTGGCGAACGGCTTCTCGGTGATCCCGAAAGCCTCGGACGCCGAGCATCTGGCGGACAATTTCGCAGCGCTGGACCTGACGCTGGATGACGAAGACATGGCCGCGATCGAAGCGCTCGACGATCCGGCGGGCCGCTTGGGACCGGAACCGAACAGCATGTAATCCTCCCCGGCACGGGGAGGGGGACCGCGACGCGGAGCGGCGGGGTGGAGGGGGTTCTCCACGAACGGTACGCCCGCGGTGAGCCCCCTCCACCAGCTGCGCTGGTCCCCCTCCCCGTACCGGGGAGGATCAGGCGATCCGTCCGCCCACTGTCCGCAGATCCTCGACGAACTGCGCATATTCCTCCGCAGCCTGCGCCGGATCCGGCAACCGCAGCAGATAGCTCGGATGGACCGTGATCCAGGCTTCACCCCCATCCGGCAACTGCAACGCCCGCCCGCGCTCGCGCCCGATCGTCATCACCTTCCCGAACAACGACCGCGCTGCGGTCGCCCCTAGCGCCACCGTCACCTTCGGCTTGATCAGCATCTGCTCCTGCTCGATCCACCAGCGGCAGGCGTCGATCTCGCCTGCGCCGGGCTTGGCGTGGATGCGTCGCTTGCCACGTTGTTCGAATTTGAAGTGTTTCACGGCGTTGGTGACGTACGCGCGGGAGCGGTCGACGCCAGCCTCGGCCATCGCCTTGTCGAACATCTGGCCGGCGGGGCCGACGAAGGGGCGGCCGGCTATATCCTCTTGGTCACCGGGCTGTTCGCCGACGAACATTAGCGGGGCATCAACCGGGCCCTCGCCGAACACGGTTTGCGTTGCGGGCTTGTAGAGCGGGCAGCGGGTGCAGCCGGCAGCTTCGTCACGCAGTGCTTCCCACGCGATCAGGCTGTTACCACCTACCGTGTCGCGCGCCTTCGCGATCATCCCGCTCTCCCTTGCCTGTGCCGCTGCCAGCAGGCCCGGTACCAGCGCGGTCTCGGGCATATTTTTCCAGTATTTCTTCGGCATCTCCTTCAGCATCGCGCCGATCTTGACGCGCGCCGGGTTAAAGATGCTGGCGTAATAGGTCTTCCAGACTTCCTCGGTCGGGTCGCCGTCGGGGGCGTCGGCCTTGCTCGCGCCGGGACCCTCGCTGAGCGCCTTGCCGTCCCAGTGAACCGAGACCTCGGGCGTCAGGATCGACCAGCGCATGCTAGCGAAGCGGTTGACGAAGAACGCGGCGTTGGCGCGGACGATGTGATGATCGGGCTCGAACCACGCGACGAAGCGTGTGCCCCCCTCTTCCTCGACTTCGCGAAAGCGGAGGAAGGCGCGCATCTTGTGGATGTCGCGGCGGACATCCTTGGCGATCCGGTCAAGCCGGCGGACCAGCGGGTCGGCGCGATCCTCGATCAGTTTGGGTTCACGGCGGAGGCGGAAAAGCAGCGTGTAGAGCAGGGCGAAGCGTTCGGGATCGCTGCCGAGGATCGCGCTACGGGCTAGGTCGAGGAAGGCGCGGGGGACGGAGAATGCGCCGGGGGGTGGGGCGGGGGCCGGATCGGCTACGGTTGCGAACAGGTCGACGGGTTCGTCGCCGACTTGCCAGACGACGTCGTCGGGGGGGATGTTCTCGGCGATCAGGCCTCGGGCGGCGTCTCGCCAGCCGTCGAAATCGTCGGGTTCGGATAGGGTTACGACGCGCATAATCCTCCCCGGCACGGGGAGGGGGACCAGCGAAGCTGGTGGAGGGGGGCTTCCACGAGCGTACCGGTTGTGGTGAGCCCCCTCCACCCCGCCGCTGCGCGTCGCGGTCCCCCTCCCCGTGCCGGGGAGGAATGCGTCGGCGTCACGCGAACATTTCCATTTGCTTCGGTTTCGGGGCGACGATCGGGCGGAGTTCGGCTTTGTCCGCTAGAGCTACTGGGCGCCAATCCTCGGCAATGATGAAGGGGCGGAGTTTCGCGACCGATACGGTCAGTCGAGCGATGTCCGCCAAATGCAGGCGGCGCCAGCGGCGGCTGGTGAGGATGCCATTGACTGCCTTTACACCGAGCCCGGGGACGCGGAGGAGCATTTCGCGGGGGGCGCGGTTGACGTCTACCGGGAAAGAGCCGCGAAATTTGAGCGCCCAGGCGAGCTTGGGGTCGATGTCGAGCGGCAGCATCCCTGTGGCGTCGTCGGCAGCCGCTACCACCTCATGCGGCTGGAACTCGTAGAACCGCATCAACCAGTCGGACTGGTACAACCGGTGCTCGCGCATCAACGGCGGGCGTTGCAGCGGCAGCACCGCGCTCGCATCCGGGATCGGGCTGAACGCCGAATAATACACGCGACGCAGCCCGAACCGATCGTACAGCGTGGAAGCCTTCCGCACGATGTCGCCGTCCGTCGCCGCATCCGCCCCGACGATCATCTGCGTCGACTGGCCGGCAGGGGCAAACTTCGGCGCAGACTTGTACTTGGCCTTCGCATCCTTGCCGTCGATGATCGACGCCTTCACCTCCGCCATCGCAGTCTCGATCCGCACCCCGTCCTTTTCGGGAGCAAGCCGCTTCAACCCATTGGCGGTCGGCAGCTCAACGTTGATCGACACGCGATCCGCATACAGCCCGGCCTGGTGGACGAGTTCGGGATCGGCGTCGGGGATCGTCTTAAGGTGGATGTAGCCGCGGAAATGGTGGTCCTCGCGCAACGACCGCGCGACCTCGACCATCTGCTCCATCGTATAGTTCGACGACGCGATGATCCCCGACGACAGGAACAGCCCCTCGATATAATTGCGCTTGTAGAAGGCGATGGTGAGATCGACGACTTCCTTCGCCGTGAAGCGAGCGCGGCGGACGTTCGAGCTCTTGCGGTTGATGCAGTAATGGCAGTCGAAGATGCAGCTGTTGGTCAGCAGGATCTTCAACAGCGAGATACACCGACCGTCCGGCGCATAGGCGTGGCAGATGCCCATCCCCTCGGTCGAGCCGAGCCCCTTGCCGTCGCGCGAATTCCGCTTGGTGGTACCCGACGACGCGCAGGACGCATCGTATTTGGCCGCATCGGCGAGAATCTCGAGCTTTTCACGGGTATCGAGCTGGGCCATTCGTTCGTCTTACGTTCCGGAATCGCAAGTGTCGATTGATCGATATCAACGATCCGCGCGATGGGCGTCAGTCGAAGATATAGCGGAACAGGTCGACGAACCCGCCAAGGCTGACGGGGAGCAGCAACAGGACGAGTGCGTAGAACAGCAGGATGCGGCTTAGCGCCTTCTCATGGCGGAACACAGGCTTGCGTGGGGGAAGGTCTTCCTTGCGCGGCCAGATGCTGGATTCGTCGAGGAACATGCGCGTGTTATACCGCAAAACGTGACCGCGTTCCGGCAAAATAATACGGAAAAATCGATCTGTATCATTCAGCTGGGAGCAGACCAGTTGCCGCCTGGAGGTCGACCGAGACGAGGCGGCTGACGCCGCGTTCGATCATTGTCACGCCGAACAGGCGGTGCATGCGGCTCATCGTGACGGCGTTGTGCGTGACGACGAGGTAGCGAGTGTCAGTGTCGCGGGACATGCGGTCGAGTAGGTCGCAGAAGCGCTCGATATTGGCGTCGTCGAGCGGCGCGTCGACCTCGTCGAGGACGCAGATCGGCGCGGGGTTGGTGAGGAATAGGCCGAAGATCAGCGCGACCGCGGTCAGCGCCTGCTCGCCGCCCGACAGGAGGGTGAGCGATTGCAGGCGTTTGCCGGGTGGCTGCGCCATGATCTCGAGCCCGGCTTCGAGCGGGTCGTCGGAGTCTATCAGCTCGAGGTGCGCGGCGCCGCCGTCGAAGAGCGTGGTGAAGAGGCGCTGGAAATGGCCGTTCACCGCTTCGAACGCGGCGAGCAGGCGCTGGCGGCCTTCGCGGTTGAGCGTGCCGATCGAGCCGCGCAGGCGGTTGACGGCTTGCCCGAGTTCGTCGCGTTCGACCGCGTTGCCGCGTGCGGACTCTTCGAGTTCGGCAAGTTCGGTTTCGGCGATGAGATTGACCGGGCCGATCCGCTCTCGGTCGGTGGTGAGGCGGTCGTGCGTGGCGGACTCCTCCGCTGGCGCGCGGACGTCGGCGACCGCGAAGCCGAGACGTTCGGGGAGGACGGGGGCGGGGCATTGGAAGCGTTCGCCCGAGAGGCGGCCGAGATCGAGGCGACGCGCTTCGTGGTTTTCGACGCGAGCGATCGCGCCGGCGCGGGCTTCGCGGGCGACGGCGAGCGCTTCGGTGGCAGCGCGGTGGGCGTCGTCGGCGGTGCGGGCGGTGGTCTCCGCGGTGCGTTCGGTGGCGAGGAGCGCGTCGGCGGTTGTGCGCGCGTCTTGGTGTTCGGCGTCGAGCGTCTCGATCTCTGCGTCGAGGGCGGCGGGGCGAGCGGCGATCGCGGCTAGGTCGGTGGCGAGCGTGGTTTCGCGCGAGTCCATGGCGGCGATGCGCTTGGCGGCTTCACCGGCGCGCGCGCGCCAGCTTCGGGTGTCGGCCTGGGCGGCGGACAGGCGTTCGCGGTGGGCGGCGATGCTGCGGTCGAGCGTGGTGCGATCGGCGCGGGCCTGCGCGACGGCGGCGCGGGTACGTTCGGCGTCGTATTGGAGCGCGGCGACCTGGCGCGCGTTGGCGGTGCCGTCGGGGACGGCGGCCATCGCGGCTTCGGCGCGGGTGCGGTCGGCGTGCGCGTCTGCGACGTCGTCGGCGATACGGTGCGCGCGGACGTCGAGGTCTGCGCGCTGGGTGGCGCGGCGCTCGAGCGCGGCGGCGGCGCGGTCTTCCTGACGGAGGGCGTCGCGCGCGGCGATTTCGGCGCGTTGCAGGGCGGCGCGGGCGGTTTGCGACTGGCGGCGGGCTTCGGCGATCTGGCGGTCGATCGCAGCGCGCGCGTGTTCGGCTTTGTCGAGGGCCGTGGCCGCTGCGGGGCGTGCGGCTTGGAGCGCAGCGAGGCGGTTGCGGCGGACGAGGCGTTCGGCGGCCGCGGCGCCGGTGCCGGTTGCGGTGAAGCCGTCCCAGCGGCGAAGCTGGCCGTCCCGGGTGACGATGCGCTGGCCAACGGCGAGGTGTTGCTGGCCGTCGGTGTCGACGACGAAGACCTGCGCAAGCCGGCGGGCGAGGGCGGGGGGGGCGTCGACATGCTTTGCCAGCGGTTCGGCGTCGGCGGGCGGAGCGGGGTCGTCTTCGCGGGGCTCGGCGCCTGCCCATGCGTCGAGGGCGGTGTCGAGATCCTCGCCGAGCGCCGCGGCGAGTGCGCGTTCGTAGCCGGTGCTGGCTGAGATATGGTCGAGCAGCCGATCGCGACCGCTGCGCTCTGTTGCCTTGGTGAGCGCGGTCACTTCGCTGTCGATCGCGGCGAGGTCTGCGCGAGCGGTGGCGCGCGTCGTTTCGGCGGCGTCTCGGGCGCTGGTCGCGGTGGCTTCGTGGGTGTCTGCTTGGGCGATGGCTTGGCGGGCGGATTCTGCTGCGGCGGTCGCGGCGCGTCGGGCTTCGGCGGCGGTTTCGCGCTCTGCGGCTAGCGGAACGGGGTCGCCGAGGGCGCGGAGGGCGGCGGCGATCTGCGCGGCGTCGCGATCGGCGCGGTCGGCGCGGGTGCGGGCGGCGGCGAGCGCGGCGCTGGCGACACGGACTTCGGCGGCGTCGCGGGCTTGCGTGGCGAGCGCCTGGGCCAGCGCGACCTCGGCGTCGCGGACGCTGCGTTCGGTTTCGGCGAGTGCGGCGTCGAGATCGGGGATCGCGGCGGTGGCATCGGCGATCGCGGTGTCGAGCGTCTTGGCCTCGTCGGCGAGGCGGGCGAGCGCGGCGGCGGCGTCGCTGGCGAGCGATCCTTCGCGCGCGCGGTCGTCGGCGATGCGGGTGCGGGCGTCGGTGAGGTCGGCGATCCTGCGCTCGACGCTGGCCTTCTCGGTTTTGAGCGCGGCGAGGCGGTGGGCGAGGTCGCCGACCAGGTCGCGCGCGGCGAGCGCTGCGGTGCGCGCGGTGGAGACGGCATCGATCGCGCGGTGCTGGTCTGCGGCGGCTGCGCGTTCGGCGTCGGTGATTGCGCGGACGCGGGTTTCGGCGGCGGCGGCTTCGGCCTTGGCGGCATCGGCTGCGCTGGCGGCTTCGCGCCAGCGGGCGATGAGCGTGCGCGCTTCGGCGACGCGGATCTGCGCGGAGATGAGCCGGTAGCGTTCGGCGGCGCGGGCCTGGCGCTTTAGCATGGCGGCGCGCGCGTTCTGGTCGGCGATGATCTCGTCGAGCTTGGCGAGATTGGCTTCGGTGGCGCGGAGTTTCCCCTCGGCGTCTTTCCGCCGGACGTGGAGGCCGGCGATTCCGGCGGCTTCCTCGAGCATGGCGCGGCGATCAGCGGGTTTGGCGGCGATGACCGCGCCGATCTTGCCCTGGCTGACGAGCGCGGGCGAGTGCGCGCCGGTGGCGGCGTCGGCGAAGAGCAGGCCGACGTCCTTCGCGCGGACGTCGCGGCCGTCGATCCGGTAGGCGGAACCGGCGCCGCGCTCGATCCGGCGGACGATCTCGCGTTCGTCACCGGCTATTTCTGCGAGGATCGAGACTTCGGCGAAGTCGCGGGGCGGGCGGGTGGCGGTGCCGGCGAAGATGACGTCGTCCATGCCGGCGCCGCGCAGGGATTTCGCGCTGGCCTCGCCCATCGTCCAGCGGAGCGCTTCGAGGAGGTTGGATTTGCCACAGCCGTTCGGGCCGACGACGCCGGTGAGGCCGGGTTCGATGCGGAGGTCGGCGGGGTCGACGAAGCTCTTGAAGCCGGTGATGCGGAGGCGCTTGATCTGCATTCTTGCGCCCCCCGACGACTAAAGTTGGATCCTATCGCGAACGGAGCCCTAAACCTTGTTTCCCCGCGAAGGCGGGGACCCAGACTGGGCTCCCGCCTTCGCGGGAGAACAAGAAAGAACTGCCGCCAGCCCAAACTCCACCCCCCCCGGCGGAGGCCGGGGCCCAATTGGGGACGGCGCTAACTAAGGTTGCGCGCCGTTACTGCGACCTTTCCAATTGGGCCCCGGCCTTCGCCGGGGGGGACGTGTGGGTGGAGAGGACGCGGGGCTTACGCCCCAGCCGCCTTCAGCGCCTTCTCCATCTGATCCCAGCTCACGACCTGATCGAGCTTCTTGTCGTTGATCAGGAACGTCGGCGTGCCCGTGACCGTGCCCGCCTGCATCGCGTTCTCGGTCGGCTTGGCCATCACTTCGAGCTGCTTGTGATCCGCGAGGCACGCGCGCGCCTTCGCTTCCGGGATCCCGCGCTGCTTGACGAAATCGATCGCGCCCATCTGCTCGGCGAGCTTGGTCGCGACCACCGTCGGCGGCTGGTTGGCGAGCGCCTTCTGCTGGTCGGGGGTCATCGCCTGGAGCTTGTCGAGGAAGGCGATCTGGTTACCGTACATCTGCTCGAGGATCGGGAAGAACGGCGCGACGCCGCCGCACTGGCCGAGCAACGTCAGCGCCACGTCGGGCGCGCCGTGGACGAGGAAGTCGCGGAATTCGAAGCTGACTTTCCCGGTCGAGACGTATTTTTCGGTCAGCGGCTTGTACGCCTCGCGGCCGAACGCGCCGCAGGTCGGGCACGAGCGTGCGCCGTATTCCACGAGCTTGATCGGCGCGTTGGGGTTGCCCATCAGGTAACCCTCGGGGGTCTTCACGACCGTCTCGGTCCAGTTCTGGCCGGCGGGGGCTGCGGCGGCGGCAACGGGCGCCGCGGCGGGCTGGTCGACGTTACCGGTCGAATCGTTCTTCGAGCAGGCGGCGAGCGCGAGCGGCAGGACGGCGAGCGTGGTCAGGAACTTCATCGGGTTACTCCAGTGGATCACGTGAATTAACGGGCGCCTGCCTTGCGGAGCGCGGGTTCGAGCTGTTCCCAGCCGACGTGCGGGACGAGTCTGCCGTTGAGGTAGAAGGTCGGCGTCGAGTCGATCTCCTTAGGCGCGTCGGCGGTCAGTTTGACGATGCGGTCGATCTCGGGCTGGTTGGCGAAGCACGCGTCGATCGCCGCGTCGGACAGCCCGCGCGCCTTGACCAGCGCGGTCAGGCCCGAGCCATCGGCATTCGCGCGGATCTGTGCGGCCGCCGGGTACATGGCGAGGCGCGCGGCGTTGCCCTGCTGGTATTCGATCCCGCGCTCGAGCCATTGCGGCTGTGCGGCGAAGATCGCGGACGAGGTGGCGGAGAAGCCTTTCGGGCCGGTGCAGCGCGCGAGGATCGCCGCCGACAGGTCGAGCCGGTCGCGGATGAAATGGCGGAATTCGAGGCTGGTCGAGCCCGATGCGATCATCTGGCGCTTCAACACGGGTTCGGACTTCACCGAGAAGTCGGCGCAGTGCGAACACGTGTAGCTGGCGTATTCGACGAGCTTCACGCGGGCGGCGGGGTTGCCGATCAGGTAGGCGCCCGATGGGAGGATGCGCGCGGTCTGCGACCAGTCGCGTTTCGGCGCGGCGCCGGTCAGCAGGAAGAGGGCGAAGACGGCAAGGAGGACGCGCATCAGTTGATCCTGGGAAGGCCGTGCGTCGAGGCGACGCCGGCGGCGAGGGATTCGAGGACGGCGCGCAGTTCCGGATCGGCGATGCCCTTCAGGCTCATACCGAGATCGACGGGGACCGGGCGGATCGAAGGCGGGGCTTTGCGCGGCACGGGGGCGGCGACCTCGCCCTGGCGGATCGCGACCTTCACGATCGCCGCATAACCGAAGAAGCGGTTCACGCGCTCGATGATCTCGGGCGCGATGTGCTGCATCATCGGTGCGTGCGCGCCGCGGACGGTAAGGGTGAGGACGCCGTCCTGTTTCTTGCCGACCGGGAAGCGGATCGATTCGGGAATGCTCGCGCCCGCCAGTTTCGCGCCGACGATCTCGGGCCAGCGGCTGACGATCGACGACTGGACGAAGCCGAATCGCCGGAATGCCGCGCCGCCGATCGCGGGCAACAGCTCGGCGACCGCGCGCGAGCGGTTCTCGCGCGGGGCGTCGGGATCGGTCCTGCCTTTAATGCGCTTCGTCGCCGGCTTGGGCGTCGCAGATTTAGGCACAGAAACGGGCGGCTTGCTCATCTGCGAACCCATGCCATAGGCGACGCGTGAACGCCAAGCGCTCTTCGGTCTCCGGGGCCCTGCTAGACTGGTATGACGCGCATCGTCGCGACCTTCCGTGGCGCGCGAAGCCGGGCGAGGCGGTCGATCCGTACCGGGTGTGGCTGTCCGAGGTGATGTTGCAGCAGACGACGGTGGCCGCGGTGACCCCGCGGTTCCTCGCGTGGACCGCGCGGTGGCCGGATTTCGCGAGTCTGGCGGCGGCGGACGATGCCGACGTGATGGCGGCTTGGGCTGGGCTTGGGTATTATGCTCGGGCGCGCAATCTGGTGAAGGCGGCGAAGGCCGTGGTGGCTGAGCATGGCGGCGTATTTCCGCGGACCGAGGTGGAGCTGCGCGCGCTGCCTGGGCTCGGCGCTTATACGGCGGCGGCGGTGGCGGCGATCGCGTTTGGCGAGCGTGCGGTGGTGGTCGATGCGAATGTCGAGCGAGTGGTCGCGAGGCTGTTTGCGATCAAGACGCCCTTGCCAGCGGCGCGGCCTGCGATTCGGGTCGCGGCGGACTCGATCACGCCGGATGCTCGCGCGGGCGATTTCGCGCAGGCGATGATGGATCTGGGGTCGGGGATCTGCACGACGCGCGCGCCGAAGTGCCTGTTGTGTCCGATCCGCGCGCATTGCGAGGGCTTTGCTCAGGGCGCGCCCGAGCGGTTGCCGGTGAAGGCGAAGAAGGCGGCTAAGCCTCAGCGCTACGGGACGATCTTCTGGCTGGAGCGCGACGGGCAGGTGCTGCTGGTGCGGCGACCGGACAAGGGTTTGCTGGGCGGGATGCGCGCGTTTCCGACCGGGTCCTGGGGTGATGTTGCGCCCGGTTTCGAGGATGCACCGGCGCAGGCGGATTGGCGGATGCTGGACGCGACCGTCGCACACGGATTTACGCATTTCGATCTGCAACTGACGCTTGCGGTGGCGACGGTCGAGGCGCATCAACCGCGCGTTCCAACGGTAAGCGAATGGTGGCCGATCGACGAGCTGGATACCGCCGGGCTCCCGACCGTTTTCGCCAAGGCCGGCAAGACCATACGGAGAGCTGCATGAAATTGGTGCACTGGATTTCGACGGGCGGACTTGCCGCGCTGGCCGCCGCCACGGCCTATGGCCAGCAGGCGCAGCCGCGTCCGCAAATGAGCCCGCGGGCTCGGCCGACGCCGCGGATGACGATCCCGGTCAATGCGCTGCTGCCTGCCACGTCCGCGTTGTTCGAAAGCCTCGTCGCGCAGGACAAGATGCCGGGGATCGTCGGTGCGTTCGGCGCGGGCGACGGTCCGACGTTGTTCCCGGCGGCGGGCAAGATCAGCGACGACCCCAATGCTCCGGCGGCAGGCCCCGATTCGCTGTGGCGCGTCTATTCGATGTCCAAGCCGATCACCGGCATGTCGGCGATGATGCTGGTCGAGGACGGCAAGCTCAACCTCGACGATCCGGTCAGCAAATATATCCCCGCGTTCAAGGACATGAAGGTCGCGACCAGCCCCGATACGTCGCTCGCTACGCGCCCGGCGACGCGGCCGATCACGATCCGCAACCTGCTGACGCATACCGCCGGGCTCGGCTACACGATCGTCACCAAGGGGCCGTTGCTCAAGGAATATGAGCGGCTCGGCATCCTGCCGCTATCGGTCAGCGCGGCGATGGAAGAGAAGATGCGGCCCGTCCGGCCGAAGTCGCTCGAGGAGTTCGCCAACCGCGTCGCGACGCTGCCGCTGATCGCGGACCCCGGCACCAAGTGGAGCTATTCGATCGGGCTCGACGTGATGGGCCGCGTGATCGAGGTCGCGAGCGGTATGAGCTTCGAGCGGTTCGTCCAGACGCGGCTGTTCGATCCGCTGAAGATGAAGTCGAGCTTCTGGAAGGTGCCGCAGAGCGAAGTCGGGCGGCTGGCGACCAACTACGCGTTCATCGGCGATACGCGGACGCCGCTCGATCCGGCGGCGAACTCGGTGTTCCTGCAGAAGCCGAGCTTCCCGTATGGTGGCGCGGGGCTGGTGATGTCGGCGCGTGACTACGACCGGTTCCTGCACATGATCCAGGACGGCGGCACGCTCGACGGCGTGCGCGTGATGAAGCCCGAGACGATCGCGCTGGCGACGTCGAACCTGTTGCCGGCGGGCGTCGTGTTCGGCGGAGTTGGCGGCGGTACCGGGGGGACGCAGGGGAGCAACATGGGCTTCGGCGCGGGCGGATCGGTGGTGCTCGCGGATACGCCGAACGGGCCGGGCAAGGGTACTTATGCCTGGGGCGGGGCGGCGGGCACGATCGCTTGGGTCGACCCGGCGAAGCATTCGCGCGGCAACGTGATGGTCAATTACTTCCCGGCGGACCGGATACCGCTCCGCCAGCAGGTGGTCGCGGCGCTGCTCCAGGATGCGGCGAGGTTGCGCCGATGAGCGTGATGGACGCACCTGGATTTACCGGCGGGACGCTCGACCGGTCGGATGCATTGCGCCACGATCCGGAAGGGCTGGCGGCGGCGCAGCGCGATTGGCGGGCGCGGTTGCTGGTGCTCGACGGGTTGCTGCCGGGCACGACCGACGACGGGCGTCTGGCGTGGACGTCGATGGCGGACATGCCCGACGATGCCGAGCCGATCCTGCTTGGTCTCGACGAGACCGGGCGGCCGCATTTCGCGGGGCTGCTGGCGGGCATGCGCGTCGACAATGCACCCGCGATGCGGTCGCCCGCGCTGATGGCAGTGCTGGCCGCGCTCGCGCCCGGCGAGGCGGCGACCTATGCCGGCGCGCGGAGTGTCATCGACTGGCATGTCCGGCATGGTTTCTGCGCGAAGTGCGGATCGCCGACCGAGGTGTTCCGCGCCGGGTGGGCGCGGAAATGTCCGAACTGCGGGACCGAGCATTTCCCGCGCGTCGATCCGGTGGTGATCATGATCGCCGAGCATGACGGGCGTGCGCTGCTCGGGCGCGGCAAGGGATGGCCGCCGGGGCGGTATTCGGCGCTTGCGGGCTTCGTGGAGCCGGCCGAGTCGATCGAGGAGGCGGTCGCGCGCGAGATCCTCGAAGAGTCGGGCGTTCGGGTCGGCAAGGTGCGGTATGTCGCGAGCCAGCCTTGGCCATTCCCGTCGTCGTTGATGATGGCGTGCGTTGCCGAGGCCGAGGACGATGCGATCACGCTCGACGTGAACGAGCTCGAGGATGCGATGTGGGTGCCGCGAGAGATGGTGCGCGCGGTGCTGCGCGGGGAAGACGGGCCGTTCGTGGCGCCGCCGCCTTATGCGATCGCGTATACTTTGTTGAAGGAATGGGCGGGGGAGTAGGTCGCGCGCCCCCTGCATGCACCACCCCGGCGGAGGCCGGGGCCCAGTTGGAGAGGTGGCAGTAACGATGCGCAGCCCTCCGTTACCACCGCCCCCCATTGGGCCCCGGCCTTCGCCGGGGTGGTGTCTTAAGCGGAAGCGGTTCGCGGCCTAATTACGCAGCGATCTTCAGTTCCTGCATCACATCCGCCGTGATCGACAGGCTCCGCTTGCGGGCCTCGTGATCGTAGATCGCGCTGGTCACCATGACCTCGTCGACGCCAGTCCGCTCGACGAACGCCGCGATGCCGCGGGCGACCTTGGCGGGGCTGCCGACCGCTGAGCATTGCAGGACGTGGTCGAGGATCTGGTTGCCCTGCGCGCCGAGCGACTCGCGATAGCCGGCGAGGGGCGGCTTCATCTGACCTGGGTTGCCGGTGCGCAACGCTACGAACGACTGCTGCTGCGAGGTGGCGAGCAGTTCGGCTTCCGCGTCGGTCTCGGCTGCGAACACGTTGAAGCCCGCCATGACGTGAGGCTTTGCAAGCCGTGCCGACGGGCGGAAATCGCGGCGGTAGATCGCCAGCGCGGCATCGAGCGCATCGGGCGCGAAGTGCGAGGCGAACGCGTAGGGCAGGCCGAGTGCCGCCGCCAGCTGCGCGCCGAACGTGCTCGAGCCGAGAATCCAAATCTCGACGTCCGCGCCCGCTCCCGGGGTCGCGACGATGCCGGTCTGGCCGTCATTGGCGAAGTAGCTCTGGAGCTCCATCACGTCCTGCGGGAAGGCGTTGGCGTCGGTTTCCAGTGTGCGGCGCATCGCGCGCGCGACGCGCTGGTCGGAACCGGGTGCGCGGCCGAGGCCCAAATCGATGCGGCCGGGGAACAGGGCGTCGAGCGTGCCGAACTGCTCGGCGATCGTCAGCGGCGCATGGTTGGGGAGCATGATGCCGCCCGAGCCTACGCGGATGGTCTTGGTGGCGGCGGCGATGTGCGCGATCACGACCGCGGTCGCGGCCGACGCGATGCCGGTCATACCGTGGTGCTCGGCGACCCAGTAGCGCTGGAATCCGACGCTCTCGGCGTGCCGCGCGAGGTCGGCCGCGTTGGCGAGCGATTGAGAGACGGTGCCGCCTTCGATGACGGGAACCAGATCGAGCAGGGAATAACGTGTCATGCGGTAGAGATAGGTACCGACCGGTAGCTTATCCAGCCCCGTCCGTCTCTCACGTCCGTCATCCTGACGAAAGTCAGGATCGAGAGCCAAATACGGCAGCGCCCGTTACTCTGGATCCTGACTTTCGTCAGGATGACGAATTGGGGGCGTGGGTATTCAAAACCCCAAACTGTACCGCATCGCCATGCCGTAATCATTGGGCAGCGCAGCGAAATTGCCGGGGTCGCGGCGCCAGAAGAGGTTGGTGTCGAGGCCTCCGCCGAACACCGGCATGCCGTACCGCGCCTCGACATCCACTTCGCGACCTTGCGGGGCGAGGTTGAGGCGCTGCGTGGTCCAGTCGGTCACACTGCCGCTGGTATAGTCGAAAAAGGTCGGGAGCCCGAGGTCGATCCCGCCGCGCGCCACCCGCAGAGGTTGCGCGATGCGCAGGCCGATGCTGTCGTGGCCGAACACGCCGTCCTTGCCGATATCGGCGGCAAATGCGTTGGTGCGGACGAGGCCATCGCCGCTGAGACCGCCGCGGACGGCCGCGCGGGTCCAGCCCTGGCGCATCGATCCGCCGATGCTCCAGCCGGCGCCGGCATCGAAGCGCGCCTTGGTGTCCAAGAACCACGTCGCCGCCCGTGTTGCGCCGAGCGCCGCATCGAAGCGCGCGCCGAGGACGGTATCGCGCTCGTCCATCCGAGTCGCGGCGACCATCGTCGCGAGCCCGCCGAAGCGTCGATCGATCGCCAACGATGCGCGGTTGTAGCCGGAGCGTTGCCAGCGGTCGCGTAGCCGCAGGTCGTCGCCCCGTTGCGTCAGGACGTCGCCATTTTCGATTCCCGCGGTAAAGCCGAACCCGCCGAAGCTCTGCCGCATCGCGCTCGAGGCGCGCGTGCTGCTGTCGAAGCCCATGCTGCCGGCATTGGCGATCAGGAAGGCGGGTTCGGACTGGCCGGAGAGCTGTGCGCTCAGCGCGCCCGATCCTTGCGCGAAGCCGAAGCCGAACGACAGCGTGCTGCCGAGCTTATGCGTCACCATCCCCGCGATCGCGCGCGCGCCGGACGCGTCGGCGCGCGACAACGAGGTTCGGTCGAGCGCCACATCGCCGTTCGAACGGGGGGCCAGCGTCATCGACACCGTCATGTTGCCTTGCGCCAGAGCGACGGTGCGGAGGTGCGACTGCAACGCGCCACCCAGCGCGCGGTCGGGGCTGCGTTTCGCGATCGTCTTGGCCAGATCGATCGCGAACGCTCGGCTGTAGCCGTCGAGTATGACCGCACCGAGCTCACCCTGCACCGCGTCGCCCATGGCGGCGGAGAGCGTTGCATTGCCGCTCGTCGATACGAGGGCCTTCGAGCCAGCCATTGACGTTGCGCCGAGCGGTTGGAAAGCCCGGGTCAGGTCGAGCACGCCGTTGCCGTAGACGTAGTCGATTCCGGGCGCGCCGACATCGCGCGCGCTCTTGAAGAGGATGTCGACGATTTGCGCCCCTGTCAGGTTGGGGAATGCCTGCGCCAGCAGCGCGACCGCGCCGGAAATCTGCGGCGCGGCGAACGACGTGCCCGACCATAGATACGCCGTGTCGTTCTGGTCCGGCGCGCGGACGTTTTCGCCGATGGCGGTGAGGAAATGCGCGGCGCCGGTGCCGGCCCTGTCGCTGAAGCTCGAGATGCCGTCGCTGGACCCGACCGAGCCGGCGATGATCACCTGATTGCGGGCCTGTGCGTCACCGGCGACGTTGGTGAAGGGATCGGGGTTGACCGAGCCGTCATTGCCCGCCGCGATCACGACGACCAGCCCAGCGCTGGTCGCGCGGCCGATCGCGTCCTTCAGGCTTTGTGGCATCTCCGACCCGCCGAGCGAGATGTTGACGACTTTCGCCCCCGCTACGCGTGCTGCATCGACCCCGCGGGTGATCGCATCGGTCGGGAATTTACAGCCGGTGCTCTCATCGTCCTTGCTCGCCGTCGCGCAGGTGCCGGGGCGATCGGCGCGCAGGACGATCAGCGTCGCATCGAACGCAACGCCCTGCGAACCCGCACCGTTTCGGCGGCCTGCGAGCGTAAAGGCGACTGCGGTGCCGTGGCCCCCCTCGTCGTCGATCGAAGCGTTGCCGGCGACGTCCTGCGACCCGGACGAGATGCGGGTTCCGAATTCCTGGCTCTGCAGGTCGATACCGCTGTCGATCACGCCGACGCCGATGCCTTTGCCGGTCGCGCCGACATTATAGGCGGCAAGCGCATTCATCGAGACCGCACCTACGGTCGCGCGATATTCGCCGGTGTCGTTGCTGGACGGGGTTGGCGTGGGAGCAGGCGTCGGCGTGGGTGTGGGGGTTGGGGCGGGAGTTGGCGTTGGGGCGGGCGTTGGCAACGATGTCGAGGGCGGCGTCGGTGTGCTGTTGATACCGCCTCCACCGCCACCGCCACAAGCGGCAAGAAGAAGACCTGTCCCCATTGTCGCCGACCGCAGCAGGTCGGCCTTGATCCGTCGCATGAATTCCGCCCCTGTTGCCCGGACAAGCTAATGGAATACAAAGTGTTACGCGATGATAAACAAGGGGCCGTCCGGAGCCGGCTTGCCCGGTTGGTTCGCGGTGCCTAGAGGTTCGCGCGATGCTTGCCCGCCTTGACCCCCGCCTTGCCCATGTCCGCAACTGGATCTTCGATCTCGACAACACGCTGTATCCGGCGAGCGCGGACCTTTTTGCGCAGGTCGACGCGCGGATGACCGGGTTCATCCAGGACCTGCTCGGGCTCGATCACGAGGAAGCGCGGCGGGTGCAGAAGGGGTATTTCCACAATCACGGCACGACGCTGTCGGGGTTGATGACCGAGCATCAAGTCGATCCTCACGCGTTCCTGGCGCATGTCCACGACATTGAGATGGACGTGATCGAGCACGACGCGCCGCTGGTCGCCGCGATCGCGAAGCTGCCGGGGCGCAAGCTCGTCTTCACCAATGGCGACACGCCGTACGCAACGCGGATTCTCGACCGGCTCGGGCTGAGCGAAAGCTTCGAGGCGATCCACGATATCCATGCGATGAACCTGATGCCGAAGCCGCATGCGTCGGCCTATGCCGGGTTCTGCGCGGCGTTCGATATCGACCCGCGGGAGTCGCTCTTCGCCGACGACATGGCGCGCAACCTGACGCCGGCCAAGGCGATCGGGATGACCACCGTGTGGATCGACAACGGCTCCGAGCAGTCGCCCGACGCGGCGCGCGATCACATCGACTTTACCGTGCCGGTGCTTGCGCCGTGGCTCGAAACCATCCTGGAGACATCATGACCTTGCAGACCATCATCGACGCCGCCTGGGACGACCGCGCGAACCTTGGCCTGGATACCAAGGGCGAGGTTCGCGACGCCGTCGAGTCCGCGCTGGCGATGCTGGACGCAGGGACCGCGCGCGTTGCCGAGCCGACCGCTGATGGCTGGCAGGTCAACCAGTGGTTGAAGAAGGCCGTGCTGCTCTCGTTCCGGCTCAACGACAACGTCGTGATCGACGGCGGTTCGGCTGGCGCGCCTGGGTTCGACAAGGTGCCGTCGAAGTTCTCGAGCTGGGGCGAGGCCGAGTTCCGATCGGCTGGCATTCGCGTCGTTCCTGGCGCGGTCGCGCGGCGCGGCAGCTTCATCGCCAAGGGTGCGATCCTGATGCCGAGCTTCGTCAACATCGGCGCCTATGTCGGTGAAGGCACTATGGTTGATGCCTGGGCCACCGTTGGCTCCTGCGCGCAGATCGGCAAGAACGTACACCTGTCGGGGGGCGCCGGCATTGGCGGCGTGCTCGAGCCGCTGCAGGCGGACCCCGTCATCATCGGCGATGGCGCCTTCATCGGCGCGCGCGCGGAAGTGGCGGAGGGCGTGCGCGTCGGCGAGGGCGCGGTGCTGTCGATGGGCGTGTATCTGGGTGCATCGACCAAGATCGTCGATCGCGAGACCGGCGAAGTGTTCAAGGGCGAGGTGCCGCCGTACGCGGTGGTCGTGCCAGGCTCGATCGGCGGTGGTGACGGCAAGCCTGCGCTGTATTGCGCCGTGATCGTCAAACGGGTCGACGCACAAACACGTTCGAAGACCTCGATCAATGACCTGCTGAGGGACTGATCGAGTCGACAACCCGGCGGGCGCTGCCTATCCGGGGCCAAACATACCGAGGAGATAGACTTTGACCGCTGCTGCCAGCCAGGTTCTCGACCGCGTACTCGTCCTCGAAATGGTCCGCGTGACCGAAGCGGCGGCGATCGCCGCCTCCACGCTCGTCGGGCGCGGCGACGAGAAGGCAGCGGATGCGGCGGCGGTCGAGGCGATGCGCGAGGCGCTCAACTCGCTGTACATGGACGGCACGGTCGTGATCGGCGAGGGCGAGCGCGACGAGGCGCCGATGCTGTTCATCGGCGAGAAGGTCGGCTCGGCGATCGGCAAGGGCCCGAAGATCGACATCGCGCTCGATCCCCTGGAAGGCACGACGATCTGCGCGACCGCGGGGCCGAACAGCCTCGCCGTGCTGGCGATCGCCGAAGAGGGTGGGCTGCTCAACGCGCCCGACGTCTACATGGACAAGATTGCGGTCGGCCCGGGTTATCCCGAGGGCATCATCGATCTCGACAAGACGCCGACCGAGAACATCAACGCGGTTGCGGCCGCCAAGGGCGTACCGGCGCGCGACCTGATCGTGTGCGTGCTCGATCGGCCGCGTCACGAGGCGCTGATCGCCGAACTGCGCAAGGTCGGCTGCGGGATCATGCTGATCGGTGACGGCGACGTCGCGGGCGTGATCGCCACGTCCGACCCTGAGACGACCGTCGACGTGTACATGGGCTCCGGTGGCGCGCCCGAGGGTGTGCTGGCGTGCGCGGCGCTGCGCTGCGTCGGTGGCCAGTTCAAGGGGCGGTTGCTGTTCCGGAATGACGACGAGCGTGGGCGTGCGGCGAAGTGGGGGATCACCGATCTCGACAAGCAGTATGATCTGTCCGAGCTGGCCAAGGGCGACTGCATCTTCGCGGCGACCGGCGTGACGGATGGCTCGCTGCTCGCGGGCGTGAAGCGGAAGAAGGGCAAGATGACCACCGAGAGCGTGGTGATGCGCGCGTCGTCGGGGACGGTGCGCTGGGTCAAGGGCGAGCATCGGACGGACTGAGTCTGAGCCACTAATACCACCCCGGCGAAGGCCGAGGCCCAATTGGGGAACGCCGCTAACGGAGCGATGCGCTTAGTTACTCTGGACGTTCCAATTGGGCCCCGGCCTCCGCCGGGGTGGAGTACTGGGTCGGGGTGGTGACCTAACCACCTTGTTTCCCCGCGAAGGCGGGGACCCAGACTGGGCTCCCGCCTTCGCGGGAGAACAACAAGGCCAAGCGGTGGAACGCATGAAGGGCGAAGTGTCGACATGATCCTTCCCAACGCCCTCCTCCTCGCCACCCTCATGAGCATGGTCTGGTTCCTCAAAGGCGACCTCCTCGGCTATCGCCGCATCAAGCGCCGCCCCGACACCGCCTCGCGGCAGAAGACCTACCGCCTCTGGATCGCCAAGGCCGCGATCGCCTTCGTCCTGCCGGCCATCATCGGCCTCGCGCTACTGGGTCGCCTCGACGCCATCGTCATCGTCCCCCCCGAGTTTGACGCCCTCCGCAAACTCCTGCCAAGCCTCGCCGGCGATAGCCGTGCGGAGATGCTCGCCATGATCTTCGGCAGTGCGCTGGGTGGCCTGATCATCGGCGCGATCCTCGCCACGCGGCGCAACTGGCGTATCCTCAAGACGATCGGCAATGTCGGGTCGCTCCTGCCGCGCAACCGGCCGGAGATCATGCACGCCGCCGCCATGTCGATCGCCGCGGGCGTTTCGGAAGAACTTGCTTTCCGCCTGTTCCTGCCGCTGCTGATAGTTCTCGTCACGGGCAACGCCTTCATTGCGTTCGGGGTGGCGATCGCGGTGTTCGGCGCGATGCACCTGTATCAGGGGCGGGCAGGCGTGATCGCGACCACGCTCGTCGGCGCGCTGATGGCAGCGATCTACCTGATGACCGGCGAGCTGTGGCTCGCGATGCTCCTGCACGCACTGATCGATCTCAATTCGTTGGCATTGCGACCGGCGCTGACCGGGGCGTGGCGCGCGGCTTGACTTCGCGAGCGTGGGTTCGTCCAATCGGGCCACGGTTCACGAAGGGAAAGTCCATGTCGCGCCACGCCCTCCTGTTCGCATTGGCGATCACCGCCGCGGTGCCTGCCGCCACGCTTGCGCAGACCGCGCCGCAAACCGCAATCCAGTCGCCTTTCACGTTCGAAGAGGTGATGGTGCCGATGCGCGACGGGGCGAAGTTGCAGACGGTCATCATGCGGCCGCGCGGGATGACCGGGCCGCTGCCGATCCTGCTCCAGCGGACGCCGTATGGCGTGCCCGATGCGCCGTTCGCCACCGCCGATCGCTTCGCGCCGTTGATGAAGGACGGCTATGTGTTCGTGTTCCAGTCGATGCGCGGGCGGTTCAAGTCGGACGGGGTGTTTACGCTGTCGACCGCGGTCCACCCGGGCGATCCGAAAGCGGTCGATGAGGCTACGGATGCCTACGACACCGTCGGCTGGCTGGTGAAGAACGTCCCCGCCAATAATGGCAAGGTCGGCATGTGGGGCGTGTCATACCCCGGGTTCGCCGCCGCCGTCGCGCTGGCGAACCCGCATCCGGCGTTGAAGGCGGTCTCCCCGCAGGCGGCGTGGATCGATTACTGGCAGTCGGACGACCTGCACCGCAACGGCGCGCTGCGGTTGAGCTATGCGACCGACTGGGTGTCGTCGCTGCAACTCGACAAGACGAAGAATTCCGACTTCGCGTATCCGAGCGATACCTACGATTATTTCCTCAAGGCTGGCTCGGCGGAGGTGATCGACCGGACCGTGTTCAAGGGGCGCGTGCCGATGTTCACGTCGCTGCTCGACCATCCCAATCACGACGGCTTCTATACGGCGCAGCGCTGGACCGATTCGCTCGGCAAGACGACCGTGCCGACGCTGAACGTCGCCGGGTTCTGGGATCAGGAGGATCCTTGGGGCTCGTGGCAGATCTATGCGCGTCAGAAGCGCAACGACCCGAACCATCTGGCGCAGATGGTGGCCGGGCCGTGGCGGCATGGCGGGTGGCAGGGCGTGGCGGATCATCTCGGGCCGATTCCGCTTGGCACGGCGAGCGGCACGCAGTTCCAGGAGCAGATCCAGGCACCGTTCTTCGCATACTGGCTGCACGGCAAGGGACCGCGGCCGGACTTTGCGGCGAAGATGTTCCAGTCTGGGTCGAATGTGTGGAAGACCTATGCTGCCTGGCCTCCGACGGGCGCGAAGACGACCGAGCTGTATTTGCACGCGGACGGCAGCCTGTCGTTCACCGCGCCGGCCGCGGGTGAGGGATGTCGCGATTACGTATCCGATCCGGCGAACCCGGTGCCGTTCCGCCGGCGACCCATGTCGGCGACCTATGCCAGCCCGGACTGGGCATGGTGGGAGGCGGACGACCAGCGCTTCGTCGATCACCGGCCCGATGTGCTGGGGTATGTGTCGGAACCTTTGACTGCCGACCTGACGGTGACGGGGGCGCTGTCGGCGACGTTGCAGGCATCGACCAGCGGGACGGACAGCGATTTCGTGGTGAAGCTGATCGACGTGCTGCCAGACGATACCGAGTCGATGACGGCGCGTAGCCTTCAGCCGGGCGACTATGCCCGGACGCTCAACGGGTATCAGTTGCCGATCGCGATGGAGGTGCGGCGCGGGCGCTTCCTGGCGAGCGATACGGCGCCGCAGCCGTTGGTGCCGGGGAAGGTCGTCGCGTGGGACGTGCCGCTGCGCGACCACGACCATGTCTTCAAGGCGGGGCACAGGATCATGGTGCAAATCCAGTCGAGCTGGTTCCCGATGATCGACCGCAACCCGCAGTCGTTCGTGGCGAACATCGCGCGGGCGAAGGCGGGGGATTACGTGAAGGCGACACAGAAGGTCTGCGCGGGCTCGCGGATCACGTTGCCGGTCATGCGGTAGGGTCTGCGGACAGCTGCCCACCCCGGCGGAGGCCGGGGCCCAGTTGGAAAGGTCGACGTAACGGAGCGCGGTCTTTCGCTATTACCGTCCCCCAACTGGGCCCCGGCCTTCGCCGGGGTGGTGCGTCTGTCTTCCTTCAGTTCTTCATCCGCCAGCCGGTTTTGAAGATCCAGGCGATCGCGATCAGGCACACGGCAAGGAAGCCCGCCGTCACCGCGAGGCTGACCCCGACCGCGACGTCGCCCACTCCGAAGAAGCTCCAGCGGAAACCGCTCACCAGGTAGACGACCGGGTTGAACAGGCTGAACGTGCGCCACGGCTGGGGCAGCATGTCGATCGAGTAGAACGCGCCGCCGAGGAACGTCAGCGGCGTGATCAGCAGCGCGGGGACGAAGTTCAACTGCTCGAAGCCGTTCGCCCATACGCCGATGATGAACCCGAACAGACTGAACGCGACCGCGGTCAGGATCAGGAACGCGATCATCGCGACCGGGTGCTCGATCCGCAGCGGCACGAAGAACGAGGCGGTGGCGAGAATGATCAGCCCGAGGATCACCGACTTGGTGGTCGCCGCGCCGACATAGCCGATCACCATCTCCATTGCCGAGACGGGCGCCGACAACAGCTCGTAGATCGTGCCGGTGAATTTGGGGAAGTAGATCCCGATCGACGCGTTCGAGATGCTCTGCGTGAGCAGCGACAGCATGATCAGGCCGGGGACGATAAAGCTGCCGTAACCGACGCCGCCGACCTGCTGCATGCGGCTGCCGATCGCGCCGCCGAAGACGATGAAATACAGCGACGTGGTGAGGACGGGCGTGACTAGGCTTTGCCACAGCGTGCGCAGCGCGCGCGCCATTTCGAAGCGATAGATCGCCCAGATGCCATGGGTATTCATGCGCGTTCTCCGACGAGATCGACGAAGATGTCTTCGAGGCTCGACTTGCTGGTTTCGAGATCCTTGAAGCCGATGCCGAGTTCGCTGAGCTTGCGCAGCAACGACGGGATGCCGGTGTGGTCGGCCTGTGCATCAAACACGTAGCGCAGGCGCTTGCCGTCGTCTTCCAGTGCCACATCCCAGTCGGCGAGTTCCGGCGGGATCGTCGTCATCGGGTCCTGGAGCGCGATGTCGAGTTCGCGCTTGCCGAGCTTCTTCATCAGCGACGCCTTGTCGTCGACGAGGAGCAGCTTGCCCTTGTTGATGACACCGACGCGGTCGGCCATTTCCTCAGCCTCCTCGATGTAATGCGTCGTCAGGATGATCGTCGTGCCGCCTTCGCGCAGGCGGTGGACGAGCTTCCACATGTCGCGGCGCAGCGCCACGTCGACGCCCGCGGTGGGCTCGTCGAGGAACAGGATTTCGGGTTCGTGTGCGAGTGCCTTGGCGATCAGGACGCGGCGTTTCATCCCGCCGGAGAGTTCGCGAATCTTCGCGTCGCGCTTGTCCCAGAGCGAGAGGTCGCGGAGCACCTGCTCGATATACGCGCTGTGGCCCGAGCGGCCGAACAGGCGGCGGCTGAAGGTGACGGTGGCGAGCACCGTCTCGAACATGTCGACATTGAGTTCCTGCGGCACGAGGCCGATGCGGCTGCGGGCCTGCTTATAATCGCGGATTGCGTCGTAGCCGGCGACCTTGATCGTCCCGGCGGACGGCGTGACGATGCCGCAGATTATGCTGATCAGCGTCGTCTTGCCAGCGCCGTTGGGGCCGAGGAGGGCGAAAATCTCGCCCTTCTGGATGTCGAGGTCGACGGGGTGGAGGGCTGTGGTGCCGCTCTTGTAGGTTTTGGTGACGCCCGCGATGGACAGGATCGGTTCGGTCATTGGCACCCCTTTTTCGTGGGTGTCAGATGGGGGTGGGACGTGCCTATTGATAGGGGGCGGGCTACCCAAATCCCGTCATCCTGGGCTCGACCCAGGATCCAGAGCCATGCGCGTTCCGATTGTGGCTCTGGATCCTGACTTTCGTCAGGATGACGGGAGTGGGTGGGATTAGCCAGCGCGGGCTGCTGCTACGGCTTTTTGCAGGTCTTCGAGGGGGAGGGCGCCCGACAACACGCGGTCGCCGACGACCCAGCTCGGCGTCCCGGTCATGCCGAGTTTGGCGGCTGTTTCCATGTTCTTGGCGATCTCGGCGTCGGCGGTCTTGGTGAAGCTGGCCTGCGTCGTGTCGACCCCGGCCTTGCCCGCGGCGGCCGCGATCGAGGCGTCGCTGACGGGGCCGCCGGCGTAGAGCGCGTCGTGGAAGGTGGCGAACTTGCCCTGTTGCGCGGCGGCGAGGCTGGCGCGGGCGGCGATGCGGCTTTCGGCGCTGAGGATGGGGAGTTCGCGGAAGACGACGCGGACTTTCGGGTCGGCGGCGATCAGCTTGGCGATCATCGGCAGGCTCGCGCGGCAATAGCCGCAGTTATAGTCGAAATATTCGACCAGCGTGACGTCGCCCTTGGGGTTGCCGGCCCAGGCGCTGCCGAACGGCGTGACGATCGCGTCGCGGTTGGCAGTGACGGTCTTGCCGGACTCGCGGTCGCGCAGTTTCTCCATCGCCTCGGGGAGGATCTCGGGGTGCGCGAGGACGTAGTCGTGGACGATCGATTCGACCCGCGCGCGCTCGATGCCGTCGCCCTGGCGGTCGAAACCCCAGACCGCAAGGCCTCCGATGACGGCGCCCGCGATTGCGATCGCTGGGAATGTAAGTTTGCTCATTTGCGGCGCTTATACTGCTTGGGGTTGTCGTCCATCTCGTTCTGCGCCGCCATCGCGATATCCTGCGCGCGGATCCAGTCGGTCGTGTTCGCCGGGATGTTCGCGAGGGCATATTGCGCGCTCGCCGAGGCGGTTCGCATGTCGCCGCCCATGCTCGCGCGTTCGGCGGTGGCGAGCGCGGCGCGCGCTGTGTCGCCGGTCAGTTCGTAGACGGTGCCGAGCTGCATCCAGGCGAACGGGTTCTGGTCGTCGCGGCCGACCGCGGTGCGCAGGACCCTGGTGGCCTCGGGGTAGTTCGCCTTGTTCTCGGTCGCGATCAGCGCATGGCCGAAGGTGGTGGCGATCAGCGGATTGTTGCGCGAGCCTTCGGTGGCTTCGCGCAGGGGGACCAGCGATTCGGTCGGCTTGCCGGCTTCGAGCAAAATCTGACCCTTGATCTCGAGGAAATACGGGTCGGTGGGTTCGGCCTTTACGAGCGCGTTGGCTTCGGCATCGGCTTTGTCGGGGTAGCCGGCTTTGTGATACGCGTAGGCGCGGGCGTAGTGCGCGTAGATCGACTGGTTGCTGGGCGGGTAGGCCTGCAGCGTCTGGTCGGCGGGCATGACGTAGCCGGCGAGCTTCGCCTTCACGCGGCGGAAGCGTTCCTCGAGCGCGGCGTCGGGTTTGTTGGCCCAGGCGGGCGAGGCTTGCAGGTCGGCGGTGAGCGTCGCGACGCGCTCGCCGGAGAGCGGATGCGACTGCATGAACGGATCGATGTTGGCGGTGCCGAAGCGGTATTCCTGCTGCTGCAATTTCTTGAAGAAGCTGAGCATGCCGCGACCGGAGACGTTCGCCTCGCGCAGGAATTTCGCGCCGGTCGCGTCCGCGGTCGATTCCTGGACGCGGCTGAACGAGAGGTAGCTGCCCATCGCCGCCTGCTGGCCCGCCGCCATGATGCCGGCGCCGGCCTCGCCGCTGCCGGCCGCCATCGCGGCGAGACCGAGCACCATCGAGAGCAGGTACATGCCCATTGCCGGCTTGGTGCCGCGATCGGCGAGGACGACATGGCCGTCGGCGATGTGGCCGAGCTCGTGCGCGATGACGCCCTGGACTTCGTTGGCGTTGTCGGCGGCCTGGATGAGGCCCGAGTGGACGTAGACGGTCTGACCACCGGCAACGAACGCGTTGATCGACTCGTCGTTGACGAGGACGACCTTCACGTCGCGCGTCGAGAGCCCGGCGGCCTTGATCAGCGGGTTCGACATCTCCGCGAACATGGTTTCGGTCTCGGCGTCGCGGAGGATCGACTGGGCCTGGAGGGGCGTCGTCCAGAGGAGGAGGGCGGTGGCTGCGGCGGCTACTAGGCGCTTCATATTACGGGGTATCGTCGATTGGGGGCGGGGGGGCAATGGTCGTGCGGTCGGGCGTGCGGTGGAGTGAAGTATAGGAAGTGCAGACGCTGGGAGCGGTTTTTGCGGTTGGTGGGCGTGTGGGTGGCATTGGGGGAGGGGAGCAGGGTTTGGGTGTGTAGGACAGGGGTTTGAGGGGGGGGGGCGCTGGGGGGCGTGTCGTGCTCGTTTCTCTCCCACGTCATCCCAGCGAAAGCTGGGATCTCCCCGTTTGGCGGGTGTCGCGTGCCATGTGGGATACCCCAGCTTTCGCTGGGGTGACGGGTTTTGGCTTGCGGTGGGGGTGGGTGGTTTGGAGTGGCATGAGACGCGTTCGAGACGTTGCCGCGCAATAGCTACCACCCCGGCGGAGGCCGGGGTCCAATTGGGGGACCGGGCTAACTGGGGCAGCGTGCCGTTATTGCCACCTTTCCAATTGGGCCCCGGCCTTCGCCGGGGTGGTGGTGGGTAGGGGGAGTCAGGTGTGCCTCGCTACGGCGTTAGGACTCAAACCCGGTATCGCTCTCCTGTCTTGTTCTCCCGCGAAGGCGGGAGCCCAGTCTGGGTCCCCGCCTTCGCGGGTAAACATACATTTGTCGGACGGAGCGCTTCACCGGTAGCTTCCGCCCTCCCCCACAAACAAAAACGGGCGCGGCCTTTCGGTCGCGCCCGTTCTTTGGTCACGGCGTTCGGCGTTAGCCGAAGGTGCGCTGCCACCAGCCGCGGCGGGGGGCGCCGTCCGGGTCGTCGTTGGAGCCGTCGTTGGTGTCCGAAGTCGCGACGTCCTGTGGCTGGACTTCGGCCTTGGGCGGGGTGGTTGCGATCGGCTCGGCGAGCGGTTCGCTGGTCGGGGCGGCATCGCCGGCATCGACCACGGCTGCTTTCCGCGGACGACCGCGGGGCTTGGCGACCTTGGCGGGCGCTTCCTCGACTACCGGGGCTTCGACCACCGCGTCCGACGCCTTGCGACGCGCACGCTTGGGCTTGGGCGCCGACGCTTCGATGGTCTCGGCGGGCGTTGCGCTCACCTCGTCCATCATGGCTTCCGCAACCGCCTCGCGACGGCGACGACCGGGCTTCGGTGCAGCCGGCTCGGCAGCGACGGGCTCTGGAGCGATCGGCGCCGGAACCACTGGCTCCGGTGCAACCGTCTCGGCGTCCGCTTCCACCGCGCGTGGCTTGCGACCACGGCGTGCCTTGGGGGCTGCATCGGCGACCGCCTCGGCGATGTTCGCCGCTGCAGCTGCCGCACGGGCACGCGGACGACGGCGCATCTTCGGACCCTCAGCGACTTCCGCCACTGGGGCTTCCTCCGCAACCGGCTCGAACGCCGGTTCGTAAGGCGGCTCGGCGTAGGTCGACTCGACCGGCTCGTACGCTTCCGTCTCGGGGGCCTCGGCGATCAGCTGGGCGTCGTCGACGCTGCTGACGGCGACCGACTGGCCGTTCTCCGAACCCTGCTCGTTGCGGCGACCGCCGCGACGTCCCCGACGACCGCGACGACGACGGCCTTCGCCCTCGACGCCGTTAGCCTGCTCGGCGGGTGCGCCAGCCGAGACCATTTCGCCACCGCCGACTTCGACGATGTCGCCCTCGACCTCGTCGATCTCCTCGACGTTGGTGTCGGCGTCCTCGAACGTGCCGTCCTCGTTGACACCCTCTGCGGCGCCCTCTTCACCGGGACGTGCGCGACCACGACGACCACGACGACGACGGCGCTTCTTGCCGCCTTCACCATCCGCATCGCGAGCTTCACGGGGCGCTCGCTGCTCGCCGTTACCCTCGCGACCGCCCTCACGTCGGCGCGGCTGCTCGGCCTCGGTCTCCTCGACCTCTTCCTCCTCGATCTCGTCCTCGATCTCGTCCTCGATCTCTTCGGGAAGGTCGTCCTCGTCTTCCTCGATGATCTGGACGAACTTCGGCGCGTGCGCGGGCGGCGGGCCGCTGGCCTCGACCGTCATGTGCGCGCCTTCCTCGTCCTGGCCGGGGATGATCTCGACGATCACGCCGTAGCGATCCTCGATCTCGGCGATGTCGGCGCGCTTGCGGTTGAGGATGTAGACCGCCGCTTCCTGGCTCGCGCGCAGGGTGAGCAGCGAACCGCGACCGCGGGCGGCCTCGTCCTCGATGAGGCGCAATGCAGAGATGCCCGACGACGATGCAGTGCGAACGAGGCCGGTGCCCTCGCAATGCGGGCAGGCGCGCGTCGATGCTTCGAGCACGCCGGTGCGCAGGCGCTGGCGGCTCATTTCCATCAGCCCGAACGACGAGATGCGGCCGATCTGGATGCGCGCGCGATCGTTCTTGAGCGCCTCCTTCATCGCCTTCTCGACCTTACGGACGTTGGAATTGTTATCCATGTCGATGAAGTCGATGACGACGAGCCCGGCCATGTCGCGCAAGCGCAGCTGGCGGCCGATTTCCTGGGCTGCCTCGAGGTTGGTCGCGGTCGCAGTCTGCTCGATCGAATGCTCGCGCGTCGAACGGCCCGAGTTGATGTCGATCGAGACGAGCGCCTCGGTCGGGTTGATGACGAGGTAGCCGCCTGACTTCAGCTGGACGACGGGGTGGTACATCGCGGCAAGCTGATCCTCGACGCCGGCGCGCTGGAACAGCGGCACGGGGTCGGCGTAATGCTTAATGCGCCGCGCGTGCGTCGGCATCAGCAGGCGCATGAACTCGCGCGCCTGGCGATAGCCGTCCTCGCCCTCGACGATGACCTCTTCGATTTCCTTGTTGTAGATGTCGCGGATCGCGCGCTTGATCAGGTCGCTGTCGCCGTAGACGAGCGCGGGGGCCGACGCCTTGAGCGTGGCTTCGCGGATGCCGTCCCACAGGCGGGCGAGGTAATCGAAGTCGCGCTTGATCTCGACCTTCGAGCGCTGGAGGCCCGCGGTGCGGACGATGCAGCCCATCGACGGCGGCAGCTGCATGTCGGCCATGATCGTCTTGAGGCGCTTGCGATCGCCCGCGTTGCTGATCTTCCGCGAGATGCCGCCGCCGTGCGACGTGTTCGGCATCAGCACGCAGTAGCGACCGGCGAGGCTGAGGTACGTGGTCAGCGCCGCGCCCTTGTTGCCGCGCTCTTCCTTGACGACCTGGACGAGCAGCACCTGGCGGCGATGGATCACGTCCTGGATCTTGTAGCGGCGGCGCAGGTTCATGCGACGCTCGCGCAGGTCCTCGACCGCGGCATCGTCGGCGCTCGGCTTGCGTTTCCGTCGCGGGGCTTCGCCGGATTCGCCGCCCTCGAGTTCTTCGGCGACGTCGGGGTCTACACCGCCATCGTCCTCGAAGCGCTCGATGTCGTCCTCGTCGTCACCCTCTTCGTCGTCCGAGTCGTAGTCGGCGCGAAGGGCGGCTTCCTCGGCAGCATGCTCGGCTTCCTCACGGAGCAGCGCGTCGCGATCTTCCTTGGGGATCTGGTAGTAATCGGGGTGGATCTCGCTGAACGCGAGGAAGCCGTGGCGATTGCCGCCGTAATCGATGAACGCCGCCTGGAGCGACGGCTCGACCCGCGTGACCTTGGCGAGGTAGATATTGCCCTTGAGCTGCTTGCGTTCGGCACTCTCGAAATCGAATTCCTCGATCCGGTTACCCTTGACGACTGCGATCCGGGTCTCTTCCCGGTGGCGTGCGTCGATCAGCATGCGCGTTGTCATTATAGATTCTCCGCGCGCGCGCCGGGCCTGTCGGCAGCCGTCGCGCGCTTGATGGTGGTGCGGTCGGGCACGGACGCCCGGACTCGCGGATGGTATGCGAAACTGCCTCTGCGCGAAGTGCATGCCGCGGGAACTCTCCCTGCGGCGCCCGCACGACCGCGAGTCCGTCGGCGAAGGCCGGTCGGAGTGCGGGGCGGGGGGAATGCGTCATTCGAGCGTCAACCTGAATTGCCGCGTCGGCGAGAATCCGCTGGCGGGCGTCGAGACCGGCGCGTCGCTGGTAAAATCCAGGCGACACACGGCTGTACGACAGGACTAGCACTGCATACCCGATCTCGCAACTAGCCCGATATTGGCTGCTTTCCGGCGCGTTTCGGCTCGAATTAAGGGCAGTAAAGCGCAGACTTGCCGGGGCGGCAGAGCCTTGCCGGCAGATTCATGGCAAACGGCAAATTAACCGCACCCTGCAACGCGCTCTTGGGACGTAGGGGCTTACCTATCGCTGCGGTGATCGGATGTATCGATCGAAGGGGTGTAGCATGGCTTTTCGCTGGACCGGCGGTCGATCCGCACGGCATGGACGCGGGGTGTTCGCGGTAATCGCCCTCATGGCCGGCTGGCTGACGAGCGTTCCCGCCTGGGCGGCGACCGTGCAGAGCGTCGCGATCAGGGAGGGGCGGATCGTCATCCGGTTCGACGAGGCGGTCGGCGATGCGGCGAGCCGCGTGCTGACGGGGCCGCGCCAGATCGCGGTCGACGTGACGGGCGCGTCTCCGGGCCGCGAGGTCGCCGCGCGCGGCCTCGTGACTGGCGTGACGCAGATGCGCAGCGGGCGGTCTGGAATGCGGATGGTGTTCGACCTGGCCGAGCCGGCGATCGTCACCGATGGCGGGTTCGACTCCGACGGCCGCGAACTGACGCTGGCGTTGCGCACGGTCGATTACGCCCAGTTCGCGGAAGCCGGTATCGCCGGGCCGCTGAACTTCTTCCCGTTCAACTTCGGGGCGGCCTCGCGGCCCAAGTACAAGGTGTCGGTCCCGGTGCCGCCCAAAGCGCGGGGGATGAAGCTGCCGCGCGTGCAGGGCGACGACACGCGGCCGCTGGTGGTGATCGATGCGGGGCATGGCGGCGTCGATCCGGGTGCGATCGGGCCGAACGGGCTGCGCGAGAAGGATGTGACGCTGAAGGTCGCCAAGGCCATCCGCGACGAGTTGCTCGCCTCTGGCCGCGTGCGCGTGGCGCTGACGCGGAGTGATGACCGGTATCTGGTGCTGCGCGAGCGCTACGGCGTGGCGCGGCGGCTGAAGGGGGACCTGTTCATCTCGATCCACTGCGACAGCACCGGGTCGGAAACCGCGACCGGCGCGACCGCGTACACGCTGTCCGAAGTGGCGTCCGACAAGGAGGCCGCTCGATTGGCGGCGCGCGAGAACAAGGCGGACGTGATCTCGGGGGTGAACCTGGGCGAGGCGCCCGCGGACGTGTCGTCGATCCTGATCGACCTGACGCAGCGCGAGACGATGAACGCGTCGGCGACCTTCGCGCGGCTGCTTGGGCGCGAGGCCCGGCCGTTGATGCCGCTCAAGGCGAACTTCCACCGGATGGCGTCGCTGATGGTGCTGAAGGCGCCCGACATGCCGTCGATTCTGTTCGAGACGGGGTATATCTCGAACCCGCAGGACGCTGCGTTCCTCGACAGCGAGGAAGGGCGGCGCCGGATCGCGGAGAGCGTGACGCGGGCGGTCGAGGTAAATTTCGCGCGGCGGATGGCGACGCGGTAGGACCGGTAGCGGGTAGGCAAGGTAAACCCGCCCTTCCTTGTTCTCCCGCGAAGGCGGGAGCCCAGTCTGGGCTCCCGCCTTCGCGGGAGAACAGCTAGTAACGTTCGATACGGTTTCTTCTGGCTGCACATCATGCCACAAGTCGCCCAAATTGCTTTGAGGCTGACTAGATGACCGACGCAACGCGGGGCGTATCCGACACGGGCCCCGAGACCAGCATGCGCGAGCTTACGTTCCGGGGCGTCGTGCTCGGCGGGATCATCACGCTGCTGTTCACCGCGGCGAACGTGTATCTCGGGCTCAAGATCGGGCTGACGTTCGCGACGTCGATCCCCGCCGCGGTGATTTCGATGGCGGTGCTGCGGGCGTTCAAGGATTCGACGATCCTCGAGAACAACATCGTCCAGACGATCGCCTCCGCCGCCGGAACGCTGGCGGCAATCATCTTCGTGCTGCCCGGCCTCGTGATGATCGGCTGGTGGCAGGGCTTTCCGTTCTTCACCACCGCGGCGATCACGATGTTCGGCGGCGTGCTCGGCGTGCTGTTCTCGGTGCCGCTACGCCGTGCGCTCGTCGTCGACACAGTGTTGCCGTATCCTGAGGGCCGTGCGGCTGCCGAAGTGTTGAAGGTCGGCGCGGGTAGTCGCGAGGGCGGCGAGGAGAGCGCGCGCGGGCTCGGCATCATCGTCGTCAACGCGGTCGTCTCGGCCGGGTTCGCGATCCTGACGCAGACCAAGCTGGTCGCCGCCGAGGCCGCGACGTGGTTTCGCGTCGGTGCGGGCGCGACCGGGATCTCGGGCGGGCTGTCGTTCGCGTTGCTCGGCGCGGGGCATCTGGTCGGGATCTCGGTCGGCATGGCGATGTTCGCGGGCGTGGTGATCGGCTGGTGGATACTGCTGCCGATCCTGACTTCGGGTGGCAGCGTGACCGGGACCGCCGAGGTGATCGCCAACACCGTGTTCCGCTCGGACGTCCGGTTCTTCGGTGCGGGCGTGATCGGCGTCGCGGCGATCTGGACGTTGTTGAAGATCGCCGGGCCCGTCGTGGGTGGCGTGCGCTCGGCGCTGGCGGCGTCGGCGGCCAAACGGGGCGGCGAAGTGCTGGCGCTGGAAGAGCGCGACATTCCGATCGGGATCGTCGGGATCGGTTCGCTGGCGATGCTGGTGCCGATCGGCATCCTGCTTTGGACCGTGCTTCAGGGCGGGCCATTGGAGGCGTCGGCGATCGGGCTGATCGCGGGGAGCCTCGTGTTTATCCTGGTCATCGGCCTCGTGATCGCGGCAGTCTGCGGGTACATGGCGGGGCTGATCGGCGCGTCGAACTCGCCGGTGTCGGGGATCGGCATCCTCGCCATCCTCGCCGCGTCGATCCTGCTGGTGTCGTGGTTCGGGCGTGCGGTCGAGCCGGGCACGACGCAGGCGCTGGTCGCCTACGGGTTGATCGTGACGGGCATCGTGTTCGGCATCGCGACGATCTCGAACGACAATCTGCAGGATCTGAAGACGGGGCAGCTGGTCGGCGCGACGCCGTGGAAGCAGCAGGTCGCGTTGCTGATCGGCGTGGTGTTCGGGTCGATCGTGGTGCCGCCGGTGCTGAACTTGCTCGGGAGCACGCTTGGGTTTGCCGGTGCGCCGGGGGCGGGGCCTAATGCGCTGGCGGCGCCTCAGGCGGCGTTGATCTCGGCGCTTGCGAAGGGTGTGTTGGGGGGCAATCTTAACTGGGCAATGATCGGCTATGGGGCGCTGACCGGCGTGGTCGTGATCGCGGTCGACGAACTGCTGGGTAAGGCGGGGAAGCTGCGGTTGCCGCCGCTGGGCGTCGGGCTCGGCGTGTATCTGCCGATGTCGGTGACGTTGCCGGTTACGATCGGCGCGGTCGTGGGGTTTGCGTATGATCGCTGGGCGGATCGGGCTCGGGATCCTGAACTTGCCAAGCGGATGGGTGTGCTGACCGCGACGGGCATGATCGTCGGGGAGTCGCTGTGGGGCGTCGGCTTTGCGGGGATCGTGTACCTGACCAACAAGGAGACGCCGTTGGCGCTCGTTGGAGATGGGTTTGCGAGCATGGCGCTGGTTGGCGGGACGGTGTTGTTCGCGGTGCTGACGTGGGTGATGTACCGGCGGACTATGGCGGCTTCGCGGTAACGGTTTAAGCGCAGAAGCTTGTTTCCCCGCGAAGGCGGGGATCCAGACTGGGCTCCCGCCTTCGCGGGAGAACAAGAAGGCGGTAGGAGCGCTCGGTTTTAGTGCACCACCCCGGCGGAGGCCGGGGCCCAGTTGGTAAGGTGGCAGTAACGAAGCGCGGCGCTCAGTTAGCAACGTCCACCAACTGGGCCCCGGCCTCCGCCGGGGTGGCGGCTTATGCCGGGGTGGCGGCTTATGCCGGGGTGGCGGCTTAGTGCCGGGGTGGTGTTTACGCGTGGGAGAAGGATGGCGTCCGTGGGGACGCCCCCTTCACATCATCGCAGCAAGCATGTCCTTGATCGGCACGAACGCGAAGCCCACCGAGCTGTCCGCAATCCCGTACGGCATGAAGATCGTATCGCCATGCTTCAGCGCACCACAGCTATAGACGACGTTGGGCACATACCCCTCACGGTCCTGGTCCTTCGCTGCGAGAATCGGCTGCTTCGTCCGGCCGATCACCTTCGACGGATCGTCCTTGTCGAGCAGCACCGCGCCGATCGAATATTTGCGCATCGCGCCGACACCGTGGGTCAGCAGCAGCCAGCCCTCGTCGAGCTCGATCGGCGGCCCGCAATTGCCGATCTGCACCAGCTCCCACGGATATTCCGGCGTCAGGATCTTCTCGCCGTCGTCCCAGTCGGTCAGCGTGTCGGACTTCAGCAGGAACAGATTCTCGCCGTCCTGCCGGCCGATCATCATATACTGGCCGTTCACCTTCCGCGGGAACAGCGCCATGCCCTTGTTGCGTGCGGCGGGGCCGGTCATCGGCACAAGGTCGAACGCGCGGAAGTCGCGGGTGCGCATCAGTTCGGACTGGATCACCGAACCGTTATAGGCGGTGTAGGTGCCGATCCATTCGAACTCGCCGTTCTCATGTTGGAAGCGGACGATGCGGAGATCCTCGAGGCCCTTCGACTGCGCCTGCGTGATCGGGAAAATCACCGTGCCGCTCAGCGTGCTGTCGCGGTGGCGATAGACGGTGACGGGGCCTTCGGGCATCTCGTCCTCGCCGCTGCCGACCGCATCGGTCGCGGTCGCGAACGGCGGTTCGGGGGCGAGCTTCATCTGGTTTTCGCAGGTAATGATGCCCTCGCGGAACGCCACGGAGGAGATGTGGCCCTCGCCGACCGCGCGCAGCGACATCAGGATGCGCATCGAGCCCGGCGGCATGCCCGACTGGTCGAAATGCGGCACCGCGCTGGGGTTCATCAGCGCGGCGGCGGCGTAGCTGTATTCGTGGCAGAAATATGCGCCGATGAGCTGGCGCTTCTCATCGCCGATTTCCGCGCCGTTCAGCCCGAGCATGTCCTCGATCTGGTCGTAGCGCGTCATAAACACGCGTCGCGTCTGCCAGTGGCGTGCCTCGAAATCCTTCAGCACGACCTCAAGCTGCGCACGCGCCTGTGCGGGCGACATTTCAAGTACTTCGCCGACGAGCCGCTCGGTGCGGCTCGGTGCGCCGCCATGACCGCCCCAGGCGATGTGGAACGGCCGCACGACGACACGCGAAGGGTCCGCGTGCAGCCGCAGCTGGTGGTTGAACAGATCCATCGTAGCAGTGCCCCGCGTCGTTCCACTCAGCGCACCGTCGCCTGCAAGGCTGTCGCTAGCGAACTAGGCGACGACGCGGGTCGCTCCTGCCACGCTTTGCGCTGCCTTTGATACCCCCGAAATGGCACAATTCGCGAGTTGGAGCGCCAAAATCGACTCGGCACCCTGGTTTCGGTTGAGCCCGCTCGGCATCAGCCCGTCGAAACAGCCACCGTCGAGCACGCTCGCGAGCGGCAGGTCGAGGTCGTTCGCACCGAGGAACCAGCCGTACGCGCGCTGCGCCTCGTCGTGCCAGCGCATGTCGCCGGTCGCCTCGAACGCAGCGGCGCACGCGTCGACCGTGGCCTGCGCCTCGAGCGGCTGCTGGTCGAACTGCAACGGATCGGCATAGGGCCGGTTGAAGCTCTCCGACCCGACCGCGCGGAAGCGACCCTCGGGTGAAGTCTGCTTGGCGACGATCCAGTCGAGCGTGGCGAGGCCGCAATCGATCAGGTCCTGCCGGTCGAGCGCCTGCCCCGCGCGGATCAGCGCCTGCGGAAGCCGCGCGTTGTCGTACGCGAGCACTATCTCGAACCACTGCCATTCGGGGCGCCGTGCCGCCGCGAGCAGATCGAGGTGCATCTTGGGGAACGCCTCGAGGATCGACAGCGACAGCTGGTGACCGGGCTTGGCCTCCAGCATCGCCGCCGCGCCGAGCATCGCGAACGACTGCGCGCGGAGGCTGCCGAGTTCGAGCGCCATCGTCGCGGTCGAATCGAACATCGCGGTCGCCCAGTCGCGGTGCTTGGCCGCCTGCGCATCGCGTGCGGTGACGCCGAGCGACCAGAGGGTGCGGCCGTTCGAATCTTCCGAACCCGAGTCTTCGCACCAAGTGCGATCGAAGTTCATGAAGTTGCGGAAGCGGCGCGTGTCCGGGTTCCAGGCATATTGCACGAACGACGCATAGATCGTCATCCACTTGTCGCGCGTGACATCGTCGAGATCGGGCAGTGCGCTCATCAGCATCAGCGCGCGACAATTATCGTCGATGCAATAGCCGTGGCGGCGATCGGGGATCGAGAAGATCGAATGCTGGAGCATGCCGGTCGAATCGCTCATCCGCTCGACCGCCGCGAAATCGGGCGACAATTGCTTCAGGTGCGTCTGTACCTTGGGAAGCCTGAAGGGGCGTGCGGCGACGATCGCGTTGATCTCCGCCATCGTCGCTTCGGCGAGCTTCGGCCAGATCATCGTGCGGCCCCGCGCATAGGCGCGCTCCGCGAGACGGAGGCGATCGCGGTCGCTCGACAGCAGCGTGTCGATCTCGCGCGCGAACGCATCGACGTCGCCGAACGGGACGAGCACGCCGTGGCCATCCGCGAGGATCTCGGTCGCGTGGACGTACGGCGTCGAAATCACGGGCTTGCCGACACCGATCGCGTAGCTGAGCGTGCCCGACGTGATCTGCGCAGGGTTGGTATAAGGCGTCACATAGACGTCCGCCGCCTGCAGATAATCGATGAGTTCGCCGTGCTCCAGGAAGGCGTCGACGAAGGCGACGTTGTCCGCCACGCCCTTGTCGGCGGCGAGCGCCTTCAGCTTGTCGCGATACTTCTCACCCTCGTGCGCGACGAGGTTCGGATGCGTCGCGCCGAGCACGACGTACAGCAGGTCGGGATGCTTCGCGATCACTGCGGGCAGCGCGTTGATGACGGTCTCGATCCCCTTGTTGGGCGCGAGCAGGCCGAACGTCAGCATGACCTTGTGGCCATCCCAGCCGAACTTGCCTTTGACCGCAGCCGTGTCGAGCAGGGCGCGATCTGGCACGCCGTGCGGGATCATGACGATCTGGCGCGCATTGGCGCCGTACACGCGCTGGAGGATGTCGCGGCCACGCTCGGCCATGACGATCACGCGCGCTGCGCGACGCAGCAGACCTTCGAGCACGCGACGCTCGTCGGCGTTGGGCTTTTCGAGGATGGTGTGGAGCGTGATGATGACCGGCAGCGTCGTGCGATCGAGCAGCGCGAGGATGTGCTCGCCCGCGGGGCCGCCATAGATGCCGTATTCATGCTGCACCCAGATCGCCTGCGCGCCGCTTTCCTCGATCTTCCGCGCGGTGACGATATATGCCGACAGGTCGGGCTGCGGGATCGTGCCGGTCACCTCCGGCGGATAGTCGTATTTGCCAGGGTGATCGTCCATCGCGTAGACGTCGACGGCGATCTCGGGAAAGCGCGCGCGCATGGCCGTGAAAACGTCGGTCGTGAAGGTGGCGATGCCACACTGTCTCGGCAGGAAATTACCGATCAGCGCCAGTCGCGCGATATTCCCACCGTCCGCCGGTTTCACCATACCCTGTCCCTCGTTTGAGCGCGCACTTCTGGGAGAACCCGGTCGCGCATCCATTTGAACGGTTCAGGTAGCATAAAGTTTCATCGCATACTGCAGTGCAGCACGGGAAAAATATCAATTTAAATCAAATCGATATTTCGCGTCCTCATCCCGGGCCCTCAACCGCGGCCACGATACGGGGCGACTCCTTGGTCGGGCAGCCAGAGATCGTGCGGCGGTGCACTCGATTGCCAGAACACGTCGATCGGGATTCCCCCGCGCGGATACCAGTAGCCGCCGATCCGCAGCCATACCGGCTTCATCTCGTCGAACAGGCGCTCGCCAATGCCCACGGTGCAATCCTCGTGGAACCCGGCATGGTTGCGGAAGCTGCTCAGGAACAGCTTCAGCGACTTCGACTCGACGATCGTCTCGTCGGGGACATAGTCGATGACGAGGTGCGCGAAGTCGGGCTGGCCGGTGACGGGGCACAGCGACGTGAACTCGGGCGCCGCGAACCGCACCAGATACGTCCGGCCCGGCCGCGGGTTCGGAACATAATCGAGCACGGCCTCTTCTGGAGAGGCGGGGAGGGCGCTGTTCTGGCCGAGATGCAATGGGTTCTGGGGAGCGGTCATGTGCCGCCATGTAGGATGCGATGACGCGCAAGAAAACCACACTCGTACCGATCCTCGGCGACCAGCTCACGATCGACCTCGCCTCGCTGCGGGACTGTGATCCTGAAACTACGATCGTGCTGATGATGGAGGTCGACGAGGAGACGACCTATGTCCGCCACCACAAGCGCAAGATCGCGTATATCCTGTCGGCTATGCGGCATCATGCCGAGGTACTGCGCGAGGCCGGGTGGACCGTCGAATACACGCAGCTCGACGACCCCGACAATGCGGGTAGCTTCACCGGCGAGATCGCGCTCGCGGTCGAGCGGCATAACCCCGAGCGGATCGTTGTCACCGAGGGCGGCGAGTGGCGCGTGATGGCGATGCTCGAAAGCTGGGAGACGCTGTTCGGCATCCCCGTCGAGATTCGCAGCGACGACCGCTTCCTCGCCAGCCATGCCGACTTCGAGACCTGGGCGGCGGAACGCAAGTCGCTGACGATGGAGTGGTTCTATCGCCAGATGCGGACACGCACCGGGTTGTTGATGACCGCCGGCAAGCCCGAGGGCGATCGCTGGAACTTCGACAAGGAGAACCGGAAGCCCGCCAAGAACGACCTGCTGATGCCGCGTCCGCTGGTCTTCGCGCCGGATGCTATCACGAAGGACGTGCTGGCGCTGGTGGCGGAAAGGTTCGCGGATCATCCGGGGAGCCTCGACGGGTTCGAGTACGCCGTGACCGCGACCGATGCCGAGCGGCAGGCCACGAATTTCTTCAAGCACGCGCTCGCGCAGTTCGGTGACTACGAGGATGCGATGCTCACCGGCGAGCGGCATCTGTGGCACTCGATCCTGTCGCCTTACATCAACTCGGGGCTGCTCGATCCGCTCGACCTGTGCCGGGGCGCGGAGGCGGAATATCGCGCCGGTCGTGCGCCGCTGAACGCGGTCGAGGGGTATATCCGCCAGATCATCGGCTGGCGCGAATATATGCGCGGGATCTACTGGCGCGAGGGGCCGGACTATGTCGAGCGCAACTTCCTCGATCATCACCGCGAGCTGCCTGGCTGGTACTGGACCGGCGAGACCGACATGCACTGCCTGCGCGAGGCGATCGGGCAGACGCTGGAGACCGCGCACGCGCACCATATCCAGCGGCTGATGGTGACGGGCAATTTCGCGCTGCTGATCGGCGCGGACCCCGCCAAGGTGCACCTCTGGTATCTTGAGGTTTACGTCGACGCCTACGAGTGGGTCGAGCTGCCTAATACGCTGGGGATGAGCCAGTTCGGCGATGGCGGACTGCTCGGATCGAAGCCGTATATCTCGTCGGGCGCGTATATCGACCGGATGTCCGATTATTGCGGGACCTGCCGGTATAACGTGAAGCAGCGGATCGGGCCGGATGCGTGCCCGTTCAACGCGCTGTACTGGGATTTCCTCGCGCGGCACGAGGACAAGCTCGGGCGCAACAACCGGCTGGCGATGCCGTATCGCAACTGGGCGAAACAGTCCGAGGCGGACCGCGAGGCGACGCGTGCGCAGGCGGCGGGGTTCCTTGCCTCCCTCGACGCGAGCGGCCCGGCTGGCTACTGACCGCACGAGCACAAGGAGCCGCATATGGACGCGTTGGTAAGCACTGAATGGCTGGCGAACGAACTGGGCGCGAGTGATGTGCTGGTCGTCGATGCGACCTACGCGGAAGGGCGCGATGCGGCGGCAGAGTATGAAGCGGCGCATATTCCGGGCGCGGTGTTCATGAACCTCGCCGAACTGCGTGATACCGACAGCGACCTGCCCAATACGCTCCCGTCGGCGGAGAAGTTCGCGAGCCGGATGCAGACGCTGGGGCTCGGTGATGGCAGCCGGATCGTGCTGTACGATAGTTCGCCCTGGCACACGGCGGCGCGCGCGTGGTGGTTGTTGCGGCTGTTCGGCGCGCACAACGTCGCGATCCTCGATGGCGGGCTCGCCAAGTGGCAGGCCGAGGGGCGGGAGATCGCATCCGGCAAGGAAACGCCGCGGCATCGCCACTTCACGACCTGGGCGGACCTGAACGGCGTGCGCGATCTCGACCAGATGAAGGCGAACGTTGCAAGCGGGGCGGAGCAGGTGCTCGACGCGCGCTCTGCGACGCGCTTCACCGGCGCTGAGCAAGACCCGCGGCCGGGCACCGCGCCGGGGCATATTCCGGGCTCGAAGAACCTGCCGCAGGGGGCGGTGTTCAACGCGGACGGCACGTGGAAGACGGGCGACGCGCTGAAGGCCGAGTTCGACAAGGCGGGCGTCGACCTGGCGAAGTCGATCGTGATGACCTGCGGCTCGGGTATCACGGCGTCGGTGCTCGCGTTCGGCGCACACCTGCTCGGCAACGAAGCGGCGCTGTACGACGGCAGCTGGTCCGAATGGGGCGGCGATCCCGAGACACCCAAGGCGACAGGCACGGCATGAGCGATACGAACAAGCCGGTCGGCGATGCGACCAAGGTGGTCAACGCCGGTCGTCGCAAGGAGTGGACGCAGGGCATAGTCAGCCCGCCGGTATGGCGCGCCTCGACGATCCTGTATGACTCCGTCGGCCACCTCCGCGAGAGCGCCACGCGCGATACGCATCACCGGCTGTTCTACGGGCGCAAGGGTACGCCGACGCAATGGAGCCTCGCCGACGCGCTGACGTCGCTGGAGCCCGGAGCCGAGGGGACGTTCCTCTATTGCTCGGGCGTTGCGGCGATCGCGGCGGCGTTGCTGTCGGTGCTGTCGCCCGGCGACGAACTGCTGCTCGTCGACAGTGCCTACGACCCGACGCGCGGGATGGCCGGCGGGCTGCTCAAGCGGTTCGGAATCACCACGCGCTATTACGACCCGATGATCGGCGCAGGCATCGCCGACCTGATCGGCGACAAGACGCGGGCGATCTTCATGGAAAGCCCGGGCTCCTTGAGCTTCGAAGTGCAGGACGTCCCCGCGATCGTCGCCGCTGCCAAGGCGCGCGGCGTGACGACGCTGCTCGACAATACCTGGGCCACCCCGCTGTTCTTCCCCGCGATCGAGCGCGGCGTCGACCTGACAATCCTCGCCGGCACGAAATACGTCGTCGGCCATTCGGACGTCATGCTCGGCTCGGTAACCGCCGGCCCCGGTCATTTCAAGACACTGCGCGAGACGAGTTTCCAGCTTGGCCAGGTCGCCAGCCCCGACGATTGCTGGCTCGGCAGCCGCGGCCTTCGCACGATGGCGGTCCGCCTCGCACAGCACCAGTCGAGCGCGCTCCAGATCGCGAACTGGCTCAAGTCGCGCCCCGAAGTCGCGCAGGTGCTCCACCCCGCGCTCCCCGACTGCCCCGGCCACGACCTGTTCGTGCGCGACTTCAAGGGTTCCAGCGGCCTGTTCTCGTTCGTCCTCAACGGCGGCGACGAGGCATCGCGCGCCGCCCTGATCGATACACTCCAGTTGTTCGGCATCGGCTATAGCTGGGGCGGTTTCGAAAGCCTCGCCATCCCCGCCGACCCGCACCGCCACCGCAGCGTCACCAAGCGCGACGCCGCCGGCCCGATGGTGCGCCTCCAGATTGGCCTGGAGGATCCCGCCGACCTGATCGCCGATCTCGAAGCGGGGTTAGACGCCTTTCGGCGAGTGCGCGGCTAACGGTCCGTCCGCAGTTTTCATCGCCGCGTCATCACCCCGATAGGGCCGCCTCACTACCCTATTCGCAGGCCAGCCGACGGGACGAGTGATGACGGAGACTCAAGGCGATCTGTTGGGCAGCCTCATCGTCCTGGCGAGTACGGGGCTGCTGCTCACCGCGGTGCACCGCGCCAGTTCATCGCGGGACGCGCCGGAGGTCCGGTGGCTGGTGATACTGAGCGTTATCCTGTCGGTCGCGGGCGTCGCCATCGTCATTCTGACCTGATCGCGTCGCCCCGCCGTCTCCGGTGCCCTCCCGGCGGTTGAAACTCAGTCTTGTCGCTGCCCCTCGGATAGATTTGGTGTGTCTGTTGCGCAACATGTGTGGCGTCAAACCCGGATTGTACGCAAGATTCGCTTGTGCGTCGCACCATGGACTGTCACACATTCGTCACCGCAGGAAAGACCGCACTCGGAGGCTGATGCCTTGATAGATGCGGCGTCCGCGGTTGCAGGCGGGGACATCGACTTTCCAGTATCGAAAGGGAAACGATGCGCTTCACCACTATTCTTCTCGGCGGCATCGCATTGGCTGCCGCTACGCCAGCGTTCGCTCAGGACGAGGCTACCGCACCACCCAAGGAGGTCACGGTCTCCGGCTCGGTCGGGCTCGTCAGCGATTACCGCTTTCGCGGCGTGTCGCAGTCGGACGAGAACCTCGCCGTCCAGGGTGGCATCACCATCGCGCACAAGAGCGGCCTGTATATCGGCACCTGGGGCTCGAACCTCGCGGGCTGGGGCACGTTCGGCGGCGCCAACATGGAGCTCGATCTGATCGCGGGCTACAAGGTCCCGGTCGGTGGCGGCGGTACGCTCGACGTCGGCGCGACTTGGTACATGTACCCGAGCGGCTTCGACAACACCGACTTCATCGAGCCCTATGCCAAGCTGTCGGGCACCGCCGGCCCCGTCGCCCTCACCGCCGGCGTCGCCTACGCGCCCAAGCAGCAGGCGCTGGGGCCATGGTATTCGAACGGCGCGTCGGCTGCGGCGGGAGTCTACGACCGCGTCAATGCGAAGGACGACAATCTCTATCTCTGGGGCGACGTCAGCAGCGGGATCCCGAACACCGGGCTGACCGTGAAGGGCCATATCGGCTATTCGCGCGGCAACAAGGGCCTCGGGCCGTTCGCGACCAGCGTGTCACCGACCGGTGAGTATTTCGACTGGCTGCTCGGCGCGGACTATGTGATCCCGACGACCCCGCTGACGCTGGGTGTTGCGTATGTCGATACCGACATCGGCAAGGGCGAGTCGGCGTATCTGCAGCCAAGCTTCAGCCGTGGCCAGGACGGCAACGGCTCGATCGCAAACGGCAAGGTCCTGGTGTCGCTGACTGCGGCGTTCTGATCTAGCGCCGTCCTCGCCCTTCCTGCTTTCCCTTTCCTATCTGGAGAGGGAAAGGCGGTGATGGGTGATGGGCGTGCCGAGGTTACTCTTGCCGGGGCTACTTCGTTCCCCAATTCCCAAGCCGTCACCCCAGCGAAAGCTGGGGTGTCTCTCGGGGCGGGCGACGTTCGTCACACGGTGAGATCCCAGCTTTCGCTAGGATGACGGATTTAGGGGCGGGTGCGGGCGCGGATCGTGGGATCATGAAATCATGGTCCGCTTTGGACTATGCCGCGGCGCTAACCAGACACGAAAAAGGGCGGCCCCGCGAGGAGCCGCCCTTTTTCGTGCTTCCAAAAGACCCCGATCAGTTCGCGGTCGTGCGTGCGTCCTGGCCGTCGCCCTCTGGCGCCGCGACGATGTCGCGCGTGGTCGAGCCCTTGTCGACCACCGTCGTGCCGGGATCGCCAGCGCTGGAACGGATGCCGGGGTCATCGCTGTCCGCACCCGCGTCGTTCAGCACGCCAGTCTCGGCCGCGCTGCGTGCAGCAGTCCCGCCGAACAGCGCGTCGAGCGTTTGTGCGTTGGCCGCGGTATCCTGCGGGCGGGCGGCGCCGGGCTGCGGCGGGACGAGTGCGAAGTCGGGCGGGATCACGAGCGGCGCCTGGCGGGCCACCGCGAACTCGTCGGGACGCGCGCGATCGAGGCTCTTGCTCGTCGCACAGCCGGACAGGAGGACAACGACGCTCGCCATACCGGCAGCCAGGGGCACAAACTTACGCATGGGAATTCTCCACAGGGGGCTTCTCGCGCACGAGCAGCGCCCGAACAAGCAGGACGAGCACGCCGACAGTAATCGCTGCATCGGCGACATTGAAGACCAAAAACGGACGCCACTCGCCGATATGCAAGTCGCAGAAATCCACGACGTAGCCGAGCCGGATCCGGTCGAGGATATTGCCGATCGCCCCGCCCAGCACGAAGCCGAGCGCGACCTGATCGGCGGGGTTCTTCTCGCGCGTCATCCACACCGCGACGCCGACCGCGATCGCACCGGTCAGCAGCACCAGCGCCCAGCGGGTCAGGTGGCCGTCGGCGGGGAGCAGCCCGAGCGAGATGCCGATATTGGGGACGAAGCGGAGGTCGAAGAACGAGGTGATCGTCTGCGAGTCGCCGAGCGAGTCGATCCCGAGCGGCTTGGTCACCGCCCATTTGCTGAGCTGGTCTGCAAGGAACAGCGCGATCGCCGCCCCGAACCCAGCCTTGGGGAGGTTACGCATCGGCCACCACCTCTTCGCAACGATCGCACAGGTTGCCATCGACCTTAACCTCGGGGAGGTGACGCCAGCAGCGGCCGCACTTGTGGAAGTCGGTGCGCGTCACGGTGACATCGTCGCCCGGCGTAACCTTCGCGACGATGAACGCCTCGGCCAACTCCGCTGCTTCATTCGGCGCAAGAGGCGAGACCGATCGAATTGTCACTTCTGCCTCTAAGCTTGAGCGAACAGTCTTTTCGCGACGCATCGGTTCGATTGCTTCGGTAACCGTTTCGCGCAGCGCACGGATCTGCGTCCACTTTTTCCCGATAACAACGCCATCCTCCACCTCAGGCAGCGACGGCCATTCGAGGTAGTGTACCGAGCTATCGTCGTTGGGGAAGCGCGATTGCCACACTTCCTCGGCGGTGAAGCACAGCACCGGCGCGGCATACCGGACCAGCGCGTGGAACAGCACGTCGAGAACAGTGCGGTACGACCGGCGCTTGATGTCGTCGCCCGCGTCGCAATAGAGCGAATCCTTGCGGATATCGAAGAAGAACGCGGACAGATCCTCGTTCGCGAAGTCGGTCAGCAGGCGCGTGTAGCGGTTGAACTCGTATGCTTCGGCGGCCTGGCGCAGTTCGGTGTCGATCATGCCGAGGCGGTGAAGCACGTAGCGCTCCAGCTCGGGCATGTCGGACACCGCGACGCGCTCCGAATCCTCAAAGCCTTCGAGCGCGCCGAGCATGTAGCGGAACGTGTTGCGCAGCTTGCGGTACGCGTCGGAGGCGGTGGCGAGCACTTCCTTGCCGATCTTCACGTCGTCGAAATAGTCGGTCGAGGCGACCCACATGCGCAGGATGTCGGCGCCGGACTCGCCGATGATCTTGAGCGGATCGACGACGTTGCCGAGCGATTTCGACATCTTCCGGCCCTGGCCGTCGAGCGCGAAGCCGTGCGTGAGGACCGCGTCGTACGGTGCGCGACCGCGCGTGCCGCAGCTTTCGAGCAGCGACGACTGGAACCAGCCGCGATGCTGGTCCGAGCCTTCGAGATACAGGTTCGCGCGCGTGCCTTCGCCGTAGCGCGCCTCGACCGTGAAGACGTGCGTGCAGCCCGAGTCGAACCAGACGTCGAGGATGTCCTTCACGACCTCATAGTCGGCGAGGTCGTAGTCGGGGCCGAGCAGCGCCTGATGGCCGTCGGCATACCACGCGTCCGCGCCGTTCTTGCGGAAGGCTTCTACGATGCGCGCGTTGACGGCGGGGTCGTTGAGGTACTGGCCGGTGGCGCGGTTCACGAACAGCGCGATCGGCACGCCCCAGGCGCGCTGGCGCGAGATGACCCAGTCGGGGCGGCCCTGGACCATCGACGTGATCCGGTTTTCCGAGCGCGCGGGGATCCAGGTGGTCGCCGCGATCGCGTCGAGCGCGATTTCGCGGAGCGTGGCGCCGTTGCCTGCTTCCGACTCCCTCTCCCCTGCGGGGAGAGGGCTGGGGTGAGGGGCTGTTCCGGGCGCAGCATTGCTGGGCTGGGGGGCCCCCCCCCCCCCCCCCCCCCCCCCGCGGGGGGGGCCGGGGGGACACGACACCACCGAGGCCCGGAGGGGGGGGGGGCGGGGGCGCGCCCGACGCGGC
>NZ_JAXOJS010000002.1:0-429627 GCF_036663875.1 Sphingomonas sorbitolis | reverse complement strand
GGGCCGGGGGGGGGGCGGGCGGCGGGGGGGCCGGGCTGGGGGGGGGGGGGGGGGGGGGGGCCCCGCCCCCCCCCCCCCCCCCGGGGGGGGGGGGGGGGGGGGGGGGGCCCCTGTTCCGGGCGCAGCATTGCTGGGCTGCCCCTCACCCCGACCCTCTCCCCGCAGGGGAGAGGGAGCAGGAGAAGACGAGTCCATCGGGATGAACCATTGCGGGGTCGCGCGGAAGATCACCTTGGCCTTCGAGCGCCACGAATGCGGGTAGCTGTGCTTGAAGTCGTCGCTCGCCGCCAGCAACGCGCCGGCCTCGCGCAGGTCGGTGCAGATCGGGCCGTCCGCGCTCACGAACTTCTTGTTGATGACGCTGCCCTGGCCGCCGAGCCATGCCCAGTCGGCGCGGTACATCCCCGCGCCGTCGATCGCGAAGACCGGGTCGATGCCGTATTGCTTGCAGAGTTCGAAATCGTCCTCGCCGTGGTCCGGCGCCATGTGGACGAGCCCGGTGCCGGCGTCGGTCGTGACGAACTCGCCGGGGAAAAACGGGCGCGGTTTCGCGAAAAACCCGCCGAGTGCGTGCATCGGGTGCCGGGCGGTTGCTTCGGCGAGGTCGGAGCCTTTACCCGACCAAACGATCGTCCAGCCACTACCCTCGGACAACCAAGGCGAACTGGAGTTACCGTATCGACCCATCGACTCAACGAGTAGGTCATCGGCCAGCAAGAAGACCCGACCGTTAGCTCGGACTGCGGTATACTCGATCTCAGGCCCATAGCTCAGCGCCTGGTTCACCGGGATCGTCCATGGCGTGGTCGTCCAGATCACCGCATGCGCGCCGACCAGTTCGGGCGCGTTCGGTGCGTCCACGATCTCGAACGCGACGTCGATCTGCGTGGAGACGATGTCCTCATACTCGACCTCGGCCTCGGCGAGCGCGGTCTTCTCGACCGGCGACCACATCACCGGCTTGGCGCCGCGGTACAGCTGGCCGCTCTCGGCGAACTTGAGCAACTCGCCGACGATCGCGGCCTCGGCCTCGTACTTCATCGTCAGGTACGGATCGGCCCAGTCGCCCATAACGCCCAAGCGCTCGAACTCGGCCTTCTGCACGGCGACCCATTTCTCGGCATAGGCGCGGCATTCGGCGCGGAACTGGTCGACGGGGACGTCGTCCTTGTTGAGCTTCTTCGCGCGATACGCTTCCTCGACCTTCCACTCGATCGGCAGGCCGTGGCAATCCCAGCCGGGGACGTAGGGCGCGTCCTTGCCCATCAGCGATTGCGAGCGGACGATGATGTCCTTCAGGACCTTGTTCATCGCGTGGCCCATGTGGATGTCGCCGTTCGCATACGGCGGGCCATCATGCAGGATGAACCGCTCGCGCCCGAGCCGCTGTTCGCGCAACCGGTCGTAGATGCCGAGCTTGGCCCAGCGCTCCAGGATCGCCGGCTCCTTCGCGGCGAGGCCCGCCTTCATCGGGAAGTCGGTCTTCGGCAGGAAGACGGTGTCGCGGTAATCGCGGGCGGGCGCAGGAGTATCGGTCATAAGTGGGCCGGGCTGTAGCCGGTAGCGGCTCACGTTGCCATCCCTCTCCCTCGCGGAGAGGGGCGCGGTTATGCCAGGATCGTCCGCGCGCGCGCGCAGTCGGCGTCCATCTGCGTGATGAGCGCATTGAGGTTGGCGAACTTGGCCTCGGCACGCAGATACTCGATCAGCGAAACCTCGATCCGCTGGCCGTACAGGTCTTCGCCGAAATCGAAGAAATGCGGTTCGAGCAGTTCCTTGGGCGGATCGAAGCTCGGGCGGATGCCGAGGTTCGCGGCGCCCTTCAGCACGCGACCGTCCTCCAGCCGCCCGGTCACCGCGTAGATCCCGTAGGCGGGGCGCAGGTAATTGCCCATGTCGAGATTGGCGGTCGGATAGCCGATCGTGCGGCCGACCTTGTCGCCATGCTGGACGAAACCCTGGATCGCGAACGGGCGCGTCAGCAGGCGAGTGGCGGTGGCCATGTCGCCCGCGCGGAGGGCTTCGCGAATACGGGTGGAGGAGATGACTTCCCCCTCCAGTTCGATCGCGCCGACGGTTTCCGCGCGAAACCCGTGGGCGGGGCCGCGCGAGGCGAGCGTGCGGACGGTGCCGGCCTTGCCCTTGCCGAAGGTGAAGTCCTCGCCGGTGACGACCCCCGCGACGCGCAGGTTAGCGACGAGCCGCTCGGTGATGAAGCGCTCGGCGGTCAGCGCGGCGAGATCGCCGTCGAAATTAAACACGACCATCGCATCGGCGCCGGCCTTCTTGAAAAGCTGTTGGCGCTGATCGAGCGTGGTCAGGCGGAAGGGCGGGGTGTCGGGGCGGAAATGGCGGACCGGATGCGGATCGAATGTCGCGACGAGCGCCGGACGCCCCTCGGCCCGCGCCCAGGCGACCGCGCGCGCGACCACGGCCTGGTGACCGAGGTGAAATCCGTCGAAATTCCCCAGCGCGACGATCCCGTTCGCCAGATACGAAGGGATGGAAGCGCCACCGTCGAGCCGTTGCATGCGCGGGTCAGTAACCAGCCGTCGCGAAAGGCGATAGTCCTTCCGTAAGCTTGTTCTCCCGCGAAGGCGGAGTCCAGCCTGGGCTCCCGCCTTCGCGGAAGAACAACTTAGCCCCGGGTGAGCGTCACGAAGCTGTAAGCCGGACGTTCGCCTTCGGCCGAATGGTCTTCGCGGGCGATCTCCACCCAGCCGTCGAACGCGGGCACGGTCGCGTCGCCCTCTGGCTTGGCATGGACTTCGGTCAGTTCGATGCGATCCGCGTGAGCGAGCAGCTGCGCGTAAATCTGCGCGCCACCGATCACGGCGACATCGTCGCCTGCCATTGCCAGCGCCTCTCCAACGGAATGCGCGACCTCCGCGCCTTCCGCGGTCCAGTCGCCGCGGGTGAGAACGATATGGCGGCGGCCGGGTAGGGGGCTCGGGAAGCTCTCGAACGTTTTCCGCCCCATCACCATCGGCTTGCCCATCGTCAGCACTTTGAAGCGCTTGAGGTCGGCGGGGAGACGCCACGGGAGGTGTCCGTCGCGGCCGATAACGCCGTTGGTGGCGCGGGCGAGGTAGAAGGTGATCATGGCGGAGGTCATGCCGCAATCGAGGGCAAAGAGCCACTTCGAGCATTGTGCCGAAACCTGACCCCCAGCACCTCCCCGGCGGAGGCCGGGGTCCAGTTGGGAAACGTCGCTAACGGAGAACTGCACTTCGTTACTCCCACCTTTCCAACTGGCCCCGGCCTTCGCCGGGGTGGTGAGCTGCAATGGGGTCAGCTCGGAGCGTGTTCCTTCACATACGCCTCGGGGTCCTTCTCGACGACCTTAACCCCGTTCAGATGATTCGCCTCGAACGCCGCGAACCGCACGCCCAGTTCATGCCGCTCTTCCAGCGTCGCATGCTTGCGGAAATCGGTGAGACCCTGGCGTTCTTCCTCGGCCAGGTGATCGCTGTTCGCCTTGTTGCACTCGCCAACCGCCTCGAACCACGCGTCCGAGCCGACCGGGTGCTTGTCGACAGCCTCGCCCGTCTCGCGGATGTCGTTGTGATCCTCGATCGCGTCCTCGGTCTCCTCAGCGGCCGAGTCGGCGTCGTTGCCGCCGGTGCCGATCTTCATCAGCCGCGGGTAAAAGAAGCGCTCTTCCGCCTCGGCATGCGCGTCGAGCAGGTTCTTGAGGCGAGTCCAGAGCGCCGACAGCGCCTCAGTGTCCTTCGCGTCGATCGAATCGATCTGTGCGAAGAGGTTACGCTGCTGCGCGTGTTCGTCGAGGATGAGCTGAGTAATGTCCATGCGCCTCTGAACCACGCAGCACGCAGCCGGTTCCTATTGCGATTCGCTCTCTGTTCAGACCGCGACCGGCGCCTTGATATGGGCCTGAGCTACGTAGTCGTGGAGCACGAAATCTTCATATTCGTACGCGTCGATCGAGTCCGGCCGCCGCAAGATTTCGAGGCGCGGCAACGGGCCGGGATCGCGCGTCAGTTGGAGCCGGGCCTGCTCCAGATGGTTCGAATAGAGGTGGCAATCGCCGCCGGTCCAGATGAACTCGCCGACCTCGAGCCCGCATTGCTGCGCGAGGATGTGCGTCAGCAGCGCATAGCTGGCGATGTTGAACGGCACGCCGAGGAAGATGTCGCCCGAGCGCTGGTAGAGCTGGAGCGACAGCTTGCCGTTCGCAACGTGCGTCTGGAACAGGCAGTGGCAGGGCGCGAGCGCCATCGCGTGCAGATCGCCCGGATTCCATGCGCTGACGATCTGGCGGCGCGAGGCGGGGTTCGTCTTGATCTGCTCGATCAGCTCGGCGATCTGGTCGATGTGACGGCCATCGGCGGCCACCCAGTCGCGCCACTGCTTGCCGTAGACCGGACCGAGATCGCCGTTCTCGTCCGCCCATTCGTCCCAGATCGCGACTTTCCGATCCTGCAACCAGCGCACGTTCGTATCGCCGCGGAGGAACCACAGCAGTTCGACGATGATCGAGCGGAGGTGGAGCTTCTTGGTGGTGAGGACGGGAAAGCCCTGCGCGAGATCGAAGCGCATCTGCGCGCCGAACGCGCTGAGCGTGCCGGTGCCGGTGCGGTCCATCGTCTCGACGCCGGTCGAGAGCACGCGGTCCATAAGGTCTAGATATTGACGCATCGGGTTTGCGTAGCGGGGCGGGGGCGGGGGCTCAAGCGGATGTAGTTGCGCGTGCGGTGGCGGGCATCGCGGCGCAGGCGGGTACGTGCTGCCGTCGCCTGTGCCTTCTCCTCGTATCGCGGACCTCGCCGCGGCTCGCGCGCTGTTCGCCGGGTTGGGTCATGCCACGGTCGAGACGGTGGCGGTCGCGTATCTTGATCCGAATCGGAGGCTTCTCGGGATGCGGCATGTCGTCGGGGGGCGGGATCAGGTGGCGATCTCGATCCGCACGGTTGCAGCGGATGCGTTGGCGTTCGGCGCGGTCGGGGTCGTGATGGCGCATAACCATCCGAGCGGCGATGCGACGCCGAGTGCGCAGGACGTGGCGTTCACGCGGGCGCTGGCTGCGGGGTTGCGGACGCTGGAGGTGGTGTTGCTCGATCATCTGGTGATCGCGGGCGACGAGGTGACGAATCTCAGGACGATGGGGGTGATTTGACCGTTTCGACATCAATCTTCCCCTGCAAGGGGAGGTGGCTGGCGCTTGCCAGACGGAGGGGTGACACCCTCTCGATAGCGCGATACCCCTCCGTCAGCCCGATGGGCTGACACCTCCCCTTGCAGGGGAGGATTGACCGGTGCTCCTCACCCCAACCTGCAAGCCCGAATCGCCTCCGGCTTCGGCCGCGGCCCGGTCGCGCGGAACGTCGCGAGATACCCACCCGCCGACGGCATCTCGTCCATATCGACCTGCGTATACCCAACCGCAGCGAACTCGCACTTCAGCAACGCCGGTGGCGTGCCGTGGTTCTGCGTCGGGCGGTTCGCATCCACCACCACCACCAGCCCGTCGGGCTTCAGCGAAGGCCGCAGCCGCCACAGGAACTCGTACGGCTGCTCGATCTCGTGATACATGTGCACCATCAGCACCCGGTCGAAGCTCGCCTCGGGCAGCTTCGGGTCGTTCGCTTCGCCCAGCTTCACGCTGACGTTCGCCAGATCCTCGCGCGCGACACGCTCCGCCAGCGTGTCGCGCACGCTCGCGACGATGTCCTCGGCCAGCACACGCCCGTCCTTGCCGACCCGCGCAGCCATGCGGATCGTGTAATAGCCCTCACCCGCGCCGATATCCGCGACCGTCATGCCCTTGCGGATCTCGGCCTTGTTCATCACCTCGCCAGCTTCGTTCAGTCGATCGCGCGCCTCTTCGTTCGACCAGCGCGACGACACGATCGACGCGACTGGACGATCGGCCGCGGGGAACACCGGCTCCTTCGGCTCGCGCTTGATCAGCGGTTTGCTCCCGTCGCACGCTGCGAGCAGGACCACCGGCGACAGCATCAGGGCAAGGGCACCCCGCAAGCTCAATCGACGTCCTCCACCTCGACGGCCTCGCCGGTCACGCGCTGCGACAGCGCCGCGGCCATGAACATCTCGAGGTCGCCGTCGAGCACGTCCGACGGGCTGGTCGACACCACGCCGGTGCGCAGGTCCTTCACCATCTGGTACGGCTGCAACACGTACGAACGGATCTGGTGACCCCAGCCGATATCGGTCTTGCCGGCGTTCTCGGCATTCGCCGCAGTCTCGCGGATCGCCAGTTCGCGCTCGTACAGACGCGCGCGGAGCTGGTTGTACGCCTCGGCCTTGTTCTTGTGCTGCGAGCGCTGGTTCTGGCACTGCACGACGATGCCGGTCGGAATGTGCGTGATACGCACCGCCGAATCGGTCGTGTTGATGTGCTGACCGCCGGCGCCCGACGCGCGATACGTGTCGATGCGCAGGTCGCTCTCGTTGTATTCGACCTCGATATTGTCGTCGACGACCGGGTACACCCACACGCTGGCGAACGACGTATGCCGCCGCGCCGCCGAGTCGTACGGGCTGATCCGGACGAGCCGGTGCACGCCGCTTTCGGTCTTCGCGTAACCGTACGCGTTCTCGCCCTTGAGCAGCAGTGTGGCGGACTTGATCCCAGCCTGCTCGCCCGAATGCTGATCGACCAACTCGACCTTCAGACCGTGGCGCTCACCCCAGCGCGAATACATCCGACTGAGCATGCCCGCCCAGTCCTGGCTCTCGGTCCCGCCGGCGCCGGCGTTGACCTCGATATAGGTATCGTTGGCGTCGGCCTCGCCCGCCAGCAGCGCCTTGATCTTGTCCTTGTCGGCACGCGCGGCGAGTTCGGCGAGCGACGCAACGCCGTCCGCCTCCATCTCGGTATCGCCCTCGGCCTCGGCCATCTCGATCAGTTCGGCGGTGTCCGACAGTTCACTCTGGATCGCGCGCGTCGCGCTGATCGCCTCGTCGAGACGACGACGCTCGCGCATCACCTCCTGCGCGGCCTTGGGATCGGACCAGAGCGCCTGATCCTCGACGCGCGCGTTCAGCTCGTCGAGACGACGCAGCGCGCGGTCCCAGTCGAGGAAGCGGCGCAGCAGCGCCAGCGCGTCGTTGATGGTGTCTACGTGAGCCTGCGCTTCGGCGCGCATGATATTCTCCAAAAATTCCGTCTTCCCAGCGGAGGCCGGGATCGCCGTCCCAAGCGAGCGGGGCGGGTCACCGGCGGGCGCCGGGATGACGTCTATATAAGCGCGCTAGTAGATTCCGCCTTGTCTTTGCAAGAAATCGCTGTCGCGCGGGGCTTCGGCCTTCTTTACCGCGGTCGTCGTCGTGGCAGCCGTGGGGGCGACATCCGAGCGTCGCGCGGCGCGGCGCGGTTCGCTCTCGGGCTTGAACGCTTCCCAGATCACCGCGGGTTTTGGATCCTCAGTGTTCGGCCATGTGCCATAGACCGGTCGGCCGCTCGCGCGATCGATCCGGACCATGCGGATCCCGGCGGGCGCACGGAACGGCAGCTTGGGCAGATCCTCATACGCCTTCACCGCGAACTGCTTGAAGATCGGCGCGGCGAGCGTCCCGCCCTGCGCTGCGCCACCAAGGTTCTTCGGCGTGTCGAAACCGATATACAGACCGCCGACGAACTGCGGCGTGCCCCCGACGAACCACACGTCGGTCGGACCGTTGTTCGTGCCCGTCTTGCCGAACATCGGCCGGTCGAGATCGCGCAACGTCACCGCGGTGCCGCGCTGGACCACGCCCTCGGTGATGTGGACCATCTGGTAGGCGGTCATCGCGTCGAGCACCTGGCGCTGGCGCGTGATCGGCCGCGGCATCGGCTTGCCGTCCCAGTCGGGCGCGTTGCAGCGATCGCAGGGCCGCCAGTTCTCGGGCCAGATCACCTTGCCGTGGCGATCCTGGACGAAGTCGATCAGCGACGGCGGGCCGCCCTTGCCGTTGTTGGCGAGGATCGAATACGCGTTGACCATCCGCCCGACGGTCGTCTCGCCAGCGCCAAGCGCGTAGGAGAGATAGGGCGCGTAATCGCCGACGCCCATCTTCTTGATCGTCGCGACGACCTTCGGCATCCCAGTCTGCGCAGCGGCGCGCACCGTCATCAGGTTGCGCGACTGTTCGATACCCCAACGCATCGTATGCGGCCCGGCGCCGCGCGAATTGCCGAAGTTGCGGAAGCATTTCTGCCCCAGCCGTGCGCCCTGATACACGCAGAACGGCCCATCGACGATGATCGACGCAGGCGTCATGCCGTTGTCGAGCGCAGCGGAATAAACGATCGGCTTGATCGTCGACCCCGGTTGCCGCATCGCCTGAGTCGCGCGGTTGAACGCCTGCAACCGGTCGTCGAAGCCACCCTGCATCGCCAGCACGCGGCCCGACGCCGGCTCCTCGACGACGAACGCGCCCGACACCTTCGGGATCGCCCGCAACGCGAACGTACCACCGTCCGGCGCCACCGCGATGATGTCACCGGCCTTGATCGCGCCGAACGCATTGCCGCCCTTGCCGCGCACCGGCATCTGCGCGGCATAGCGCGGCAGCGTGCCGGTCTTGCCGGTGCGGAAGCCGAGGCTCCAGGCATTGCCGTCCTTACCCGTCACGATCGCCGCGACCCAATCGCGATAATCGAGCGCGATATTGCTGTTGAGCAATGGCTGGAGCCAGTTGTCGTCCTCGATCTCGACATGACGGATCGGGCCGTTCCAGCCGCGCCCGCTGTCGAACCGCACCAGACCATCACGCAAGGCTTGCTGCGCGAGATCCTGCAACTTCGCGTCGAACGACGTCCGCACCCACAGCCCGCCCGAATAGACGCTGTACGGGCCGTCCTTCGCGTTCTCGCCGAATTTCGCCATCAGCTGGCGACGGACTTCCTCGACGAAATAGCCGCCTACGCTCTCGAACTTCGGCGTGCGGCGCATCACCGCGCCGAGCGGCTCGGCATTCGCCTGGTCATGCTGCGCGCGCGTGATGAAGCCGTTGTCGAGCATCCGGTTGAGCACATAGTTGCGCCGGATCATCGCGCGCTCGGTATTGCGCACCGGATCGTAGTTCGACGGACCCTTGGGCAGGATCGCGAGATACGCCATCTGCGCGAGATCAAGCTGGTCGAGCTCCTTGTCGAAATACGCATGGCTCGCCGCCTCGACGCCGAACGCGTTCCGGCCGAGCGCGATCTGGTTGAGGTACAGCTCGAGGATCTGCTCCTTGGTCAGCGTATCCTCGATCTTGTACGCCAGCACCGCCTCGCGCAGTTTGCGCGACGGCGAATAGGCGTTGCCGATCAACAGGTTCTTGGCGACCTGCTGCGTGATGGTCGAGCCGCCCTTGGCGCGCTTGCCGGTGCCGAGCTTGGTCGCATAATCATACACCGCGCCGGCGAGGCCGGGATAATCGACGCCGTGATGCTCGAAGAACGACTTGTCCTCGGCGGCGAGGAACGCCTTCACCAGCAGCGGCGGATATTCGGCATAACTCAGCTCGACGCGCCGTTCGCGCGCGTACGAGTGGATCGGCGCCCCATCGATCCCGCGGACGTTGGTCGGCAGCGGCGGCTCGTAGGTGCGCAGCGTATCGACCGAAGGCAGGTCGCGCATGACCGCGAACCAGAACGCGAAGATCGCGACGAAGCCGAGCACGACCAGCACCAGCGCCGCCTTGGTCCACCGACTCGCCCACGCGCGCGCGACCCTGCCGCGCAGTCGGTCGGAGGTGCGGCCTGTCGCCGTCGTCGAGGTGGGGGAGGGGTCGGACGCCATGATTACTGGCGGAGCGTCTAGCAGGTTCGCGGGCGCTTGCCAGCCTTCGGTGGTGGGGGGGGGGCGGGCTGTCGCAAGGCGTTCGGCAGAGGCTTGCTGCTCTAAGGTCGTTCGGTGCTCAATCCGCTTGCCTCTGCGTACCACCCCGGCGAAGGCCGGGGCCCAATTGGAGAGGTGGCAATAACGGAGCGCAACAGCAGTCAGTGCCGTTTCCCAATTGGACCCCGGCCTTCGCCGGGGCGGTGCTGATGGCGGGCAGGTAAGCCATCGGCGTCCGTGAGCTCGAACGATCCTCCCCCGCCAGGGGGAGGTGGCACCGAAGGTGACGGAGGGGGAGGACACGCAACAGATGGCATCGCATACCGCCCCCTCCGTCAGGCAAGTGCCTGCCACCTCCCCCTGGCGGGGGAGGATCGAAAGCGCGCAATCCTCGGTTTGAACCCGCATCTTCCTAAGGGACCGCCCCAGCAAAACCTGTCGCCAACCGCGCTACTGTGGCAGCAGGCGCGCATGACCCCGCCGCCGCTCCCGATCCTGACCGTACTCCCCGACCTCCTCGCCACCCTACGCGACCGAACCTCCGCGGTGCTCGTCGCCCCCCCAGGCGCCGGCAAGACCACCGCCGTCGCCCCCGCGCTCCTTACCGAACCCTGGTGCACTGGCGAGATCCTCCTCCTCTCCCCCCGCCGCCTCGCCGCCCGCGCCGCCGCCGAACGCATGGCCTCCACCGCCGTCGAACCCGTCGGCCAGACCTTCGGCTACGCCACCCGCATGGACAGCAAGCGCTCCGCCGCCACCCGCGTCACGGTGATCACGGAAGGCATCTTTGTCGCCCGCATCCAGGCCGATCCCGAGCTCGCTGGCGTGTCCGCCGTCCTGTTCGACGAAGTCCACGAACGCAGCCTCGACGGCGATTTCGGTCTCGCGCTGGCGCTCGACGTGCAAGCCGGCTTCCGCCCCGACCTCCGCATCGTCGCGATGTCCGCAACGCTCGACGGCGCAAGGTTCGCGGCATTGATGGACGACGCGCCCCTGATCGAGAGCGAAGGCCGAAGCTACCCGCTGACGCTCCGCCATATCGGCCGCCAAGCCGAACTCCGCATCGAGGACTCGGTCGCGTCCGCGATCCGCCGCGCGCTCGGCGAAGCAGAGGGCGGCGTGCTCGCCTTCCTCCCCGGCGTCGCGGAAATCGAACGCACCGCCGACCGCCTCGCCAACCTGCCCGACGACATCGTCCTGCACGAACTCCACGGCAGCCTCGACCCCGCCGCGCAACGCGCCGCGATCCTCCCCGAACCAGACGGTCGGCGGAAAGTCGTGCTCGCCACCAGCATCGCGGAGACCAGCCTGACGCTCGACGGCATCCGGATCGTCGTCGACTCCGGGCTGGCGAGACGTCCGCGATACGATCGCGCGGCGGGGATGACGCGCCTGGTCACCGAGCGCGCGAGCCAAGCCGCCGTCACCCAGCGCGCCGGCCGTGCCGCGCGGCTAGGGCCGGGGATAGCGTATCGCTTGTGGGAGGAAGCGGCGACCGCCGGCCTTCCGCGCTACGATCCGCCCGAAATCCTGGAGGCTGACCTGTCGGCGCTGGTCCTAGCCTGCGCATTATGGGGGGTCGGCGATCCGCGAGACCTCCGCTGGATCGACCCGCCCCCCGCCGCCGCGATCGACGAGGCGATGGCGCGCCTGACGACGCTGGAGGCGATCGAGGATGGCCGCCCCACGTCACATGGCCGAGCGATCGCGGCGTTGCCGATGCCGCCGAGACTTGCGCACATGCTGCTAAGAGCAGGAGAGCAAGGACTGGCGCCGGTGGCAGCCCAAATCGCGGTCCTCCTCGGCGAACGCGGCATTGGCGGACAGGACGTCGACCTCGAAACTCGCCTCCGCCGCTGGAAAACCGAACGCGGCGCCAAGGCTAACGCGGCACGCGCAATGGCGGATAGGTGGGCGAAACTTGCTCCCCTCCCGCTTGCGGGAGGGGTCGGGGGAGGGCGCGACATACCCCAAGCGCGGGGCACTGCTGGGTCAGCCCCTCCCCCGACCCCTCCTGCAAGCGGAAGGGGAGCAGAGGTTTGCGTCGCACTTGGTTTCCCCGACCGTGTCGCACGCCGCCGTGACCCGTCCGGCGAGACCTGGGCTTCGGTCGGCGGCCGCGGGTTCAAGCTCGACCCGACCTCGCCGCTCGCCCGCTCCGAATGGCTCGCCGTCGCCGACACGCAGGGCTCGGCCGCCGGCGCGCGCATTCTCTCCGCGGTGGCGATCGACCAAGCCACCGTCGAAGCGCTCTTCGCCGACCGCATCGAATCCCGCCGCACGGTGACGTTCGACCCGACGACCGGCGGCATCCAGGCGCTCCGCGAACGCCGCCTCGGCGCGATCCGCCTGTCGAGCGGCCCCGACAGCGGCGCAGACCCGGACGCGATCCTCGCCGCACTGGTGGCGGGCGTCCGCGAGCACGGCCTCGCACTGCTACCGTGGAGCGACGGTGCGCAAGCCCTGCGCGACCGCGCCGCCTATGCGGGCGTCCCGCTCGACGACGCGACCCTGCTCGACCGCGCCGACGAATGGCTCGCACCGCTCCTGGCCGGCAAACGCCGACTCGACGCGATCGCCCCTGGCGCGCTCGCCGAAGCGCTGCGCAACCTGCTCGGCTGGGACGCGATGCAAACTATCGACCGGCTCGCCCCGCCCGATTTCACCAGCCCCGCCGGCAGCACCCACGCGATCGACTACGCCGCGGAAGGCGGCCCGCGTGTCGAACTCCGCGTGCAAGCCCTGTTCGGCCTCGCGGTCCACCCGACGATCGGCGAGGCGCGCGTACCGCTGGTGCTGAGTCTCACATCGCCCGCCGGCCGTCCGATCCAGACGACGCGCGACCTTCCCGGTTTCTGGGCGGGCAGCTGGACCGCGGTGGCGAAGGAAATGCGCGGCCGCTACCCCAAGCATCCCTGGCCTGACGATCCCGCTGCAGCCTCCGCCACGCTGCGCACGAAAAAGGCGGATGCAAGGGCCGCCGGTTCGCGATAAGGGGGGCGCATGCCAACCGCCCGTATCTTCCAGCGCCCCAAGAACGCCATGCAGTCCGGCAAGCACCGGACCGACGCCTGGCAGCTCGAATTCGAACCCTCGGAGCCCAAGCGCCCCGACCCGCTCACCGGCTGGGCCGGCAGCGGCGACACCCGCGACCAGCTGCGCCTGCTGTTCCCGACCGCCGAAGCCGCGATCGCGCACTGCGAGCGCGAGGGGTTTGGTTATACCGTCGTGCCGGCGCCGCAGAAGACGCTGAAGCTCCAGAGCTATGCGGATAATTTCAAGTAAGCGGAGGGAGCGGCGCTAGCCCTCCCGCACCTCCTTGTTCTCCCGCGAAGGTGGGAGCCCAGTCTGGGTCCCCGCCTTCGCGGGGAAACAGGTCTTGGTTAGAGGATCGACCCCGCCAGGATCAGCAGCATCTTGGTATCGATCGCCACGCCCGCCTTCCGCTTCTCGGCCACGAACGCCGGCATGTCGGCAAGCGCCACGCGGTGCACGGTGATGTTCTCGTCGCCATCGCCGCCGCCATCGCTCACCTTCGTCAGCCCGGTAGCGCGGACCAGCGTGAAGCATTCCGATGTCATTCCTGGTGATGAATAGAATACCCCTAAATTCTCGATCGCGTCCGCGCGGTAGCCGGTCTCTTCCTCAAGCTCGCGGCCGGCCGCGACTGCGACGCTCTCGCCCGCGGTTTCGTCACCGACCAAGCCTGCCGGCAGTTCGAGACACGTGCGACCCAGCGGTACGCGGAACTGCTCCACGAGGATAACGTCGCCGTCGTCGATCGCGATGATGACCGCCGCTGCGATCTCGCCTTGGCGCGCGGCGAATTCCCACGTGCCCTCGGTCTGCACGGTCAGGAATTTCCCGGCCCATACGGTCTTGCTCATAATTCGATCAGCCTGTCCGGAAGTTCGTTCACCGCAGCACCGGTCCGCGGGAAGTGCTCGGCCAATACCGCGCCGATCTGTGCCACCGCATCGGCCATGCCGTCAGCGGGACGATCGTCGCGGACGCCGGCCAGCACCGCCGCCATCGCCGCGCCCCAGGTTTCGTTCGGGACGCGCGAATGGATCGCGTCGTCGGCGATGATCTCGGCACGGTGCTCGGCCAGCGACAGATACAGCAGCACCCCGGTCGAACCCTTGGTGCGCTTCTCGGCCCCGGCACGAAACAGGAGCAGCGCGCGTCGCCGCACGCGTCGCGCCTTGGTCGCGCCCGGCGTCAACGCCACCCGCGCCGGCGTCCAAGCCAGCACCAGCCGCACCGCCAGGAACACCAGCGTCACCAGCACCAGCGCGATCACGTACAGCGCACCCTGTGGAGCCACCTGCCAGGGATCGACCAGCGCATATATATGATCCGCCGCGACCGGATGGTACGCTAACAGCGCTAGCGTCAGCAGCATCGCCAGCACCGCCCAGTGCATCGATACGTCGTGATATGCATCGGACTGCCGCGCGACGATCGTGACGATCTCGCCGGTCGTCGCGGTCTCCGCCTCGGTTACCGCCGCAGTGACGCGGTCGTGATCGGTGTCGCTCAACCGCATCTCACCAACTCCCCGAAGCGCCGCCGCCGCCGCCGGATCCACCGCCGCCGCCGCCGAAACCACCGCCGCCCCAGCCGCCGCCGCTATCGCCGCCGCCGCCACCGAAGCCACCACCACCACCGCCGCCGCCACGGGTCATCGCATCGGCGATGCTCCACAGCACGATCGGCAAGGCGCCGCTGCCACCGCCGCGGCTGCCGCCATCGACGTAATGCTTGCCGCCTGCACGCCGCGAGATCATCGGAATGACGATCGCCGCGAGCACGATCCCAAAGAAGATCAGCCCGATCGGCACGCCGCCGCCGCCTGAATTCGACCGGCGATGCGTTTTGTCATACTCCGCCGCCGCCGCCGTCACCTTCGCGCGCGCCTCCGCATCGGGGAGCGCAAGCTGGTCCGCCACCGCGTTCGTCCCCGCGACGATGCCGCCGGGAATGTCGCCCGCCTTGAAGCGCGGCAGGATCTGCTGGTTGATCACGACGCTGGAGAACGCATCGGTTAGCACCGGCTCGAGGCCATAGCCGACCTCGATCCGCACCTTCCGGTCGTTCGGCGCGACCAGCAGGATCGCGCCGTTATTCGCATCCTTCAGCCCGACGCCCCAGCTCCGGATCAGCGCATTGCCGTAATCCTCGATCGGATAGCCTTCGAGATCGGGCACGGTCGCGACGACCAGCTGGTTGCCGGTCGTCTTCTGCAGATCGTCGAGCCGCTTGGTCAGCGCCGCTTCCTGATCAGGCGGGATGACGTTTGCCGCATCGACGACGAAGCCGGTGAACTTCGGGAAGGTCTGCGCGGTTGCGGCGCCGCTTCCCAGCAGCACCGCGAACGCCAGCGTCAGGAGATGGCGGAGCATGATGCCCCGATCAGCTCGCGTTGCCGAAGTTCACCGTCGGTGCGGTCTCGGCACCCGGCGTGGTCGCCGCGAACGGCACCATCGGCTTGGCACCGTAGAAGATCTTCGCGCCGACCGCGTCGGGGAAGGTGCGGATCTTGGTGTTATACGCCTGCACCGCGCCGTTGTAATCGCGCCGCGCGATCGTGATGCGGTTCTCGGTACCCTCGAGTTGGCTCATCAGCGTGGTGTAGTTGGCCTGGCTCTTCAGTTCGGGATACGCCTCCTGCAAGCGCTGCAGCGACACGCCGACCGCACCCTGGACGCGCTGATACTGCTCCATCTTTGCCGGATCGGAGAGATCGGCGGCCGAAACCTGGACCGAGTTCGCGGCGGAGCGCGCCTGCGTCACCTGGACCAGGATATCCTTCTCCTGCGCGCCGGCCGCCTTCACGGTCGCGACGAGATTGGGGATCAGGTCGGCGCGACGCTGATAGTTGTTCTGGACGTCCGCCCAGCGTGCCTTCGCGGTTTCCTCGGCGGTCGGCACGCTGTTGATCCCGCACCCGGCGAGGGCCGATGCGAGGAGGATTGCGGCGGTACCGCGGGCGATTGGGGCACGTGACATCGGGGCTCTCCTGAATACCTGTGTCACCCTCATAGGACAGTCCGCAGGGTTGGCGAAACCGAAATCGGCGGTTAGCCTTGGGCCGGCAACAGAAGGGGGCGGCATTGCTCAAGGAATTCAAGGCGTTCATTATGCGCGGCAACGTGCTCGACCTCGCCATTGCCGTGATCATCGGCGCGGCGTTCGGGAAGATCGTCACATCGCTGACCGACGACGTGCTGATGCCGGTGATTGGCAAGATCTTCGGCGGGCTCGATTTCTCGAGCTATTTCTGGCGTATGGGGCCGGTGCCGGCGGGCTATGTCGGTTCGCTCACCGATTACGCCGCGTTGAAGAAGGCGGGCGTGCCACTGCTCGGTTACGGCGAATTCGCGACGCAGCTCGTCAATTTCGTGATCGTGGCGGGGATCATCTTCATGATCTTGCGCGTCGTGAACCGGACCGCGGCGCTGATCGAGCGCGAGACGGCACGGTTGAAGCGCGAGGAAGACGCTACGCCGGTCGCGCCTGCGCCCGAGCCGGTCGAGATCGCGTTGCTGCGTGAGATCCGCGACGAGTTGAAGGCTAGGGGGTGACCGCCTTGTCCCTCTCCCCTGCGGGGAGAGGGAGGGAGGAGCCATTAGGCGACGGAAGGGTGAGGGGCTTGAGGCTCGGGACGAGGTCCCAACGCCCCCTCATCCGACGCTACCGCGCCACCTTCTCCCCGCAGGGGAGAAGGGTAGAATTACGCCGCGACTAGATCCTCGGCGTTGGCGTCAGCCAGGCTCGTCCCATCGAGGATCCGCGCGGTCTCGTCCCGAACGCGCATCATCGCATAGCGGATCGCGCAATCCGCCTCGCTCTTGCAGTCGAGGCACGGCCGGTACGCGGTCCGGCTCACGCACGGCACCAGCGCGAGCGGCCCCTCGATGATCCGGATGATCTCGCCCAGCGAAATCAGATGGCTCGGCCGCGACAGGCAATAGCCGCCCATCTTGCCGCGATGGCTGATCAACAGCCCGGATTCACGCAGGTCGGCGAGGATCAGCTCGAGGAATTTCCGCGGAACGTTCGCCTCGGCGGCAATCCGCGTCATTGGGATGGGAGGGCCACCGGCGGGGGCACCGCCAAGGAAGATCATCGCGCGGAGCGCGTAGCGGGAGCGCTGCGTCAACATAATGCAGGTTGCTATGCACGCGCTTTGTGGCGAGCGGAAGGCGGTTTGGCACGCCGCGTGCTAGGACATTGGCGTTTCTCGATAAAAAAGCATCGGAGCCCGGGCTTTTCATCGCGTTGCGGCACGCCTATATCAGGCATGCCGTCGGGGGAATCTTCTCTTGGCGGCTATGGCGATAAACCGTGGCGTGTCATAGACACAGCGGACCCGGGGGCAGTACCCGGCGACTCCACCACCGCCCTCTTCGCAAGAGGGGGACGATGACGGGGTCGAACTAGGATCGACGTGTGTTCAACGACGCTATGTTTCGCTCGGAATGGGACCACCGCAACGGCCCATACACAAGTGCCAACGATAACGAAGCACTCGCAATTGCCGCATAACTGACGGTCTAACGACCTAAGTTATACGGACGAAAGCGCGGTTCGGGCCACACCGGGCAACAGAAGTGGACACCGGCGGTACGGGGGGCACCGAGCAACAGAAGCTCCCCACTATCCCCACATCACGCGGCGAGACGCTCCACCAGGCGGAGCACCGGCGGACTTATTCCGAGCAGCCCGATCAGCATTTGCGTCGCGACCAACACGCCACCGCCCCACCAATAGGCGGAATGGACGCGGCCGCGCGATCGCACGTCGAACACCATGCCCGCGATCACATAAAGCGCCATCACCGCAAACACCCCGAGCCCTGCGAACTTGCCGAGCAACGGCATCGGCAGGATGCGCCCGATCGCTGGCGACATGACGAGGATCGTCCCGCACAGCATCAGCCTCTTGTGCCACGCCGCCTGCCTGCGCAGCACGATCGCCCAGGCGGTCAGGATACCGAAGCCGATCACCCCCAGCACGTCGAGCACGAGGAAGATGCCGGGCGGAAAGAATGGCGGCACGCGGTGCTGCTCGATCGCCATGACGGTGGTGACGATGCCCAGCACCACCATCACGACCGCGATACCCGCACCGAGTGCGCCCAACTGCCGATGCCATTTGAGGGAACCGCGTACGATCAGCCAGTTCTGCACGACGTACAGCAGGATCCACGCCGAAAACGCGGCCGCGTGCAGATGCACCTGCGGCGGCAGCGCCAGAAAACTCCAGTGCATCCGCGCTGCGTTCATGGTGAAGCCGATGACAACCGTGGCGGCGATCGCAAGTGCCATGAGCAGGAAAAACCGCCGTTCGCTCGCGAGGACGCCGCGCTGTGGCGCCCCTGTCGTAATCGCCGTTGCCATCCTGTCGCCCCCGCGAGTCGATGCCCAGATACCGGACGATGATCGCAATCGGATGATCCGGCAAGCAAGTTTACAGGATGGTGGCGGCCTCTTGCGATAGATCAAGTCCTGGGGATTCAGACAAGGACTGCTTCGGTCTGCTTTGTCGAGTCAGGATAGCGACCATTGAGCAGGAACGAAATCAGGGGAAATCTTTCGACGGCCAGGAAATGCGCGGCATAGGTGATCGCCGATGCTGCCACGATCGTGATCGAGAATTCGACATAGGGGTTCCACGCTATGTGCATGAGCACGAGCTTTGCTGCGATGATGACCGGAAAATGCAGGATGTAGATCGTGAACGATGCATCCGCGAACCGCCGGACGATCGTCGGGATGGTCCGTATCGTGATCGCCGATCGCAGGATCAGGACCGATGCGGCGGGGGGGCATATCGCCATCCCGATCAGCTCGACGAGGTCGCCGACGATCGCCCGACGGAGCGGATCGAGCGCCAGTCTCACGCCGCCGAACCAGCCTGCATAGACGATACCGACGCAGACCAGGATGATGACCGGCATACGGATCGAGTGCGTCACCGCGCGGAACAGCATCGGCGACCGCGCGAGCAGGAAACCGAGAAGATAGAAGGGCGCATAGCCGAGCATCAGCTGGATATGCGACAAGGGCGCGGCATAATCCGGCGGGATATGGCCCGCGAGGATCTGCCGCGTCAGCATCGTCAGCGCACAGGAGGCGAGTGCGGTGGCAAGCAGGACGACCGTCTGCGCCGACCGGCCCGAGCCGATCGCTCCGTCGGCGATCGCCTGTTCGATCCATCCGATCACGCCGTGGCGACGATCGAACTGGTGAAACGCGTAGCTGAGCGGCGCATAGGCGAGCAGCGCGACGAGAAACCAGAGGTGATACCAGTCGTGCGCCAACACGAAGGGCCAGCGCGTGCGATCGGGGAGATCGTCGAGCATCCAGCCGATCAGTGGACAGATCACGAGCAGCCCGACCAGCAGCGGCACGCCGATCTGGATACTGCGCCGACCCAGCCACGCCAGCGGCGACCGGCGTCGCGCCATGGTGTAACCGCACAACAGGCCGGAGATCAGCATGAAGCTGCCCATCCGGAAGGCGTGCGATATCAGCGGGATCGCGGCAAATACGGGGATATGCTCGAGGCCGATCGCGCCGTGCAATATGACGCCGCCAAGCATCAGGATCGCCCGCCACATCGACAGGCCTTCGATCCTGGTGCCGGGCGCGCCGATGCTCATCGCCCGACGATCGCCCGACCGGTCAAGATTGCGCTTCTGACGGCTGGGGACATGCCCGGGCGGGCGCATGCCGTATGATGGTTTTCAGGGTCGGCTGGATCGCAGAGGTCAGCCTGCCATAGCCGGCAGCATTGAGATGGATGCCGTCATCGACATAAAACGCGCCGGGACGGTGGTTCACCAGGAACAGCGGGACGATGTTGACGAACGTCGCACCCGGTGTGCGTAGCGCGATCGCGCGCGCGGCGGTGTTGAAGGCGGTCTGTTCGGGAAGGTTGCCCCACCGCGTCGGCGTCGGCTTCAGCGACACGATCACGACCGGAAGATTGCCCCATCTAGCTGACTTCAGCTTCAGGAACGTCCGCAGGTTGGCGATATCGTCGGCGGCGCTAGCCCCTTTGGCGATATCGTTCTCGCCTGCGTAGAAGACGATCGCGCGCGGCGGCGTGCCGCGCGGCTCGTTGCGGATCATCTGCAGCAATTCGGGCATCGTCGCGCCGTCGACGCCGCGGTTGCGTGCGTCCAACGGTGCCATGTCGCTCGCCAGCGTGCTCCATTTGTGGATCGTCGAACTGCCGATGAACCACAGCGCGCAACCGTTCGCCGGACCGCCGTCGGGAAGCGTGGCGGATGCCGCACGCATCGCCGCGCGCGACTGCATCACGAGCACGCCGCCGCCGAAGACGACCGCAAAGACCGATGCGGCGACGCTCAGCTTGCCCAGCTCGGCCCACCGCGAAGCCGATCGGGTGGAATGGCGGCTATCGCTGTGAAGCCGAGCCGCAGGAATATCGTCGTCGCCTCGCGCCACTGCGCCTCACCTAATTGCCCTAGCCAGACGACATAGCCGGACGGTGTAAGCCAAACGTTAATCCGCAGCGATCGGCGCGGGCATGGTCAATCGAGTTGCTGGTGCAACAGTCGGCTCAACTGTGCGCCGGTATAAGGTTTGGGAATGAAACGAGCATCGCCCGGCAACATGGTCTCGCAGATCTCGCCGGCGCCCGACGTGACGAGGATGGCGATGTCCGGACGCCGATCATAGACGGCATTGGCCAAGCCGACACCATCGAGCTGGCCCGGCATCTTTATATCGGTGAACAAGGCGCCGATGTCGGGCCGTTCCTCCAGCCGCGCCAAGGCGTCGCTGGCGTTGCAGGCCTCGACCACCTCGAACCCGGCATCCTCCAGCGCAAGGTTGGAGTGAACGCGTACAAGCGGATCATCATCGACAACGAGGACCACGGACTTCGACATACTCTTCATATCGGTTCGAACCGCTGGCCGATCGCTCCGTTCCGAGCTTGGCCGACTTCTTTGTGAAACAATGCGACGGACCGCTCGTCGCATAGAAAAAGGGGCCCGGTTTCCCGAGCCCCTTCCACATTACCACAGTGCGGCAATGCTTTAGTCGCGATCGCCCGTCAGGAACGCCGGGGCGAACTCGGGGGCCTTGTCGCCCTCGGAACGCTCGGCGCGGGGAGCGCGGCCTTCAGTCTGGGCACCGCCACCGCCGCCATCGCGACGCGGGCCACGGCCACCGCCGTTGCCGCCTGCGTCGCGGCCGCCATCGCCGTCGCGACGTGGGCCACGCGAGCCACGGTCACCGCCGCCGCCTTCGCCGCGCGGACCACGACCGCCGCCGCCGTTGCCGGCATCACGACCGCCATCGCCATCGCGACGTGGACCGCGCGGACCACGATCGCCACCCTCACGGGGCTCACGTGCAGGACGCGTGTCCTCCAGCTCTTCGCCGGTCGTCTGGTCGACGACGCGCATCGACAGGCGAACCTTGCCGCGCGGATCGATCTCGAGAACCTTGACCTTGACCTCCTGGCCTTCGGTCAGGGCGTCCGAGACCTTCTCGACGCGCTCGTTCTTGATTTCGGACACATGGACGAGACCGTCCTTGCCACCCATGAAGTTCACGAACGCCCCGAAATCGACCAGGTTGACGACCTTGCCGTCATAAACCTTGCCGACTTCGGCTTCCTCGACGAGGCCCTTGATCCACTTGATCGCGGCTTCGATCTGCGCGGGGTCGGACGACGACACCTTGATCACGCCTTCGTCGTCGATGTCGACCTTGGCGCCGGTCTGCGCGACGATCTCGCGGATCACCTTGCCGCCGGTGCCGATGACTTCACGGATCTTCGACTTGTCGATCTGGAAGCTCTCGATGCGCGGTGCGTGCGCCGACAGTTCCTCACGCGTGTGGTCGAGTGCCTTGGCCATCTCGCCGAGGATGTGCGCGCGGCCTTCCTTGGCCTGCGCCAGCGCCTTGCCCATGATCTCTTCGGTGATGCCGGCGATCTTGATGTCCATCTGCATCGTGGTGATGCCCTCGGACGTGCCCGCAACCTTGAAGTCCATGTCGCCGAGGTGATCCTCGTCGCCGAGGATGTCGCTGAGAACCGCAAAGTTCTTGCCCTCGAGGATCAGACCCATCGCGATGCCCGACACCGGACGCTTCAGCGGAACGCCGGCATCCATCATCGACAGCGAACCGCCGCAGACCGTTGCCATCGACGACGAGCCGTTGCTCTCGGTGATGTCCGACAGGACGCGGATCGTGTACGGGAACTCTTCCTTGGTCGGCAGCACCGGGTGCAGCGCGCGCCATGCGAGCTTGCCGTGACCGACTTCGCGACGACCCGGCGCACCGAAGCGACCGACTTCACCGACCGAGTATGGCGGGAAGTTGTAGTGCAGCATGAAGTTTTCGTACGACAGGCCATTGAGACCATCGATCATCTGCTCCGCATCGCGCGTACCGAGCGTGGTGGTGCAGATCGACTGCGTCTCGCCGCGCGTGAACAGCGCCGAGCCGTGCGTACGCGGGAGGAAGTGGACCATCGCCTCGATCGGACGGATCTGCGTGGTGGTGCGGCCGTCGATGCGGGTGCCGTCCTTGAGGATGGCGCCGCGGACGATCTCCGCCTCCAGCTTCTTCATCAGCTTGCCGGCTGCCATCTGGTCCTGCGGCGACGCGTCCGCAAATGCGGTCTTGCCCTTCGCACGAGCGGCATTCAGCAGGTCCGACCGCTTGGACTTGTCGGTCACCTTGTAGGCGGCCGCGATGTCCTTGCCGATCAGCTTCTTCAGCTTGTCCTTGGCGGTCGACAGGTCAGCCTGCTCGGCCATTTCCCAAGGATCCTTCGCGGCCATCTCGGCCAGATCGATGATCAGGTTCGCGGCCTCGCGGCAGGCCTTGTGGGCGAACTGCACGGCGCCGAGCATGATCTCTTCCGAAAGCTCCTTGGCTTCCGATTCGACCATCATCACGGCCTGGCCGGTGGCGGCGACGACGAGGTCGAGATCGCCAGCCTTGGCTTCCTCGAGCGTCGGGTTGAGGATGTACGCGCCATCGACGTAACCGACGCGTGCTGCGCCGATCGGGCCCATGAACGGCACGCCCGAGATCGTCAGCGCTGCCGAGGCCGCGACCATCGCGAGGACGTCCGGCTCGTTCTCGCCGTCATACGACAGAACCTGGCAAATCACGTTGATCTCGTTGTAGAAACCCTCTGGGAAAAGGGGACGGATCGGGCGATCGATGAGACGGCTGGTCAGCGTCTCCTTTTCGGTCGCGCCACGCTCACGCTTGAAGAAGCCGCCGGGGATGCGGCCGCTCGCGGAGAACTTCTCCTGGTAATGGACGGTGAGCGGGAAAAAATCCTGCCCTTCCTTGACGGTCCGTGCAGCCGTCACGGCGCACAGAACGACGGTCTCGCCGAGGGTGGCGAGGACTGCGCCGTTGGCCTGGCGCGCAACGCGGCCGGTCTCGAGCGTCAGCGTCTTGCCGCCCCACTGGGCGCTTACGGTCTTGGTATCGAACATTCTTTTTCCTTCACTCCGGTCGCCAGATGCGAACGGGGCCTATGTGCGGGCTTAGCCGGCCCGCGGCGGTGTGGGATGAATTGTCATCCCAGGAGGGGTGGCCGAATTGCCGCCGCTCCAGTTCCTTGTTCCCCCGCGAAGGCGGGGGCCCAGTCTGGACTCCCGCCTTCGCGGGAGAACAACCCTATATACGAAAACGGCCCCCCGAGGGGAGCCGTCTAAGTTACTTGCGGAGACCGAGCTTCGCGATCAGATCCAGATAGCGCTGGCCGTCCTTATGACGGAGATAATCCAGCAGCGTCCGGCGCTTGTTGACCATCATGAGAAGACCACGACGCGAGTGGTTGTCCTTCTTGTGGCCCTTGAAATGCTCGGTAAGGTTCTTGATGCGCTCGGTCAGGATCGCGACCTGGACTTCCGGCGAACCGGTGTCACCCTCCGCGCGCGAATGCTCCTTGACGAGCTCGGTCTTGCGTTCAGCGGTAATCGTCATGAATTCATGTCCTCGACATCACAGATTGAAACCGCGAACGACCCGGACGTCTCCGTCCTCGACCTCGACCAGCGCGACCGGGACAGCGTCCAGTTCGGCGAAGTATTGGCCATCGTCTGCGGCGATCCCGGCCAAGATACGCCCCTGTCGGAGCGCCCCTGCCTGGTCGGGGGTGAGGGAGAGAGCCGGGATGTCGTCCAGCGCCACCCTCAAGGGCAGAAGTACATCTTCAAGCGCGGAGGCCTTAGCGAGTTCGTCCAGTTTGTCCAGCGATATCGCGGCGCTGAGGTCGAACGGACCGGCCTTGGTGCGGCGGAGCATGGTGACGTGGCCGACGGTGCCGAGCGCGAGCGCGATGTCGCGCGCGAGGGAGCGTATATAGGTGCCCTTCGACACATGCGCGGTGAGGGTGACCTCCTCGAGTGGGGAGTGGGGGAGGGGCGCATCCTGCAATTCCTCCCCGGCACGGGGAGGGGGACCGCCGTCCGCTTGGACGGGGGGGGAGGGGGGCTCGCCACCAGCGGAACGCTCGTGGAAGCCCCCCTCCACCAGCTGCGCTGGTCCCCCTCTCCGTACCGGGGAGGATAGCGAGTGAATCGTTACATCCCGGCTCGCGAGCACCACTTCATGCCCGGCCCGCGCCAGATCATAAGCCCGCTCCCCATCCACCTTCAGTGCCGAATAGGCAGGCGGCACCTGAGAAATCGCCCCGGTGAACTGCGCGAGAACCGCCTCGACCGCCGCCAAAGTCGGCCGCACATCGGACGTCGCGATACTTACGCCTTCAGCATCGAGCGTATCCGTCTGAACCCCGAACATCACCGTAAAATCATAGATCTTGTCGCTATCGAGCATCCGCCCAGCCAGCTTGGTTGCCTCCCCGACGGCAATCGGCAGCACGCCCGTGGCCAGCGGATCAAGCGTCCCCCCATGCCCCACCTTGAACTTCCCATACCCGCCGCTCCGCAAGGCACGCTTCACCGCCGAAACGCCCTGCGTCGAGCCAAGCCCCAGCGGCTTGTCGAGAATGATCCAGCCATGCATGTCTTAAATCCTAGAATATCGAACGTATGTGCCGGGGATCATCTCAACCAAGTCCGTCGCCAACCAATCCCGTCGCCGAACGAGCCCGTTACCGACCGACCCCGTCACCGACCGACCTTGTCACCGACCGACCCAAACTCGTCACCCCAGCGAAAGCTGGGGTATCCCACGGGTCAGATGACGCCCGCCAAATATTGAGATCCCAGCTTTCGCTAGGATGACGGGAGAGGAGGGGTGGAGCGGCGGCACTCCGACCGTGAGACCTAACCCAAGGCCTCGCAAAAATGCCGCCGACACAGCGCGACATACCGGTCGTTCCCGCCGATCTCGGTCTGCTGCCCCTCGGCAATCGCCCGCCCGTTCCCATCGACCCGCAGGTTCATCGTAGCTTTCCGCCCACACCCGCAAACCGACTTGATCTCCACCAGCGAGTCCGCGAGCGCCAGCAACCGCGCCGACCCCGGAAACAGCGCCCCCTGGAAATCGGTCCGCAATCCATAGGCCAGCACCGGAATGCCAACCACGTCGCAGATATGCGCAAGCTGATCCACCTGTGCAGACGTCAGAAACTGTGCCTCATCCACCAGCACGCAAGAAATCGCGTCCTCGCCGTGCTGCCTCGCCACGCAAGCCCCGATATCCGTCCCCGCATCGAACGCGATCGCCGGCGCCTCCAGCCCGATCCGCGACGTGATCGTCCCCGCCGCGAACCGGTCGTCGATCGCCGCCGTGAACAACATCGTCCGCATCCCCCGCTCACGGTAATTGAAGTCCGCCTGCAAAAGGTTCGTCGACTTCCCCGCGTTCATCGACGCGTAGTAGAAATACAGCTTGGCCATGGGGGCAAAGAGCGGGAACGCGGGGGGATGTCCAGAGGCGTTACGCTCTACCCCATATCCGTTCGTCCCGAGTAGCTGCTGAGCTTGTCGAAGCGGCGTATCGAAGGACAGGTTGGTGGGCGGAACCTGTGCTTCGATACGAGCCCTCGATACGGCTCTTCGAGCCTACTCGGTCTCTACTCAGCACGAACGGGGAGGGGGAAGGGCACGAGGAGCGCAGAAGGTTCGGAACGGGACAGGACGTAGGAGGCGTTTCATTCCAATCGCCGTAAAGCCCTTACCGACTGCGAGCGAGGTGCTCGCAGCCCTGCAAGTCAATCTTCAGCCAGATCCCGCGCAACATGCGGATCGCGCAACAACTGGTCGATATGCGTCCCCTCGTCGAAGCTCTCGTCCGCCAGGAACTTCAGCTTCGCCGCATACCGCATCTGCACCCGGTTCGCGACTTCGCGCTGGAGGTAGGCGGTGTTGGTTCGCAGCGCCTTAAGCACCTTCTCCTCGTCTTTGCCGAGCAACGGCTTCACGAAGACGGTGGCGTGGCGGAGATCAGGGGACATGCGGACTTCGGTGATCGTCACGAGGTGCTTTTCGAGCACCGGATCGTGGACGTCGCCACGCGCGAGGATGTCGGACAGCGCGTGACGCGCTTGCTCGCCGACTCGTAACGAGCGGACGGCCTTTGCTTCTGGGGTATCGGTCTTCATCTTAAGCTCCCTCTCCCCCTCGGGGAGAGGGCGGGGGTGAGGGGCGCCTCATACGCCAGCGCCTGGGACAGCCCCTCACCCAACCCTCTCCCCGCAGGGGAGAGGGCTTTAGTAGTTACAAAGTACGTTCGCGCATCTCGACTTCGAACGTCTCGAGGACGTCGCCGGCCTTGATGTCGACGAAGTTCGACGTGAACGTCACGCCGCACTCGAGCCCCGCACGGACCTCGGCGACATCATCCTTGAAGCGACGCAGCGATGCGATTTCGCCCTGGTAGATGATGACGTCGTTGCGCGTGATACGCGCCTTGAGCGCCTTGCGGATGTTGCCCTCGGTGACGAGCAGACCTGCCGCCTTGCCGTGCTTGCCCGCCGAGAAGACCTCGCGGATATCGGCACGACCGACGACCGTCTCGAACGCTTCCGGCCCAAGCTCGCCTGCCATCCCCGCCCGGATCTCGTCGATCAGGTCGTAGATCACGTCGTAATACTTGAACGCGACCTTCTGGCGTTCGGCGATCTCGCGGGCCTTGGCGTTCGGGCGAACGTTGAAGCCGATGATCGGTGCACCCGATGCCGCCGCCAACGTGACGTCCGACTCGGTGATGCCGCCGACGCCCGAGCTCAGCACGCGCGCCTTGATCAGGTCGGTGGAGATCTTGTTGATCGCCCCGACGATCGCCTCGACCGTGCCCTGCGTATCCGCCTTCACGACCAGCGGATATTCGATCGCCTGCTTTTCCTTCAGCGCCGAGAACATGCTCTCGAGGCTGGCAGGAACCGATGCGGTCCGCTTGTCGGTCTTCACGCTGCGACGATATTCCGCGACTTCGCGGGCGCGTGCCTCGTTCTCGACCACCTGGAACGGATCGCCCGCCTGCGGGACACCCGACAGACCGAGGACCTCGACCGGCATCGCCGGACCCGCTTCCTTGATCTGCTTGCCCTTGTCGTCGACCAGCGCGCGGACCTTGCCGCTCTCGCCACCGACCACGAAGATGTCGCCGACCCGCAGCGTACCGCGGTTGACGAGGATCGTCGCGACCGGGCCACGACCCTTGTCGAGCTTGGCCTCGATCACCGTACCCTCGGCAGCGCGATCCGGATTGGCGCGCAGTTCGAGAAGTTCGGCCTGGAGCTGGATCTTCTCGATCAACGCGTCGAGACCGATCTTCTTGGTCGCGGAGACTTCGACGTCCTGGACGTCGCCGCCCATGTCCTCGACCACGATCTCCTCGCTCAGCAGGCGCTCGCGCACCTTCTGGGCATTGGCGCCTTCCTTGTCGATCTTGTTGATCGCGACGATCATCGGCACGCCCGCCGCCTTGGTGTGGGCGATCGCTTCCACCGTCTGCGGCATCAGGCCGTCGTCCGCCGCCACCACCAGGATGACGATGTCGGTTACGTCCGCGCCACGCGCACGCATCTGCGTGAACGCTTCATGGCCCGGGGTGTCGAGGAAGGTGATCTTCGACTTGTCCTTCAGCGTGACCTGGTAGGCGCCGATATGCTGGGTGATCCCACCCGCTTCGCCGCGCACCACGTCGGTGCCGCGCAGGGCATCGAGCAGCGACGTCTTGCCGTGATCGACGTGACCCATGATCGTGACGACCGGCGCACGTGGCTTGAGCGTCTCCTCGGCATCGTCGATCGTGTCGTTGGCCAGATCCTGGTCGACATCGCTGACGCGCGTCAGGTTGTGGCCGAACTCGGTGACGAGCAGCTCGGCGGTATCCTGATCGATCGTCTGCGTCATCGTGACGGGCATGCCCATCTTGAACAGCGCCTTGACGAGGTCGGCACCCTTCTCGGCCATGCGGTTGGCGAGTTCCTGCACCGTGATCGCCTCGGGGACCACGACGTCGCGGATCTGCTTGGCCTGCGCCTCGCGCGGACCACCGGTGCCACGACGCTCCTTCTCGCGCGCACGCTTCAGCGCGGCGAGCGAGCGAGCACGTGCACCATCACCATCGCCGAGCGCGCGGTTGACGGTGAGCTTGCCCGAAGTGCGACGATCGTCGCCCTTGCGGTCACGCTGCTGCGGACGCGCTGGCACGGCGTCGCGACGAACGCCACCAGCCGGAGCATTGACGCCGGTCGCACCGGGGCGCGCCGCGGTCGTGCCGGCATTCGCGGCCGTGGTCGGCGCTGCGGCAGCGGGTGCTGCGACAGGCTTTGGCGGCGGCGGAGGACGCTCTGGACGCGCCACCGGCGAGAACCGGCGCGGTGCCGGGAACGCCGGATCGCGGGTCAGTTCAATGACGGGCGGCGGTGCCGGCGGTGCAACAGGAGCCGGCGCAGGCTTGGGAGCCGGCGCAGGAGCAGCCACTACCGGAGCCGGAGCGGGCTTTGGTGCGGGCGCAGTCGCCGCGGCAACCGGCGCCGGGGCAGGCGCCGCAACAACGGGAGCTTCGACCGGAGCCGGCGCAGGCGCTGGCGTCGGAGCCGCGACCGGAGCGGGAGCCGCTTCGACCACAGGGGCTGGTGCGGGCGCAGGCGCAGGGGCCTCGACCGGCTTCGGCGCCTTGGCCTCAGCCTCGGCACGCGCACGATCGGCGACGCGATTACGCTCGTCTTCGATCGCCTTGGCCCGCTCGGCTTCCTGGCGACGACGCCCTTCTTCCAGCGTGTTCATGCGCTGCTCTTCGGCCTCGCGGAGCAGCTTGGCCTGGCGCTCCTGCGGCGACAGATTGCTCTGCTGCTGACGCACGGGGGCGGGCGCAGGCTGCGGTGCGCGCGCCTGCGGTGCCGGGGCTGCGGGGGCAGCCTCCGGGGCGGGCGCGGCAACCGGTGCGGCATCCGCGACCTGCACGTCGGGCTCGCCCGGACGGCGCAGGACGCGCGCGCGCTTGGTTTCCACGATCACCGTATTCGATCGGCCGTGGCTGAAGCTCTGCTTCACCTGGCCGGTCTCGACCGTGCGCTTCACACCCAAAGGTGCGCGCATGCCAAGTTTCGGCTTCTCGTTGTCCGTGTCGCTCACTCAAATTCCTCAGTCATGTCCACGGCCGGGCGTGTTCCGGTCGATCCGGACGCCTGTTGTATCGGTGGCGCCCCATTTTGTGGTGACGCCGATGCGCCCTGCGAGGCCGTTTCGCAAGACACGGAAGAAGGTTCGGGGCCGATAAAATGCAGCCAACGGTCGAGCGCTTCGCTCACCCGCTTTGCTGCAGCGCGGTCGGTCAGGCCAATGTGTACCACATTTTCCCGCCCCAGCGCCAACGCCAATATGGTGCGTGACACAGGGAGTGCCAACCCCCGCAAACCCGAGCCCTCGACATCGTTGCCGATGCGCCACGCCTGATCAAGCTTGCGGTTGCCATCCTCGGCAGCGTCGGACGCGTGATACAGCGCCTTCAGCTTGCCTTGGCGTGCGTTCTGCTCGATCCGGTCGGAGCCGATCAGCACCGTCCCCGAACGCGATTCGAGCCCGAGCCGGTCGAGCGCGTTACGCTCCAGCGCGGATTCGATCTTGGCGGGAAGATCGGGATCGATGGTGAACTCGCCGGTCTTGAACGCGCGGGAAAGAGCACCCTTGAGCTTACCCTTCTTGATCGCGGCTTCGAGCTCGACTCGCGTGACACCGATCCACGCGCCGCGGCCCGGAGCCTTGGCACGTACGTCGGGAAGGATCTGGCCATCGGGCGACAACGCGAGTCGCACCAGATGCGGCCGCACGTCGCGCTCACCCGAAAGGATGCATTTGCGGATGGGTTCGTCGGTCATGCGGCGATCCCTTCGGTACGCGGATGGGTGGATGCCGGAACAAGCCCGGCATGACGCAATACTTCGTCACCCCGGACTTGTTCCGGGGTCCACGGTGCCGCACTCTCCAAGCCATGAGGAACAGACAGCCCTGCGTCTACATCCTCTGCAACGGCTACAATGGCACGCTGTACGTCGGCGTCACGTCCAACCTGATCGGCCGCATCCTCCAACACAGAGAAGGCACTTTCGAAGGCTTTACCAAACGCCACGGCATCATCCGTCTGGTCTGGTACGAAATGGCCGACACGATGGAAGCTGCCATCGCATCCGAGAAGCGGATCAAGAAGTGGCACCGCGACTGGAAAATGAACCTGATCGAGCGCGACAACCCGCATTGGGACGACCTCGCCGTAGCGTTGGGCCTCGACCCACTGCCCTAAGTCACCCCCGTCCTGCCGGGCTAGTTCCGGCATCCATGGCTCCGCAAACCAACCGGCCGTAGAGAGTGCCGACGGATGGACCCCGGAACGAGTCCGGGGTGACGGATATAATGATGAAAGCTCTAGCGCCTCATCGGGAGGGTTCCGCATGTGCGTCCTCCTGCGCTGGAGTCGTCTTCGGAGCGTCGCGGTCGACCAGCAGCTGGCCGCCCGCGCCGTAATTTTCGGTCGAGACCTCTTCGATCACGATCTGCACCGCAGCCGGGTTCTTTCCCAGCCGCTGCACGAGCGACTGGGTAACGTCGGCGACGATGCCGGACTTCTGGTCCTTGGTGGCGGACCCCGAGATGCGGATGCTGACGAAGGGCATCAGGCCTTGTCGCCCTCGCTCTTCGTGTTGGTCTTGTCCGCCGCGTCCTCGACTGAGGCGTCGTCCGCCGCAGCGTCCTTAGCCACGGCTTCGTCGGCCGTCGTCTCTTCAGTCGCAGCGTCCTCGACCACGGCGTCATCAGCCGAAGCCTCTTCCACCGGAGTCTCGTCCGCCTCGACGTCGTCAGCCGAAGCCTCGGGAGCCTCGGGAGCCTCGTCTTCGAACCAATGCGCGCGAGCGGCCATGATGATCTCGTTGCCCTGTTCGTCGCTCAGGCCATATTCCGCGAGAATCCCGCCCTTGGGCTCGGGACGCTTCGGCGCGTCCTCATTCCGACGACGCGGCTCGACGCGCTTCTTCTCGACCAGCTCGTCGGTCGCGAGATCGGCAAGGTCGTCGAGCGTCTTGATGCCCGCCTTGCCGAGCGTGACCAGCATCGCCTCGTTGAGATACGGCATGCCCGCCAGCGCGTCCTCGACGCCGAGCGCGGTACGCTCTTCGCGGCTCGCCGCGTCGCGACGCTCCAAAGCCTCGGTCGCACGGTTCTGCAATTCGCCCGCCAGATCCTCATCGAAGCCCTCGATGCCGGCGATCTCCTCGACCTCGACATACGCGACCTCTTCGAGGTTCGTGAACCCTTCGGCGACCAGCAGCTGCGCGAGCGTCTCGTCGACGTCGAGCTCCTTCTCGAACATCGCCGAACGCTCGACGAAGTCCTTCTGGCGCTTCTCCGACGCGTCAGCCTCGGTGAGGATGTCGATCGCCTTGCCGGTCAGCTGCGACGCAAGCCGCACGTTCTGGCCACGACGGCCGATCGCCAGCGAAAGCTGGTCGTCGGGAACGACCACTTCGATGCGCTCTTCTTCCTCGTCGATCACGACGCGGCTGACCGAAGCCGGCTGCAATGCGTTGACGACGAAGGTCGCGATGTCGGGCGACCAGGGGATGATGTCGATCTTCTCGCCCTGCATTTCCTGGACGACGGCCTGGACGCGCGAGCCCTTCATGCCGACGCAGGCGCCGACCGGATCGATGCTCGAATCATGCGAGATGACGCCGATCTTCGCGCGCGAACCGGGATCGCGGGCTGCGGCCTTGATCTCGATGATGCCGTCGTAGATCTCGGGCACTTCCTGCGCGAACAGCTTCTTCATGAAGTCTGGGTGCGCGCGGGACAGGAAGATCTGCGGCCCACGGTTCTCGCGGCGGACGTTCAGGATCAGCGAGCGGATACGGTCATTGACACGCACCACTTCGCGCGGAATCTGCGCGTCGCGGCGGATCACGCCCTCGGCGCGGCCCAGGTCGACGACGACATGGCCGAACTCGACGCGCTTGACGACGCCGGTGATGATCTCGCCCGCGCGGTCCTTATACTCTTCGAACTGGCGCTCGCGCTCGGCGTCGCGGACCTTCTGGAAGATGACCTGCTTGGCGGCCTGTGCGGCGATGCGGCCGAACTCGATCGGGGGCAGCGGATCGACGATGAAGTCGCCGAGCGCCGCGTCCTTCTGGAGCTTTTGCGCGCCCTTGACGTCGACCTGCTTGAAATAATCGTCGACCGCCTCGACCACTTCGACGACGCGCCACAAGCGCAGATCGCCGGTGTTCGGATCGAGCTTCGCGCGGATGTCGTTCTCGGCGCCGTAGCGCGAGCGGGCGGCGCGCTGGATCGCGTCCTCCATCGCCTCGATCACGATCGCCTTGTCGATCATCTTCTCCGACGCGACCGAATTCGCGATCGCGATCAGTTCCGCGCGGTTTGCGGTGACTGCCGTGGCCATCAATGCTGTCCTTCTTCGGTGTCGGCCTCGTGAGCATCGGGCTCATCGGTGGGCGTATCTTGATAGAAAACCTCGTCCGCGCCTTCGGTTGAAAGCGGCGCGGTCGCGGCGATGAGACGGTCGGTCATGACGAGCTTGGCGTCGGCGACCTGCGAAAAGTCGATCGTCATGAGCTTGTGCTTGTTGACGTCGACGGTGATCTTCGTCCCCTCGACACCCATCAGATTGCCCGAGATCTGTTTCCGGTCCTCGAACGGCTCGACGAGGCGGATACGCGCCTCCTGGCCTTCCCAGTCGGCAAAGTCCTGGAGCCGAGTCAGCGGGCGATCGATACCCGGGCTCGACACTTCGAGACGGTACGCGTCCTCGCCGACCGGATCCTTGCCCTCGGCTTCGAGCGCATCGAACTTGTCCGAGATCCGGCGCGACAGCTCGGCACAGTCGTCGATCAGCAGCTGGCGCGTGTCAGGGCGCTCGGCCATCACCTGCAACGTCGGATCGGACTTGCCGCCCTGCATGCGCACACGCACGAGGCTGAGGCCGAGCGCGGTCGCCTCGGGTTCGATCAGGTCGGTCAGCAGGGCGATATTCGCCATCGAAATTCCAAACAGGGCCAAAGCACAGGTGATTGCCGCCGCGGAGCAAGCCCCGCAGCCTCTTCATCTGGCGATGTAGAGAAGTGGTGCCTCTATACGCGGGGTGGCGCTGCTCCGCAAGCGGGAGCAACCTTCGTTTAGTACGCTGCGTTAGCGCAGGGATTTCCGGGAGAAGATCATGATTCGCAAAACGCTGTTCGCCGCTGGGTTGCTGTCCGCCACGCTGCTCGCCTCGACCGCCTGTTCCGCGCAACCGGCAGCGGCGGGCAAGCCGTTCAAGGAGACGGTGGTCGCCGACTTCGATTCGCCCTGGGCGATGACGTTTCTGCCCGACAAGCGTATGCTGGTGACCGAGAAGAAGGGGCAGATGCTGCTCGTCTCCGCCGACGGCAAGTCGCGCCAGACGGTCGCGACCATCACGGTCGATTCGGCCGGGCAGGGCGGGCTGATGGACGTCGTCCTCGCCCCCGATTTCGCGACTAGCAACCGCGTCTATTTCAGCTATTCGACCGCAGGCGAGGGCGGCAAGGGCGTCGTCCTCGCGCGCGGGCGCCTGCGTCCGAACGGCGGTGGCGGCGAGCGTCTCGGCGAGATCGAGGTGATCTTCAGCGCCCGCCCGTTCGTCGAGGGCAACGGTCATTACTCCGGCCGTATCGCCTTCTCGCCCGACGGCAAATACCTGTTCTTCACCAACGGCGAGCGCCAGAAATTCACCCCCGCGCAGGACCCGAAGATGACGCTCGGCAAGGTCCTGCGTCTCACGCTCGACGGCAAGCCCGCCCCCGGCAACCCGCTCGTCGCAAAGGGCTTCGCCCCCGAAATCTGGAGCTACGGCCACCGCAACCTGCTCGGCATCGCGTTCGACGCGCAGGGTAATCTCTGGGAGCAGGAGATGGGGCCGAAAGGCGGCGACGAGGTCAATCTGATCAAGCCCGGCCTCAACTATGGCTGGCCCAACGCCTCGAACGGCAGCAACTACGACGGTACCGACATCCCCGATCACAAGCCCGGCGATGGCTACGAGCCGCCCAAGGTGTTCTGGAACCCGGTGATATCCCCCGGCGGCCTGATGATCTATTTCGGCACGATGTTCCCGCAGTGGAAGGGCGACGCGTTCATCGGCGGCCTGTCCTCGAAGTCGCTGGTCCGCGTCGACCTGAACGGCACCAACGCGGCAAAAGGCGACCAATGGGACATGGGGGCAAGAATCCGCGAAGTAGAACAAGGCCCCGACGGCGCGATCTGGCTCCTGGAAGACGGCGGCGACTCGCAAGGCCGCCTGCTAAAACTGACCGCGAAGTAGGCCTAATTCCCCTCCCGCTTGCGGGAGGGGTCAGGGGAGGGCGCGACATACGTACTGGCGTCCGGTTAATGAGGCACGCCCCTCCCCCGACCCCTCCCGCAAGCGGAAGGGGAGCAGAAGTCAGTCGCGCACGATCAAATAATTCATCCGCGCGGCCGCAATCGGCTTCTCCCGCTCGTCCTGCCAAGCGGTCGCCTCGACATTGGCTACCCGCGTCCCCAACCGAGTCACCGCGCCCGCCGCCCGCGTAGGCTTGTCCCGACCACCCCGCATAAAATCGACCGTGACATTCACCGGCTTGATCCGCGCGTCGGAGCCATCGGGACCTTCAGCCTCCAACGCATGCTGCAAAGCCGCGATCGCCGCCATCTCCAGCAACCCCGAGATCGCCCCCCCATGCAAGAACCCCGGCCGCCCGAGCACGTCATCCGCAAACGGCATCAGCAACACAGGCGGCGCGCCGTCCACGGCTTCGACCGACACGCGGAGAATCTCCGCATAGGGAGGCAAGCCGATCGTCACGCCTCGATCCTTCTGTTGAGACCCATGCCGGCGACATCGCCCACTACCATGAACGTCCCCGCGACGTGCGCGAGCGGATCGCTCGGGTCGCCGTCATGCGCCTGCCCGCGGACGAACGCGATCGAGCGCGTGATCCGGTAGCATTCGCCACGCCCGATCACCGTCTTCCCCGGTGTCGCCGGCCGCAGATAATCCACCCGCAGGTCGAGCGTCGCATGCGGCACGAACGCATTGCGCTTGATCCAGATCGCCAGGCTCGTCGCCATGTCCATCATCGTGATGATCGGCCCCGACGCGATCACGCCGCTTGCCGGATCGCCGATCAGCCGTTCGTCATAGGGCAGCGCAAGCTCCGCCCAGTCGTCGCCATGCGCGTGATAGCGCATCCCCAGCGCGGCGCCGTGCCCGCCGAACCCGCGCGTCGCAAACCATTGTGGATCAAAACCAGCCATTGCCCGCCTCTACACGCCGGGTGGCCGCGCGCAACGTTGCGGGCGGGTCCAGGTGCGGTTAGCGTCCGTGCAAAGATCGAGAGGATCGCCAGAATGAACGACCGGGTCACAATAAGCGTCGCCGACGGCATCGCCGACGTCCGCCTCAACCGCGCCGACAAGATGAACGCGATCGACCCCGCGATGTTCGAAGGCATCGCCGCCGCGATCGACCGGCTCAAGGGGATGACCGAAGTCCGTTGCGTCGTCCTGTCGGGCGAAGGCAAGGCGTTCTGCGCCGGCCTCGACATGGCCTCGATGGCGAACGGTGGCTCGGGCTTGGCACTGGGCGACCGGACCGACGAGGGTGCCAACCTCGTCCAGCAGGTCGCGTGGGGCTGGCGGACTTTGCCGATGCCGGTGATCGCCGCAGTCCACGGCGTCGCGTTCGGCGGCGGGTTCCAGATCATGTCCGGCGCCGACATCCGCATCGCGCATCCGGGCGCTCGCTTCGCAATCCGCGAGACCTATTGGGGTCTGGTGCCGGACATGGCCGGAATCGCCCTCTGGCGCACGCTGGCCCGCGACGACGTGCTGCGCGAACTGACCTACACCGCACGCGAGTTCGACGGTGCGGAAGCGTTGCGGCATGGCTTCGTCACGCGCCTGTCCGAAGACCCGCTCGGCGAAGCGATGATGCTCGCCCGCGAGATTGCAGCGAGGAACCCCCACGCGATCCAGGGCTCGAAGCGCCTCTACAACCTCGCCGCCGACGCCGACGCGACCGCGATCCTCCACGCCGAAACCGAAGAACAGCTAAAGGTCATCCGCACGCCCAACCAGATTGAACAGGTCCGCGCCAACATGGAAAAGCGCGCCGCGGTTTTCGAGGACTGAGTTCCTCCGTCGTCCGCACGAGAGTAACCCGTATCCGTCATCCTGACGAAAGTCAGGATCCAGGGTACCACGCACCGTCCTGAGTAATCCTGGATCCTGACTTTCGTCAGGATGACGGGCAGGGGGCGATTATCGCAAGACGCCACCCCACTTCCAACCACCCCGGCGAAGGCCGGGGCCCAATAGGCAAGGCCAATGTAACGGATCTCCGTCCTCCATCAGCACCGTCTCCCAGTTGGGCCCCGGCCTCCGCCGGGGTGGTACACCAAACGGGGGGCACATTGAGGTGGGACGAGCCCCCTACTTCACCTTGTCATACGGCGTGAAATCCCGAAACCGGCAATACCCCGACGGGATCGACATACCCGCCGACACCGTCCGGAACCGGTCGTTCCGGCACAACTGCCCGCCATAAACATCGACGATCAGCGTATCGAACGGCCGCAGCGAGGGACATTCCCCAACCGGCCCGGTCTTCCAGACCCGCTTGCCAGATTGCCGGTACAGGATCGTCTGCGAATCGACGATCTCCGGCCCGTTGAGCTGTTGAAGATCGATGCACCGCACCGGCGCTCCCGCAGTGCGCCCCGCTAGCGGGTCCGATCGGCCGGCGAGAAAAGGCAGCGCCAAGGCCGCGAGGAGCACCGCGCGCATCATGGCTTCCGATACGGCACGAAGTCGCCGAAGCTGCAGCTCCCGGTCGGAAAGCGCGATGTCTGGTCGAACGTCTGCGCGATATCGCCGCGGCAAAGTTGCCCGCTCGGCGTCCGCGTCACCAGGATATCGCCGCGCGCGATCCCCTCGCACCCTCCGACGGTATCGCTGCGATACACCAGCCCTTTATTCACCCGGTACAGGATCGTCGCGCCGTAGCCCGAACTCTGCTTTTGCGGAAACTGGTTGATGCACGTCTCGGGTTTGCCCGGCACCAGCCCGGCGAGTTCCTTCGCCAGCTTCTCCTGCACACCCGCCGCGCGCACCTGCGCGCGCTCGACATCCGCCTGGGTCTGCGTACACGCGCCAAGCAGTAGAGCCGGCAGCATCAACAGTGGCAGGGTCCGCATCCGCATCGCAACGCTCCTCAAAATCCCCGCCGCCCTCATACGCCTTTTACCCGCGAAAATTATCCTTCGCCGCACGATACGCGGCAAGCTGCTCGACAGATGTCGCCCGCAAGAACGGATTGGTCGCGCGCTCGAGCCCGATCGTCGTCGGTACCGTGGGCTCACCCTCGGCGCGCGCCGCATCGACCTCGACCATACGCGCGACGATGTCGGCATTGTCCGGCTCGGCGACCAGCGCATAGCGCCCGTTGCTCTGCGTATATTCATGCCCGCAGAACACTTCGGTCTCGTCCGGCAGCACCGCATAGCGCTGCATGTTCGCGAACATGTCGGCCGGCGTCCCCTCGAACAGCCGGCCACAGCCCATCGCGAACAGCGTGTCCCCGGTGAAGATCGCCGCGTCGTCGTCAAAGTGGAACGCGATATGCCCCTGCGTGTGCCCCGGCACCGTCATCACGGTCGCCTCGTGCGCACCCAGCCGGACGACATCGCCTTCGCCAACCTGCTCGTCGAGCGTCGGTATCTTGTCCGCCTCCGCCGCCGGGCCGACGATCGTCGCGCCATACGCCTTCATCTCGGCATTGCCGCCGGTATGATCGGGATGCCAGTGCGTCGTCCACACCCGGTCGATCCGCCAGTCGCGCATCTTGGCCGCGGCGATCACCGGCCCCGCCTCGCCCGGATCGACCACCACCGTCTCGCCCGAGACGGTGTCGTGGATCAACCAGGCATAATTGTCGGAAAGCACCGGCACGCGGACGATATCGAGCATCAGCGTGTCACCACTTGCCGGTGTTCGGCATCGACGCCCACGGCTCGGCGGGATCGAGCGCGCCGTTCGCCTGCAACAGCTCGATCGAGATGTTGTCGGGGGTCCGGACGAACGCCATGTGGCCGTCGCGCGGTGGCCGGTTGATCGTCACGCCGGCATCGTGGAGCCGCTGGCAGGTGTCGTAGATATTGTCGACGCGGTAGGCGAGATGCCCGAAATTACGCCCCTCGCCATAGACTTCCGGATCCCAATTGTGCGTCAGCTCGACCTCGGCGCCCTCGTCGCCCGGCACCGACAGGAAGATCAGCGTGAACCGACCCTTCTCGTTCTCCATGCGCCGGACCTCCTTCAGCCCGAGCAGTTCGAAGAACGCGATGGTCTTCGCCGGGTCGCTCACGCGGATCATCGTGTGGAGGTATTTCATGCTTGCTCCGAGGGTTGTTCGGAGAAGCAGATAGGGATGGGGGGAGTGGGGGGAAAGGGCCGCAAGTGATGGAGGGCATAAAGCCACCACCCCGGCGAAGGCCGGGGCCCAGGTGGGGGACGTTGCTAATTGAGGACGGCGCTTCGTTACAACCACCTTTCCAACTGGGCCCCGGCCTCCGCCGGGGTGGTGGCGCTAGCGGCCGATCGGAGCGCCGCTGTTCGGAGCGCTGGGCCGAGGAGCGCTGCCTCCCGTATCGAACTGCCGCAACGCCGTGACCGCACTCCGCCCCACCGGCGTATCCGGCGCCAGCCGCGCCGCCTGTCCCCAGGCTTCCCGCGCCGCGGTCTCGTCGCCGGCCATCGCCGCGATATTCCCCGCCTCGAGCTGCACCGAAGCATCGTCCGCCGATCGCTTCAGCGCCTCGCCGATGTCCTTCTTCGCCCGCACCGGGTTCCCCTCGCGCCGCGCCAGCGTCGCCGACAACAGCCACGCCAGCGGATCGTCCGCTGCATTGGTCAGCGCCAGATCGATATCGGTCCGCGCCGATTCCAGATCGCCGGTCGCCACCAGCGCGCGCGCATGATCGAGCTGCGCCTCACCCAGCGGCAATCCGGTCAATGTCCCCGCCGTCAGCGCCGAATCCAGCGCTGTGCGCGCCTTGGCTGGCTGCGCGGCGGCAAGCCATGCATTCCCGGCCTGCGCCCAATAATTTCCCGACCGAGTGTCCTTGGCGATCTGCGCTTCGCGCGCCGCGTCCTCGAACTCGCCGGCCGCCGACGGCCAGTTCTTCTCGGCCGCAAACGCGATCCCCGCACATTCCCGTGCGAAATACCGGCCCCCCGAAATTCGCCAGCGCCCCGCTTCCGCGTGCGCCGCGGCCGGATCGGTGCCCGCCAGCGCGATGCACCGACGGAAGCGACCCTCCTGGACGTCTGCCGGACCGGCCTGCGGCACACTCGCCTTGGCGGAGGGCCCTTGTATCGGGGCGACGGCGAGAAGCAGGGTAAGGATCATAGCGCGGCGATCACATCTTCGACCGCCCGGATGATGAGGGAAATGTCGCTATCGCGCGACAGGCGGTGGTCGCCGTCCTTGACCAGCCATGTCTGCACATCGGCTGAACGCAACAACTCGGCCAACCGCGCGGTCCGCTGCCACGGCACGTCCGGATCGCGCTGGCCCTGGACCAGTCGGACCGGACCATCGAACGCGATCTCGCCGAACATCAGCCGGTTCGCCTCGCCCGACGACCAGAAGGCGCGGGTGTAGACAGTCGGCTCCGGGCCATAGGGGTTCTTCCGCTCGATCCGCCCGTTGCTCAGCAACGCCATCTTCTCGTCGGTGGTGAAGCCCCAGTCGGTGAAGTCGGGCGCGGGCGCAACGCCGACCAGTCCCTTGACCAGGTCAGGGCGCATCTTCGCCGCGAGCAGCATCAGCCAACCGCCCATCGACGATCCGACGAGGATCGCGGACTCCTCCACCAGCGCATCGATCATCGCCAGCACGTCGTCGCGCCAGTCGACCAGGGTCTGGTCCTCGAACGCGCCCTCGCTTTGCCCGCAGCCGCCATAGTCGAACCGCAGGAACGCACGGCCCTCGGACTTGGCCCAGGCCTCCAGCGTCACCGCCTTGGTCCCCATCATGTCCGACGCATAGCCCGACAGGAACACGATCGTCGGCCCGGTACCGGGGCTGTGGTGATAGGCGAGGCGAGGGCGCTCCTTGGCAGGGGGCGTCTCGGCGGCGGTGGCGGTGGCGGGGGCGATATCGGTCATGCCGCCATCCTTAGCCGCGCGTCACGGACGGAGAAAGTCGTCCAATGCAGCCTGGAACGCGACAGGCTGATCGAGCATCACGAAATGCGCCGCATCGCCGATATCGACGAAGGTGACGTGCGGCGCAGTGGCGTAGGCCTTCCGATAGAGCGCGTCGGCCGCGGGCTTGGTCGGGCCCACCGTGTTCCACGGATAGACCAGCGTGATCGGCGCCGCGATCGACGCGATGGCGGGACGCAGGTCGGTGGTCAGATCCTCGTACATCGCCTGCGCCGAGACGCGCGCATCCGCCTTGGCCGCCCAGTCGGCAACGGTCGTGCGCGAGGCGGGCTTCAGCGCCATGCGCGCGGCAAGCGCTTCGTTCGCCGCCACGTTTGCCGGCTTGCCATACGCGGCGGCCATGCCCGCGCGCATCGCCTTGGCCTGCGGTTCGAGTGCCGCCACGGTGGCACCAGGCGCAAAGATTTCGCCGATATAGGGGAGCGAATCGACGATCATCAGCTTGCCGACCACATCCGGGTGCGTCTTGGCCAGCATCAGCGCGACCAGACCGCCCATCGAATGCCCGACGATGGCGGGCTTGCCGAGCTTCGACTGGGTGATCAGCGTGTGAAGATCGGCGACGATCCCGTCGAGGATACCGGGCGACAGGTTCGCGCGCGGATCGTCCCCGCCGAAGCCGTTGACCTGCACGACATACACTTGATGCGTCTTGGCGAGCGTCGGCACCACGCCGTCCCACACCGCGCGCGGCGAGGAGAGGCCGGGAATGAGGATCACCGGCGTGCCCTTGTCGACCTTCTGAACTGAGCCTGCTGTCCGAACGGAGATGTGGGGCATCGTCGTTTCGACCGAAGCATGCGCCGTGCCGGGGGCAGCCTGCGCATGGCTCGCGCCCGGATGCAGGACGATCATAAGCGTGACGGCGGTGGCGGCAAGGCGCGTTTTGAGATGCGAGATCATGTCACAGGCTCCTTCGACGGGCTGGTGAAGATATCCTCGATGGCGAGGTCGAACAGTTCGGCGATCTTGAATGCGAGCGGCAGCGACGGATCGTAGCGTCCCGTCTCGATCGCATTGACGCTCTGCCGCGAGACTTCGAGGCGCTCGGCCAAGTCGCCCTGGCTCCAGTCGCGCTCGGCACGCAAAACTTTCAAGCGGTTCTTCATGCTTCGCGGCGCATCGTGGTGATATTATAGCCCCAGCCGATCCACAGCCCGGCGAACCACAGCACTGCCGCGTAATAAGCGGGGATGTGCGGTACCAGCCCGAAGCCTTCGAGAAATCCCCATGCGGTCATGACGCTCAGCATGAACCCGCTCGCGACCAGCGACTGGCGGATCATTAGCATACGCAGATATTCGTCGGTCTCCTCGACGATGTAGCGGCCGAGCACGAGGAAGATGCCGATCAGCGGGAGGGCCGGCAGCAGCGCCGCGACATAGGCGATCGGTCCGTGCACCGAGCCATGTACGAACAGATAGATCGTCGCGAACAACAAGGCTGCGTAGACGAGACTGAGTAGCATGACGCGGCGGTTGTAACGGCGGATGGCGGGATTCGTGAGCATGGAAAGCGTCCTTTCGAATCAGTAAAGGAGGCTTGTCATTGCAGACGTATAGAGTCAATGACGCTTTACAAGTGATCTCGATCCTCCCCCGCCAGGGGGAGGTGGCACCGAAGGTGACGGAGGGGGAGGACACGGAACCGAGGTTGGCGCTGGCCTCCCCATCCGTCTGGCAAGCGCCAGCCACCTCCCCCTGGCGGGGGAGGATCGATGAGACGACCTCGCGCCTCGCGTCAGATGATGAATTCGACCGTCTTCATCTGCGTCTGATCCGCCGCGACCGCGCCGCGCTTCTCGACCATCTGGCGGTGCAATTCGGCGACCGTGTCGCTGCCGCGCGTCTTGCACAGCGCCGGCACGAAAGCATGGACCAGCGCGCCGAGCCCGCCCTTGATCATCGTCAGCCCGAAGCGTCCGGCGACGCCGAAATGCTCGGCATAGCTCTCGCCGACGGTGGCGGGGTGGTCGAGGAACAGGCGGCGAAACATCGGCAGTCTCCTGCTTGCTCTATATCAGGCGGCGGCCAAGGCGTCGACCATGCCCGCCGCCAGCACGCTCAGCGAGTCGTCTCGTGCGCCCATCACGACGATCCGGTCGCCCGGCCGTGCCTCGGCCACCAGCGCGGCGGCCGCCTCCGCACGGTCGGCGATGTGCCGCGCGTCGCGACCGCCCTCGACGATCTGCGCGACGATGTCGGCGCTAGTGACTTCCCGCGCGACCGTCCCGCCATAATAGGCGGGGTCGGGGAGCACGAGCACATCGTCCTCCGCCATCCGCTCGACGAACGTGGCGACGAGTTCGCGGCCCATCACCTTCAGCGGGCCATAGCCATGCGGCTGGAAGAACAGCAGCAGCCGGCCGGGAAACGCGTGTAGCGTGTCGAGTGTCGCGGCGATCTTGTCCGGGTTGTGCCCGAAATCGTCGATCACCGCGACCCCGCCGGCCTCGCCGACCAGATCGAAGCGTCGCCGCAGGCCCGTGAACCCCGCGATCGCCTTCACCGCATCGGCCAGCGACACATCCGCCGCCATCACTGCCCCGATCGCGGCGAGCGCGTTCGACACGTTATGCCGACCCGGCACTGCCAGCTTCACCGGCGTCCGCACGCCGCGCGACACGAGATCGAAGCGGATCGCGAACGGTTCGGGCTTGAGGTTTTCGGCACGTAGATCGGCCGAAGCGTCGATCGCGAACGTCGTGACCTGGCCGCGCGGCAGGCGTGCAGCGAGCGCGGCGGCGTCGGGATCGTTCGCATTCACCACCGCCGTCTCGGCCTTCGCGATGAAGTCCCCGAACAGCAGGCGCAGTTCCTCCAACGACTTGTGGTCGAGGCTGACGTTGTTGAGCACCGCGATCTTCGGCGCATAGCCCGCGATCGAGCCGTCGCTCTCGTCGACCTCGCTGACGAACGCCTCTCCCTCTCCGACCAACGCGCTGGCGAACGGCGCGTCCGGCGTGGCGAAGTTCTTCATCACCGCGCCGTTCATCACGGTCGGATCGCGTCCTACGGCGTGCAGGATCCAGCCGATCATGCCCGTGACAGTCGACTTCCCGCTCGTCCCGGCGACGCCGATCGGCAACCGGCTGTCGTTGAACAGCGACGCCAGCATCGCCGCACGGGTCGAGCGGGTGCAGCCGAGCGCGTCTGCTGCGATCATGTCGGGCACGGTGGCCTCGATCGCGGCGGAAGCGATCACCAACTGGTCCGCCGAGACGATCCCGCTGCCATCCTGTGGGAACAGCGCGACGCCCTTTGCCGCGAGGTCGTCGAACTTGGCGGGCACGCGGCCCTGGTCGAGATTGCGGTCCGAACCCGCGACGGTCGCGCCGCGGCCCGCGAGGATCATCGCGAGCGGCATCATGCCGGATCCGCCGATGCCGACGAAGAAACAGGGTTTGCTGATATCCATGCCGCCGCGATATGGGCGGTTTGGTAACGGGGCAAGGTCGGGAACACGAACAATGCGCATCGGTGTCCTCGCCGCGTCGAGCCGGACCAATCCCGCGGCGATCGCCAAGATCACCGCCTATGCGGCGACCGCGTTCCCGAAGGTCGAACTCGTCTTCCACCCGCAATGCCTGGAGACCGACGGCCACTTCGCCGGCTCCGACTTTCGCCGCGCGGCGGCGTTCCTCGAATACGCCAACGATCCGGCATTCGACGCGCTCTGGTTCCTGCGCGGCGGCTACGGCGCCAACCGCATCCTCGCGATGGTCATGCCCGAACTCGGCCGCGCGGCGCGTCACAAGACGTATCTCGGCTATTCCGACGTCGGCTTCCTGCTCGGCGCGCTCTATGCCCGCAGGATTGGCCGGCCGGTCCACGGGCCGATGGTCAGCGACATCAACCGCCACGACGGCGAGGCGACGGTAGCGCGGTCGCTCGGCTGGATGGTGCGAGGCGATCGCGAGGGACTTGAGCCTGGGCTGGATGGGCGTCCTTCAGCGGCGTTCAACCTCAGCATCCTGACCTCGCTGATCGGCACACCGTGGCTGCCCGATCTCGCCGATCACGTCCTGATCGTCGAGGAGGTGTCGGAGCCGATGTACGCGATCGACCGCATGCTCTTCAAAGTCGCCAACGCCACGCAGTTGAAGGGTGTCGCGGGGTTGCGGCTCGGCGCGGTGACCGCGGTGCAGGAGAACGATCCGCCATGGGGCGAAACGCTGGATTACATGATGGTCCGCTGGTCGCGTGACATGGGCGTGCCGTATCTCGGGCGGGCGGAGATCGGCCACACGCAGGCGAACCGCGTGGTGCCGTTCGGGGTGGTTTGAGAGGGTCTGGCTAGCGGGGGCTGCGAGGGCAGCGAGGAAGTCCCGTCCGTGCCCGGCTTCGACCGTCATCCCCCCGACCGTCAACCCCGCCCGACCGTCCCACCCCCTCTACCGTCACCCCAGCGAAAGCTGGGGTATCCCCGTTGGCGTATGTCGCGGCTCGAACCGGGAGATCCCAGCTTTCGCTGGGATGACGGAGGGGCTGAGCGAGAACGCCGAGCGCTGGCGTTTCACCTCGCCGTCGGATCGATCACCTGCATCCCCCCGAACCGCACCTTCGGCTGCCCCGGCACCGTATAGCTCTCCGCCGCCTGCTCCACAGCCCAGGCGCGCAGATTCGCCACCACCTCCACTCGCTGCAAGCGATCCCGCTCGCGCATGAACACGACCAGATCCTCGCGCCGGTTGCAGTCGCGCGTGTCCGCCGTCGCGCACGGCGAATACAGGATCGCCAGCGCCACGATCCTGCCGGCGGGGTCGAGCACCGCCGCGCCCTTCTCCGGGCAGCTGTGCGCGCGACACGCGGTGAAGCGGTACAGGCTCCCGATCCGCGTCGGTTCGTCGGGTGGCCCGTGCAGCACCTCGATCTGCTGATCCGCGACGTCGCCGTTTGCATACAGATACGACGCCTTGCGCTTGCCGATGAACCGCCGGATCGCAGCCGTGAACGCCGGCGTCACGATCAGCTGGTTCGTATCCCGACACGCCGCCAACCGCGTCGGCGCGCATGTTGCAGCAGGACCCGCAGCAGCGGACAGCATCATCACCAGACCCAGCATCGCACTCTCCCAAAGCGCCCAGCCACTCCCCAATCCGGCGCATGTCCGTCTGGAGTAGCCCTGTGCGCGTATCGTCTTATATACACGCCGTGCGCGGATCGGTCCGCGCGCGTCACCCTGAGAGAAAGTCTCCCATGTCCGCAATGTTCCGAATCACGCTGCCCGACGGTTCCGTCCGCGAGGTTGCGCCCGGGACTACCCCCGCGGATGTCGCCGCGGCGATCGGCCCCGGCCTCGCCAAGGCCGCGCTCGCCGCACGGATCGACGGTCAGGTGCGCGATCTCAACCGGCCGTTCGAAGGGGACACGCAGCTTGCCCTCGTCACCGCGCGCGACGAGGCCGACGCGCTCGAACTCGTCCGCCACGATCTCGCACACGTCATGGCGGAGGCGGTCCAGCACCTGTTCCCCGGCACGCAGATCACGTTTGGTCCTGCGACCGATGACGGCTTCTATTACGACTTCGCACCGAAGGACCGCCCGTTCACCGACGAGGACCTCCCCGCGATCGAGGCCGAGATGCGCGCGATCATCGCCCGCAACGAGCCGTTCGTGCGCGAGGTCTGGTCGCGCCAGCAGCTGATCGACCGCTGGACGCAGCAGGGCGAGAGCTTCAAGGCCGAATGGGCCGCCGAACTGCCCGAGGGCGAGGAACTGACGATCTATCGTCAGGGCGAGTGGCTCGACATGTGCCGCGGGCCGCACATGGCCTCGACCGGCAAGCTCGACCCCGCCGCGTTCAAGCTAACGCGCGTGAGCGGTGCGTATTGGCGCGGCGACCAGAAGAACGCGATGCTCAGCCGCATCTACGGCACCGGCTGGCTCAACAAGAAGCAGCTCGACCAGCACCTCTTCCGCCTCGAGGAAGCCGCCAAGCGCGATCATCGGAAAATCGGCGCGGAGATGGACCTGTTCCACCTCCAGTCCGAGGCGCAGGGGTCGGTGTTCTGGCATCCCAACGGCTTCGTGCTGTGGCGCCAGCTCGAGGCGTATATGCGTCGTCGCCTCGACGCCGCCGATTATGCCGAGGTGAAGACCCCGCAGCTGATGGACGCCAAGCAGTGGGAACAGTCTGGCCACTGGGGCAAGTACCGCGAGAACATGTTCGTGGTGCCGGACGAGATTCCGAATGCCGAGGACGAGGGCGCAATCCTGTCGGGCAAGGGCGACCTGATGGCGCTGAAACCGATGAACTGCCCCGCGCACGTCCTGATCTTCAAGCAGGGGATCAAGTCGTACCGCGACCTGCCGATCCGGATGGCCGAGTTCGGCTGCTGCCACCGCAACGAGCCGCATGGCGCGCTGCACGGCATCATGCGCGTCCGCCAGTTCACGCAGGACGACGCGCACATCTTCGTCCGCGAGGACCAACTCGTCGAGGAGGTGCGCAAATTCTGCGAGCTGCTCGACAGCGTCTACAAGCATCTCGGCTTCGAGGATTATGCGGTGAAGCTCGCGCTGCGCCCCGACAATCGGTTCGGCGACGACGCGATGTGGGACAAGGCCGAGGCCGAACTGCGCGAGGCGGTCATGCAGTCGGGTCTTAGCGACACGATCAAGGCGAACTTCGAGGAATTGCCGGGCGAGGGTGCCTTCTACGCGCCGAAGCTCGAATTTCACCTGACCGACGCGATCGGCCGGACGTGGCAGGTCGGCACGATCCAGTCGGACCGCGTGCTGCCCGAGCGACTCGACGCATCGTATGTCGGCGCGGACGGCGAGCGGCATCGTCCGGTGATGCTCCACCGCGCGATCCTCGGCACGTTCGAGCGCTTCCTGGGAATCCTGATCGAGCATCACGCCGGCCGCTTCCCGCTCTGGCTCGCACCGGTGCAGGCGGTCGTCGCGACGATCGTGTCGGATGCCGACGACTATGCGGTCGAGGTCGCGGCCAAGCTGAAGGCGGCCGGGATCCGCGTCGAAACCGATCTCCGTAACGAGAAGATCAACTACAAGGTGCGCGAGCACAGCCTCGCGAAGGTGCCGAACCTGCTGGTCGTCGGCAAGCGCGAGGCCGAGGAGGGCAAGGTCGCGCTGCGCACGCTCGGCAGCCAGGCTCAGACCATACTGACGCTCGACGAGGCGATCGCGCGTCTTGCGGACGAGGCCCGCGCACCCGATATGTGATCCAACGGGGCCGGCTTTCCGAGCGCGGGTTTCTGCGCTATACGCCGGCCCAAATATTGTCAGAAACTTCAGGAGCAAACCCCATACGTCCTCCCACGATGCGCCGGCCGATGCAGACGCCCGCAATGAACGGCCCGCGATTCAACGAATTCATCCAGAGCCAGAAGGTCCGCGTGATCGATCACGAGGGCGAGAATCTGGGCGTGATGTACACGCGCGAAGCGATCGAGCAGGCAGCCGAGCATGGCCTCGACCTGGTCGAAGTGTCGCCTAACGCTGATCCGCCCGTCGCCAAGTTCCTCGATGTCGGCAAGTTCAAGTACGAGGCGCAGAAGAAGGCGAACCTCGCACGCAAGTCGCAGAAGACGCAGGAGATCAAGGAGATCAAGATGCGTCCGAATATCGACGACCACGACTACGACACGAAGATGAAGAAGGTGAACGACTTCATAGGCGAGGGCGACAAGGTCAAGATTACGCTGCGGTTCCGCGGTCGCGAGCTCAGCCATGGCCAGCTCGGCATGAACCTGTTGAAGCGCGTTCAGGACGACGTCGCGGAGATCGCCAAGATCGAGGCGTACCCGCGCATGGAAGGTCGCCAGATGCTGATGGTGCTCGCACCGAAGTAAGGCTGCAACGCCACCGATCAGGGTGCGCAGGCTATGAGGCCGGTTCGACAGGGGTCGGACCGGCCTTTTTCGTGTCTGCATCGCTCCCGGACATCCGGGCGGTAGCGGAAGCGCCACTCAGCCCCTAGATTCCAGTCGATGTCCGCTCCCAATTCCCCCGACCGTTTCAACGAAGACAAATCCACCTTCGCCGTCCGCGGCGGCGGGGAGGCGCCCGATCTCGCGGCGGGCGTGGCCGCGATCCGCAACGTGCTCGACACGCTGCCGATCCGCCCCGGCGTCTACCGCATGCAGGATGCACGCGGCGACGTGCTGTACGTCGGCAAGGCGCGCGCGCTGCGGAACCGCGTCGCCAACTACGTCCAGGTCGAGCGGCTGACCAAGCGCCTTCAGCGGATGGTGTCGCAGACCCGGTCGATGACGATCGTCACGACCAACAACGAGGCCGAAGCGCTGCTGCTCGAATCGCAGCTTATCAAGCGGTATCGCCCCGCGTACAACGTGTTGCTGCGCGACGATAAGAGCTTCCCGTTCATCCTCCTGCGCGACGACCATGCCTTCCCGCGCGTCCAGAAACACCGCGGCGCGCGGCGCGCGAAGGGCAATTACTACGGCCCGTTCGCCAGCGCCGGGTCGGTCAACAACACGCTCAACGCGCTCCAGAAGCTGTTCCTCCTGCGCAGTTGCACCGACAGCTTCTTCAAGACCCGCGACCGGCCGTGCCTGTTGTATCAGATCAAGCGCTGCTCCGCGCCGTGCGTCGGCCGAATTGACGAGGCCGCGTACCGGGAACTGACCGAGGATGCGAAGGCGTTCCTCGGCGGCAAGTCGACCGGCGTGCAGGCCAAGCTCGGCGCGCAGATGCAGGCCGCCGCGGAGAACATGGACTTCGAACTCGCGGCTTTGCTCCGCGATCGTCTCCGCGCGCTCACCTTCATCCAGGGCACGCAGGCGATCAACGCGGAGGGCGTGGGCGACGCCGACATCTTCGCGATGGCGTGCAAGGACGGGCTGATCGGCATCCAGGCGTTCTTCATCCGCGGCGGCCAGAACTGGGGGCATCGCAGCTTCTTTCCGCAGCACACCAACGATGTCCCCGAGGATGAGGTGCTGACCAGCTTCCTTGGCCAGTTCTACGAGGACGTGCCGCCGCCCAAGCAGATCCTGCTCGACCGCGAATTGCCGGAGGGCGCGCTGCTGGTCGAGGCGTTGGGCGAACGCGCCGGCTACAAGGTCGCGATCCAGGTCCCGCAGCGCGGCGATCGCCGCCGCCTGATGGACCAGGCCACGCGCAACGCGGTCGAGGCGATCGAGCGCCGCCAGGCCGAATCGACGACGCAGGCGAAACTCTTGCGCGAAGTCGCCGACCTGTTCGATCTCCCGGAGCCGCCGCAGCGGATCGAGATCTACGACAACAGCCATATCCAGGGCACCGCGGCGACCGGCGCAATGGTCGTTGCCGGGCCTGAGGGCTTTCGGAAAGGCCAGTATCGAAAGTTCAACATCAAGAACAAGGATACCGCGCCGGGCGACGATTTCGCGATGATGCGCGAGGTCTTCACCCGCCGCTTCTCGCGCGCGCAGGCCGAAGACCCCGATCGTGACTCAGGCGACTGGCCGGATCTGGTGCTCATCGACGGCGGCAAGGGCCAGCTCAATACGGTCAAGGCCGCGCTCGAGGAGATCGGCGTCGAGGACGTGTGCCTGGTCGGCATCGCCAAGGGGCCCGAGCACGGCCGCGACGGCCGCGAGGTGTTCCACATGCTCGACGGCCGCGAGTTCCAGCTCCCCGTCAACGCGCCGGTCCTGTTCTACCTCCAGCGCCTCCGCGACGAGGTCCACCGCTTCGCGATCGGTGTCCACCGCGACAAGCGGAGCAAGGCGATCGGCGCCAGCCCGCTCGACGAGGTCCCCGGTATCGGTCCGGCGCGGAAGAAGGCGTTGCTGATGCACTTCGGCACCGGCCGCGCGGTCCGCAATGCCAGCTTGCAGGATCTGCAACAGGCGCCCGGCGTGTCCGCTGGCGTCGCGCAACAGGTGTATGATTTCTACCATTCGCGCTGATCGGTGGCCGTCGGCGACGCTCGCGGCCTGCGATCGTAAGGAAACGAAACCCGATCTTCATTATCCTCGGATAGAGAGGGCGCAGTGACCACGCCCGTCTTCCTGACTATTGATACGGAGTTCGCGTGGCGGCATCACGTCGCCGGGCTCGATTGCGACGCGATTTACGCGCGGTCGCTTGAGCCGGCCGGCGTCGGGCTTGCCTATCAACTGGGCGAACTCGCGCGGCACGATCTGAAAGCGTGTTTCTTTGTCGATCCGATGCCCGGCATCACCTTCGGCCTGGCTCCCATTCGTCGCATGATCGAGACGATCCTAGACGCGGGGCAGGAGGTCCAGCTTCACCTTCACCCCAACTGGACGACCGCGAAAGCCGGTGACCGGGGTGTCGCGCACGACCGGTTCTCGCTGTTCGACTATAGCCTGGCCGAGCAGACCGATCTGCTCATGCGCGCCACCGAACTGCTGGTCGAGGCAGGAGCGCCGCATCCGATCGCCTTCCGCGCCGGCAGCTATGCCGCCAATGACGACACGTTGACCGCGCTCGCGGCACTCGGGTTCAGCTACGACAGCAGCCATAACGGCTCGGAAGCCCCGGGAATGAGCCGCATCTCGCTGCCTGCGCAGCAGATCTCCCCGGTCCGCCGTTCGCAGGACAAGGGCGTGATCGAAGTACCCGTCACCGTGATCGAGGATCGGCGCGACAAGATCCGCACCTTCCAGCTCTGCGCGCTGTCGGCTGGCGAGACCTATGACGCGCTGGAGCATGCCGCGGTGTCGGGGCATGCGGTGGTGACGATCGTCAGCCACGGCTTCGAACTGGCGAACCGGAGCGGCACGCGGCCCAACGCGGTCCATGTGCGGCGTTTCACGGCGTTGTGCGGAATGCTGTCGGAGATGCGCGAAGTGTTGCCGACGCATCATTTCGCGGATCGCCCGCCGCTCGCGCTCGACCGCGCGGATACGCCGCTCGCGCCCGATCAGTTGCGGACCCGCTGGCGGCAGGCCGAACAGCTCTGGTCGAACTGGGTCGAGGAACGGCCGCGATCGCGCGGGCTGTAGTGGCGGACGATGCGGTTCGACGCCTGCCGCTGAAGTTCCAGATCGGCGCGCGGACCCTCGCGACCATTCCCCGGCGCCTTGTGCGCGTGTCGTTTTCGCTCGATGCCGTGCTCGCGCCGATAGCACCGATCCTGCCGCCGCTGCCCGACGATGCCGATGGATATCTGGTGACGTCGTTGCCCGAACTGATGCTCGCCGGTCTCGATCGCCACGGCCTGCTCGCGTTCGTTCGGCAGCACTATGTGCGGTATCATATCGATCTTGCGGCGGGGGAGGCGGCGTGGCTCGCGGGATTGTCCGGCAGCGCAAGGTCGGGGATCAAGCGCAAGGCAAAGAAGCTCGCCGCAGCGAATGGCGGCGTGCTCGATATCCGGCGCTATCACGATGTAGCGGCGTTCGCCGACTTCCACCCGCTCGCCCGCGCGGTGTCGGCGACGACGTATCAGGAGAAGCTGCTCGGATCGGGACTGCCCGACGATACGGCTTCGGTGCGCCATCTCGTATCGCTCGCGGCGCAGGACAGGGTGCGTGCTTGGCTGGCGTTCATTGCAGGCGTGCCGGTTGCGTATCTGTGCTGCACCGCCGATGGCCAATCGCTGTGTTACACCTATGTCGGGCATGATCCGGCGCAGAACGACCTGTCGCCGGGCTCGGTTTTGCAGGTCGAGGCGATGCGCGCGCTGTTCGCGGAGAAGCGGTTCGCACGGTTCGACTTCACCGAGGGGGAAGGCCAGCACAAGCGACAATTCTCGACCGGGGGGACGGCGTGCGTCGATGTGCTGCTGTTGCGGCCAACGCTGGCGAACCGCGTGACGGTGATGGCGTTGCGCGGGTTCGATAGTGCGATTGCGATGGCCAAACGCGCCGCAACGCATCCGGCGTTGGCCACGCTCGCAAAGAAGATCCGCCGCTGATCGTCTCCCCATCCTGAGGGAAAGAGGGGTGGAGACCTTTTTACACTCTCCCATGCGGAGCGGGGTATAGGACCAGCATGCACCTCCGCGCAGCCGCCATCGTCGTCGCCGTCCGCCAACACGGCGAGCACGGCGCGATCGTGCGCGCGCTCACCCGGAACGATGGCATCCAGCCCGGCTACGTCCGCGGCGGGCGATCGCGCGCGATGCGCCCGGTGCTGTTGCAGGCGAACGTCATCCAGGGTGAATGGCGGGCGCGCACCGGCGAGCAGCTCGCGTCGCTAACGGCTGAACTGATCCACAGCCGCGCGCAGATGCATGGCGAACCGCTCGGCGCCGGCGCGCTCGAATGGACCACCGCGCTGACGGCGGCGGCGCTGCCCGAAGCGCAACCCTATCCGCAGATCCACGATGCGCTGGAGGGCGTACTCGGCGCGATCGAGGCAGCACCATCGGCGCGCGGCTGGGCGGCGGCGCTGGTCCGGTACGAATTATTGGTGCTCGCCGAACTCGGCTTCGGCCTTGATCTCGACCGCTGCGTCGCGAGCGGAATCGAAGAGGATCTCGGCTTCGTCAGTCCAAAGAGCGGCGCGGCCGTCTCGCGTGGGGCGGCGTTCGGCTATGAGGCCAAGCTGCTCAGATTGCCGCCCTTCCTTCTCACCGGTGGCGAAGCGGTTTGGCCGGATATCTTCGACGGCCTGCGGTTGACCGGCCATTTCCTGGCGCGCGACATCCTCGTCGACCGTCGCGCCGATCCGTTGGCGGCGCGCGACCGGCTGGTCGACCGTCTCAAAAGGGCGGTTGCGTGAGCGTGCCTCGCCCGGCAAGGGCCGCGCAGGAGGAACGCACATGCCCTTGATCGCGATACTGGCCGGCGACGGCATCGGACCCGAAGTCACCGCGGAAGCGCGGCGGGTGCTCGATACGCTCGGCCTCGACCTCACCTACGAAGAGGGTCTCGTCGGCGGCGCCGCGTACAAGGCCGTAGGCCATCCGCTTCCCGCCGAGACGCTCGACCTCGCCCGCCGTGCCGATGCGATCCTGTTCGGGGCGGTCGGCGATCCCGACTGCGATGCGCTCGAACGCCAGTTCCGCCCCGAGCAAGCCATTCTCGGCCTGCGCAAGGAGCTCGGGCTGTTCGCCAATTTGCGCCCGGCCAAGCTGTTCGCCGGCCTTGAGGACGCCTCCGCGCTTCGCCCCGAGATCGCCCGGTCGATCGACATGGTCATCGTCCGCGAACTGACCGGCGACGTGTATTTCGGCGCCAAGGGCATCCGCACCACCGCCGATGGCCTGCGCGAAGGCCATGACGAGATGCGCTACGACGAGGCCGAGATCGCGCGCATCGCCCGCGTCGGTTTCGAGACTGCACGGACCCGGAAGGGCAAGCTGCTATCGGTCGACAAGGCCAACGTGCTGGAGACCTCGCAGCTGTGGCGCGACGTCGTGATCGAGGTCTCGGCTGACTATCCCGATATCGAACTCAGCCACATGTACGTCGACAACGCGGCGATGCAGATGGTGCGCAACCCCGGCCAGTTCGACGTGATCGTCACAGGCAATCTGTTCGGCGACATCCTGTCCGACGAGGCGTCGATGTGCGCAGGCTCGATCGGCATGCTGCCGTCCGCCGCGCTGAACGACTCTAACAAGGGCATGTACGAGCCGATTCATGGGAGCGCACCCGATATCGCCGGGCAGGGCAAGGCCAATCCGTGCGCGGCGATCCTGTCCGCGGCGATGATGCTGCGCCACTCGCTCGATCTGCCCGAAGTGGCCGACCGGATCGAGGCAGCGGTCGCCGCGGCGATCCTCAAGGGCGCGCGCACGCCTGACCTCGGCGGCACGCTGTCGACCTCGGCGATGGGCGACGCCGTTCTCGCCGAACTCGGCTGAGCCTGTGATCGCCGACCTTCTCGAACTTGCGATCGTCATCCCGACGTTCAACGAGAAGGCCAACGTCCCGACGTTGATCGCCAAGCTCGATCAGGCGCTGGCCGGGCGTAACTGGGAGGCGATCTTCGTCGACGACGACAGTCCCGACGGCACCGCCGACGCCGCGCGCGAGATCGCCCGCCTCGACAAGCGGGTGCGCGTGATTCAGCGGATCGGTCGACGCGGGCTGTCGTCGGCGTGCATCGAGGGGATGTGCGCGACGGCGGCGCCGGTCGTCGCGGTGATCGACGGAGACCTCCAGCACGACGAGACGTTGCTGCCGGCGATGCTCGACCTGTTGAAGGACAGCGAGACCGACGTAGCGATCGGCTCGCGCTTCGTCAGCGGCGGCTGCACGGGCGAGTGGGACAGCGACCGCGTCGCCAAGTCGGCGCTCGCCACCCGGATGTCGCGCCGCGTGCTGAAATGCGATCTCAACGATCCGATGAGCGGCTTCTTCATGATCCGCACCGACATCGTCCGCCGCCTCGCGCCGTCGCTGTCCGCGATCGGCTTCAAGATCCTGCTCGACCTGCTCACCGCCTCGCCCACGCCGCTGCGCTTCGTCGAAGTGCCCTACACCTTCCGCTGCCGCACCGAGGGCGAAAGCAAGCTCGATCACGTCGTCGCGATGGAATATCTGATCGCGATCTACGACCGGATGTTCGGGCGGGTTGTGCCGGTGCGGTTCGCGATGTTCTCGGCGATCGGCGTGCTCGGCGTCGGCATCCACATGGCGGTGCTGACCGCGTTGTTCGTCGGGTTCGGCACGCACTTCCTGGTTGGCGAGATCGTCGCGACGCTTGCCGCGCTCACGTTCAACTTCTTCCTCAACAACGCGCTGACCTATCGCGACCGGCGCTTGAAGGGCTGGCGGCAACTGGTCGATGGCTGGGTGTCGTTCGCGGTGATCTGCTCGGTCGGCGCGGTCGCCAACGTCGGCATCGCCGCGTTCCTGTACGAGATGCGCGACGGCGCCTGGGCGGCATCGGCGCTGATTGGCGTGCTGGTCGGTGCGGTCTGGAACTACGCGCTGTCCTCGAAATTCACCTGGGGGCGGTACTGAGCGAGGCACTCGGCCCGCTCTCTTCGCACCCGCAAGGCTTGTCATCCCGGCTCCCCACCGGCAAAGCGGCGCGCATGAAGCGCAAGACCGGCCAGGATCGTTCGATCACCCAGAATTGGCGTCCCGCGACGCGCGCCATCCGCGGCGGCACCGCCCGCAGCGAATATGGCGAGACGTCGGAGGCGTTGTTCCTCACCTCGGGCTATTGCTACGACAAAGCGGGCGACGCCGCGGCGCGCTTTGCCGGCGAGCAGGAGGGGATGACGTATTCCCGCTTGCAGAACCCGACCGTGCAGATGCTCGAGGAGCGGATCGCGCTGCTGGAAGGTGCCGAGGCATGCCGGACGATGGCGACCGGCATGGCGGCGATGACTGCGGCTCTGTTGTGCCAGCTCCAGACCGGCGATCACCTCGTTGGTGGCCGTGCGGCGTTCGGCTCGTGTCGCTGGCTGACCGACACGCTGTTGCCGAAGTTCGGGATCGCCACGACGATCGTCGACGCGCGCGACCCGCAGGCGTTCCTCGACGCGGTTCGGCCTGAAACGAAGGTGTTCTTCTTCGAGACGCCCGCCAACCCGACGATGGACATCGCCGACCTCAAGGCGATCTGCGACATCGCGCGCGAGCGTGGCATTACGACGGTGGTCGACAATGCGTTCGCGACGCCGGCCTTGCAGCGGCCGATGGAGTTCGGCGCGGACGTCACCGCCTACAGCGCGACCAAGATGATGGACGGGCAGGGCCGCGTGCTCGCCGGCGCCGTCTGTGGCACCGAGGACTTCATCACCAACACGCTGCTGCCGTTCACCCGGAATACGGGGCCGACCTTGTCGCCGTTCAACGCATGGGTGGTGCTCAAGGGCCTCGAAACGCTCGATCTCCGCATCCACCGCCAGTCCGAGAACGCGATGAAGGTCGGCGAATTCCTCGAAGGCCGCGTCCCCCGCGTGCTGCATCCCTTCCTGCCGAGCCACCCGCAGCACGAACTGGCCAAGCGCCAGATGGACGCGTGCGGACCGATCTTCGCGTTCGAGGTCGAGGGGCGCGAACAGGCGCACGCGTTGCTCGACGCGCTCGAACTGGTCGACATCTCGAACAACATCGGCGACTCGCGCTCGCTGATGACGCACCCCGCCTCGACCACGCACGCGAGCGTCTCACCCGACAAGCAGATCGAGATGGGCGTGACCGAGGGGCTGTTGCGGATCAACGTCGGGCTTGAGGATGCGCAGGACGTGATCGACGACCTCGATCAGGCCCTGAGGCAGGCTGGCCTGTGAAGGCGCTGTTCCCCAACGCGGCGACGACCGATGGGGTGACGGTGCGCGTGTCGGTCAGCTACCTCCCCGAACAGTCCGAGCCCGAGCGTGGCCGCTGGTTCTGGGCGTATCACATCCGCCTCGAGAACGAGGGCACCGAGACGGTCCAGTTGCTGACCCGCCATTGGGTCATCACCGACGGCCGCGGCGCGCGCCATTCGGTCGAGGGTGAAGGCGTCGTTGGCGAACAGCCGGTGATCGAGCCCGGCGCGAGCTTCGACTATGTCTCGGGCTGCCCGCTGGCGACCCCATCGGGGGCGATGCAGGGCAATTACCGCATGGTCCGCGAGGACGGTGCGCTCTTCGACGTCGAGATCCCCCGCTTCTCCCTGTTTGCGCCTGCGGTGCTCAACTGATGCGCCGTGCACTCATTAGAAGCGCGCGCCTCGAAGACCTCCGTCGCCTGACCTCATTCCGTCACCCCAGCGAAAGCTGGGGTATCCCGGTTGGCGGTCGTCACGCCCGCCCCACGAATATCCCAGCTTTCGCTGGGATGACGGTTGGGGTGAAGCTGCTGGCAAAGGGGCGAACCCAATGAAGCGCACGCATCTCCCGCTCAACGGCCTGCGCGTACTCGACGCGGCGGCGCGGCATCTGTCGTTCACGCGCGCCGCGGACGAACTGGCCGTAACGCCGGCCGCTGTTGGGCAGCAGATCCGGGCGTTGGAAGACACGCTCGGCGTCGTCCTGTTCCGCCGTACCACGCGCGGGCTTGAACTCACGCCCGAGGCCGAAGCCGGCCTCGGCGCGCTCCGCGGCGGTTTTCTCCAGTTCGAGGAAGCCGTGCGCGCGATGCAAGCGGGGCAGTCGTCGAAGTCGCTGACGATCGCAGCGCCGCGCGACCTGACCGAGAAGTGGCTGATGCCGCGGCTTGCGCAGATCGCCGAGGCGGATCCCGAGCTGCGCTTCGTGCTGATCACTGCGGATGAGAATGTCGACTTCACCGAAGCCAATCTCGATCTCGCGATCCGTTGGGGCGATGGCCCGGGCGAGCATGAGGGCGAGGCGCTTGAGTCGGAGGGCATGGTGACGATCGCCAAGCCCGGTACGGATAGCGAGGCGGCGATCGCATGGTCGGGTGAGGACGGCGTAGCGTTGGTGCGCGTCACCGATGCCGGGCTCGCGATCGACGCGGCGGCGGCGGGGCTCGGTCGCGCGACCGTCCCCGAACTGCTGGCGCGGCGCGATCTTGCGCAGGCCCGCGTGCGGCTGATTGGCGAGTCGCAGCCATCGAAGGGGGGGTATTGGCTGGTAGCCCCGCTCCCGCAGTGGCGCCAGAAGAAGGTCCGCGCGCTCGTGGATGCCCTCACCGCGTGAGACAGCCTGGACGGAGACCATGTCGCGCTGGAGTATCTCCGGTCCTCAAGACACGGCGGCTGCGGTTGCGGCCGCTTGTTGAGGGCGACGCGACCGCGTTGCACCCGATGCTCGCTGATGCGGAGCTGATGGCCTATTCCGCCGACGGTCCCCTGGGTTCGGTCGACGACGTCCGCACCTACCTCGCCGAGGAAGCCGCGCCGGGCAACCAGCGCACCTGGGCGATCACCCGCACCGGCGACGACCGCGCGATCGGCTGGGTCTCGGGGAGCGAGGCCGATGGGGCAGGGGTGACGGAGATCGGCTTCATCCTCGCGCGAGAGGCCTGGGGGCGGGGAATCGCGCGCGAGGCGGTGTCGGCCGTGATCGACCGGTTGTTCGCGGAGGGGCGGAGTCGCGTGTTCGCCGACGCGGATACCGAGAATACCGCGTCGATCTTGTTGTTGGAGCGGCTGGGCTTTCGCCGTGAACGGCTGTTGCGCGACGAATGGGAGACGCATTTGGGTCTGCGTGACAGCCTGATCTACGGGCTCTGCGCGGATAGTTGGCAGGCGGCTGGGAGGGCTTAGCGCCGATACGCCCCGTACTGATATCCACCACCCCGGCGAAGGCCGGGGCCCAATTGGCAAGGTGGATATAACGGAGCGATATTCCCCGTTAACAGCGTTTCCCAATTGGGCCCCGGCCTCCGCCGGGGTGGTGGCACGAGTTAGTGGCTCTTCAGATAAACTAACCTACCGCGCAGCCAACAACGCCAACGCCCGTCCCATCAGTCCCGCGAACCGAACCTCGTTCACCGCATCGTCAGCCCGATGCCAGTTCCCGGTCGCCGCATACCAGCGCCCGTCCTTCGCCTGCACCAGATAGTTCAGCGTCAGGACCCCAGGCTCGCCGCCACCCTTGAACCCGACATACCCAAACCGCTTGGCGATCGCCGGATCGACCCCCGCATTCACCGCGAGCACCGCTCGGGTCGTGGCATCTGCCCCGCGCAACCGATCCAGAACTCCCGCCATCGCCGCTGGGCTCGCAAACCACTCGACGCTGTCGATCGCCACCGGCTTCCCCCCGAACACGGCCGGATCCAGCTTGGCGGTGGAAATCTTCACCGCATTGTCGACCAGCAGCGCCCGCCGCTCGTCCACCGACCCTGCCGCCCACGCCTTGGTCAGTGCCGGATCGCCTTTGAGCGCAAACATCTCCCGCGTCGTCATCACCGGCACGCTGCCGCCGGCCGACGCCGCCATGGCGTCAACCTTCGCGCGCCCGAGCGTCGTCAGCAGCGTATCGGTCGCGGTGTTATCGCTGATCGAGATCATCAGCGTCGACAGCGTCTGCACCGTCACCGGCGACTCCGCCGGCCAGGTCTGCAACACGCCCGACGGCAACGATGGCGCACCCACCTTCACGACATCCGTCCAGTGACGCTCGTCCGCAGCCACCTGCCGCGCGAGTTCCGCCAGCACCCACAGCTTGAACGCCGACCCGAGCGGTGCGGCGATATCCGCCCGGTATTCGAGGATCGGCGCAGGCTTGCCGTTGCCCAGCGCATACAGCCCGAACCCACTAGCCCCCGGCAGTGCGCGAAATTCCGCTTCGATCTTGGCGAGGCTGTCGTCGCGCGCGCCCGTGCCGGTGATCAGCAACCCGGTAGCCGCATGCGGCGCGGCCGGGTCGAGCGCGAGGCGAACGCTCGCCGTTCCCCGTGCGTAGCCGACGATGAGATCGGCGCTCCACGCCGACGTCGCGGTCAGCGACTCGATCTTTTCCGGCGCGCCGAGTGTCGCCTTCAGCTTCTCGACGATCGTCGCGAACTGCGCCTTCGGCACCTTCTCACGGAAGCTCGCGGCGAAATACGCGTCATACGCGCCACGCCCGTCGAGGATCGCGACCAGCGCATCCGCCTTCGCCCGCAGCGCCGGATCTGCCACCGCACCCTGCGCCACCGCACTAACCGGCAGCAACGCCACCGCCAACGCCATCAGCCAGAGTGCCAGCCCGCGCATCAGTTCTTCAGCTTCCAACCACTCTTCAGCAACCGGTAGCAGAGCGTCGCCAGCACCACGTCGATTACCAGGATCACGATCCCGCCGATCATCACCGGCGAGTCGGCAATCCCGAGGAACCCGTAACGAAAGCCCGAGATGATGTAGAAGAACGGGTTCGCATGGCTGAACGCGCGGAACGCCGGCGCGAGCTTGTCGACCGAGTAGAACGTCCCCGACAGCAGCGACAACGGCGCGATCACGAAGTTGGTGACGGCCGCCGCATGATCGAACTTGTCTGCCCAGATCGAAGTCAGCACGCCGAGCAGCGCGAGGAACACCGCGCCGAGCAGCCCGAACCACACGATCGCGAGCGGCGCATGCGGCGTCACGTGCACGCCCGGATACAGCGCCATCGCCGCCCACACGACGATCCCGACGATCACCGCGCGAGTCACTGCCCCACCGACCAACGCCGCCAGGAGTTCACCCGTCGACAAGGGCGGCTGGAGGTAATCGACGATCGTGCCCTGCATCTTGCCGACCAGCAGCGAGAAGCTCGCATTGGCGAACGCCGGCCCCATCATGCCCTGCGCGATGATCAGCCCCGGCGCGATGAAATCGGCGAACGCGACGATCTGGCCGTCGACCGGCACCGGGCTTTTCGCGCCGGTCGCGATGGTGAAGACGATCAGAAACAGGAGGGTGGTGATCGCCGGCGCCCACACCGTCTGAAGCTGCACCTTGAAGAACCGGCGCACCTCCTTGATATAGAGGGTTCGCAATCCCTCCCAGTTCACGCTCTTTATGACGGGAACGCCGGGGGCGGAATGCACCGCCGAATGGATTTCACCGATTGGGGGCTGGCTGCTCATAGGCGTTGCGGGTAATCGCTGCCGCTTCCGCCCGCAACCCGGCTGAGCAAGACTAAGGAACGAACATGTCCTGGACCGACGAGCGCATCGAGACGCTCAAGACGATGTGGGAGGCGGGGCAGACCGCCAGCCAGATCGCCGAAGCACTGGGTGGCGTCAGCCGCAACGCCGTGATCGGCAAGGCGCATCGCCTCGAGCTGCAGGCGCGCCCGTCGCCGGTGAAGCCGAACGATCCCGAGGCGAAGGCGGCAGCTGCGGCTGCAGAGGCGTCGGCAGCGGTCGTGGCGGACGTGGCTGAGCCGGTGGCAGAGCCAGAGGTCGAAGCGCCCAAGCCCGCACCGGTCGCGCCGCCGGTCGTCGCTGCGCCAAAGCCGGCCGCACCGGTAGCGGCCGAGCCCGTCGCGGACGAGCCCGAGGATGATGAGGACGAAGACGAGGAGGAGGTTGCTCCGGCCGTCGTCGCCCCCGTCCGTGCGCCGCAGCCGATCCTGCGTTCGGTCGGCCCCGGTGGCTTCCTTCGTCAGGCTCCCGGTGAGCAGCAGCCACCGAGCACGCCGGCGCCGCCGCGTCGTCTGGTGCCCGCCAAGCCGTCGCCCGAAATGGCGAACAAGACGAGCCTGCTCGAACTGAACGACCGCATCTGCAAATGGCCGCTAGGCCATCCCGGCGAGCCCGACTTCCACTTCTGCGGCAAGGCGGTGAACCCGGGCTTCCCGTATTGCGTCGATCACTGCGGCCATGCGTACCAGGCGCAGCTGCCGCGTCGCGATCGCCGTCCGACTCCGCCGCTGCCATTCGGCGGTCCGCGGCCGAGGTGAGGCGCAGGGCGAGTCCTGCGCCAACTTGGCGCAGGACTCGCCCAAGCCCGGCCGGCGTGGCTCGCCGCGTCCGACGACATGGGCTTTGCCCATGGCTAGCGTGATATAGAAAGGCAGCTTCCTCAGTGAGGTGGCGGCCTTTTTCAAACAGGCTCCACCCCGGCGGAGGCCGGGGCCCAGTTGGAAAGGTCGTGGTAACTGAGCGCCCGGCGCGTTTAACAGCGTTTCCCAACTGGGCCCCGGCCTTCGCCGGGGTGGTGGGCGTGGTTAAGGGCGAGCATCCTTACCTTGTTCTCCCGCGAAGGCGGGAGCCCGGTCTGGGTCCCCGCCTTCGCGGGGACACAAGCTTCGGTTGGTAACGGGCTGCCGAATGTGGGGAGCCTAAGTACAGCGGACAAGAATAAGGCCGCTTCCCCGTGTGAGGAAGCGGCCTTTTTCATGTCACGCTAGCCATGGGCAAAGCCCATGTCGTCGGACGCGGCGAGCCGCGCCGGCCGGGCTTGGGCGTGTCCTGCACCAGCTTGGTGCAGGCCGCCCTTCGCCTCAGAACCTAAACGCAGCCGTGGCGCGCAGGCTGTGCCAACGGAAGTCCTGCGAGTCGCGACGGAAGTCGGTGCCCGCTGCGTTGCCACGCGTGAACGGACCGCCGGTCGGGCCGCCCGAGGCGCGGACGCGGTAGTCGTTGTCCTGATACTGGTGATACTGATATTCCAGACCGACCGAGAAGTTGCGACCCAGCTTCTGCTCGATGCCGCCGCCACCGACGATGCCCCATTCCTTGCTGCCACCGTTGGTGGTGAAGGTGTTGGCGGTGTTGCCGGTCGTGAAGCTGTTGTCGATGTTGGCATAGCCGACGCCGAACGTGCCGTAGAACAGCGTCGTGTTCGCCGCATAGCCCAGGCGGCCGCGTGCCGATGCTTCCCATTTCAGGTCGCGCGTCATCGTGTAGAAGGCGGGCGTGGTGCTGAAGGCGGTGACGCTGTCGCTGATCTCGTTCTTGCCGAACTCGCCGACCACGCCGACGACGATGTTGCCGCGCTGGTAATCCGCGCCGACCCGTGCCGAATAGCCGATGCCGTCTTTGTCGCTACGGCAACCACGACCACCAGCGGCGGGCGCGGTGTTGCTGGTCGCGCGACCGTTGCAGAAGCCCGGCGAGAACGCGTTGGCGGCGGTCGCAGTCGAGATGGTGTCGCCGAAGACGCCATCCAGATTGCGATCGAATGCGATCGTCTCGCCATTGTCGTTGGGCTGCACGTCATAGCCGAACGAGCCGCCGACATAGACTCCGCTGAACGGCGCATCGTCGGTCATATCCTGTGCAGCGGCAGGTGCTGCGAAACCCAAAGCGGCAGCGCCTGCAAGCGCCACCATCATCGTCTTAGTCATATTCACTCCCGGAAACTTCATGCCAGGTTTTTCATAAACGGCTGATCGGGGAAAATTATGCAGCAAGCATAACAATCTGCGGCAATGTGGCTTTCCAGTAACAGGGAGAACAAACAGAGCCTGTGGCTTTGTCCAACGCGTGCGGCTACGCTCTCGCCATGGCTGAAGATCTGTTCGCGTCCCCGGGCGCACCCGGCGTCGGCAAACCCGCCGCCAATACCTATGACGCCTCCTCGATCGAGGTCCTCGAAGGGCTCGAACCCGTCCGCCGCCGCCCCGGCATGTATGTCGGCGGCACCGACGAGCGCGCGCTGCATCACCTCGCCGCCGAAGTGCTCGACAACGCGATGGACGAAGCGGTCGCCGGTCACGCCACGCGGATCGAGGTCACGCTGGAGGCAAACAACCGGCTGACGATCGTCGACAACGGCCGCGGCATCCCGGTCGATCCGCACCCGAAGTTCCCCGACAAGTCCGCGCTGGAGGTCATCCTCTCGACGCTCCACTCGGGCGGAAAGTTCGCGGGCAAGGCGTACGCGACCTCGGGCGGGCTCCACGGTGTCGGCATCAGCGTCGTCAACGCGCTCTCGTCCGACACCGTCGTCGAGGTCGCGCGTGATCGGCAGCTCTACCGCCAGCGCTTCGCCAAGGGCCAGACGCTAGGCCCGATCGAGCATCTCGGCCCGACGCCGAACCGTCGCGGCACCAGCGTCGCGTTCACGCCCGACACCGAGATCTTCGGCAGCGAACTGAACTTCAAGCCACAGCGCCTCTACAAGCTCGTCCGGTCGAAGGCGTATCTCTTCGCTGGCGTCGAGATACGCTGGCACTGCACCCCCGACCTGATCGGAGACGACACCCCCGCGCAGGCCGTGTTCCAGTTCCCCGGCGGCCTAGCCGATCACCTGCGCGACCAGATCGCCGGCCGCGAATGCGCGACCTCCGACTTCTTCTCGGGCTCGCAGGATTTCCCGAGCGCGAACGGCGAAACCCAAGGCCGCGTCGAATGGGCGGTCGCGTGGCCGCTGTGGAGCGACGGCTCGTACAGCTGGTATTGCAACACCATCCCGACCCCCGATGGCGGCACGCATGAGCAAGGCCTGCGCCAGGCGCTGGTCCGCGGCTTACGCGCGTTCGGCGATCTCGTCGGCAACAAGAAGACCAAGGATATCAGCGCGGACGACGTCATGGTCGGCAGCGAGTTGATGCTGTCGGTGTTCATCCGCGAACCGCAATTCCAGAGTCAGACCAAGGATCGCCTGACCAGCCCTGAGGCCGCCGGCCTCGTCGAGAAGGCGGTGCGCGATCATTTCGACCATTTCCTCAGCCACAACATGGAGCGCGGCAAGGCGCTGCTGAACTATGTGCTGGAGCGGATGGACGAACGCCTGCGCCGCAAGCAGGAACGCGACGTCAAGCGTAAGACCGCCACTTCCGCGCGGAAGCTGCGCCTGCCGGGTAAGCTCACCGACTGCTCCGCCAACTCGCCCGAAGGCACCGAACTCTTCATCGTCGAGGGCGATTCGGCAGGTGGTTCGGCGAAACAGGCGCGTGACCGGAAAACGCAGGCGATCCTCCCGATCCGCGGCAAGATCCTCAACGTGGCGTCGGCCACCAGCGCGAAGATCTTCGCCAACCAGGAAATCGCCGACCTGACGCTCGCACTCGGCTGCGGCACGCGGAAGGACTGCACCCCGGATACGCTGCGCTACGAACGCATCGTCATCATGACCGACGCAGACGTCGACGGCGCGCACATCGCGACGCTGCTGATGACGTTCTTCTTCCAGGAGATGCCAGAACTGGTACGGCGCGGGCATCTCTACCTCGCCCAACCGCCACTCTACCGCCTCACCGTCGGCACCAAGAGCATCTACGCGAGGGACGACGCGCACCGCGCCGAACTCGAACGCACCGTGTTCAAGGGCAAGAAGGTCGATGTCGGCCGCTTCAAGGGCCTCGGCGAGATGAACCCGAGCCAGCTCCGCGAAACCACGATGGACCCCGCCACCCGCGGCATGCTCCGCATCACGCTCCCGCAGGAATATGAGGAGCGCGCACAGGTGAAGGACCTGGTCGACCGCCTGATGGGCAACAACCCCGCGCACCGCTTCGCCTTCATCCAGGAAAACGCCGGCCGCATGGACGAGGAAGCGATCGACGCGTGAAGCTAGTGGCGCATTGGGCTCGCGCGCACCTAACGTCACGGCCCAGGCGCAATCGAGGTCTGCGAGCCGGTGATGGCCCGCAGACGGCGAAAGTCACTGTCTGTAGGCGATCAGCGTTGAGGTCTTGCCGTATTTGATGTCGTTGACGTCCATCGTCATTTTCTTGCCGTCGGGCGAGATCGTCATGACGTATTTGCCGATCACCTTGCCGTCGAGATAGTCGGTCTCATGCAGCGTGTTGAGATCGGATTGCCGTAGCGACACCGTCGTCCAGCCGGCATCGCCGACGACCGCGACCGACGGGCCGCCCGTCGTCGCCACGTACGATGTCCCGGTCGGCGTCGAATAGGTCACGACCTTGCCGGTCTTCGCGAAGGTAAACACGAGGCCGCTGTCGGACACTTGGGTCTGGTTCGTCTGCAGCCACGATCCCGATGCCGCGTGCGACCCGGACGGGCCCGCTGCGACGCGCTCGCTGATGGTCGTGCCGGTGATCGGGATCCCGTTCGGCGCGCTGGTGTCGTTGAACACCGTGGAGATCGAACTGTTGTCGGCGGACAGCGTCGCGGTGGCGTCGCTCATCGGCTTGCCGGCCTTGCTCGTCGCATATTTGACGGTCGCCGGATCGACGACGGTGACCGACATCGCGTCATAATAGGCGTGGCCGGTAACCGGATGAAGCGCACCATCGGCAGCGATCTTGACCACCGGAATGCAGGTTGAACAGGTGTAAAACCCGTTCTCGATCAATGCGACCGAAGGTTTGGTCGAAAGTTCGCTCTCCTTGATGTCGCCTTTCCAAGTTCCGGTGAAGACGTCCTTGGCATAGGCCGGTGATGTCGTGGCAAGCATAAGTGCGATGCATGGTAGTAACCTGGACATGGTTCTCTCCCCTATAGTGCGGCGGGGCGATTCGAATCGAACCAAAGCGCACAGGATCCTGGCACCACGTCTTGCCGATCATGCGCCTATTCGCGTGCCTATTCCAGTGAATGCCGCAAACGCAGCGGCGAATAATCGGGATCGGCCATGTCGGCGTTCGCCGCGCGATGCCACGCGGTGTTGCCCCCGGCGTCGCGCGCTCGTATCAGGCGGTTCGGGCGGCCGTGTGGGTCGCCCTCGCTGTTTGAAGGAGCTTGCCGTCGTGACCATCACCCCGCTCATGCCCGTCTACCCGCGGTGTGGCGTGCGTCCGGTCCGAGGCGAGGGCGCGTACCTCTTCGGCGAGGACGGCCAGCAATATCTCGATTTCGCCAGCGGCATCGCGGTCAACGCGCTCGGCCACGGCCACCCGCATCTGACCAAGGCGATCGCCGAACAGGCTGCGACGCTGATGCACGTGTCGAACCTGTACGGGTCGCCGCAGGGCGAGCATCTCGCACAGCGGCTCGTCGACAACACGTTTGCCGACACGGTGTTCTTCACCAATTCGGGCGCGGAAGCGGTCGAGTGCGCGATCAAGACCGCGCGGCGCTATCATTTCGCCAACGGCAATCCGCAGCGTCACACGCTGATCACGTTCGACACGGCGTTCCATGGGCGGACGCTCGGCACGATTTCGGCGACCAACCAGGCGAAGATGCGCGACGGGTTCGAGCCACTGCTGCCGGGTTTCGCCTATGCGAAGTTCAACGATCTCGAAGGCGCGCTGGCGCTGATCGACGACAACACCGCGGGCTTCCTGGTCGAGCCGATCCAGGGTGAGGGCGGTATCCGCCAGGCGACGCCTGAATTCCTGACTGGCCTGCGGAAGGCCTGCGACGAACACGGCCTGCTGCTGGTGCTCGACGAGGTCCAGTGCGGCTATGGGCGCACCGGAAAGCTCTTCGCGCACGAGCTGTACGGGATCACGCCCGACATCATGTCGGTCGCCAAGGGTATCGGCGGCGGCTTCCCGCTTGGCGCATGCCTCGCGACCGAGGAGGCGGCCAAGGGGATGGTCGCGGGAACGCACGGCTCGACCTATGGCGGCAACCCGCTGGCCATGGCGGCGGGCGAGGCGGTGCTCGACGTGATTCTCGACGAGGGCTTCCTCGACAACGTCACGGCGATGGGCGACCGGTTGCGGCAGGGGCTTGAGCAGATGATCCCCAACCATGATCACCTGTTCGACAGCGTTCGCGGTACCGGGTTGATGCTTGGGCTGAAGCTGAAGAGCGACAGCCGCGCGTTCGTCGCGTTCGCGCGCGATCACCACAATCTGCTGCTGGTATCGGCGGGCGAGAATGTCATCCGCATTCTGCCGCCGCTGGTGATCGACGAGAGCCATATCGCCGAGTGCATCGACAAACTGTCGACCGCCGCGCGCGTGTACGTTCCGGCTGCCGACGACTGACTTAAATCCTCCCCGGTACGGGGAGGGGGACCATGCGAAGCATGGTGGAGGGGGCTTTCCCCGCAGCGCAGCGCCTGTGGAGGTCCCCCTCCACCCCGCTCTGCGAGCGCGGTCCCCCTCCCCGTGCCGGGGAGGATATTATGACCCGCCATTTCCTGAATCTCACCGACGCGGGCGCCGACGGCATCGCCGCGATGCTGGCCGACGCACTCGACCGCAAGGCGGCGCGCGCTGGCTTCCGCAAGGGCCGCGCGGACTCGGACGCGCCGCTCGCCGGCCACACGCTCGCGATGGTGTTCGAGAAGAATTCGACGCGCACGCGCTTCTCGTTCGACATGGCGATCCGCCAGCTCGGCGGTACCTCGATCGTGTCCGACGCAGGGTCGATGCAGCTCGGCCGCGGCGAGTCGGTCGCCGACACCGCACGCATCCTGTCGGGCTATGTCGACGCGATCATGATCCGCACCGACGATCACGCCAAGATCGAGGAGATGGCGCATTACGCGTCGGTTCCGGTCATCAACGGCCTGACCGACGCGTCGCACCCGTGCCAGATCATGGCCGACCTGCTGACGATCATCGAGAGCGGCAAGACGCTGCCTGGCCTGAAAGTCGCGTGGCTCGGCGACGGCAACAACGTGCTCGCCTCGATCGTCGAGGCCGCCGGGCTGATGCAGTTCGACGTCGTCGCAGCCTGCCCGCAAGGATATATGCCGACCGACGCCGAAGTCGCGCTGGGCAAGGGCCGGGCGCGTATCGTGTCGACGCCGCGCGAGGCGGTCGAGGGGGCGGACATCGTCGTCACCGACACCTGGATCTCGATGGGGCAGGCGCATGCCGAGACCAAGCTGGCGGCGCTGACGCCGTACCAGGTCGATGCCGCGCTGATGGCGCTGGCCAAGCCCGACGCCAAGTTCCTCCACTGCCTCCCCGCGCACCGCGGCGAGGAGGTGACGCCCGAGGTGATCGACGGCCCGCAGTCGCTGATCTGGCAGGAGGCGGAGAACCGCCTCCACGCGCAGAAGTCGGTCTTGCGCTGGTGTTTCGGCCAGATCGGCTGACGGACCGGCGGTAACACGCCGTTCACGCCACCCCGCGCCCCATCCGTCATCCCAGCGAAAGCTGGGATCTCCCGGTTCGAGCCGCGGCACCCGCCAACGGGGATACCCCAGCTTCCGCTGGGGTGACGGAGATGGGTGGGTGACGGATGGGGGATCGGGTTGACCCGCCGCCTTCGCTCCCCATCTTCCCTCCGATGAACGACCCCAACATGACCGATCTCGACCGCGCGCTGGCCTTCGCGATCCCGGCGCGCAGTGCCCGCGGCCGGATCGTCCGGCTCGGCACCGCGCTCGACGAAGTGCTCGCCGCCCACGCCTATCCGCCTGCGATCGAAAAACTGCTCGCCGAGGCGCTGACGCTCGCCGCGCTGATCGGCTCGACGCTCAAGGACGCCAGCGGCCAGCTGACGATGCAGACCCGCACCGACAACGGCGTCGTCCAGCTGCTCGTCTGCGATTACCGCGGCGGCGAAGTGCGCGGTTACATCGAATACGACGCCGACAAGCTTGCCGAAGCACCCGCCGAGCCATCGTTGTTCGCGCTGTTCGGCGCCGGCTACCTCGCGATCACGTTCGACATGGCGACCAGCAACGAACGGTACCAGGGCATCGTCCCGCTCGATGGCGATACGCTGTCGCAGGCCGCGCAGAGCTATTTCACACAGTCCGAACAGATACCGACAATGATTCGGACCGGTATGGCGAAGGGCCCGGACGGGCGCTGCGTCGCAGGTGGGCTGTTCCTCCAGCATCTTCCCGAGGGCGAGGATGGTCGCGAGCGGCTCCACACCAAGCTCGACCACCCGGAATGGGAGCATGTCGCTACGCTCGGCAACACGATCGGCGCGGACGAACTCACGAATGCGTTCCTGCCGCTGGAGACGCTGGTCTGGCGCCTGTTCAATGAAGAAGACGACGTCCGCATTCTCGCGGATATTCCGATCTCGCGTGGATGCCGCTGCGACCCTGATTATATTCAGGGGGTGATCTCCAAATTTCCCATCGAGGAGCGGCGGTCGATGGCCGACGAGAGCGGTTTCATCATCGTCGATTGCGCGTTCTGCGCGAAGAAATTTCCTGTTCCAGTCGGCGCCTGACTTGCAGGATTTTTTCCCAGCAACGATAACTTAAGAAATTAACTCCCTATTCACTTATGTTGGGTATAGAAGGGACTGTGCTTTTTATTCGGCACGTTTTTTCTCCCTTGTGGCGCGGTTCGCGCCAACCTTAGGGGGCTGCCTTACCGGGCGGCCCCTTTCTTTTTGCGCGCCGCTGGCCTAGCGCATTGCGCATCATGACATCTCCTGCTCCCTTTGCGGTCGCGCTCGTTTCGGGCGGGCTCGACTCGATGGTATCCGCCGCTTTGGCGCGCGAAGCCGGCCAGCGCGTGCTCGCGCTGTCGTTCGATTATAATCAGCGCCATCGGATCGAACTCGACGCCGCCCGCCGCGTCGCCGCCGCGATCGGCGCCGAACGCCACATCGTGTTGCCGATGGATCTCTCCGCTTTTGGCGGGTCGGCACTGACCGCCGATATCGACGTGCCGAAGGATGGCGCGGGCACTGAGAATGGCGGTGGCATTCCCGTCACCTACGTACCCGCACGCAACACCATTTTTCTCAGCCTTGCGCTGGGCTGGGCCGAGGCGGCGGGCGCGCGCGACATCTATATCGGCGTCAACGCGCTCGATTATTCGGGCTATCCCGATTGCCGCCCCGAGTTCATCGCCGCGTTCGAAGGCTTGGCCGAACTCGCCACCAAGGCTGGCGTCGAGGGCGAACCGTTCCGTATCCAGGCGCCGCTTCAGATGATGACCAAGGCGGATATCGTCCGCGAAGGCACGCGTCTTGGCTTGGATCTCGGGCTGAGCTGGTCATGCTACGATCCGACGCCCGTCGGCGAGCATTGCGGCCTGTGTGACAGCTGCCGTCTGCGCTCCAAGGGGTTCGAGGACGCAGGCATTGCCGATCCCACCGTCTACGCCGTGCGTCCTGGATCCGGGCTGGCCTGAGCGATGAGCTACGCGGTTAAGGAAATGTTCCTCACGTTGCAGGGCGAGGGCGTGAACGCCGGCCGTCGTGCGGTGTTCGTGCGATTCGCCGGCTGCAACCTGTGGTCGGGTCGCGAACAGGACCGCGCGACCGCGGTCTGCAAGTTCTGCGATACCGAGTTCGTCGGCACCGACGGGCTAGGCGGTGGCAAGTTCGCCGATGCGCAGGCGCTCGCAGCGGCGGTTGCCGACTTCTGGGGGGACGGCACGAGCGATCGATTCGTCGTCCTGACCGGGGGGGAGCCGATGCTGCAGATCGACGACGCGATCGTCGATGCGCTCCACGGCGAGGGCTTCCGGATCGCGATGGAGAGCAACGGGACGATTCGGGCGCATCCGGGTATCGACTGGGTCTGTATCAGCCCCAAGGCCGGCAGCATCGTCGTTCAGCGCACCGGCGACGAACTGAAGCTGGTCTGGCCGCAGCCGGGCACCGATATCGACGATGTCGAGACCTGGGCGTTCGCAAACCTGCTGCTCCAGCCGCTCGACGATCCGCAAGCCGACGCGAACCGCGAGGCGTGTGTGGATCTGGTCATGCAGCGGCCGCAGTGGCGCTTGTCGCTGCAGACGCACAAGCTGCTGGGCCTGCGCTGATAATTTAAGGCGCGCTATGTAGGGGACTTCATTCTTTCCCCACCATCATCCCAGCGGAAGCTAGGATGACCCCATGAGACTCTCGTCGCTCGCCTCGTGAGATACCCCAGCTTTCGCTGGGGTGACGGCCGAACGCGAGGATAAAATCATCCGGTAATTCGGGTGAGACGGAGACATTACCGCCCGGCGATGCCGACGCCAACCGGCGGCCAGTTTTGGGCGCCGCACTTCTTTTCGACCCACTCGCCCTTCTTGTTCCAGCAGATCGTATCGAGCCGCGGCATTGGCGCATTGCGATCGCGGCCGATGTAGCGCGGGAAGCGCTGTTCGCCCCAGGGGATCAGGCTGTTGCGCAGTTCGCGCGACCGCGCCAGCGCGACGTCGGCAAAATGCCCGCGCGGTGCGAACACCGCGTCGCGTCCGATCGAGGCTGCGGTCTGGCAGAACCCGTATTGCGCGGCGACCGTGGCGAAGCTGGAATAGGTCCGCGTGCCGAACTGGTCGAGCGCGGCCTGCCCGGCGCGGAGGCCCGAGGCCTTGTTCACGCGGATGAAGTATTTGGTCAGCGTATCGAACGCACCCTTCAACTCGTCGCCATGATCGGCGAGAATCGAATTATAGTTCGGTACGGTCAACAGCGTCGGCTCGAACTGGCATTGCAGGGCCGCCACGTTGAGCGCGGCGCGCATATGCCACACCAGGGCGGCACGCGTTTCCGCGGGCGTCGCACCCGGCAGGGGCTGGCCGAGATCGGCTTCGTCGCCGGTCACCGCGGCACCGGAAAAGTCACGCGACTGCAAAAAGAACTGCGCCGACGCCGACTGCGCCACAGCGAGACCGCTCGACGCCACGCAGAGCGCGAGCGCGGTACGCAACACTTTCATTCAAACCTCCCCAGGGGCATTCCAAGTCGACGAATCTAAAGCGTTTCCGCCAAACCCCCAAGCGATTTTAACCTTTTGCCGGGATCGATTTTGCGAGCAGAATACCCCGATCCGGTATGCAAACCGTCGCATCCGAAACGACCGCGGTTTGCCGCCATTCGACGTGCGCAAACGCGCTGACCGGCATCCAGGGTCGGCGTTCCCCATCCCGCAACGATAAAGGGCCGCCCGGTTGCCCGGGCGGCCCTTCACATCGCATAATGCCGTTGAAGGTCATCCGCCGTAACGGTCGACCTTCGCGACCATCACATTGCGTTGTTGGTCATCATGGTGTCGTTCGACATCATCGTGTCGTTCGCCATCATGGTGTCGTTGGCCATCATGCCACCGTTCGACGCGCCGTCGACTGCGGTCATGTTGTCGGTCATGGTGTCCATGCCTTCAGTGGCGTTCATGTCGGTGACCATCGTGTTGTCGGTGGTCGTCTCGGTCTTCGGACCGCAAGCCGAAACGGCGAGTGCTGCGCTGGCGATCAGCGAACCGGTCAGGACCTTGGAAATGAGTGCACGCATGTGGAAGCTCCCTAGATAGAGGATTTGGCTGGCTGCTCGCCCTTAATACCCAAATCGTAGTGGACATTAATCCGATAACGCTTTGTCCTCAAGCCTCGTTTTCTTGAGGACAAGAAACTGTTTCAAGGAAAGCATCGGCCGTCAACGCCAGGGCGGCGTCGAAGGTTGCAAGGTCGGCGGAAATGCCCAGCGATTGCAGGCTGGTAACGCCGTACTCGGACAGGCCGCAGGGCACGATGCCACCAAAGTGCGACAGGTCCGGATCGACGTTCACCGAGAAGCCGTGGAGCGTCACCCAGCGTTTTACCCGTACCCCGATCGCGCCGATCTTGGCTTCCCGGCCCCGATCGAGCGTCCAGATGCCGACCCGGCCATCGACCGCGAACGCCTCGACGCCGAGCTCGCCAAGCGCCGCGATCACCCAGGATTCGAGCGCGTGGACGTAACAGCGGACATCCCGTCCGCGCTTGGTCAGGTCGAGCACGACATAGCCGATCCGCTGGCCCGGCCCATGATAGGTGTATTTGCCGCCGCGTCCCGTCGGGATCACCGGGAAGCGCGCGTCGATCAGGTCGCCCGGATCCGCGCTGGTGCCCGCGGTGTAGACCGGCGGATGTTCGAGCATCCACAACAGCTCGCGCGCCTCGCCCGCGCCGACCGCGAGCGCGCGCGCCTCCATCTCCGCCAGCGCATCGGCATAAGGGGTGAGGCCGGCGCTGGTCCGCCATTCGATATCGGAGGGGAGGGGGTTGGTCACCGATCCCAATTGCGCACCGACGCTCGCACTTGCAACTCCGACGTGCGTTTCAACCATGTGGTCAAGCGCAGGGGCTTGGGCTAACCCGCGCGATACAGCAACCGGGGGAGCGTGACGCATGGTGAAGATGGGAACGGTCTGGGATCGCACGATCGAGGTGCTCAACGGGCGTACCGGCATGATCGCGCCGATCGCGGTGCTCGGCATTCTGCTGCCCAGCGTGATCCGTGACGGCTATGTCGCGTTCTCGACACCGGGGACGATGAGCTTCGCCTTGATCGGCAGCGTTCTGGCGATCGGTACGCTGGTCGCGATGCTGTGGGCGCAGCTCGCGATCGTCGCGATTGCCAGCGATCCCGGCACCGATGCTGCGGCTGCGCGCCGCCAGGCCGGTGCGCGCGTGCTGCCGGCGCTCGGCATCACCGCGCTGATCACCCTGGTCGCCGCGCTCCTCGCCGTGCCGCCGGTGATCGTTCTGGTTCAGTCGGGCTTTGATTTCTCCGCCGCTGCCAATGGATCGAGCGTGCAGATGACCCCGCCGACCGCTGGTGCCGCTGGGTTCACCGCGCTGTACGGCATCGCCTATCTGCTGCTGGCGATCTGGATCGGCGCGCGGCTGGTGCTGCTCAACCCGGTGATTCTCAACGAACGCCGCGGGATCGGTGCGATCCGTCGCTCGCTCCAGCTGACCAAGGGGCTGACGTGGCGGATCATCGGCGTGTTGATCCTGTTCGCGATCGTCATGCTCGTCTCGACCTGGGCCGCACAGTCCGTGACCGGGATCATCTTCCGGCTCGCGCTCGGCGCCGACGGGATCGCCACCGCGACCTTCCTGTCGGGGATCGCCGCGACGATCGTCACCACCGCCTTTACCGCGCTTGCCGCGGTCTTCACCGCGCAGCTCTATGTCGCCGTCAGAGAGAAATCCGTCACCCCATGAAGCTCGATTTCGCGACCGTCCTCACTGATGCCTGGAGCCTGTTCAAGCGCGACCGCGACCTGTTGCTACGGATCGCCGCGCCGTTCCTGTTCCTGCCCGCGTTCGCGCTGGCGCTGGTCGTGCCCGATCCGCCGATGCCCAACGCGGCGGCGGGCGATAACGAGGCGCAGGCGATGGTCTGGGCCGATGCGGTGCAGACATGGGCGGCGGCACATGGCGGCTGGTACCTGCTCGCCTATGTGATGAGCTTCTTCGGCACGTCGCTGTTCTACGCGCTGTATCTCGACCGCGATCAGCTCGATCTGCGGCAGGCGCTGACGCGCTGCCTACGGATATTCCCGCGCTTCCTGCTGGCGATGGTGATCGTGTCGCTGCCGGCGGGGGCGGGGCTGTTGCTGTACGCGATCCCCGGCCTCTACATCCTCGGCCGGACGATGCTGACCGGCCCGGCGCTGTTCGCCGAAGCGCCGCTCGGGGCGCTCGGCGCGATCCGCCGCAGCTTCACGCTCAGCCGAGGTTCGGGGTTGCCGTTGATGGGGTTGGCGGCGTTCAGCTACATCAGCGGCTGGCTCGCCGGAGCGCCGTTCATGATACTGGATCGTGCCCTGCGCGAAGCGGGCGAACCCAACCCGGTCGCGCTGGCGATCGTCGATGCGGGCGCTGCGGTGGCCGCAATGGCGGCGGGTATAGCCATGGCTCTGATCGCAATCTCCGCCTACCGCCGCTTGGCGCGGTAGGGCGCACCAACGGAACAAAAGCACCACCCCGGCGGAGGCCGGGGCCCAGTTGGAAAGGTCGCAGTGATCGGGCGCACCGCTCAGTTAGCAACGTCCCCCAACTGGCCCCCGGCCTCCGCCGGGGAGGTGGCTGAGGTCTAGTCGCGCTTCCCCAGATAAGGGATCTGCGGCGCGGTCTCCGGCGGCAGCAATCCAGAAGCCCGCGGATCCGGAAACGTCTCGATCGTCCGCTTCACCGCCACGAACCCCTGCGCTTGATAAAACCCCAGCGCGCTGGGATGGTCGAGCGTGCAGGTATGCAGCCAGACCCGCTCCACCCCCTTGGCCCAGGCCCGCGCGCAAGCCTCCGCCATCAGCCACCGCCCATGACCCTGCCCGGCCAGCTCCGGGATCAACCCGAAATACGAAATCTCGCACGCACCCGCCGCGCGAAAATCGAGTTCGAGCATCCCGACCTCGATCCCCGCCGGGTCGATCACCGCGTACACCGCGATGCCGGGGTCGTGGACGATAGAGGTCAGCATGTCGTCCGCCATCACCAACCGCGAGAACCACAGCCACGGACTTCCCACCCGCCGAAACAACGCACGGTATTTCTCCAGCGCCGGTCCCTCCCACCGTACCAACCGCAACCGCGACCCCGGGCTCGGCCGCAGCGGCGGCCGCTTGCGCATCTCCAGCGTCGTGACGATCGTCGCGAGGACGTCGTCGGCAACCGGGATCAGCGCCACCGGATCACGACCACGTCGCGCGGGGCGGCAGGCTCATCAGGATCGCGTCGATGTTGCCACCGGTCTTCAGCCCGAACAAAGTCCCACGGTCGTAGACGAGGTTGAACTCGGCATAGCGCCCGCGCCATTCCAGCATCCGTGCCTCGTCGGCCGCAGTGAACGGCGTATCCATCCGCCGCCGCACAATCCGTGGATACGCATCGAGAAACGCCTCGCCGACATCGCGCGTGAACGCAAAGTTGGTTTCGAAATCGCCGTCGAGATGATCGAAGAAGATCCCGCCAACACCCCGGCCGACTTTCCGGTGCGGAATGTAGAAATAGGTCTCCGCCCATTCCTTGAACCGGGGGTAGTGCGCCGGATCATGCGCGTCGCACGCCGCCTTCATCGTCGCGTGGAAGTCCGCCGTGTCTTCCTCGATAGGCAAGGGCGGGTTGAGATCGCCGCCGCCGCCGAACCAGCGCTTGGTGGTGTTGAGGAAGCGACAGTTCATGTGCACCGCGGGGACGTGCGGGTTGGTCATGTGCGCGACCAGGCTGATCCCGGTCGCGAAGAACCGCGGGTCCTCGCCCGCACCATGGATCGACTTGGCGAACTCGCCTTCGAACGTGCCGCCGACGGTCGAGACGTTGACGCCGACCTTCTCGAACACGCGGCCCTTCATGACGCCCATCACGCCACCGCCGCCCGGCTCGCCCGAGGGATCGACGCGGTTCCACGGCGTGTACTCAAACGATGCGTCGGAGCCTGCCTCGCGCTCGATCGTCTCGAACTCCGCGCAGATGCGATCGCGCAGGGATTCGAACCAGGTTCGGGCGGCGGCTTGCTGGGGGTCGAGTTCGATCATGCGGGCGTCTCTACCAAATCCTCCCCGGAACGGGGAGGGGGACCGTTCGGCTACTTGGCCGAAGGGTGGAGGGGGGCTTCCACGAGCGTACCGGTTGTGATGACGAAGCGGTACGTCCGCGGTGAGCCCCCTCCACCATGCTTCGCACGGTCCCCGTCCCCGTGCCGGGGAGGATTAGCTCGGCCAGCCGCCGGTCTGCCGCAGCGCCTCCGCGGCAACGATCCCAGTCGCCACCGAGATATTCATCGACCGCAACCCAGGCCGCATCGGGATCAGCACGCGCACATCGGCCCGTGCATGCACCTCCTCCGGCACGCCGGCCCCCTCGCTCCCCATCAACAACACGTCATCCTCGCAAAACTCGGCCACATCCAGCCGCACCGCGCCCTTCGTCGTCAGCAGCACGATCCGCCCGCTGAATTGCGCCAGGAACGTGTCCCAATCGACATGCCGCACCACGTCGACCACGCCGACATAATCCATCCCCGAGCGCGCGACGGCCTTGTCGCTCCAGGTGAATCCCATCGGTTCGATCAGGTCGACGCCGATCCCCATGCACGCGGCAGTGCGGAGAATGGCGCCGACATTTCCGGCGATATCGGGCTGATAAAGGGCAATACGCATACCCGATCCCCTAGCGCGCCGAGCGCCGGACGGTAACCCAAAGCAAAATGCAGTTGGCAAACCGTCGCCCCGCCGTCTATCAAAGCGCAGCCTCCGTGGGGACGGTCGGATGGATTGGGGATATGGTTTCGCGAAACCGAAAGCCTACTCCGTCACGAAAAAAATAACGTGCAAGGGCGAGATGAATGGCGACAGTCGACGACATGGTTCATCCCGGCGAATCGCCAGAGCCGTTTCACGAAGAGGCCCATGACCCTCGCCGCCGTGATTTCATCAACATCGCAGCCGTTTCCTTCGCCGGCGTCGGCGCGGTCGCGATCGTCCTGCCGCTGATCAACCAGATGAACCCATCGGCCGACGTGCTCGCGCAGTCGACCACCGAGATCGACCTGTCGAAGATCCTCCCCGGTCAGGCGATCAAGACCTCGTTCCGCAAGCAGCCGCTGTTCGTGCGCAACCTGACGCCGAAGGAAATCTCGGAAGCCGACGCGGTCGATATCTCGACATTGCGCGATCCGCAGACGCTCGAACAGCGCACCAAGGCGGGCAAGAAGAACTGGCTGATCACGCTGGGCGTCTGCACGCATCTCGGCTGCGTCCCGCTCGGCGCCGGCGAGGGCGAGAACAAGGGTCCGTTCGGCGGCTATTTCTGCCCGTGCCACGGCTCGGCCTATGACACCGCCGCACGCATCCGCAAAGGCCCCGCTCCGTCGAACCTCCACGTTCCGGACTATGCCTTCAACTCCGACACCGTCGTCACGGTAGGCTGAGGAAAACACCATGAGCTTTCCCTGGGCCAAGCAATACGAACCGAAGCTGCCGCTGACGCGGTGGCTGGATGAGCGGCTTCCCGTTCCCCGGCTCGTCTACAATTCACTCGGCGGCGGCTATCCCGTCCCGCGCAACCTCAATTACTTCTGGAACTTCGGTGTGCTCGCCGGCGCCGCGCTGGCGATCCAGATCATCACCGGCATCGTGCTGGCGATGCACTACGCCGCCAACGGCGCGGTCGCATTCGACTCGGTCGAGAGCATCATGCGCGACGTCAACGCCGGCTGGTTCCTGCGGTATGCGCACGCGAACGGCGCCTCGATGTTCTTCATCGTCGTCTACACGCACATCTTCCGCGGGCTCTATTATGGCTCGTACAAGGCGCCGCGCGAGATGGTGTGGCTGCTCGGCGTCGTCATCTTCCTGCTGATGATGGCGACCGCCTTCATGGGCTACGTGCTGCCCTGGGGCCAGATGAGCTTCTGGGGCGCGCAGGTCATCACCGGGTTCTTCTCGGCGATCCCGCTCGTCGGCGACACCATCCGCATATGGCTGCTCGGCGGATTCGCGCCGGACAACGCCGCGCTCAACCGCTTCTTCTCGCTGCATTACCTACTGCCGTTCGTGATCGCGGGTGTCATCATCCTGCACATCTGGGCGCTGCACATCCCGGGGTCGAACAACCCGACCGGCGTCGACGTGAAGGGCGAGCAGGACACCGTCCCGTTCCATCCGTACTACACCGCCAAGGACGGCTTCGGGCTCGGCATCTTCATGCTGATCTTCGCCAGCCTGCTGTTCTTCTTCCCGAACTATCTTGGCCACCCGGACAACTACATCCCGGCGAACCCGCTTTCGACGCCCGCGCACATCGTGCCCGAATGGTATTTCTGGCCGTTCTACGCGATCCTGCGCGCCTTCACTGCGGACTTCATCCTGCCGGCCAAGCTCTGGGGCGTGCTGGCGATGTTCGGCTCGATCCTGCTGCTGTTCTTCCTGCCCTGGCTGGACAGCTCGCCGGTCCGTTCGATGAACTATCGTCCCAAGGCGCGGATCGCGTTCTGGGTGCTGGTCGCCGACATCTTCGTGCTCGGCTATTGCGGTGGCGCTCCGGCCAACGCGTTCTACGTGATCCTCAGCCAGATCTGCGCGGCGTATTATTTCGCGCACTTCCTGATCATCCTGCCGATCATCTCGCGCTCCGAGCGTCCGCGGCCGCTGCCCAACTCGATCACCGAGGCCGTACTTTCAAAGCACGGCGGCACCAGCCCGGCCAAAACCGCGCTCGCGCACTGATACGAACTAGAGGACACACACATGGTTCGTCTCATCGCCTCCATCGTCGGCGCGGCCTTCGTGCTGGTGCTCGGCATCGCGCTCTTCGGCAGCGTGGCGGGGGTCATCACCGACCCCGTCGCGCCGACCGCGGAGAGCGTCGCGCACAAGCACCCCAAGGAACTCGAGCTCGCCTCCAACGGCGTGTTCGGCAAGTTCGACCGTCGCCAGCTCCAGCGCGGGTTCCAGGTCTACAAGGAAGTCTGCTCGGCCTGCCACTCGCTGCGGCTGGTGTCGTTCCGCGACCTGACCAAGATCGGCTATACCGACCCCGAGGTTAAGGCGATCGCCAACCAGTGGGTCATCGAGCAGCCCTCGATCAACCCGGAGACGGGCGAGCCCGCGACCCGCAAGAACATCCCGTCGGATCGTTTCCCGTCGCCGTTCGCTAACGAGATCGCCGCGCGCGCCGCGAACAACAACGCGCTGCCGCCTGATCTTTCGCTGATCACCAAGGCGCGCGAGGACGGCACCGCGTACGTCCACTCGCTGCTGACCGGCTACACGACGCAGCCGGCCGCGCTGCTGAAGGAATTCCCGGACATCAAAACGCCGGCGGGTCTGCACTACAACCCGTATTTCGCGAACCTCAACATCGCGATGCCGCCGCCGCTGACGTCGGATGGCCAGGTGACCTACGCCGACGGCACCAAGCCGACAATGGAGCAGATGTCGACCGACGTCTCCGCGTTCCTGACCTGGACCGCAGAGCCCAACCTCGAGGCACGCCATGCCGCCGGGTTCGCGTCGATCATCTTCATCCTGATCTTCTGCGGCCTAGCCTGGGGCGCGTACCAAAACGTCTGGCGCGACGTTAAGCATTGATGACGGCCCGGCTCCCGCGGTAAGGGCGCACGGATAAAGGGAGCGGCGGACGGGCAGGGTGCCTTGTCCGCCGCTTTCGTTTTGGCCGTAGCGCAGTGTCGCGCACCGGCGCATCCGCCGCCATCGTGCGGAGAGAAGGGAGCTTCCATGCTCGATACCGAAGAGCGCAACGCCGACCTCAAGGCGCTGATCCGCACCATCCCGGATTTCCCCAAGCCCGGCATCCAGTTCCGCGACATCACGACGCTGCTGCTCGACCCCCACGGCTGGGCGACTGCGATCGAGCGGATGGTCGAAGCAGTCTCTGGCCCCGTCGACCTGGTCGCCGGCATCGAAGCGCGCGGTTTCCTGTTCGCCGCCGCGCTCGCCGCACCGCTCAAGGCCGGCGTCCTGCTGATCCGCAAGGACGGCAAGCTCCCCGGCGCGACCATCGCCGAGGACTACGCACTCGAATACGGCACCGACCGCATCGCGATCCACGCCGACGCCTTCGCGCCCGGCGCGCGCGTCCTACTGGTCGACGACCTGATCGCCACCGGCGGCACCGCCCGCGCCGCGGTCCGCCTGCTCCACAAGGCCGGCGCGGTGGTTACGCAAGCGCAGTTCCTGGTCGACCTCCCGGACCTTGGCGGCGCAGACGCGCTCCGTACCGAAGGCATCGAAGCGACCGCCCTGATTCACTTCCCCGGCCACTGACAACGCGCTTACGCGAGAGCCCCCCCAGTCTTGTTCCCCCGCGGACGCGGGGGCCCAGCTAAATACCGTCGCGCACCGCTACCCTGGCCCCCCGCATTCGCGAGGGAACAGTAGGGGGCGTGTGCAACGAAACATGCGGGCGCCCTGCACGACCCCAAACCCCGTCAGACCTCATTCATGGAACTTGCGACATAACGACTCCGTTGTAGGACGAATAGCGGCGCGTTGTGTCCGCTCTCCACGTACGGGAGACTCCCCATGTTTATGAAGCGCTTCGGCATCATCGGCCTAGCCTTGGGCCTCGGACTAGGCGTCGCGGGCTGCACCGATGGCTACGGCTATGGTGGCGCCGGCGTCGGCTATGCCAGCGATCCCTATTACGGCGGCGGCTACGGCGACGGTTATTATGGCGCAGGCTATGGCGGTTACGGCGGCGGCTATGACGGGTTCGCCGGCTATGGCGGCCTGAACTCCTATTACGGTTGGGCCGGCGATTATTATTATCCCGGCTCGGGGGTCTACGTCTACGATCGCTACCGCCGCCCGCACCGCTGGAACGGCAACCAGCAGCGCTACTGGCAGGGTCGCCAGCAGTATCGCGGCAACCGAAACGACGGCGGACGCGGCAATTGGGGCGGCTTTGGCAACCGAGGCGATGGCGGCCGGAACGGCGGCTGGCGCGGCAACCGTCCGGGCTATCAGAATAATCCCGGCACGCCCGCTCAGGGCCAGTTCGGCAACGGCCGTCCCGGCCGCGGCGACGATCGCGGCCGTGGTCCCGGTCGCGCACAGTTCGGTCAACCAGGCCAGCCCGCGCAGCCCGGCCAAGTCGCCAACCCGCAGCAGCCCCAAGTCCAAGGCGGCTTCCGCGGTAATCGTGGCGACGGCGCATTCCGAGGCAATCGCGGCGGCGGCGGCCAGCGCTTCGGCGGTGGACGGCCCGGCGGCGGTCGTCAGGGCGGCGGCAACCGTGGCGGTGGTCGTCCAGCGCAGTAACTAGAGCAGGTTGGTTCACGCGAAGGCGCGAAGAGAAGGTTTGTTCGCGCAGAGGCGCAGAGGCGCAGAGGCGCAGAGGCGCAGAGGCGCAGAGGCGCAGAGGCGCAGAAAGTAATTAAGTACGAGTGGGCGAGCCTTCGCGTGGCAGCGAAGCTCAACCGAAGCTATGCCATCTAATATCTCTCTGCGCCTCCGCGCCTCTGCGCGAACAAACACTATCTTCCCGCCCGTTCGGCGAAGCTCAGGACGGCTTCGCGCTTTCGCATAAATCATTACTGAATTGGCAATTCCGTCAGCCGCCCTTCCGGGCAACAGCTCGGCAATCAGCCGGCGTTAGCGTCCGTGGGGCGCGTCGCCACCAACCCGTTCGACACGAACGTCATCACCATAACGTCGTCCTGATTGAACACCCGCATCCGGCTCTTGAAGATCCCCATCTCTGGCCGGCTCGCCGACACGCGCTTCTCCAGGATCTCGGTCTCGCAGCGCAGAGTGTCCCCCGGATACACCGGCTTCACCCACTTCAATTCGTCGATCCCCGGCGACCCGAGCCCGGCCTGCTGGTTCTCCTTCAGGTTCGCGACCACCATAGACATCACCATCGCGCACGTATGCCAGCCGCTCGCCGACAACCGCCCGAAATGCGTCTGCGCAGCCGCCTCGTCGGACAGATGGAACGGCTGCGGATCGTATTTGGCGGCGAAGTCCATCACCTCCTCGCGCGTGACCGCGTAGGAACCGAACGACGCGGTCCGACCGACCTCGATATCCTCGAAATACTGCACAACCTCTCCTCTTATCGTTGCAGCACCTTCTGGAAGGGTGCGTCGGTGCCGTCCAGCCCCGCCTCGGCCGGCAACCCGATCAGATCGCGCAACAAAGGCTCGATCGCGACATTGTCGAAGCTCGCAATCGTCTTGCCGCGCGCAAACGCCGGCCCGTTGGCGATGAACAGCGCCTGCATCTCCGGCGCCATGTTGTCATACCCATGCATCCCGCCGACCGAAGCCTTGGTCGGCGCACTCGAATCCACCTGCCAGCCGACATCGGCCAGGCACAGATAGCTCGGCACCCGCGGATTCCGCCCATAATCGAACCGCGCCGGGATCTCCCCCTTCCGCCAGCATTGCAGGTGATCGTGGGGCTTCAACAACCGCGCCTCCAGCGCCGCCTCATGCCCCGGCACCGCGAACAAAGTCGCGTACGGCCCCGTCTCGACGGTGCGATAATCCGCCTTGTCCGCGATCGCGTCGAGCGCCACGACTCGCGTGCTGCTCGTCGCCGCCATGCCGTGGTCCGCGACGATCACCAGGTTCGCCCGCTGCCCCAGCGCGGCCAGCCCATCGACCAGCGCGCCGATGCTCGCATCGACATCCGCCACGGCCTGGGTAACGCCAGCGCTGTCGGGCCCGCCTGCATGCCCGGCGCTGTCGACCGTATCGAAATACAGAGTCACCAACTTGGGACGTATGGCGGCAGGCCGCCGCATCCAGTCGAGCACCGCGTTGACGCGCTGTGTCCCCGAAACCTGCTGATTGAACTGCTGCCAGTCCTCCGGTCGCGTACCGCCCTCGATCGCACCATGGCTGTCGGCCTTCACCGTACCCCCGACCGCGACGTTCGCGCCCGGCCAGAACATCGTCGCGGTGCGGATCCCCGCCTTCTCCGCATCGACCCAGATCGGCGTGCTCTCGCTCCACCAGAACGGATCGTCCGTCGCCATCGTGAAGCTCTCGCCCGGCCGCGCCGGATCCTCCATCTTGTTGCCGACGATCCCGCTGCGATCGGGCCGCAGCCCCGTCACGAGCGTCCAGTGATTGGGAAAGGTGACGCTCGGAAACGACGGCCGCATGCTCGCGAATACCCCGCCCGCGCGCAGCTGGTTGAGATTAGGCGTCACGCCGCGATCGAGATAATCCGGTCGAAACCCGTCGATCGACACCAGTATGGTAACCGGCGCCCGAGTCTCGCCCGGCATCGCAGCCACCGCCGTCGATACGGGCGCCGGCGCAGTGATGGGCGCGAGGGCAGGGGGCGTATACGGATAAGCACACCCTGCGAGTGCAAGCGCACAACCACTCAACATAATTTTCATTGGTGTTCGTCCTGAGCAAGTCCCGGCGTCGCGGCCTCTACCCGGCAAGCTCGACGAACGAAAGCGCCGGGGTACGCGCGCCGAGCATGTCTGGCCTGCAGGCGATCACGTGTCGTAACAGCTGATCACGGTGCTGCGCATGTCGACTTCCGCGCGTTCACCCGGCAGCACCTCGGTTGAAATCTTGCCCTTCTTGGTACCGACGTTCAACCGCGCCGGCCCTTCGATCTTGCACGTCATGCCCTTTGCGGTGATGCCGCAAGCATTCTCCAGACGCTTGCTCTCGGACACCGAGTCTTCGTCGATCGGATGCAGCGAGAACGACGCGGCGAACGTCCCACCAAACAAGGCCGGACCCAGACCGCTCGCAAGGTTGACCTTCCAGCCGCCAGCCCGCGTCTTCCCACCACTTTTAGCGTTCGGCTTCATGCCGAGTTGCGGTGCCAGGCGCTGGCAAAAGCTCGGCACCGCGGGCTGTTGAAAGGGCGTCACCGCAGACGCCGTCGTCGACAGGGCAACGAGCATTCCCAACAGATGCATGACAGCCAACGCAATTCCCCCGATATGTCGGAGGCTACGCTAGCCATCAAATCTTACATTGAAAATGCGCGATTGCCCGGTTCCGCATCTCAGCGGCCGTCCGGTTTCAGCTATGCAGGAAGTGCATCACGTCGCCGTCGTGGACGACGTACGCCTTGCCTTCCGCGCGCAGCTTGCCCGCCTCGCGGGCCTTCGATTCGCCACCCAGCGCGATGAAGTCGTCGAACGCGATGGTCTCGGCGCGGATGAAGCCCTTTTCGAAATCGCCGTGGATCTCGCCCGCGGCCTGCGGTGCGGTCGCGCCCTCGTGGACGGTCCAGGCACGCGCCTCCTTCGGCCCGACCGTGAAGAACGTCAGCAGGTGCAGCAGCTTGTACCCTGCGGTGATGACGCGCGCGAGGCCCGTCTCTTCCAGCCCGAGTTCGCCGAGAAACTCGCCGCGATCCTCGGCGGGCATCGTCGCGATTTCCGCCTCGATCGCCGCCGACACCACGACAGCCTCGGCGCCCTCGGCCTTAGCCTTTTCGAACACCCGCGCCGACAGCGCATTGCCGTTCGCCGCATCGCCCTCGTCGACGTTGCACACGTACAGCACGGGCTTCGCGGTCAGCAACTGCGCCTGCGCGAACACGCGCGCCTCATCCTCGTCCTTCGGCACGGTCAGCCGCGCGGGCTTGCCTTCGCGCAGCAGTTCGAGCGCCTGGCCGAGCACGGCCGCGCCGATCTTGGCCTCCTTGTCGCCCTGCATGCCCTTCTTGGCGAGGTTCGGCACGCGCTTCTCGAGGCTTTCGAGGTCGCTCAGCATCAGCTCGGTGTCGACCGTCTCGGCATCGGCGATCGGATCGACCTTGTTGTCGACATGCGTCACGTCGCCGTCCTCGAAGCAGCGCAGCACATGGACGATCGCATCGACCTCGCGGATGTTGCCGAGGAACTGATTGCCGAGCCCTTCGCCCTTCGACGCGCCGCGCACCAGGCCGGCGATGTCGACGAAGCCGAGCTGCGTCTCGATGATCTTCTGCGATCCGGCGATCTTGGCCAGCGCGTCGAGCCGCTTGTCGGGCACGCCGACGTTACCGACGTTGGGCTCGATCGTGCAGAACGGATAGTTCGCCGCCTGCGCCGCGGCCGTCTCGGTCAGCGCGTTGAAGAGAGTGGACTTGCCGACGTTCGGCAGCCCCACGATGCCGCAGCGAAAACCCATGATATGCCCTTGGTATAAGAATGTGGTGGCGCTTTAGGGCAGGGCGCGGAGGAAGGCCAGCGGAGGACGCCTGCGCGCATCATCGGCGCCAACTCAATTATCTCCACCACCCCGGCGAAGGCCGGGGCCCAGTTGGGCAACGTCGCTAACGGAAGGTCGGCACGCCGTTATTGCCACCTTTCCAACTGGGCCCCGGCCTCCGCCGGGGTGGTTGCTCAGTTGGACGGCAGCCCTGATCGACTTACTCGATTGCCGCAGTGCAGCAAAATAATCATACCGAACGGTAGTTATCATATGGTCGACGATTATATCCCGAGTCCAGCTTGAGATAGATCAGGAATTCCATGACCACCACCGCCCACGGCTACGCCGCACAATCCCCAGAAACCCCGCTCGCCCCGTTCAGCTTCGAGCGCCGCGAACCCGGCAAGACCGACGTCGCGATCGACATCGCATTCTGCGGCGTCTGCCATTCCGACCTCCACACCGCCAAGGGCGAGTGGGAAGGCACGCTCTACCCCTGCGTCCCCGGCCACGAGATCGTCGGCCACGTCACCGCAGTCGGCAGCGACGTCACCAAGTTCAAGGTCGGCGACGTCGTCGGCGTCGGCTGCATGGTCGACAGCTGCGGCGAATGCCCGTCGTGCAAGGACGGCGAAGAGCAATATTGCGAGACCACCGGTTTCGTCGGCACCTATAACGGTCCCGATCCCGTGCTTGGCGGCCACACCTTCGGCGGCTATTCGGACAAGATCGTCGTCGACGAAGGCTTCGTGCTGAAGGTCTCGCATCCCGAGGCCGACCTCGCTGCGGTCGCGCCGTTGCTCTGCGCCGGCATTACGACGTACTCGCCGCTCAAGCACTGGAAGGTCGGCCCTGGGCAGAAGGTCGGCATCGTCGGTCTTGGCGGTCTCGGCCACATGGGCGTAAAGATCGCCAACGCGATGGGCGCCGAGGTCTATGTCTTCTCGACCTCGCCGAACAAGCGCGACGATGCCAAGCGTCTCGGCGCGAAGGACCTGATCGTGTCGAAGGACGAAGCCGCGATGGCCGAACACGCCAACAGCTTCGACTTCATCCTCAACACCGTCGCGGCGAGCCACAACCTCGACACCTTCACCGCGTTGCTGAAGCGCGACGGGACGATGACGCTGGTCGGCGTCCCCGAGCACGCGCATCCGTCGCCCTCGGTCGGCAACCTCATCTTCAAGCGCCGCGCGATCGCCGGCTCGCTGATCGGCGGCATCGCCGAGACGCAGGAGATGCTCGATTTCTGCAACGAGCACGGCCTGGTGTCGGACATCGAGATGATCCGCATGGACGAGATCGAACCCTCGTATCAGCGCATGGTGAAAAGCGACGTGAAGTACCGCTTCGTCATCGACATGGCGACGATGAAGACGGCCTGATTGGGGAAGGGGCGGCGCGCGCGTCGGGTGCCGCCCCCACTGCTCCCTCCCCTTCAGGGGAGGGTCGGGGGGGGCAGTGCCACAAGCGCTTGCATGTGCGGCCAGGCCCCACCCCAACCCTCCCCTGAAGGGGAGGGGGTAAGAAGGAGCAACACCACCACCCCGGCGAAGGCCGGGGCCCAAGTGGGAAGGCCAATCTGATGAAGGGCAGCTCTTCGTTAGCAACGTTTCCCAATTGGGCCCCGGCCTGCGCCGGGGTGGTACTTTGCCTGCCGAATTTTCTCAGCCGTCCCAATCACCACCGATAATTAAAACTGATACTGATCCGCTCGCCCTTGGCAGCATTCGGCACGACCTCATGCCGCAACCAGCTCTCCCACAAGAACACACTCCCCGGCTTAGGCTCGGCGTAAACAAACGTCCGCAGATCCTCCGCAGCATCCTCCAGCCGCGTTGGCGCCGCCATCATCATAGGCAACCGCGGATCCTCCAGCTTCAGCGCCCCAGCCCCTTCCGGAATCGCGACGTACATCGTCCCCGACACCACGCTATGCGGATGAATATGCCCCGAATGCGCGCCACCGGGCTTCAGGACGTTCACCCAAAGACTGTCGAGCTTCAACTTCCGCCCGCCCAGATCGAACGCACAGTCCTTAGCGAACTGCGCGACATGCTTGTTCAGCAGCCGCACCAGATCCCCGAACCGCGGATCGCGCAGCGGCAGGTCGTTCAGCGACGCATACGACGTATACCCGCGATACCCATGCGCCTTCGACCACGCGACCCCGGCGCGATCCGCTTTCGCCAGTTCGAGCGCCGCGTCCTCCAGTTCCTCGACCAGATCGTCGTCGCCGAGATCGGCCTCGTAGAACCGCGTGGCAAACAAAGAGCGAGTGGTCATGGCTGCATCCTCAACGCGACATCGTTCATGAAGCGGACGTCGTCGCCCTCCGCCAGCCACTTGGCCTCCGCCGCGACCGCGCCGAGCATGTCGGACAACGGCTCGATCTCGGCTTTCGCATAATTGCCGAGCACGTACCCGGTTACGCGATCCTTGTGCCCGGGATGCCCGATCCCCAGGCGCACGCGGCGAAACTCCGGCCCCAGATGCTGGTCGGTCGAGCGCAGCCCATTATGTCCCGCGGTCCCGCCGCCGGTCTTCACCTTCACGCGGAACGGCGCGATATCGAGTTCGTCGTGGAACACCGTCAGCGCCTCGACGCCGAGCTTGTAGAACCGCAGCGCCTCGCCGATCGCGCGCCCACTCTCGTTCATGAAGGTCGCCGGCTTCAGCAGCAGGATCCTGGTCGAGCCGATCCGCCCCTCCTGCGTCCAGCCCTGGAACTGCTTCTTGACCGCGCCGAAGCCGTGCACCTCGGCGATCGCGTCGGCGACCATGAACCCGACATTGTGCCGGTGCATCGCATATTGCGCCCCCGGATTGCCGAGTCCCGCCCAGATCTGCACGTGTGATTCTCCAAAACGAAACGGCTCGCCGGCCCGTTAAACCATTGTTGTTCCCCTGCGAAAGCAGGGGCCCAGGATTACAGGCGATACCGCTGCTTGATCCTGGACCCCCGCGTTCGCGGGGGAACGGTGAGGTGCGTTCCGAGCCAGCAGCCCCATAAAACGAAACGGGCGGGAAAGCCCTAGCTTTCCCGCCCGCCAGATCATCCTAGGACGAAGGGCTGAACCCTCAGTCCTTCTTCTGCGGCGTGATCTTGTCGTCGTCGTTGTCATCGTCGTTAGGCTCGACGGCCGGCTCGTCCTCGGCAGCAGCCTCGGCAGCCTGTGCTTCGGCGACTTCAGCCTCGAGCTCTTCGTCCTCGACGGTCGGCACGGTCGGCGGCACGATCGTGGCGATCGCGAAGTCGCGGTCGTCGATCGCGGGCGTGGCGCCCTTGGGCAGCTTCACGTCGCTGATGTGGATCGAATCACCGATCTCCAGACCGGCGAGCGAAATCGTGATCTCGCTCGGGATGTCCGAAGCGTCGACGACCAGCTCGATCTCGTGACGCGTGATGTTGAGGACGCCCTTGCCCTTCTTGATGCCCGGTGCGTCGTCCTCGTCGGTGAACGCGATCGGCACCGCGACGGTGACGGTCGAATGCTCGCCGATGCGCAGGAAGTCGACATGGATCGGACGATCCGAAACCGGGTGGAACGACACGTCCTTCGGCAGCGTGCGCACGCCGTTGACCATCACGACGGAATTCATGAAGTGGCCGGTCATCAGCGCCTTCATCAGCGCCTTTTCCTCGAGGTGAACCGAGGTTGGTTCCTGGTTCAGGCCGTAGATCACGGCAGGCACGCGGCCATCACGACGCAGCGCCCGGGAGGCTCCCTTGCCAACCCGGTCACGCGTCTCGGCTGCGAGCGTCAACTGGTCGCTCATCTGTATTCTCCGAAACTCGTTTGTTGTCCTTCCCGCCCACGCCTCCAGGGATGACCATGGACCGGAAGCGCGGGCGCATAGCGGAAGTGGCGGGGAAAAGCAATTCTGCGCCTTGGGAGTGCGTCCCCGCCAGCCTCGGAGGTGCGTCCCCACCAAATGCCGTCACCCCAGCGAAAGCTGGGGTATCCCCGTAACGAAGCGCTCCAGCCGCACGAGACCCCAGCTTTCGCTGGGGTGACGCAATGGTTGGGCGGGGCGTCGCGATTAAACCCGGCAGATTAAACCCGGTAGTGGCTTAATACTGTACGCGCTCGGCCTTCACGCCAAGCTTAGCCAACTGCGCCTGAACGCTATCCTTGCCTGCCAGATGCCCCGCACCAACCGCGATGAACACAGTCCCCGGCGTCCCGAGTCGAGTCTTCACCCACTCCGCCCAACGCGCATTGCGATCCACCAGCAGCACCTTCGCCACCTCTGGCGAGTCCTTCAAACTATCGTTCATCTCCTTGGCAAGCGCCTCAGGATCCCCCTTCGCCCACTCGTCCACCATCGTCGCCATCGTCGTCTCAAGCTTAGGCAACTCGTCGATCGTGCTCCCCAGAAACTGGATCTGCGCCTTCTGCGACAGCCCCCCGAAGTACCCCAGCTGCTGCTCCGCCGTCTCAAGCCCAATCACCGGCTTCCCCGCAGCCTTGGCCGCCGCGGTAATCACCTGCTCGGGCCCGTTCGACGCATCATACCCAAGCTTCGACAGCGGCGCGATCGACAGGTTGGTCGCCGCCAGCCAAGGCTTGAACCGATCGAACGCATTCGCCGGCAGCCCCAGATCGGTCACCGCCTTTGCATACGCCGCACGCTTGTCCGCGGGCAGCTGCTCGGTCAGCGTCGGCCCGTCCTTCGCCACGCCGGTCGCCATCACCAGCGACTGCATCTTTGCAGGGTCCGGCATCACCAGCTCCAGCACCACCTGGTTCGAGCGATCGAACGCGGTCTTCACCGCCTCGTCGAACCACGTCATGCCGGGCTTCAACACGTGGATCGTCCCGAACAGGTAGATCGTCGTGTCCTTGTCCTTCACCACCCACAGCGCCGGATCGGCATCGTTAGCGGCTTGTGGTGCAGCCTTAGGCGCAGTTTGCGCACAGGCGGGGAGGGCAAGGGTTAGGGCTATGGCTGAAAGCGCCGAGCGGATAGGCCTAAAGTTCAACGAACGTCCTTCTATCGATAGATGCGGCTTGCCAGCCACGCTGTGTGTATGTCGTGTGCCATACGACTATTGCTAGATCATGCCCCATCCGCCAAAGCCCGCGCGTGACAAAGCCTCTTAGCTTCCAGCGCATGATCCTGACGCTCCACGATTACTGGAGCGAACACGGATGCCTGATCCTGCAGCCCTACGACATGGAAATGGGCGCGGGCACCTTCCACACCGCCACGACGCTCCGCGCACTCGGGCCGAAACCGTGGAACGCCGCGTTCGTCCAGCCCTGCCGCCGCCCGACCGACGGGCGGTATGGCGAGAACCCCAACCGGCTCCAGCATTACTACCAGTACCAGGTCATCCTGAAACCGAGCCCCGCCAACCTCCAGGAACTCTACCTGGGATCGCTCGCGGCGATCGGCATCGACATGCTGAAGCACGACATCCGCTTCGTCGAGGACGACTGGGAGAGCCCCACGCTCGGCGCCTGGGGTCTCGGCTGGGAAGTCTGGTGCGACGGCATGGAGGTGACTCAGTTCACCTATTTCCAACAGATGGGCGGCTTCGACATGAAGCCCGTCGCCGGCGAACTCACCTACGGGTTGGAGCGCCTCGCGATGTACATCCAGGACAAGGACTCGGTCTACGACCTCGCGTTTAACGACGCCGGCGTGACCTACGGCGACGTGTTCCTGGAGAACGAGCAGGAGATGTCGAAGTGGAACTTCGAGATCGCCGACACGGACTCGCTGTTCGACCAGTTCCGCAAGCACGTCGCGGAATGCGAGAACAGCCTGTCAGCCAAACTCCCGATCCCGGCCTACGAGCAGGCGATCAAAGCCAGCCACATCTTCAACCTGCTGCAAGCACGAGGCGTAATCTCCGTAGCCGAACGCCAAGCCTATATGGGCCGCGTCCGAGACCTTGCGAAGGGCGCCTGCGCAGCCTGGATGGACAAGCACGGATGGGCAGCGTGATGCGCGCCCGTAGCGCCGCAGGCCTGAATCAATCCTTCTTATCTCTTCGCGCCTTTGCGCCTTCGCGTGAGAAAATCTTGTTCACGCAAAGGCGCGATGGCGCGAAGATGGAGCGTTCCGCGTGACTGATTTCCTCCTAGAACTCCGCTCAGAAGAAATCCCAGCCCGGATGCAGGCGCGTGCGCGCGAAGATCTGTCGAAGCTGTTCACCGCCGAGCTCGCCAAGGCCGGCATCGCCACCAGCGCCATCGTCACCTACGCGACCCCGCGTCGCCTGACGCTGATCGCGCGCGACCTGCCGCTCGAGACCGCCGCCGTCTCCGAGGAAACGAAAGGCCCCAAGACCTCGGCGCCCCCGCAGGCACTCGAAGGCTTCCTCCGCAAAACCGGCCTCATGCGCGAGCAACTGATAGACCGCAGCGGCACGCTGTTCGCGGTCACCGAGAAGCCCGGCCGCGCCACCGCCGCCGTGCTCGCAGACGCGATCCCCGCGATCGTCCGCGCGTTCCCGTGGCCGAAGTCGATGCGCTGGGGCGACGCCTCCGCCAGCACTGAATCGCTCCGGTGGGTCCGCCCGCTGCAAGGCATCGTCGCGCTGCTCGGCGAAGAGATCGTGCCGTTCGAGATCGCCGGGATCGCCAGCGGCGCCGCTACGCTCGGCCACCGCTTCCACCACCCGTACCAGATCACGATCGGCGGCGCGCACGACTATGTCGAGAAGCTGCGTGCCTGCCACGTCATCGTCGACCACGACGAACGCGCCACGCTGATCCGCGACCACGCCCGCGAAGCCGCAATGCAGGCCGGTCTCGAACTGATCGAGGACGAGGGCCTAGTCGCGGAGAATGCCGGGCTGACGGAATGGCCGATTCCCCTGCTCGGCCAGTTCGACCCCGCGTTTCTCGACGTCCCGCCCGAGGTGATCCAGCTCACGGCGCGCGTGAACCAGAAATATTTCGTCTGCCGGAGCGCCGACGGAAAATTGGCGAACGCGTTCGTCTGTACCGCTAACATCGCCGCGCACGACGGCGGCGCGAAGATCGTCGAGGGCAATCGCAAGGTGTTGGCGGCACGGCTGTCGGACGCAAAGTTCTTCTACGACACCGACCTGAAGGTCCCGCTCGCAGAGCAGGCGGCCAAGCTGTCGAAGATCGTCTTCCACGAAAAGCTCGGCACGGTAGCCGACAAGGTCGACCGCGTCGCGAAGCTCGCCCGCTGGCTGGTAGAAGAGGGCATAGTCACTTCTGCTTCTGCTCCCCTCCCGCTCGCGGGAGGGGTCGGGGGAGGGCCTGACGCAACCACCACCGCTGCGTTCGAGGCTAACCCCTCCCCCGACCCCTCCCGCAAGCGGGAGGGGAGCAGTGAGTTGGCAACCCTAGCCGACCGCGCAGCCCGCCTAGCAAAAGCAGACCTCGTCACCGGCATGGTCGGCGAGTTCCCCGAGCTACAAGGCCTGATGGGCGGCTACTACGCCGCCGCGCAGGGCGAGCACCCGTCCGTCGCCACCGCCATCCGAGACCACTACAAGCCGGTCGGCCAAGGCGACGACGTCCCCACCGACCCGGTAACGGTTGCTGTAAGCTTGGCGGACAAGCTAGATACGCTTGTCGGATTCTTTTCGCAGGATATGATCCCAACAGGATCAAAAGATCCATTTGCTCTCCGAAGAGCGGCGTTGGGATGCATCACTTTACTCGAGAAAAACTCGATAAGGTTGCCGATCATAAAAACCTATGCGCAGCAAGCTGGCGGCTTTTTATATAAGTCGATGGTAGAAAATGCGGATATAGTAATTAAGCGAGATTTCGAAGGTTTGAAGCGTACGAACCTTTCGCCACGAGATTTTGATATCGATGCTTATGTTGCGCAATTTACACAGGCCCCAGTAGATGAAGCAACCGAGCGGTTCTTCGGTGGTCTTCCACGTCTTCTCGACTTCTTCGCCGACCGCCTCAAAGTTCAGCAACGCGAAGCCGGCGTCCGGCACGACCTGATCGACGCGGTGTTCGCGCTCGGTGGCGAGGACGATCTCGTCCGGCTGCTCGCGCGCGTCCACGCGCTCCAGGCGTTCGTCACCACCGAGGACGGTGCGAACCTGCTCGCCGGCTACAAGCGCGCCGCCAATATCCTGAAGAAGGAAGGCGGCGCTCAACCAAAGCCCGTCACCCCAGCGAACGCTGGGGTATCCGCGGGGAGCGAGGGACAGGAGCCGCAGGAAACCCCAGCTTTCGCTGGGGTGACGGATGGGGCGGGGGATGACGTTGTGGTCGGAGGGCCCGCGCAACAAACGCTGTCCTACACCCCCGAACCGGCAGAGACCGCGTTGATGACCGCGCTCGACTCCGCCGAACCCCGCGCCACCGCCGCGATCGAACGCGAGGATTTCGCCGCCGCGATGGCCGCGCTCGCGTCGCTGCGTGCGCCGATCGACGCATTCTTTGATAGCGTTATCGTCAACGATTCCGACGCCGCCAAGCGCTCCGCCCGTCTCGCGCTACTTGAGCGAGTCCGCGCCGCAGTGCACAATGTCGCAGATTTTTCGAAGATCGAGGGCTGATTGAAACCGGAAGTGCAGACGGCTCCCAGCGTCTGTACTTCCTATACTTCACTTTTGCCCCACCCATAAAAACAGGCACTTAGAGGACCGACCATGACCCAATATGTGTACCGCTTCGGCGGCGGTGTTTCGGATGGCGGCAAGGGCGACAAGAACCTGCTCGGCGGTAAGGGCGCGAACCTCGCCGAGATGGCGTCGATCGGCCTGCCGGTCCCGCCGGGCTTCACGATCTCGACCGATTTCTGCGCGGTCTATTATGACGAGGGCGGCCAGTTCCCGCAGAGCCTGCGCGACGAGGTCGCCACCGGCCTCGCCCACATCGAGGGCGTCACCGGCAAGACATTCGGCGACCCCGCCGACCCGCTGCTCGTCTCCGTCCGGAGCGGCGCCCGCGCGTCGATGCCGGGGATGATGGACACCGTCCTCAACCTCGGCCTGAACGACGAGACCGTCGAAGGCCTCGCCGCCAAGTCCGAGGACGCACGGTTCGCGTGGGACAGCTATCGCCGCTTCATCCAGATGTACGCCGACGTCGTCCTCGAACTCGATCACGGCGCGTTCGAGGAAGCGCTGGAGATCGCCAAGGAAGACCAGGGCTTCACGCTCGACACCGAGCTGTCGGCCGACGACCTGCGCAAACTCGTCGCGGAGTATAAGGGACTCGTCGAGAAGCTCTGGGGCAAGCCGTTCCCGCAGGACGTCCACGACCAGCTCTGGGGCGCGGTCGGCGCGGTGTTCGGCTCGTGGCAGTCGGAGCGTGCGAAAGTCTATCGCCGGCTCAACGACATCCCCGGCGGCTGGGGCACCGCGGTCAACATCCAGGCGATGGTGTTCGGCAACATGGGCGACACCTCGGCGACCGGCGTCGCGTTCACGCGCGACCCGTCGAAGGGCGACCGCGCCTATTACGGCGAGTTCCTGATCAATGCGCAGGGTGAGGACGTCGTCGCCGGCATCCGCACGCCGCAGTATCTGACCAAGACCGCGCGCGAAGACGCCGGCGCCAAGCCCGCCTCGATGGAAGAGGCGATGCCCGAGGTCTATCATCAGCTCGCCGACGTGTTCGACACGCTCGAAAACCACTATCGCGACATGCAGGACATCGAGTTCACGGTCGAGAAGACCAAGCTTTGGATGCTCCAGACGCGCGCCGGCAAGCGCACCGCCAAGGCCGCGCTCAAGATCGCCGTCGACATGGCGAACGAGGGGCTCATCACCCGCGAGGAAGCGATCCTGCGCATCGAGCCGATGGCGCTCGACCAGCTCCTCCACCCGACGCTCGATCCCAAGGCGACGCGCGACGTGCTGACCAAGGGCCTCCCCGCATCGCCGGGTGCAGCCTCGGGTGCGGTCGTGTTCGACGCCGATGCCGCGGAGAAGAAGGCCGCGGACGGTGTCGCGGTGATCCTCGTCCGTACCGAAACCTCGCCCGACGACATCCACGGCATGCACGCGGCCAAGGGCATCCTGACCGCACGCGGCGGCATGACGAGCCACGCTGCCGTGGTGGCGCGCGGCATGGGACGCCCCTGCGTCTCGGGTGCCGGCACGCTGTCGATCGACGCCAAGGCGAAGATCATGCGCTGCGGCGGCCGTGAGGTGAAGGAGGGCGACCTGCTCACCATCGACGGCACCACCGGCGAAGTGATGATCGGCGCGGTCGCGACCGTGCAGCCCGAGCTGTCCGGCGATTTCGCGACGCTGATGGTCTGGGCCGACGAGGTCCGCCGCCTGAAGGTCCGCGCCAACGCCGAAACGCCGGAAGATTGCCGCGTCGCGCGCGAGTTCGGCGCCGAGGGCGTCGGTCTCTGCCGCACCGAGCACATGTTCTTCGAGAGCAGCCGCATCACCAACGTCCGCCAGATGATCCTAGCATCGGACGAGAAGGGCCGCCGCGTCGCGCTCGAGAAGCTGCTCCCCGAACAGCGCAAGGACTTTACGGAAATCCTCGAGGTGATGGCGGGGCTCCCAGTGACGATCCGCCTGCTCGATCCGCCGCTGCATGAATTCCTGCCGCACGAGGAATCCGAGTTCGCCGAAGTCGCAACCGCAGCGGGCGTCGACGTCGACACCCTCAAGCGCCGCGCTGCGGAACTGCACGAGTTCAACCCGATGCTCGGCCACCGCGGCTGCCGTCTCGGCGTGACCTATCCCGAGATCTACGAGATGCAGGCGCGCGCCATCTTCGAAGCGGCCGTGGATGTCGCCGAAAAGTCCGGCGCAGCCCCGATCCCCGAAGTCATGATCCCGCTCGTCGCCACCCGCCGCGAGCTGGAGCTGATGAAGGCCGTGGTAGACAAGGCCGCCCAGGCCGTGTTCGCCGAGAAGGGCCGGACGATCGAGTATCTCGTCGGCACGATGATCGAGTTGCCGCGCGCAGCCCTCCGCGCCGGTGAAATCGCGGAAGTCGGCGAGTTCTTCTCGTTCGGCACCAACGACCTGACGCAGACGACGCTTGGCGTCAGCCGAGACGACGCTTCGCGCTTCCTCGGCGCGTATGTCGAGCAGGGCATCTACGCCAAGGACCCGTTCGTCAGCATCGACGTCGAAGGCGTCGGCGAACTGATCGAGATCGCAGCGGAACGTGGCCGGAAAACCCGCGAGGGCATCAAGCTCGGCATCTGCGGCGAACACGGCGGCGATCCGGCAAGCATCGCGTTCTGCGAAAAGGTCGGCCTCGATTACGTCTCGGCCAGCCCCTACCGAGTCCCGATCGCCCGCCTCGCCGCGGCGCAAGCAGCGCTGTCGAAGAAGTAAGCACTACCCTCAAGCAAGGCACCACCCCGGCGAAGGCCGGGGCCCAATTGGAACGTCCAAGGTAACGAAGGACAGCCTCCAGTTACCTCGCGTCCCCAATTGGGCCCCGGCCTCCGCCGGGGTGGAAGAAGAAAAGAATGTTTCCCCGCGAAGGCGGGGACCCAGACTGGGCTCCCGCCTTCGCGGGAGAACAAGGGGCAGGGGGCTGAGCTAGTAGCCAACCCCCAGACCTCACTGACGCTGATCGAAATCGAACCAACCACGCTTAGTCCCATCGGCATTATACGCCGGCCGAGCATAAGCATACGCCGGCCGAGCATAAGCCGGCCGCGCCGAAGACAGTGCCCCGGGCCGCGACGTATCGACAACCGGATCACGCCCGACAACCGGGTCACGTCCGACCACCGGCGCCCGCTCGACAACCGGAGCCGCAACCCGCGCGGCCTCGACCTCCTTCACCAACCGAGCATTCTCCCGCTCGGCCTCGACCGCCCGCTTCTCCGCAGCCGCCGCCCGGACATCGCCATCCTTCTTCACCGAAGCATGCGCATCGCGCTCTGCCAGATAGCGCGCCTTCCACTTCTTGCCCCCCGGATGGCTCGCTAATCCGAACAGCCAGCCGGCAACGAAAACCAGCGCAAGCGCCGCAAACTGCGTAGGTGTGGAAAACAACGGCATCGTAAAAACCCTCCTGTTACGGGAGCCCAACGATCCGCCGCGCCGCCGGTTGCTTCAGGTCTTGATCAGCGCATCGGAGATCGAACACGCCGCCGGCCCGAGGATGACGACGAACAGCACCGGCAGGATGAACAGGATCAGCGGGATCGTCATGATCGCCGGCAACCGCGCCGCCTTCTCCTCCGCCCGCATCATCCGCTCGTTGCGGAATTCGCCCGACAACACGCGCAGTGCAGACGCGAGCGGCGTGCCGTATTTCTCGGTCTGGATCATCGTCGTGACGACGCCCTTCACCGCATCCAGCTTTACCCGCTGTGCCAGATTCTCGAACGCCGACCGTCGATCCGTCAGGAATCCGAGCTCGATCGCAGTCAGCGTAAATTCCTCGCCAAGCTCGGGATAGGCCCGCCCCAGTTCGCGCGCGACGCGGTGGAACGCGGCATCGACGGTCAACCCGGCCTCCGCGCAGATCACCAGCAGATCGAGCGCGTCGGGAAGCCCCTTGCGGATCGCATCCGACCGTTTCTTGATCTTGTTGTCGAGATACAGATCCGGCGCCTTGTAGCTCAGGATAAAGGTCAGCGCGACGAGCCCGTATTTCTTCAGCGGCGACCATGTCGCGAAGCCATCGGTGCCGTACACCCAGTACAACATGGCGCTGCCCAGCACGATCGGCAGCACGAGCCGGCCGAAGATCACCGCCGGGGCCCATTCCTTCGACCGGATCCCTGCCTGCATCAGCTTGAGCTGGACCGCCTTGACCTGGCTGTCCTGCAACATCTTCATCGACGACAGCATGCCGCGCATCTTGTCGGCGGTGTCGTTGCGCTGGACGAGCTTGGCGCGCCGCTTGGTCGAGGCGGTGATACCTGCCTTCAACTGTTCGCGGCGATCGTTGAGCGCCTTCACGCGCTTGGTCATCGGATCGCTGACCGTGGTGGCGGCATAGATCGCGACCATCACCGCGAACGCGGCAACGCCCGACAGGATCGTCGCGACCCATAATACGTCGAATCCGAGCAGGGTTGGTCCGGCCGTCGTGCCCATCATTGCGCCCCTAAATCTCGAAGCTGATCATCTTGGACATGATGAAGGCGCCGATCGCCATCCACACCATGCCGCCCATGCCGATCGCCATCAGCCGCTCGTCGATGAAGAAATTCTGCATGTAGGTCCCGTTGATGAACCAGATCAGCCCGAAGACGATGAACGGCAAGGCGCCGATGATATACGCCGATGCCTTGGATTCCGACGACATCGCCTTGATCTTGAGTTTCATCTGGCCGCGCATGCGCAGCACGTGCGACAGGTTGGCGAGCGTCTCCGCCAGATTGCCGCCGGTCTCGCGCTGAATCGCGATCGTGATCACAAAGAACTGGAATTCGGGCGTGCCGAGCCGGTCTGCAGTCTCCTGCAGCGCCGCATCCATCGTCCGGCCGATCTTCATCTTGTCGCTGACCGCGCGGAACTCCTCGCCGACCGGGCCCTCGACCTCATGCCCGACGACGCCGATCGTCTCGCTGATCGGCAGGCCCGAGCGCAAGCCCCGGACCAGCAGGTCGATCGCATCGGGAAACTTCGCGGTGAACTTGCCGATCCTCCGCTGGATCGTCTTGCCGACGATGAAATGCGGCAGGCCGACGCCGACGAACACACCGAACAGCAAAGCGAGCAGGATCGGCAGCCCTTTGAGCAGCATCAGCGCCGCGACGACCACCAGTATCCCCGCGGTCGCCATGCCATATTGGCCGACCGTCCAGGTCTTGCCGGTCATCGCGAGGCGCTTGGCGAGCTGGACCGGATTGGGGAGGATGCGCCCGAAGGCGAGATCCATCTTGGTATCGCGGTTCATCGAGATACGTCGCAGCTGCGCTTCGGCAACTACCAGCGCGTCGCCGTGACGTTCGCGCAGCGAGGCGATCCGGCGCGACTGCGCGCGGCCGGCGGACGGTCCCGCAAACGCGAACGCGATCATCCCGAGCACGATCGCTGCGCCGAGGATGACCAACAGGAACGGCATCATCTCCATCGCAGCTATCGCCTTCCGCTCGTCGCGGTCCGGAAGATCCGGCTGCGGCTCATTTGGTTTTCGCCTTGACCGTGCGCTTCGGGATCAATCCCTTCAGGTCGCCAAACTTGCCGATCAGCGATTTGCCCTTTGGCTTGGCGCCATCGGCTGCACTGTCCGGGACGGCGGAGGCGATCGCGGTCACGAGTGCCATGATCGGTGCGATCGTCTTGGACGCCTTCCCGACCTCGGCGAACGGCTTGCCGAGCTTGGCCGCCTGCGCCGCGAGCTTCTGGTCGAAGGGGACGACATAATCGATCTTGCGTTCGATCGAGCCCTCGAAATCCTTGCGACTGATCTCGAGCTGGCCGCCGGCGTGCATCCGGTTCGCGAGCACGAACAGCTGCGTCTGCGGTGCGTTCGTCTTCATCCAGGACAGGATGCGGATCGTGTCGCGGGCGGATGCAAGCGTCAGTTCGGTGACGATCACGCCGAGCTGAACATCGCTGACGAGTTGCGGATGCTGGATCAGCATCCCCCGCGGCAGGTCGACGACGGTGCATTCGAACGCCGCGCGCATTTCTTCCTGCAACTGGTAGAACGCCGATCCATCGGTGACGAGCGGCGCGTTGATCGGCGCTTCGGCGGACAGCACCGACAGTTTCTCCGACGCCTTGACCATCGCGCGTTCGATGAACAGCCCGTCGATCCGGCTCGGATTATCGATCGCGTCGGTCAGGCCGCGGCCCGGTTCGAGATCGAGGCTGAGTGCACCCGTGCCGAAATGCACGTCGAGATCGAGCAACGCGGTTGCGCGCTTTTCCTTGTCCGCGAGCAACCAGGCAAGCGACGTCGCGACCGTCGAGGCGCCGACGCCGCCACGCGTGCCGATCACCGCGACCGAGCAATGCGGTCGATCGGTCGAGATCTCGACATGCTTCGGCGTATTCAGCAGCGTCTGCGCATGACCGAAGGCCTCGCGCAGCATATCGGCGTGCAGCGGCTTCAGGAGATAGTCCTGGATCCCGCTCGACACCAGGTCGCGGTAGAGGCGGACGTCATTGACCTGCCCGGCGGCGATCACCACCGTACCGGGCTCGCACACTTCGGCCAGCGCATTGATATCGTTCAGCGGGTCGCCCGATTCGGCGAGATCGACGAACAGGATCTGCGGCGATGCGGACACCGACAGCGACTGGATCGCGTTGCGCAGGCCGCCCTTGTGGATCTTCTCGACCGCCCAGCCGAGTTCGCTCGCGATCGGCCGCAGGGCCTCGGCGGTGATCTCGTCGCAGACATAGGCGGTAAACGGTTCGCGATGCGCGATGCCGCCCGGCTTCCAGGGTGCGTTCATCACTTCCCTCCCGTGCTGGACGCGGCAAGGCCGGCGGTCCCGGTCGGCGCCTTTTTGCGATAGCTGTCGATCGCCTTGTACGACACCGCCGTATCCGTCGTCTCGTTGCCGGGCGCGCCACGGACCAGATCCGCCGGGTTGGCAACCATCGCCGCAAGGTTGCGGTTGATCGCGCAGCCATAGTTGGACGACGTGTTGGAGGTGAAGTCGTTGGTCGCATCGCGCGACCAGTCGGGGCAGCGCGGTACGTCTGCATGCATCCGGCTGACGACGATCCGGATCGTGCCGGGCGCCACCGGTGCGGGCGTTACCGGCGCATCGGCACCGAGCAACAGGCCATATCGGGCAACCACGGCAGCGACATCGGTACGCGCCGCATACCCCTCCGCCGCCGGATCGTCGATCGCGACCCGGTCGCCATAGCTAAGCCGCATCACGTCTAGCCAGTGGGCCAGCCGCTGCTGTTCCCCGCGGCCCAGCGCGCCGCCGGCGACGCCCAGATCGAGCGCATAGTCCGATCGACTGACGACGGGTTGATGAACCGATTCGAGGCCGCGATTCTCCGTTCCCATGCAGCCGCCGAGCAGCAGCGGGGGGATCAGGAACGCTAGGATCGATTTGTTGATCATCGGAAATCCTTGGTGCGGGAGGCGCGTGGTCGGCTCGGGTTCGTCATCTCAGTTCGAGAAGCCGGGCGCCGGCACGCTGCCGTTCTTGGCTTTGCCGCCGGTGTTGCGCGTGGTTGGTGGCACGACGTCGTCTTCGGGGCGTCGCACATCGCCGCCGAGCGGTGTCGGACGCACCACCGCCGCTGCGCCGACCGAGGGTTGCGCATAGGAGGCAGGGGCAACCGTCGGAACGGGGCGTTTGCCGCCGCCGCTCGCACTGAGCGTCCCGAGCAATACCCGGTCGAGATCGGTCGGTGCGCGCGCGCCGTCGGTCGGCAGCGCGATGTCGCTGGCATTGTTGACCGGTTTCACCAGGTAAGGCGTGATGACGATGACCAGTTCGGTCTCGTTGCGCTGGAACGCGTTCGAGCGGAACAATGCGCCGATAATCGGCAGGTTCGAGAGTCCCGGGGTCTTGTCGTACGAGTTGTTGTGGCTGTTCGACAACAGGCCGCTGATCATCATGCTTTGGCCCGAGCCGAGCTCGACGGTCGTCTCGGTGCGCCTGGTCGTCAGGCCTGGTACGCGCGTGCCGCTAAGCGTCACCGCGTTCGAATAATCGAGCTGCGAGACTTCCGGACGAACACGGAGCGAGATCCGTCCGTCCGACAGCACCGTCGGCGTATACGCCAGGCTGATGCCATATTGCTTATACTCGACCGAGACCGTGCCCAGCGCCTGCGCCAGCGGGATCGGGACTTCGCCGCCTGCAAGGAACGTCCCGGTCTCGCCCGACAGTGCGGTGAGATTGGGATTGGCCAGCGTCGTTACCTGCCCGGTGGTTTCACCGAGATCGATCGCGGTCAGGAAATCCATCCCCAACAGCTTGCCGGCGATACCGAGCGTCGTGCGCTGTGCACCCTTGGTATAGGTCGATGTCTTTAAACCGGTCGTGGGATCATAGGTGATCGTGCCGGGCGTCCCCGACGTGCTGCCGAACAGGATTCCCGATCCGCTGCGGTCCTGCGTCAACAGGTTGACGCCGATGTTCTTGACGAAGCTGCGGCTGACTTCGGCGACGCGCACCTGAAGGTTGACCTGCAACGGCGTCGCGGTCTTCAGCCGCGAGAGGACTTTGGTCGTATCACCCACGAACGCCTGCACCAGGCGTTCGGCCTCGGCGGCATCCTCGGGGGCGAGGACGGTGCCGGTCAGCAGGATCAGGCCGTTCATCGGAGTCGCGACGACCTGCGCCTCGGGCATCGCCAGCCCGAGCATCTGCTGGACCGAATCGAGGTTGTTGCCGACCCGAACCGTCGCCGCATAGACGACCGCGCCACCCTTGGTGGTGGCCGAGATCGTCGTCTCGCCGGTCTTCTTGCCGAACAGATACAATTGGGTCGGCGAGCGGACCTGGACATCGGCGATCGAGTCGTCGGCGACGAACAGGTCGGTCATCGGCCGGGCGAGCGTCACCAGCCGGCCGCGACCGGTGTTGACCTGGACGACCGGCGAACCGGCCGGGGCGATCGCCGCGCCGCGGCGCTGGGCGAGGGCGGGCGCCGACGGTGCGGCACTCGCAGCGGCCAGGGCGACGGCCAGCGGCCAGCCCAGCGGGGTCATCCGGATACGCATGTCAGTTCTTCCCCCCGACCGGAACGATGGTCATTGCGTTGCCGCGTGCGATCCGGACCACCGGCCCCTGAACGATCGGCGTACCGCCGCCACCACCACCGGACTGCGCCATCGGCATGCCCTGCATCGGCGCACCGCCACCTTCGATTGCTTTGCCGGGCACCGTACTGCGCTGGTAGCGCGAGACGTCAGCACCGGTCTGATAGCTCGATGCGCCGGCCGACGGCTGGCTCGCGAGCCGTACCATCATCGCCTTTTCGGCCTTCGGATCATTGCCTTGCGGCACCTTCACGGCCCCGGAGGCGATCGCCTCCTCGAGTTCGGCCGAATTGTCGGCGATCGAGCGGAGCGACAGCGAGAGCGAGCCGAGCGTCTGCGCCACCGCCACCTGTTCGGCCATCTTGGGCGTCGCCTCGATCGTCACGTTCGAAAACGTGCGGACCTGCGTCTTGCCGTCTTCGCCGACGAGATTGTCGGTGCGCTGGTCGGTCGCGAGCACGCGGATGTTGCGCATGATCGTCTCGGACACCTTGAGCGGCTGGCCTTCGCCGCCGCCCGCGACCGTCTGCGTCAGGACCAGATCGATCCGATCGCCTGGAAACACGAAGCCTGCGACCGCGGCCTGCGCCGAGACGGGCACCGTGACCGCGCGCATGCCAGGTCCGAGCGCCGCTGCCAGGAAACCGCGGTCACCGGGCTTTACCAGCGACCCTTGAGTCACCGGCTGCCCGGCGGTGATGATGCTGCGCACCACCGTGCCCTGCAACGACTGGAGATTGGTCTTGTCCCGGAGATAATAGGCGTTGTCGACCAGCTCCTTCGGCCAGGGCTGGAATTTCAGCGCGGTCGCGTCGAGGATCGTGCCGACCGGCAGCGAGCGGGTCGCGACGAGCACCTCGGGGCCGTCGACCACCGGCGCGGTCATGGCGACCGCCCCGGCTTGCGGCGCCGAGCTTCCGGCGATCAGCGTTCTGGCAAAGAATGCTGTGATGGCCGCGACAATCAGCGCGCCAGCCAGCAATATGATTTTACGACTGTCCATGACTAGTTCGTGCCTTTCAGGCGCCGGAATTCTGCTTCGGCGTTAATCATGACTGAAACTGATTAAGGAGTGGTTCGCGCAGCGCGAGCAGCCCTGCGAATGCTATAGCCACGCCGTACGGGACTTCGATCGTCGCCGATGTCTTCTTGATAAGGCGCTCGGCCATCATGACGAGGGTGACGACGCCGCCCGCGATCGACATGACCATCAGCATCGAGAGGAACGCCGGAAACGGCAACCACAGGGCCAGCGCGACGATAAGCTTGACGTCGCCGCCGCCCATCAGGCCGAAATGGAACGCGACCAGGAACGCGGCGAACACCGCGACTGCGACGCCCAGCTGCAATACGACATCGGGCCAGATTTCGAGCCCGTTGGCGTACCACCAGACCGGCGCGAGCAACGCGACCGCGGCATTTTTCCAGTTGGCGATTTCCCGCGTTCGCGCGTCTTCGATGCCGGCGGACACCAGCAGGCCGCCAAGCGCGAAAATCAAAATTGGAAGAGCAATGTTCCACCCCATCGGCTAGACCCTAACGAAGATGGCTTTCGAAAAAGTAACCGTCCCGACCGATTCTTCGTTCGGTTACACGCACGTAGCGCAGCGTGGTGCCGCCGAGGCGGTTCGGCGTGCGATCCCGGCCGATGCGCGAATCGGGTATTGGACTGCCCCCGACGGCTGGGCACTGCGCCGCTTCGACTGGCCTGCCGACGCAGTGTCGCGGCCGCCGCGGGGCGCGGTGCTGTTCCAGACCGGGCGCGGTGATATCTTCGAAAAATACCTGGAGACGTTTGCGCATCTCCATGCAAACGGATGGTCGGTGACCGCGTTCGACTGGCGTGGGCAGGGGGGCTCGGGACGGCTTTCCGGGGACCCCCATGTCGGGCACGTCGACGATTACACGACCTATGACCGCGACCTGGCGGCGTTCTGGTCGGATTGGGTGGCGGAGCGGGGGGTAGCGAGCCAACCTCACGTGATCTTGGGACATTCGATGGGCGGCATGATGGTCGTGCGCGCGCTCGCGGCACGGTCGATCCAGCCCGATGCCGCGATCCTGGTGGCGCCGATGATCGGGCTGAAGTCACCGGTCGGCGCCGGGATCGCCGGTCGTGTCGCGCGGTGGATGGCGTCGCGCGGCAATCCCGCGCGGGGTGCTTGGCGCAGCAACGAGCGGCCGGGTTCGATCGCGTCGCGGCAATCGCTGCTGACGCATGACGCCTCACGCTATGATGACGAGCGCTGGTGGCAGGCGGAACAGCCCGCGCTGTGCCTCGGGCCGCCGAGCTGGTCGTGGTTGGCGCAAGGCTTTGCCGCCGCCGCGGCGCTCGCGGTCGATCCGCGGATCGAGGCGATGGAGACGCCGGTGCTGATGCTTGTCGCGGAAGCCGACAAGCTGGTCGATCCCCATGCGGCCTTGCGGCTCGGCGCGCGGTTGCCCGATGCGCAGATCGTCCGGTTCGGCCGCGAATCGGCGCATGAGATCCTCCGCGAGGCGGACGGCGTGCGTGACCGGGCCTTGGGCGCCATCGATTCGTTCCTCGATGCCGTCGTGCCGCCGCGTCCGTAATGGCCGCGTTCGCGACGCCCGTGTTCGGACCGGTTTACGACGTGGCGATCGTCGGTGCGGGCATGGCCGGCGCCAGCCTCGCCGCCGCCCTTGGATCGGACGCGCGCGTCCTCGTTCTCGAGGCGGAGGCGGCGCCCGGCTATCATGCCACTGGACGATCCGCGGCGTTCTGGTCGGAGACCTATGGCGGTCCAGATATCCAGCCGCTGACCACCGCCTCGGGGCCGCTTCTCCACGCCGGCGGTTATCTGGCACCGCTCGGATCGGTGCATATTGGTCGCGCGGGGGACGAGGCGGCGATCGATGCGTTCCTTGCGGCGTTCGCGGATAGCGCGGTGGTCCTGGATCCGGTCGACCCCGCTGCGTTCGTCCCTGGCCTGCGAGCCGACTGGGTGTTCGGCGTGCAGGAAGCGAGTTGCGCCTATATCGATGTCGCGGCGTTGCATGCGGACAGCATCGCGACCGGCCGGCGTGCCGGCGCGCAGTTCGTCACCGATGCTGCCTTCGTCGAGGCACGCCGCGCCGACGGTATCTGGACGATCGTCACAACCGCGGGAACCGCGCGTGCACGGATCTTGGTGAACGCTGCCGGGGCGTGGGCCGATCGTGTCGCGATCGGCGCGGGGGCGAGGCCATTGGGCCTGCAGGCGTATCGCCGGACGATGGCGCAGTTGCGGACCGATCCCGGTGCGCCGGATACCATGCCGCATGTCGCGGACATCGCCGGGCGGTTCTACTTCAAGCCCGAATCGGGTGGGCGGTTGTGGCTTAGCCCGCACGACGAAACCCCGACCGACCCTTGCGATGCCGCGCCGGAAGAGATCGATGTCGCGATTGCGATCGATCGGTTCGAGCGCGTCGTCGACTGGCGGGTCGCTGCGGTCGAGCGACGCTGGGCCGGGCTGCGGACGTTCGCGCCCGATCGCGTGCCGGTCTACGGCTTCGACCGCGATGTTCCCGGCTTTTTCTGGTGCGCGGGACAGGGCGGCTTCGGGATCCAGACGGCACCTGCCGCCGCCTTGCTCGCTGCCAGCCTGTTGCTGGGCACTGCCCCTGACGCCGCGATCGCGACCCTCGATACGCAGCGCTACTCGCCCCATCGGTTCGCCTGACAGGCGCTACGCTTCGCGAAGTTTAAGCTTCGAAATCGCGAGTCGCGACCGCGCAAACTGATTTTCCTGCTGTGAAAACGATCTGCCGAGAAAAAATTCGCTTACCATTGTGATAAGCAAAAACGGGAATCTATTGAATAAAATTCCGAAATTTTCGGGCGAAAACCAACAGAATCGGTTTCTTGAGTAAAACTAAAAAAATGTTAATTCCCCGCTATGGTTAACGCGCCATGAGTGCCGGCACGAACAAGCATCCGATGATGTCACGATGTGATATTCAACAGATGTGCTTCGCCGGTCCGGTCACTTGGCAGTGGTGTAGTTGCGGATGGACAATATCTTCGTTGGAAGCGCGGTATCTACGATAAGTGTACGTGGCGATCTGGTTCTTCCCGATCAATTCTGCGTTACGATCCAGTCCAGGGGTGTACGGGACGATTTGTTCGTTGGTCTTCATGCCGAAGATCCTTGCCTGCTGGTCTATGATCGCGCGAGCGTCGACGATCATCATGGCGACGTTGCGCGAAACTGGGAGGGGGGTGCGCGCGATACGGTGCTCCGGCGGCGGCTCGGCTTCGTCGCGCCCGCGCAGATGGACGGCAAGGGCCGGCTCCGCATCGCGTCGTGGATGCGGGCCCGCCGCGGGGTGCAACAGCGCGCGTTGCTGGTCGGCATGGGCCGTCATTTCGAAGTCTGGAATCTCGATCAGGTACTCGAACAGGGGCCGGGGGATCTGATCGTCCTCGCCGCGCTGCATCTCAATACGTCGATCATCAAGGAGGATCATCATGAACCTGCTCTGTCACGCCTCGGGGCACGTCGCCGCGCCGCTGGTGCTGGAAAATCAGGGGTTTCTGTTCAGTCGTTGCCAGCGCTGCCGGCACGATCTGATCCGCTCCGCGCCGTCGGTGGTCGGTTCGGCGGGCGATAGCTGGACCGGCGTGCCCGAGGGGTTGCGCGTGGCGTGGCGCTCGGCGGACGTGTCGGCCTTCGATCAGCCGTCATGGGTACGCCAGTCCTGGCGCCGGATGCGCGAGCGCGGCCAGCAATCCGCCACCGCCGTCAGCGACGCCGCGCAGGTCGCGCTTGCGGTGGTCGGCTGGCACGCCACTGACGCGGCGCGCCGCGCGAAGGATACGACGTTGGCCGCCTATCGCTCGGGCCGCCGCGTGATCCGCCTGCCGCGCCCGGCCCGGCCGCCGCACGCCGGCATCGTCATCATCAACCTGACGATGAACCGAGACCCGTCCTGGCAGGACGCGGTCCGCGCGGGCACGCAGTTCGGCGACATGATCGGCGCGTGATGCGGTGGCAGCTGGATGGCGGCGGTTCTGATAGTCCGGTCACACCGGCGCAACGCCGCCGACAGGTGTACAATTACCACCCCGGCGAAGGCCGGGGCCCAATTGAAAAGGTCGGCGTAACGACACGCCGTCCTTAATCAGAGGCGTTTCCCAGTTGGCCCCCGGCCTTCGCCGGGGTGGGGTAACAGACGCCCGGTCTCAGCGTCGCCCAGCCTAGCGCCGCCCGGCGGCCACCGCCGCGTCGCTCGCCAGCTTGTCCGCGCGCTCGTTCTCCGGGTGGCCGGCGTGACCCTTGACCCATTGCCATTCGATCTTGTGCCGGGCCACCGCAGCGAGCAGCGCATGCCACAGCTCCGCGTTCTTCACCGGCTTCTTGTCGGCGGTCTTCCAGCCATTGCGCTGCCAGCCCTTCACCCACTTGGTCAGGCCGTCCATCACGTATTTGCTGTCGGTGTACAGCGTCACCGCACACGGCCGGGTCAGCGCGTTGAGCGCCTCGATCGCCGCGGTCATCTCCATCCGGTTGTTGGTCGTCGGCGTCTCGCCGCCCGACAATTCCTTCTCGTGCGCGCCCATCCGGATCACCGCACCCCAGCCGCCGGGCCCCGGATTGCCCTTGCACGCGCCGTCGGTGAAGATCTCGACCTTGGTGATGGAAACGTCGGTGTCGTCAGTCATGCAAACAGATCGTCCTTGCGATACGCCTCGAACCGCCGCCAATACGCCAACGGATCCTTGCGCGTTACCAGCGCATCCGCTGGCGTATTGAGCCAATCCCACGCGCGCGTCGCCAGGAAGCGAAGGCACGCCCCTTGCGCCAGCACCGGCAGCGCGGCACGTTCGGCATCGGTTAGCGGATGCCGATCAACATACCCCGCGACCAGCGCCTTGCCGACCCCCGCATCATAGCCTTCGCCCTGCGCATCGAACGCCCAGGCGCTGTGCAGGATCGCGAGATCGTAGGCGCGGATATCGGTGCAGGCGAAATAAAAGTCGATCAGCCCCGTCACCCGGTCGCCGAGCATCAGCACATTGTCGGGAAACAGATCGGCATGGATCACGCTGCGCGGCAAGTCGGCGGGCCAAGCCGCGACGACCGCATCCGCTGCCGTGCTCACTGTATCGAACAGCCCGGGCTCGATCGCATCCAGATCGCGGCCGCATTTCGCCAGCAAGGCACGCCACCCGTTGGGCCCCAGCGTGTTCGGCCGCACGCCATCAAACTCGGCGAGGCTGACGTGCATCGCCCCCATCGCGGCGCCCGCCGCATATGCCTGCGCCTCGCTCGGATGCGACACCGACACCCCGGTCAGGAACTCGATCAGGCACGCTGGCCGCCCGCAAAGCTCGTGGATCAGCGCACCGCTGCGATCGGGCAGCGCACGCGGCACCGGGTTGCCGTCGACCGCAAGATGGTCGAGCATCGCCATGAAGAACGGCAGATCGTCCGCGGACACGCGCTTCTCGTACAGCGTCAGGATGAACCGCCCGGTCGTCGTATCGACCAGGTAGTTGCTGTTCTCGACCCCCTCGGCGATGCCCTTGGCCGAGACCAGTTCGCCGTGATCGAACTTGGCGAGGAACGCGCCCAGCGCCTCCGCGGACACCTGCGTGTAGACCGCCATGCTAGGCGGCCGCCTCCAGCCCGCGGGGCAGCTTGAACGCGATCGTCTCGCGGTTGGTCTCGACCTCGCGCTCGGACACCGTGTAGCGCTCCGACAACCGGTCGACGAGTTCGCGCACCAGCAATTCGGGTGCGGACGCGCCCGCGGTGATCCCCAGCGTGCCGACGCCGGCCAGGAAGTCCCAATCGAGCTCGCTCGCACGCTGGATCAGCATCGCCGGCGTACCCTCGCGCTCGGCGACCTCGACCAGCCGCACCGAGTTGGACGAGTTCGGCGCGCCGATCACCAGCACAGCATCGACGCTGTGCGCGATCGCCTTCACCGCGGTCTGGCGGTTCGACGTCGCGTAGCAGATATCCTCGCCGCGGGGCGGCAACATCTGCGGGAAGCGGCGCTGCAACGTCGCCACCACCGCAGCAGTATCGTCCACCGACAACGTCGTCTGCGTCAGGAAGGCGAGGTTCGACGGATCGGCGGGCGCGAATACCTCGGCGTCCTCGACGGTCTCGATCAGCGACATCGCGCCCGCGGGCACCTGTCCGAACGTGCCGATCACCTCGGGATGCCCGGCGTGGCCGATGAACACGATATGCCGGCCCTGCGCGACCAGACGCTCGGCCTGGCGATGCACCTTCGACACCAGAGGACAGGTGGCGTCGAGATATTCGAGCCCGCGATTCTGTGCGTCGAGCGGTACCGATTTCGGCACGCCGTGCGCCGAGAAGACGACCGGCGCCCCATCCGGCACCTCGTCGAGCTCCTCGACGAAGATCGCGCCCTGCGCCTTAAGCGTGTCGACGACGAACTTGTTGTGGACGATCTCGTGGCGGACATAGACCGGAGCACCATGCTTCTCGATCGCCAGTTCGACGATCCGGATGGCGCGGTCGACGCCGGCGCAAAAACCTCGGGGCGCTGCGATCAACAGTTCGAGCGGCGGCTTGTCGATTGGGCTCATGATGCGTCAGCCTCTACGCGATTGCTTGCCTGGACGATAGCCGGTTCCTATGGTGCGCCGCGACAGGGGCCGCTTGCGACATGCGGTGGCCCTTTCGCTCGTTCGAGAAGGTAAGCGTCGCCGTGAAAGCCCCCATCCTAGCCGTTTCGGCGTGTGCGATCCTCCTGACCGGTTGCGCCGGCAAGGGCGAAGTCGATGCGACCGGCGGCATTTCCGCGGTCCGCTCGGTCTGCCCGCCTGTCGCGATCCCTGCTGCGACCGGCGACATCACGCTGTTCAATCCCGCCACTAGCCGTGACCAGTCGGCGATCGACGTCGCCGCGCTGATGACCAATGTCCGCTCGACCTGCGCCGATGCGACCGACCAGGTCGTCACCAGCGTCACCTTCGACATCCGCGCCCGTCGCAACCGCACGGAGGGCGCGCGCGACGTGACGTTGCCGTACTTCATCACGGTAGTCCGAGGCGGCACCGCCGTCGTCGCCAAGCGCATCGGCCGCGTCTCGCTGCACTTCGATGCCGGTCAGGCACTCGCCTCGACCTCGGCGACCGCTTCCGCAACGGTTGCCCGCTCAGCGGCAACGCTACCCGACGACGTCCGTGAAAAGCTGACCCGCAAGCGCAAGGCCGGCGATCAGGACGCCGCCGTCGATCCGCTGAGCACGCCGGAAGTCCGCCAGGCCGTCCTCCGCGCCAGCTTCGAGGCATTGGTCGGCTTCCAGCTCACCGACGATCAACTCAAGTACAACGCCACCCGCTAAGCCATTGTCCCTCTCCCCGCCGGGGAGAGGGAAGGGGCCCGCCGCCCTTGCGGTGGGAAGGGAGAGGGGAGTGAGGCTCAAAACGCCCGCCCCGCCGTCATGCCGAGCTAGTTCCGAGGCAACGAAACGATGGCCGATGCGCGCTAAATCTTCCCCCGCCCCCAAACCCTCGATTGACTAAGATTGTGCGCCGCGTCACAACTCGCGGCGTCGATGCCGGGTAACCGGCATGGCACCGCGCGGGAGAGCGTTTCCGGTCCTTTGAGGGCTGATGGAACCGCCGAAGGAGCAACCACCCCGGAATCTCTCAGGCACCAGAGACCGCGCGGGGCTGATCGACACTCTGGAAAGCGTCCTGGCGTAAGCCGAGGGCCACCGAAGGGGTAAGCGCTGGACAAGTCCCGCGCGAAAGCTCTCAGGTCCCGTGACAGAGGGGGTTCGGATCGCAGCACCACCGGGTGCCGCGCGCCCCTTCGACGGAGACAAGCATGAGCGATTACGCCAGCATCATCGATCAGGCCGACGATTACGTCGAGCCCGAGATCCTGCCATTGCCGCTCGACGCGTGGCACCGGGCGCACGGCGCGCGGATGGTCGAGTTCGCGGGCTACGAGATGCCGATCCAGTATGAAGGCATCATGGCCGAGCACGCCTGGACGCGCGACTCGGCCGGGCTGTTCGACGTCAGCCACATGGGCCAGCTCGTCTTCTCCGGCGAAGGCGTCGCGCACGCGCTCGAAACCGTCCTGCCGGGCGACATCGCAGGCTTGGGCGAAGGCAAGATGCGCTACTCGCTGCTACTCGCACAGGACGGCGGCATCCTCGACGACCTGATGGCCACGCGCCTCCCCGACGACCAGCCGTCGCCGTTCTCCGCGGCCGACGTCGAGCCCGAGGCGTACGACCCGCTCCACCCGTCGCCGACTGCGAGCGGCAGCTTCTACGTCGTCGTCAACGGCGCGACCAAGTATGACGACATCAGCTATCTGATCGAGCATCTGCCCGACGACGTCACGATCAACATCCTCGAAGACCAGGCGCTGCTCGCGGTGCAAGGTCCGAAAGCGGTCGAGGCAGTCGCGCGGATCGTCCCCGGCGTCGACGGCCTCGTGTTCATGACCGCCGGCGCGTTCCACTGGAACGACGTCCCGCTCTGGATCAGCCGCTCGGGCTATACCGGCGAGGACGGCGTCGAGATTTCGCTCCCCGCCGAGCACGCCGTCGCGTTCGCCGACGCGCTGCTCGCGCTCCCCGAGATCAAGCCGATCGGCCTCGGCGCGCGCGATTCGCTGCGCCTCGAAGCCGGCCTGCCGCTCTACGGCCACGACCTCGATCCCGAGATCACGCCGGTCATGGCCGACCTCGGTTTCGCGCTGTCGAAGCGCCGCCGCGAAGCCGCCGACTTCCCCGGTGCCGAGCGCATCCTCACCCAGCGCGAGCATGGCCCCGCCACCAAGCGCGTCGGCCTGATCGTCGAGGGCCGCCAGCCCGCCCGCGAAGGCGCCGAGGTGATCGACGACACCGGCGCGACGATCGGTCGCCTCACCAGCGGTGGTTTCGCACCCACCCTCGGGAAGCCGATTGCGATGGCCTATGTGCCGCTCGCGCTGTCGACGCCCGGCACCCGCATCGAAATCGCGCAACGCGGCAAGGTCCACACCGCCACCGTCACCGCGATGCCCTTCATTCCCCACCGCTACGTCCGCGCAGGAGCCAAGTGATATGAGCCGTTACTTCACGCAGGATCACGAATGGGTCGATGTCGACGGCGACATCGGCACCGTCGGCATCTCCGAATACGCGCAGAGCCAGCTCGGCGACGTCGTGTTCGTCGATGTCCCCGAAGCCGGCAAGACGCTGAGCAAGGGCGACGAAGCCGCAGTCGTCGAGTCGGTCAAGGCAGCGTCGGACGTGTACTCCCCGGTTTCGGGCACCGTCACCGAGGGCAACGCGGCTTTGACCGACGACTCCAGCCTGGTGAACTCGGACGCCGAAGCGGCGGGCTGGTTCTTCAAGCTGACGCTCAGCGACCCGAGCGAACTCGACAGCCTGATGGACGAAGCCGCCTACGCGACGTTCGTCGAAGGGCTCTGAACTAACTCGCTCTGACGTAATCCGTCATCCCAGCGAAAGCTGGGACCTCCCACCGCGGGGCCGACACCAGCGTCTCCCCCGCGGTATGAGACCCCAGCTTTCGCTGGGGTGACGGTCTTTTTGGAAAGACCGCCATGCGCTACCTTCCCCTGACTCAGCCCGACCGCGAGGCGATGCTCGCCGTCATCGGCGCCGCGACCATCGACGACCTCTTCGTCGACGTGCCCGAAGCCGCCCGCCTCGACGGCCCGGTCCGCGACCTGCCGATGCACGCCTCCGAAATGGCGGTCGAACGCCACATGTCCGCGCTCGCCAAGAAAAACCTCACCGCCGGCGAAGCGCCGTTCTTCCTAGGCTGCGGCGCGTACAAGCACCACGTTCCCGCGTCGGTCGACCACCTGATCCAGCGCGGCGAGTTCCTCACCGCCTACACGCCGTACCAGCCCGAGATCGCGCAGGGCACGCTGCAGATGCTGTTCGAGTTCCAGACGCAGGTCGCGCGGCTGCTCGGCACGGACGTCGCCAACGCCTCGATGTACGACGGCTCTACCGCGTGCTGGGAAGCGATCGTGATGGCTAGGCGGATCACCAAGCGGGGCAGGGCGATCCTGTCGTCGGGCCTCCACCCGCATTATGTCTCGGTCGCGAACACGATGGCCAAGTTCACCGGCGACGTGCTCGACACGACCGCGCCCGAACTGGTCGCCGACATGGACCTCGACCAGCTGATCGAGAAGATCGACGACGACACCTCCTGCGTCGTCGTCCAGTATCCCGACATCCTCGGCCGCATCGCCGACCTGCGCCCGCTCGCGGATGCGTGCCACGCGAAGAAGGCGCTGCTGATCGCGGTCGTCACCGAGCCGGTCGCCTTGGGCGCGATCACCTCACCCGGCGAGATGGATGCGGACATCGTCGTCGGCGAAGGCCAGTCGCTCGGCGTCGGCCTGCAGTTCGGCGGGCCTTATGTCGGGCTCTTCGGCTGCAAGGACAAATACGTCCGCCAGATGCCCGGCCGTCTCTGCGGCGAGACCGTCGACGCGGATGGTCGCCGCGGTTTCGTCCTCACGCTGTCGACCCGCGAGCAGCACATCCGCCGCGAAAAGGCGACGTCGAACATCTGCACCAACTCCGGCCTCTGCGCGCTGGCCTTCTCGATCCACATGACGCTGCTCGGTGAAGCAGGCCTGCGACGCTTAGCAGGGTTGAACCATGCGGGTGCGGTTCATGCCGCGCGCCGACTGGCTAAGGTGCCGGGCGTTGAATTGCTCAACACGCTGTTCTTCAACGAATTCACGCTGAAACTACCCGTCGAAGCCCGCCCGGTCGTCCGTACGCTGGCCGACCGCGGTATCCTCGCAGGCGTCTCGCTGGGCCGGCTCTATCCAGGCAATGACGACCTCGCCAACGGCTTGGTCGTTGCGGTGACCGAAACGACCACGGCGGAGGACGTCGAAACGCTTGCGTCCGCACTCGAGGAGATACTGGCATGAGCATCAACCAGAGCGGCTGGCGCCCGACCTCCCCCGAGGCGAGCACCGGCAGCGTTCCCGCGAGCGTCACCGGCAACAAGGCGCTGATGCTGGAAGAAGCGCTGATCTTCGAGATCGGCGATGCGAAGACGACGGGCGTCGACTTCGGCGAAGGCGACGTCGCACACGACATGCTCGGTGACCTCACGCGCAAGGCGCCGATTGGCCTCCCCGGTCTCTCCGAACCGGAAACCGTCCGCCACTACACCCGCCTCTCACGCCAGAACTACGGCATCGACCTCGGCTTCTTCCCGCTCGGCAGTTGCACGATGAAGCACAACCCGCGCCTCAACGAGAAGATGGCGCGGCTGCCCGGGTTCTCCGACGTCCATCCGCTCCAGCCGGTCGACACGGTGCAGGGCGCATTGGAGGTCATCCACCAGCTCGCGCACTGGCTCGTCACACTCACCGGCATGACCTCGGTCGCAATGAGCCCCAAGGCCGGCGCGCACGGCGAACTCTGCGGCATCCTCGCGATCCGCGCCGCACTCGAAGCCAAGGGCGAAGGCGCGCGGAAGATCATCCTCGTCCCCGAGAGCGCGCACGGCACCAACCCCGCCACCGCGGCGTTCGCCGGCTACAGCGTCGAGGATATCCCCGCCACCGCCGAAGGCCGCGTCGACACCGCCGCGCTGAAGGCCCGGCTCGGCCCCGACGTCGCCGGCGTGATGATCACCAACCCCAACACATGCGGCCTGTTCGAGCGCGACATGCGCGAGATCTCCGACGCGGTGCATGCGGCGGGCGGCTTCGTCTATTGCGACGGCGCGAACTTCAACGCGATCGTCGGTCGCGTGCGGCCGGGCGATCTCGGCATCGACGCGATGCACATCAACCTGCACAAGACCTTCTCCACGCCCCACGGCGGCGGCGGTCCCGGCTCGGGCCCGGTGGTGTTCTCGGAGGCTTTGTCTCCCTACGCACCGCTCCCGTTCGTCGAGAAGCAGGACGGCCAGTTCGTCCTCGTCGAAGAGGAAACCGCAGGCGAACATCACGCCGGCAGCTTCGGCCGCATGGTCGCGTTTCACGGCCAGATGGGCATGTTCACGCGCGCACTCACCTACATCCTCAGCCACGGCGCGGACGGCCTGCGCCAGGTGTCGGAGGATGCAATTCTCAACGCGAACTACATCCTGCGCAGCCTCGACGACACGCTCGACGCACCGTTCGGTCCCTCGGGTCCGTGCATGCACGAGGCGCTGTTCTCGGACTCGGGTCTCGCCGCCGGCTTCTCGACCATCGACATCGCGAAGGGCCTGATCGACGAGGGTTTTCACCCGATGACGATGTATTTCCCGCTCGTCGTCCACGGCGCGATGCTGGTCGAACCGACCGAGACCGAATCGAAGGCGGCACTGGACCAGTTCATCGCCGCGCTCCGCTCGGTCGCCGAACGCGCCAAGGCCGGCGATCCGAGCCTCAAGACCGCGCCGCATTTCGCCCCCCGCGCGCGCCTCGACGAGACGCTCGCGGCACGCAAGCCGGTCCTGGTCTGGAAGGACCCGGCCCCGCTGGCGCAAGCCGCCGAGTAACGATACGCTCCCCGTCTAGCTCGGGATCACCGGGCAGGGCGGGGGGCTATCAATGCAGGCGCACGAAGCACAAGGCTGGATCAGCTACGCGATCACGGCCGTCATCATCGGCATCGTCTTCGCGGTCCGCTGGCGCCGCATGAGCGTGGTGAAGCCGCTCAAGCTCGAGCGCCTCTGGGTTTTCCCTGCGGTCTACGCTGCCGTCGCGCTCTACATGTTCGTGATGTACCCGCCGCAGGGCCTCGCCTGGCTGTTCTGCGCGCTAGCCTTGATCATGGGCGCCGCACTCGGCTGGCAACGCGGCAAGCTCATGCGGATCACGATCGACCCCGACGGCCACGCGCTCAACACGACCTCCTCGCCGGCCGCTGTCTTCTTCCTGATCGCGATCGTCGCCGTCCGCACCGGCGCGCGCGCCATTATCGGCGACGGCCACGCGCTGCACCTCAACGCCTTCGCGATCACCGACATGCTGGTCGCGCTCGCGCTCGGCCTGTTCACCACCCAGCGCGTCGAGATGTACCTGCGCGCCAAGCGGATGCTGGAAACTGCCCGGGTTCGCTAGCCCCACCCATCCACGAGCCCCACCCGTCATCCCAGCGAAAGCTGGGATCTTTCGCGGCTTGGGAGCGACATTCCTCAGAGAGATCCCAGCTTTCGCTGGGATGACGGTGGGGAGGGAGTGAAGGTCACGCAACCGGACCGACGACGGAATCGAGCCGCAACTCACACGTGACGAACCCCCGCACACCCGCTATCCGCACCCCATGATAAAGCGCGCACTCCCCGTCACCCGTGAGGCGGATTTCTCCGCCTGGTACCAGGCCGTCATCTCCGAGGCCGATCTCGCCGAGGAATCCGGCGTCCGCGGCTGCATGGTCATCCGGCCCTGGGGCTACGGCATCTGGGAGCGCATCCAGCGCCTGCTCGACGACCGGATCAAGGCGACCGGTCACGAGAATTGCTATTTCCCGCTCTTCATCCCGCTCTCGTATTTCGAGAAGGAGGCCGAGCACGTCGACGGGTTCGCCAAGGAAATGGCCGTCGTCACGCACCACCGGCTCAAGGCCGACGGCTATGGCCGGCTGATCCCCGATCCCGACGCCAAGCTCGAGGAGCCGCTGGTCGTCCGCCCGACCTCCGAGATGGTCATCGGCGCCGCGTTCGCGCGCTGGGTCCAGTCGTGGCGCGACCTGCCCGTGTTGATCAACCAATGGGCGAACGTCGTCCGCTGGGAGATGCGCACGCGCATGTTCCTGCGCACCAGCGAGTTCCTCTGGCAGGAGGGCCACACCGCGCACGCCACTCCGCAAGAAGCGCGCGACGAGACGCTCAAGATGCTCGAAGTCTATCGCGATTTCGCGGAGGAATGCCTCGGCGTCCACGTCATCGCTGGCGAAAAGCCCGAGAATGAGCGCTTCCCCGGCGCGGTCGCGACCTATTCGATCGAGGCGATGATGCAGGACGGCAAGGCGCTGCAAGCCGGTACCTCGCATTTCCTCGGCACCAACTTCGCCTCGGCGCAGAACATCCGCTTCCAGAATGCCGGCGGCGAGTTCGAGCTGTGCAACACGACCAGCTGGGGCGTGTCGACGCGGATGATCGGCGCGGTCATCATGGTCCACGGCGACGACGACGGCCTGCGCGTGCCGCCGATGATCGCGCCATGGCAGGTCGTGATCGTCCCCATGTTGCGCGACGTGCCCGAGGACGCGGCGATCGTCGAGTATTGCAAGTCGCTCCAGGCCGAGATCGCCAAGCAGTCCGCGCTCGGCGAACCGGTCCGCGCGCTGCTCGACCTCAAGCCCGCCAAGGCCGCGACCAAGCGCTGGGGCTGGGTCAAGAAGGGCGCACCGATCGTGATCGAGGTCGGCGGCCGTGATGTCGCCGGCGGCAACGTCACCGTGATCCGCCGCGACCGCCTCTACCGCGAGGACGGCAAGCTCGACAGCAACGCCGTCGCGCGGACCGAGTTCGTGAGCGAAGTCTCGGGCATGCTGCACGACGTTCAAGCGACGCTCCATGTCGAGTCGATGAATCGCGTGAAGGGCAACATCGTCCCCGCCGACGACTTCGCCGCGGTCGAAGCGCATTTCGCCGACGGTGTGAAGAACCCTGGCTGGGTCGATGTTCGCTGGTCGAAGCCGACCGGGCCTGCGCTCGACAAGGTGGTCGAGCGGTTGAAGGCGCTCAAGCTCACCATCCGCAACGCGCCGATGGGGCAGACCGGCTGCGACGACGGCGCGTGCATCTTCACCGGCGAACCCGCGGTGGAGCGCATCCTGATCGGCCGCGCTTACTAAGCGCGCCGATCGGCTTCGGTCGGCGTCACGTCGAGGGCTTGCTCGAAGTCGGGGGCGGGGTGCCAAACGGCCCGGATACCCAGTGCGGCGGACCAACCGAAACGGACCGGTCTGTCGGCTGCGTCGCGGTTCCCTGTCTGGTATCGTCGCATCGGCTTTGGGCGGTGCGACCTTAGGGGGCAGGCATGGGCGTGACGGGGATCGGCGGCTTTTTCTTCCGGGCGAAGGACCCGGAGGGGATCCGCGCCTGGTATGTCGAGTATCTCGGCGTCGGATCGGTGCCCTATGGTTCGTGGGAGACGCAGGCAGGGCCAAGCGTCTTTGCGCCGTTCGCGGTCGACGCCGATTATTTCCCCGCGGATCGCCCCTGGATGCTCAACCTGCGCGTCGACGACCTCGACGGCATGTTGGCGACCCTCCGTGCGGCCGGGATAGCGGTGATCACCGATCCCGAATGGGACATGCCCGGCTTCGGCCGCTTCGCCCGCATCCATGACCCGGAAGGCAACCCGATCGAACTCTGGCAACCCGACGATCCTTCATAAGGATGGCGCATTCAGCTTCGGTCGGATGAGCGGCGGTGCCGCCAGCCGATCGGTTGAGAATTCAGCGACCCCACTTGCGCGGAGTTCGACCCCCTCGCCAGTGCACTCACTTTGCCGCCATTGATCTGCTGTCTGGCCTGCCGGATGATTGGCGCACGCGCTGCGTTATTGCTTCGGCCGGGACAGATCGACATTCGACCATTCACCGTTGCGCGCGTGCTACAGCGGTTGGCTCTCCGAACGATGCCCATGTTTCCCCGCGAAGGCGGGGATCCAGACTGGGCTCCCGCCTTCGCGGGAGAACAAGGAGGAGGAGCGTAACGAACGCGTTGGGCATCGCGTGCAGGTCCGATCGCGACAGTACCGACAAATTCCGAGTGCAGCCGTTCCGCAAAACCAGATTTTCTCGACTCCGCGACACCTGGATGCCGACCCAAGCCGGCCCGAGCGTAGCCTAAGGGCGGCATGACGAGAACAAATCAGACGGCACACGCTAAAACCCGGCTATCCGCACCCGCGCGCGCCGGTCTCCAGGTGGTCAAAACAATTCCCCCTGCGGCCCCCGCGGCGCCCGGAACAGGTCGTTGCGGAGTGCGATCCGCTCCTGGTTCAGCCCGTGCTTCGCGCACGCGATCCGGAACCGCGTTCCCAGCAGGTCCGCCCACGGCCCTTGCCCCTTCATCCGCGTAAAGAAATTCGGGTCGTTATCCTTGCCACCGCGCAGCGACGCGATCGTCGCCATCACCTTCCCCGCGCGATCGGGGAAATGTTCGTCGAGCCACGCGCGGAACAGCGGTGCGACTTCATGCGGCAATCGCACGGGAATGAAGAACGCCCGGCTCGCCCCGGCTTCCGCCGCCCGCGCGACGAGGTGTTCGATCTCATGGTCGGTGATTGCCGGGATGACCGGCGCGATCGACACGTAGACCGGCACGTGCGCATCGGCGAGCTTGCGCACCGCGGCCAAGCGTCGCTCGGGATGCGGCGCGCGCGGTTCGACGGTCGACGCGATCTTCGGATCGAGCGAGGTGATCGACATCGCCACCGCCGCCAACCCCTTCGCCGCCATTGGTGCGAGCAGGTCGAGATCGCGCACCACGCGGTCGGACTTGGTCGTGATCGTGAGGGGATGATCGGTTTCCGCCAGCACCTCGATGATTCCCCGTGTGATCCGCCAGTCGGTCTCGATCGGCTGGTACGGATCGGTGTTCGTCCCCAATGCCATCGGCGCACAGACATAGCCCGGCTTCGACAGTTCGGCGCGCAACAGCGTCGCCGCCGAAGGCTTGGCGAACAGCTTGCTCTCGAAATCCAGCCCCGGCGACAAATCGTGGAACGCATGGCTCGGCCGCGCGAAACAATAGATACAGCCATGCTCACACCCGCGATACGGATTGATCGAGCGGTCGAACGGTACGTCGGGCGAGGCATTGCGGCTGATGATCGTCCGCGGCGTCTCGACCGTCACGGTCGTGCGCAGTTTTGGCGCTATCCCGTCGATCCCCTCGCGCATGTCGAGCCAGTCGCCGTCCGCCTCAGTCTGCGGCATGTTGAACCGGCGGCTTTCGTCATTGCGCGTCGCACCGCGAACCGGACGGACCTGTTTCATCGCACGATGATACGCTCGACTACGGAACATATAAAGAACATAATGTTTCGGTCTAAAAAATGCTCGAACGGCTGAGTTAATCTGCATCTACCTGAAATTGATCGCTTTTCACCAAGTGCGACGACACGCGAATCAATACTCGCGGGCGGTCGCGATCCGGCGTAGGGCAAAGCGATGACGGGACAGATGACCACGGTGGAACGCGCATTCGAACTGGCACGCTCGGGCGAGTGCGAGTCGGTCAATGCGCTACGGCAACGCTTGCGCCGCGAGGGGTATGACGCGGTGCATCTTCATCTTCATGGCTCGTCGATCAACAAGCAGCTTGTCGATCTCATCCATGCGGCGAGGGGCGGGTCCGCGCTGGCGTAGCGACAGGCGTCACGCCTTGAACAGCGAGCGGGCCTTCAGCACCGATGTTGCGCCGCTCGCGTCGGTTACCGCGTACGTGAAGCCCGGCAGCAGACAGTAAGCCCCGACATTCCCGTTCGTATCGAGTGCCAGGAAGCCGACCTGAACGCCCCGGATCGCCGCGCCGCGCAGCGTTGCAATATGACGAACGACCTCTTCGCACGCCTGCTGCGGCGTTGCGCCCGCGCGCATCGAGGCCACGACCCGCGCCGATCCCGCCACGCGCGTGACTTCCTCGCCAAGACCCGTCGAGGTCGCGCCGCCGACGCCCGCCTCGACGTACAATCCCGAGCCGACCTGCGGAGAATCGCCAACCCGGCCGCGCATCTTGAACGCCATGCCCGACGTGGTGCACGCGCCGGCCATCCGTCCGTCGGTCGTGCGCGCAAGCAGACCGATCGTGTCATGGTCGAGCGCGCCGCCGGGCGTACGGGTACTGCGGTTCTCGCTATTGGCCTCAGGTTGGTATTTCGAGGTCTTGAGCCACTCGCGCCACGCCTTTTCGGACTCGGGCGTGAGCAGCGACTGTTGCGGAAAGCCCTGGTCGCGCGCGAACCGCGTCGCGCCTTCGCCGACCAATAGCGTGTGCGGGGTCCGCTCCATCACCCGGCGCGCGACCGAGATCGCGTGCACCGTGTCCTCGAGCGCGGCGACCGCGCCGACGCCGCCGGCATCGTCCATAATGACGGCATCGAGCGTGACGTGGCCATCGCGGTCGGGATAGCCCGAATAGCCGACGCTGTGGTTGTTCGGGTCCGCCTCGGGCACCATCGCTCCCGCCTCGACCGCATCGAGCAACGATCCGCCGGCGCGCATCTTGGCGAATACCGCGTCGTTGGCGGCGGCGCCGAAGTCCCAGGTCGAAAGTATCATCGCACCTGATCCGCCGCGAATGCGGGGCGAACCGCCTTGCTCGCGCGTGTCCGGTCGCGACGCGGCGCGCGCGAACGGTGCGGCGAGATTGATCGCGCCAAGGCTGCCCAGGACTCCCAGCAATGACCGTCTCGAATTCATCGTTCGTCCCCCCGGGCACCAATCGCGGGATGCTATCGCAGACCATATCGGCTGACCAGTCGCCATGCTGCTTTGCAACATTATTTCTTCGATGTCCTAGATCGGTATTGTTTAGGCATTGACGAAAACTCTCTTTTGACCAAACCTGTCATCGGGGCCGGTGAACGCGTCGTGACGCAGCCGGAGTTAAAAGGGGAACATGATGATATTGGATCAGTCCGTGTCGCGGATCGCTCTCGCAGCGTCGATCTTTCTCGCGGCGATGCCGGCAGCGGCGCAGGTCAGTCCCGCCGATGCGGTAAGCCCGGCGCAGGCTGCGGCAACGACGCCGGCGGACGCGAAGGTCCAGGCCGACGCCGATACCGCGCTCGCCACGCAAGAGACCGCCCGTACCGCCACGGTGGCGGACGACACCGTCGTCGTCACCGGTTCGCGGATCCGCCGTCCCAACATGACGTCGGCGGCGCCGATCACCACGGTCACCGCGCAGGATATCCGCGCGCAGGCCGCGATCACCGTCGAGGACGTGCTCAATCGCCTGCCGCAGGTGTCGCCCGACAGCCAGCAGACCTATCAGGATTCGGACGGCCGCCAGCGGATCAAGCTGCGCAGCCTCGGCTTTGAACGCACGCTCGTGCTGGTCGACGGCAAGCGGCTCGGTACGCAGAACGGCCAGGACGTCGGCATCATCCCGCCCTCGCTGCTCGAACGCGTCGACGTGCTGACCGGCGGCGCATCGTCGGTCTATGGCTCGGATGCGGTCGCGGGCGTCGTCAACTTCATCCTCAAGAAGGATTTCGAGGGCATCCAGCTCGACGGCAATTACAGCTTCTACAATCACGACAACAAGGACACGATCGTCTCGCCGCTGGCGCGCGCGAACGCATTCGGCAGTCCGCGCGGACTCGCCAACGACGGCGGCCGTTCGGACGTCACGCTGACCGCGGGTTCGAAGCTGTTCGACGGCGCGCTGCGTTTCTCGGGCTTCGTCAATTACCGCCAGGCCAACGACGTTCCCTATGATGCGCGATCGACATCCGCCTGCCAGCTCGTCCAGACCGGCAAGGACGGCCCACTGTCGTGCTCGCTGTCGACCTATTCGCCGAGCGGCTATATTTCGCCGCGCAGTGGCGCGAACAGCGGCGTCGGCTATGTCAACGATCCCGCCGGCACGCAGACGTTCGTGCCCTACGGCGCCGGCGCGGGGAACGCCGCCAATCCGTATGACGGCTATTCCTATCAGCGCCAGTTCGAGCGGTATACCGCCGGTGGCTTCGTCAGCGCACGGATCACGCCCGAAATCGAGCTGTACGGCTCGGGGATCTGGTTCCGCGACAAGTCGATCAATCCCTACCCGACGCGCATCTACAGCTACACCGCCTATGGCGATGCGCCGTATCAGGTGAACTGCAACAACCCGTATCTGTCGGCCTCGCAGGCCAGTACGATCTGCGGCGCGCAGGCGGGCACGTCCGCGACGGCACCGCTCGATGTACGTTATCGCTTCAACGACCTGCCGTTTGCACCCGATACGTATCTGAACACCGCGATCCGCGCGACCGCGGGCGTACGCGGCACCGTCGGCAAGGCGTGGACCTATGATGTCGGCGGCGTCTTCTCGCGCAACCAGCAGGATATCACGTTCGGCAATTTCGCCGATTACGACCGGGTCAATCGCTCGCTCAACGTCGTCAACGTCAATGGTACGCCGACCTGCGCCTCGAAGGTATCGGGCGTCGATCCCGCCTGCGTTCCGTTCGACGCGTTCAGCGCCGGAACGCTCGGCGCACCACTCGCCGATTATCTGTTTACCGGCCGCAGCGGCACGTCGAAGGGCGTCGCCAAGCTATGGGACGTCGTCTCGTCGGTCACCGGCGATCTCGGCAAATACGGCGTCACCTCGCCCTTCGCGAACGACGGCGTCGCGATCGCGCTCGGCGCCGAATACCGCAAGGACAGCTATGCCTCGTCCGCCGATGCGATCTACCGCGAGCAGAATGGCGGCACCGACTTCAATCTCAGCCAGGACGTCTGGGAATCGAACATCGAGGTTCAGGCGCCGCTGGTCCAGGAGCGTCGCTTCGCGCATCTGTTGCAGGCGACCGGCGGTTTCCGCGTCTCGAAATACAGCAGCAACCCGAGCGTCTTCAACACTTGGAAGCTGGAGGGCGTCTATGCGCCGATCAGCGACCTGACCTTCCGCGCCTCGTTCAACAAGGCGCAGCGCGCACCGACGGTGTTCGAGATCCGCCAGGCGACGAACATCGATTACAGCCGCCAGGGTGGATCGCAGAACGACTTCTGCGCGCCAGTCGCGCGGCAGGTGGCGGATCCGAACAATCCGGGCCGCACGATCACCAGCACCACGCCGCTCGCCTCGCGCGAGGTGTGCGCCGCGACCGGACTGTCGGACGCACTGTACGGCAGCGCCACGCTGCTGTGCCCGAACGACCAGTGCACGGTGCGCTCGGGTGGCTTCACCGCGGATCCCGAGACCGCCTACACGCAGACCTATGGCTTGGTCGTGAAGCCGAGCTTCCTCAAGGGGCTGGTCTTCTCGGTCGATCGCTATCGGATCAAGATCAACAACTCGCTCGGCTATAACGACGACAGCTATTACACCGATGGCTGCCTGCGCTCGGGCGGCGACCAGTTCTTCTGCTCGGGGATCGTCCGCCAGCCGGGCACCGGCATCCTCTACGCCGCCGCCGCGAGCAACCCGACCAGCGGCTTCATCCGCGCAGGCACGACCAACTACTATTTCTCGATCGCCCGCGGCTGGGACTTTCAGAGCCAGTACACGGTCGGCCTTGGCGGTGCGGGCAAGCTCGATCTGAACTTCAACGGATCGCTGACGACGTTCGCGGGCGGCCAGGATTCACCGCTTCAGCCCAAGCGCAACTGCGCAGGCTATTTCGGCAACGGTTGCAGCCAGCTGCTGCCGAAATGGTCGCACGGTCTGCGGACGACCTACACGACTGGCGACGGGATCTTCAGCACGTCGTTCAACTGGCGCTATGTCGGTTCGCTGACGCATGCCGACAATTCGGGTGACGAGGCGATCGGCGGCACTGCGGCCCGCGCGCGGACGACCTTCTACCATATCGCGCCGGTCAGCTATTTCGATCTGGCGATGACGTTCGCGATCTCGAGGGACTTCTCGCTTCGGTTCGTCGCCAACAACCTGCTCGACAAGACGCCGCCGATCCTGGCGAATTCGTACGACATCAGCCTCGCGCGCAGCAACACCATCCCCGCGCGTTACGACTCACTCGGCCGCAACCTGGCGGTAGGCGCCACCGTCCGGTTCTGACCGCTCGGATGAACGACTGACCTCCGAAACCCTCCCCCCCCCACCGGGAGAGGGTTTTCGGTTCAGTCCCCTTCGATCAATGCCGCGCCGCCCTGCGCATCCAGATCGAGCATCGCCGGCGCGTCCGCCTTCGTCGCCGGCCATTTCGGCAGCCCTGTACCGTTCGGGTTACCGGTCTTGACGAAGTTCACGAGATACGCGCTCGCGGTGTGCGCCGCCGCCCGGTCGGTCGCGCTGGTCTGCGCACCATATTTTATCGCTGCGGTATCGAAGAAGAATGGGATGTCCGTCGCATGCGATGCGCCCGCGGTTTTAGCGGTCCGAACCGACGTCGCCACATACGAGAACCGGTAATGATAGGTCGGCACGCCCTTCGCCGCGAGCACCGCCGCGGTGTCGCGCGCGCCGGCGATCATATAGCCTTGCGGCCCACCGATATCGTCACTGGTCGCGCCAATCATCACCGGCACCCGGGCGAACCGTCCCGCGGCATAGGCGGCGACGGGATCGACCGCGAGCCTGCCATCGACCACCGGCCCGCTATACGTCCGCGGCCCCGATCCCGGCGTGAACATCGCCGCCAGGCTCAAGCCATCGGTCACCTGGTCCGCCGACAGTCGACGCAGCTTGGCCAAGGCCTGCGGATCATCGGCCGCAATCCCCTTCGACTGCGCGAACGCGATGCCGATCGTCTCCGCCGTGGCGATCGTCCCGGCAGGCCCGGTGCTGGGGCCGCCCGATTGCACCACCGCCTTCTGGAATGTCCCGCGCGCCATCGGTGACGTCAGCAAAGTGTGGACCGACATGCCGCCTGCGCTTTCGCCGATGATCGTCACGTTGACGGGGTCGCCGCCGAACGCCGCGATGTTGCGCTTGACCCATTTCAGCGCGGCGAGCTGATCCATATAGCCATAATTGCCAAGCAGCCCGTGATCGGGATCCTGCTTCGTCAACTGCGGATGCGCGAACGTGCCGAACCGTCCGAGGCGGTAATTGAAGCTGACGACCATGATGCCGGACTTGGCCAATTCGCTGCCGGAATAGGTCGGTGGCGACGATCCGCCGTTCACGAAGCCGCCACCGTAGATCCACACCATCACCGGCAATTTCGCCTTCGCACCAGCGGGCTTCCACACATTGGCATAGAGGCAATCCTCGGCCGGCGGCGTGCCAAGCGGCGCGGCATCGCTTGGGAAAGGTTGCTGCATGCAGTCATTGGCATAGCGGCTCGCGTCGCGCTCGCCGCGCCAGGCGGCCGCGGGCTGGGGGGCTCGCCAGCGGAGCGGACCGACCGGCGGCGCAGCGAACGGAATACCCTTGAACGCCACGACTCCACCGGACTCGCGACCCTGCAATCGACCGGTATCGATCCGCGCACGCGTCTCGCCAGCTTCGGCTTGCGCCAATGTCGAACTGGCCAGCAAGGCCGCCGCAAGGGTGAAGGTCAAACGCATGGCACTATCCTCGTCTCTGATCGAAGCGATAACGGCCGAAGCGCGCGACAGAAATCAGTGATGGGGCCCGCGGCGGGAAATCGAACCCGGACCCATCTCCTGCATCGCTGTAACGCAACGTCTGACAATTCCGCCACATTGGCCTGGCAATGGTAGCGCACAGTTAATCGCATAGACAACGGCTGGCTGAACGTAGCGTATAGTATCGACGCAGCCATGATGACTGGGGCAAAGGCGATCCGAACGCTTTCGAAACCTCACGATGGGAAAGCCGCCACCAGATGCCCGCGTGAACACGCCTCCGACGTCGTCCATTGGCGTCTAATCTTCTGGTCGCAGGCTTCGTGCCACCGACACCGATGTGCTTGGACGGTGCCGCCGGACGATCGCAACCGATTTGCCCCCGACAGAGTAGACTTGGCGGTCGGTTTAGATAATCATGGCGTTTGCCAGACACTTGAAGGGTAAAGCCTTGGTATCCTGCTACTCACCGACCCCGGTTTTGGAACAGATCGGTGAACGGTGGTGGCGACGCATCGGGGCTGGCACCGGATCTGGTAACGGCGTCGCCGGCGGTGAACTCGACGGCCCAGGCCCGCTCGACGTTCTTCGAAAGGCCGATTGGGTATGGAAACCTGGCGACAGTGCGTTGCAGCCGTTTGCACCCCGGCAGGCCGTCGAGAAACGCATTTCCGGAAAGGCGGTCCTCGCCTGCCGGGTTCTGCTCTCGACCCGCGTCCATGATTGCCGCGTCATCGCCGAGAGCGCCGGGGGATTTGGCTTTGGCAAGGCGGCGCTGACCGCCTCACGGATCTTCCGGGTTCATCCCCCGCGGCGCAACAGCAAGCCGCTGAACGATGCGTGGGTCGGCATTCCCGTTGTTTGGATCACGGACTCCGTGGTCAAGATGGGCAAGCTGGAAATCGTGACACCAGCCGTCCCAGACACCGCGCCGACCCACTGAGTACATAACAGCGACCCGCGATCGGGCGCACGGATAGAATTCTCAAGTTCCGCCAAGGCGATGAGCCTGGCCGCGTCTGCGAACACAGCCCGTTAGCAAACTCTCAATCAGTCGCTGCGAAACCATCCCGCCGGATCACCCGCGGGTCTGGCTGTACTCTAAGCGCTCTGATTTGCCAGCAATCCTGCAGGCGTTGCAGGACGGACGTTTTTGGAACGGGAAGGTGCGCCAGTGACGCTAAATGCAATCTGCAAGGCCATCTTGGGATGGCTTCCGCCCGTATATTTATTGGCGGGCTGGGCTGTCAGTGGATGGTATGTTTTCCACTATACCAGTGCAGTAGCCGCAATCGGGATAGTTTCGGGCATCGCGATATTCGTCCATTACAATGTGATAATCCGGTCGAATATCGTGGACGAACGCAAGTCTATTGACCTGGATCGGGCAGCCAAGATCGCCCTTGTTCTCGCCAGCTTGGGATTTTGTGCAGTATTTCTGTATCTGGTGATCGCCAGCTGGACAGCCTATAAGGCGTACGCGGCTGCACCGCTATTTGGCGTCGGAATGGTCTACGTTCCCGCCTTCTCGCTCGGCGTTGCTTCGGCCGCGTATATAAAACTGATCGCGGTGCACGTATCCAAGCTCAAAGGGTGACGCGAGCAGGCCGGTCGGGGATGCCGGCTAAGAGGTCGCGCGGGTCAAAAGCCCGGGGATCGCGCGACGTGGACGACCGGGAAACGAGATAGATGGGCCGGTCGTCGGACCGGCCCACTATACTTACGCCTTCTTGCGCGCGCGCTTCGGGCTTGCGGCGGCCTCGGTGTCTTCCTCCTCGTCCGGCGAATCCTCACCGGCTTCGGTCAATGCCTCGCCAAGCGCCTTGAGTTTCTCCTGCGACTTGTCGGACTTGTCGGCGATCTTGGTCGTCGCCGTGCCCAGGCGGTGCAACAGCGCATGGACGCGATCCGCGTCGGGCGTGTCCTTTTCCAGTTGCTTGCGCAGCGAGGCGAGGTCGCGCAGGATGCCCTTGGCACCCGCAGTATCGACGTCGGCCAGCGCGGCTTCCCAATCCTCAACCATGTCGGCACCCTTGGTGGGCTTGGTAGCATCAAGTCCGCGGTTGATCGCGTTCATCGTTCCGGCGAATTTAACGGCCATGTCATTCTCTCCGCAAAGCCTGTGGTGGCGATCGTCAACGCGGTGTCGAGGAGGAAATGTCCGGGCGGATCGGGTTACCGTATTGCTCTCGATCAATTGGGTGACGAAAACCGTACGGACCGTATCCTGGGTTATCTTTTGCCGACGCGGCCAAGGCCGAAGTCGACGGGCGGGTGGTAGCTGAGGGACGCATGAGCCGACCGCCAAAACTCGGCAACCGCGCTAATTCTCCATCAAGGACAACAGTTGCCAACAGCCCACACCCGGCGCAGCGGCACGCAACGACCCCCACCGCCACGCCGGTATTTAAGCGAATTCCTCAGGCGAGCGTCAACCCAACATCCACATTCCCCCGCGTCGCGTTGGAATACGGACAAATCTGATGTGCTGCATCGACCAGTTTCTGCGCATCGTCACGCTCCAGACCCGGCAACGATACCGTCAGGTCGGTCGTGATACCGAAACCACCCGCGGACCGGGGACCAATGCCGACCTTGGCCGTGACCGCGACGTCTTCGGGCAATTTCATCTTCAACTGCTGGCCGGCGACCTTCAGCGCGCCGATGAAGCAGGCGGAATAACCGGCCGCGAACAGCTGCTCCGGGTTGCTGCCGTCGCCGCCTGCGCCGCCCAGTTCCTTTGGCGTCGAGAGCGCGACGTCGAAGCGACCGTCCTGCGAACGAGCATGTCCGTCACGACCACCGGTTGCTGTGGCTTCAGTGGTGTATTTCACGTCGATCGACATTTTGAGTCTCCAATTGCTTATCGCGATAAATATCTAGGTAGCCTTGCTACGGTTGTCCAGCATTATTTTGTGCAATAATAATTTCCGTGATAGTGATAGTTATAAAGGAGCTATATGTGTCCGACCCTCTGCCACTCGACGATCAACTGTGCTTTTCGCTCTACGCTGCGACGATCGCGATAAATCGTGCCTATAAGCCTGCGCTCGACCGGCTTGGCATAACCTACCCGCAGTTTCTCGTTCTTCAGACCTTGAACGAGGTTCAGGATGGCCGTTCGATCGGCGCCATCGCCGAGAGGCTCGCGCTGGAACCGAGCACGATCACGCCACTGGCCAAGCGTTTGGAGGCAGCGGGGCTCGTTACGCGGATTCGCAATCCCGCCGACGAGCGTGAGGTCCGCGTCCGTTTGACCGACGCGGGTCGCGCCTGCTGGGCTGAGACGGGATGTCTGGGGCCGTTGATCGTGGAACGATCGGGAATGACGCCGGACAGGCTGGCGTATCTCAACGCTGAAGTGGCGGCGCTTCGTCAGGCGCTAGCGCTCAAGCCCGGGGCCAAATCCGCAGTGGTTCAATGAAATTTGCGGTAGATCTTAGGATGCATCTGCTAAAAGCATAGGCGCTAAGATGAAGCCTTCGCTCATTTGATGAGATAGCAACCCGTCATTCCGCCCCGCGGTTGCGGCTCCGACTGACAATGTCAGAGGGGCTGCCGCTGCGCCCGCAACCATCCCGTAATCGAATACCGCTTCGTCGGCGCGGAGGGCGTTACATAGGACACGCTGTGGAGTTGCGGGACAGCTAGGATATCGAGCGTGTTGAAGTCCGGGACAAGTCCCTCGACCATGCCGTCGCGATGATGGAACAGCAGCAGGCCGCCCCATTCGGCGCGCCACTGCGGGGTGAGGCCGAACACATAGGCCGCACGTCGATCCTTGCCGGCAACCTCGTCGTCGTGCGCGGTGAGGAAGTCGCAGGCTGCGTGGGCGGTCGCCTGCGCATCGACGAACCGCGTATCGTCGGCGCCGGTGATCGCCTTCAGCACCGCCAGCGGGGCGGGACTCGACAACTACGAAGCGAATAGCGTGAGCAGATCGGGGTTCGCTACGCGTGCGCCCACGCCGTCCGCCACGCGGATCGTCTCGTAGCGATATTGGCAACCGTTCTCGGCGCCCTTGTGAACCGCGGCATCCAGCGCCTTTCGCTGCGGATCGCTCATCGCGTCGCGGACCGAGCGATCGAGTTCGTAAAAAAGTGTCGTTGCTGTTCAGCACCTGCCGCCAATCCGCATGGTCCTGAAGATATGCGTGCAGGCGTTGCGGCCCATCGCCCGACAACAGGTCCTTAATCCTGACGCGACCTGCGCGCGCGTACCGCGCGCGCAGGTCCGAGACATCGAGGTTGGGGTTGAGCAGGAATGGGTCGGTCGGCATCGAAAACCTCGCAGAGGATGCCCACACCTAACGCCGATGTGCGGCCAGCAGAAGGGTGCGTGTTTATCCCGCTACGCCACCGATATGAGTTCCAGCGCGCGTGGTGGAGCCGAGGGGAATCGAACCCCTGACCTCTGCAGTGCGATTGCAGCGCTCTCCCATCTGAGCTACGGCCCCGCGCGGTTGGCCATAGGCCAGGATCGATGATCTAGCGGCTCGATTTGGGCGTTGCAACCGGGTTGGCGCGACTGCGCCAACTGACCTTCGGCGCGTCGTCGCAACGGAGCGTCGGGTCGCCGTCAAGTTGCCGCAATCACAGGAACATTCCGCCAGCTTGGCGCTTGTAATCCTCGGAATGTACGACCCCGCGATCAACGGGGCCGGCAGCCGCAGGACAGCAATTAGGAGGTTCCTATGGTCTACGAACGCAACACCCGAGATCGCCAGTCGGGCGACTATTACGGTCGGCCGAACTCGAACGACTATGGTCGCGATTTCCGCGCAGACGGTGGCGGTTATGGCCGTTCCAGCGCGCGTGAGTATGAAGCCGCCGGCGAATATGACCGCGACGACAACCGCAGCGGTCGCGGCCAGGGATATCAGGGGCGTGACGACCAGGGACGCGGCGACCAATATGGTCGCGAGCAGGGCGGGCGTGACTATTACGGCGGCCACAATGACCGCTCGCAGCCATCGGGCGGCGATCGCTATGGCCAGTCGCGCTACGGACAGGGATCGGGCCAGGGTTACGGCCAGCAAGGTTATGGCCAGCAGGGTTACGGGCAGCAGGGCTATGGCCAGCAGCGCTCCGGCCAGGGCTATGGCCAGCAGTCCTACGGCCAGCGCAGCCAGGGTTCGGGCGATACCGAATATCACGGCAGTTATGCATCGGACGGTCGCCGCTTCGAGGATGTAGGCCGCAACCGCGATGCCGATGACGACAACCGCAACACTTCGCGCGGCGGCAGCCGTAACGAGGGGCGTGACTATGGTCGCCAGCCACAGGGCTATGACTATGACGATCGCGGGTTCATCGCGCGCGCAGGCGACGAAGTTCGCTCGTGGTTCGGTGACGACGAGGCCGAGCGCCGCCGCGAAGCCGATGCACGCTATGACGAGCGGTCCTATGGCAACTCGGACAACAGCTCGTTCGGCAATCGCTCGTCGAACACGCACGACGACCATTATCATGGCTGGCGCAGCACGCAGATCGCGGCGCTCGACCGTGACTATGACGAATATCGTAACGAGAACCGCTCGAAGTTCGAGAACGAGTTCTCGTCGTGGCGCAACGAGCGCCAGGGGCAGCGCAGTTCGCTGTCGCAGGTCACCGAGCATATGGAAGTCGTCGGCTCCGACGGCAGCCATGTCGGCACGGTCGACAAGGTGAAGGGCGACCGGATCCTGTTGACCAAGAACGACCGCGATGCGGGCGGTGTGCATCATTCGATCCCGTCGCGCTGGATCAAGACCGTCGATGGCAAGGTCACGCTGTCGAAGTCGGCCGACGAAGCCAAGTCGGCGTGGAAGGAAGAAGAGCGCAACTCGGCGATGTTCGAGTACGGCGATCGTACGGGCGGTGACAAGAAGGATGCCGGCACCAGCGGTTATGCGTCCAGCTCGCAGACGGGCAGCACGGCGACCGGCAGCACCGGGACCAGCACGGCATCGACCACGGGCACGACGACCGGCGGTACGACCACTGGCACGACGTCGGACACGCTCGGCAAGTCGGGTTCGACCACGTACTAACTGGTTGAACTAACTGGTTGAAAGCGTTGGCTGGCGTCGCATGATGTCAGCCGAACAGGGGCCCGGGCGGAAACGTCCGGGCCTTTTTGCAGGTTGCGTTGAGTGTGCGTTTCGCCATACCCGCAACACGAATAATCAAGACAGGAGCAAGTTTATGGCCCGTGCATGGAGCCTGAAGGCACGTCCGCAAGGCATGCCGAAGCATACCGACTTCGCCATGATCGATCTCGACCAGTCGACGCTCGGCGCCGGCGAGGTGCGCATCGCCAATCGCTGGCTGTCGGTCGACCCGTACATGCGCGGGCGGATGAACGACGTGAAGAGCTATGTCCCGCCGTTCGCACTGGGCGAGGCGATGCAGGGCGGCGCGGTCGGCGAAGTGGTCGAGAGCAACGACGACGGCATCAAGGTCGGCGACATGGTGCTGCACATGGCAGGCTGGCGCGACGAGGCGGTGGTGCCGGCCTCTCAGGTGCAGAAGCTGCCCGCGCTCGACGTGCCTCCGCAGGCGTTCCTGGGTCAGCTCGGCATGCCGGGGATGACCGGGTATTTCGGCCTGCTTCAGGTTGCCGAGGCGAAGGCGGGCGACACGGTGTTCGTATCGGCGGCGGCGGGTGCGGTCGGATCGACCGTGGTGCAAGTCGCGAAGGCCAAGGGCATGACGGTGATCGGGTCGGCCGGCGGCGCGGAGAAGTGCGCGTGGGTGAAGTCGCTCGGCGCGGATGCGGTGATCGACTATAAGAGCGACGTGCCGGTGGTGAAGGCGCTTGGCGAGGCTGCTCCGAAAGGAATCGACGTGTATTTCGACAACGTCGGCGGCGAGCATCTCGACGCGGCGCTGGCGCATGCGAACATGCATGCGCGGTTCGCGGTGTGCGGGATGATCGACGTGTATAACAGCGGGGCTGCGACGCAGCTGAAGTATCTTGCGCGGCTGATCGGTAACCGCGTGCAGATCCGAGGGTTCATCGTCAGCGACTACATGGATCGCGCCGAGGAGTTCTACAAGGACATGGGCAGGATGCTGGCGGCGGGGACGCTGAAGCGGCAGGAGACCGTGCACGAGGGTCTCGAGACGATGCCGGATGCGTTTCTGGGGCTGTTCTCGGGTGGGAACACGGGGAAGATGCTCGTCAAGGTTTGAGCGAGAGCCGGCCGGGGGATGAACTTTGGCATGTGTCCCGGCCGCTTTCTTGTTCTCCCGCGAAGGCGGGAGCCCAGTCTGGGTCCCCGCCTTCGCGGGGAAACAAGCTAAGCTAGGTCCTAGTTAGAGCCACTTCGCCTGCTTGAACTTCACGTACAGCGCGGCGCAGACGACCCCGATCACACCCAGTACGACGAAATATCCGTACTCTGTCTTCAACTCGGGCATGTTCTCGAAGTTCATGCCGTAGATCCCCGCGATCGCGGTCGGTACGGCGAGGATCGCGGCCCAGGCGGCGAGCTGGCGGGTGATCGCGCCGGTGCGTTGTTGTTCGAGCAGGTTGCTGAATTCGAACACCGACGTCAGCACTTCGCGCAGGCCCTCGACCATCGTCTGCACGCGGCGGACGTGATCGAGTACGTCGCTGAAATACGGTTTCGCTTCGGTATCGATGCACGGCAGGTCTAGGCGGACGATCTTGCTCGCGACCTCGCCCATTGGTCCGAGGATGCGCTGGAAGCGGATCATTTCGCGTCTCAGACCAAAGATACGGACAATTTCGTCGCGGCCGAGGAAGGCGTCGATGGTGCGTTGCTCCATCGCCAGCACCTCGTCCTCGATGCTCTCGACGATCGGGAGGTAGCCGTCTACGACGTAGTCCAGAATTGCGTGGAGGACGTAGTCGACGCCGTTGATGAGCAAGGTGGGCGCGGCTTCGAGCTGTTCGCGGAGTGCCCTGTGCGAGCGTGCCGAGCCGTGGCGGACGCTGATGATGTGACTGTGGCCGACGAAGATCGCGGTTTCGCCGTACGCGATCTTGTCGTCTTCGAGTTGCGCGGTGCGCGCGACCACGAACAGCTGGTCGCCGTACACGTCGACCTTGGGCAGCTGGTCAGCCTTGATCGCGTCCTCCACTGCCAGCGGGTGGAGGTTATACTGATCCTTCAGCGTCCGCATTTCCTCGGCCGACGGATCGCAGATGCCGATCCAGACGAACTCCGAGCGATCCGCGGGGCAATCGACCTTTTCGTCGATCGAGACCGCGCGGACACGCTTGCCATGACGATAGAGATACGCGGCGACGACCGTCATGGAGCCTCTGAATTACGCTAACGAGGCTCGCGCCGGTATCAGAACGCCGGGAGCACCGCACCCCGATAATGCTGCTCGATGAAGGTCTTGGTCGCCGGGCTACGCAGTGCGGCGATCAGTTTCACGACGCGCGGGTCCTTCTCGCCACCGGGCAGGCCGACGACGAAATTGACGTAAGGGCTGTTCTTGTCCTCGATCGCGAGCGCGTCGCGGACCGGGTTGAGCTTCGCGTCGAGCGCGTAGTTGGTGTTGATCAGCGCGAGATCGACCTCGCCGAGCGTGCGGGGCAGGGTGGCGCCCTCCAGTTCCTTGAAGTTCAGGTTCTTCGGGTTGGTGGCGATGTCGTTGAGGCTCGACAGCGGATTGGTCGGGTTCCGGAGCGTGATCAGCCCGGCCTTCTGGAGCAACAGCAGCGCGCGGCCACCGTTGCTCGGCTCGTTCGGGATCGCGACGGTGGCGCCGTTGGGGATCTGCGCGATCGACTTCCACTTGCGCGAATAGGCACCGAGCGGTTCGACATGGACGCCGGCGTAGGTCACGAGATGCGTGCCGCGCGAGGCGTTGAACTGGTCGAGATACGGCTTGGTCTCGAAATAACTCACGTCGATCTGCTTCTGCTCGACCTGGAGGTTGGGCTGGACATAGTCGTTGAAGACGCGGATCTGGAGGTCGACGCCTTCCTTGGCGAGCGTCGGCTTGATCGATTCCAGGATTTCCGCGTGGGGTACTGCGGTCGCGGCGATCGTCAGCGTCTTGCCGTCGTTGGTCTTGGCGCCTCCGCAGGCGGCGAGCGCGAGCAGCGAGAACGAGGCGAGCAGGGTGCGACGGTTCATACGAAATCCTAGCGGCGGGTGAAGTGGCGGGCGAGCGCGTCGCCGGCGTATTGGATGATCTGGACGAGCACGACCAGCAGCACGACGGTGACGACCATGACGTCGGTCTGGAAGCGCTGATAGCCGAACCGGATCGCGAGATCGCCGAGTCCGCCCGCGCCGACCACGCCCGCCATCGCGGTGAACGAGACGAGCGCGACCGCGGTGACGGTGGCGCCGGCGATCAGTCCTGGCAGCGCCTCGGGGATCAGCGCGCCGGTGACGATCTGGCGCGTGGTGGCGCCCATCGACTGCACCGCCTCGATCGTGGTGCGGTCGACTTCCTTAAGCGATCCCTCGACGAGGCGCGCGTAGAACGGCGCGGCTCCGACGACGAGCGGCGGGATCGCGCCGGCGACGCCTAGCGAGGTGCCGACGAGCATGACGGTGAGCGGAATCATCACGATCAGCAGGATGATGAAGGGGACCGAGCGGAGGATGTTGACGATGATCCCGAGCACGGCGTTGGCGACGCGGTTCTGCGACAGCCGGCCCCGGTCGGTGAGGTAGAGCAGGACGCCGAGCGGCAGGCCGAACGCGATCGTCAGGATCAGCGATCCGCCGAGCATGATCAGCGTGTCGAGGCACGCCTGGCCGATGTCCGACCAGTCGATGTTGGCGAAGAAGCTCATGCCGCCAGTGCCGCCAGCATGCGCTGCGTTGCCGGGTGGGTGGCGTTGGCGAATATATCGGTGACTTCGCCGGTCTCGACGATGCGGCCGCGTTCGAGGACGGCGACGCGGTCGCAGACGTAGCGTACAACGTCCATTTCGTGGGTGATGAGAACGATCGTCAGGCCAAGGTCTCGGTTGAGGTCGCGAAGGAGGGTCAGGACCGAGCGGGTGGTTTCGGGGTCTAGTGCGCTGGTGGCTTCGTCGCAGAGCAGGATGTCGGGGTCGGTGGCGAGCGCGCGGGCTATGCCGACGCGCTGCTTCTGGCCGCCGGAGAGCTGGGCGGGGTATTTGGTGGCGTGATCGGCCAGGCCTACGCGGTCGAGCAGCGCGGCGACTTTCGTCTCGCGCTCGGCTTGGGATACGCCCGCGAGCACCAGCGGGAACGCGACGTTCGCGGCGACCGTGCGCGACGACAGCAGGCCGAAGTTCTGGAAGATCATGCCGATCCGGCGGCGCAGCGCTCGTAGGTCCGCGGCCGACAAGGCGGCTACGTCGACGCCATCGACTTCGACCCGGCCCGAAGTCGGGCGTTCGAGCGCGTTGATCAGGCGAATCAGCGTCGATTTGCCTGCGCCGGACTGGCCGATGACCCCGAATACGCCGCGCGCCGGGATTTCAAGCGACACGCCGTCGAGGGCCGCGGCCTCGCTTGCCGGGTAGGTTTTAACGACGTCGGTCAGGCGGATCATGTGGTGCCCATGACCTGCACCGCGAACCGCTCCATTTCCTCGGCCTGCGGGCTCATCTGGAGCAGCAGTAGGTCGAGACCAGCCGCCTCATACTCTGCGACACGCTCCTTCAACTGTTCGGGCGTGCCGACCAGATTGGGGCGCAGGCCGCGGTTGGAGACGGAATATTCCTGGATCTTCATCTCGCGTTCGAGCTGCGTGCCCGACAGCCACTGGTCGAAATTCGCATAGCCCGCGGGAAGCTCGGTGACGCTGGTGATGCGCTCGAGTTCGCGTTTCGCCTCCGCCTCGCTGTCGCGGACGATCGCGTAGGCGGCCATGCCGTATTGCATCGGCGCGCCGCCTGCTGCTTCACGTCGCGCCGCCATGTCGGCGATCTTTGGCGCGATCGCGTCGGCGGGGTCGCCGTGCATGACGTACGCGTCGCACTGCGCGGCGATCATCGCCTTGGCCTTCTCGCTCTCCCCGCCGGCATAGACGGTCGGGCGCTTGGCGGGCTTAGGTGAGCAGATCGCCTGCTGCGTGGTGTAGAACTGGCCCGCGAAGTCAAAGCGCTCCTGCGTCCACAACCCATCGACGACGGTCAGCCACTCAGCGGTGCGCGCGTAGCGATCGTCGTGCTGGTCGAACTGGAGGCCGTATTGCTTCGCCTCGTCCGCCCACCAGGACGAGACGACGTTGAGCGCGAGCCGCCCGCCCGAGATCCGATCGATGTTCGCCGCGGCCTTGGCGAACAGCGCGGGGTGATGGAAGTTCGGACGGACCGCGACCATCAGCTCGATGCTGTCGGTCACCGCCGCCAGCGCCGCCGCCGTCGACCACGCGTCGAGCGCGGGCTGTTCGATGCCCTTGATGTCGTTGAGGTTCAGCTCGGCGATCAGCGTCAGGTCATAGCCCCAGCGCTCGGCATTCTGCGTCAGCGCCTTGGTGTACGCCCAGCTCGCCTCCATCCCCTCGTCGGGGACGTTGCGAAGCCAGCCGCCGAAGACGGGAGTCCAGTAACCATAGCGCATCAGCGGACCTTCTCGATCTGTTCGACGAGGTAATCGACGAGGCGGTCGTGCGGATCCCAGCCGAGTACATCCAAGGGCTTGGCGACGAAGTTCGACAGCGCGTTGATGTCGTAGAAGCGCGCGACGCCGTCACGGTCGTCGATCATCACCTCGACCCCGCCGACGTCGAGATCGACGGCACGGGCGATCGCTTCGGTAGCGTCCTTCAGGGTTTGCGAGGGCTCGACCGCGGCCATCTTGATGCCCGAGCCGGGGACGACGCACGCGTCCGCCGGGCAGAGATCGAACGCACCGCCGCCTGTGACTTCGATCGCATAGAGGAACTTGCGGTCGAGCGTCTCGATCCGGGTGATCGCGCCGTCGCGGACGGGGACGTATTCCTGCACCAGCAGGACGCCGTCGACGCTGTTTGGGAGGCCTGCGTCGGCGACGGCGGTGCGCAGTTCGTCGAGGCTGTCGAAGCGGATGATGCCTGCGCCGGAGCCGCCGATGTTCGCCTTCACGACCAGCGGGAAGCACAGCGTCTGCGCGGCGGGGACGACGTCGGCGGCGCGGTGGACGACGCGTGTCTCGGGGATTGCGAGGCCGAGCGAGGCGATCAGCGACAATTGGCGCGCCTTGGAGGCGTCGATCGCGAGGACGTCGGTGCCGTTTACCACGCGCGCACCAGTGCGGCGCCAGTGATCGAGCATCGCCATCGTGTCGAAGATCGGATGCTCGTCGTTGCGCAGGAAGCTCGACATCGCGATGCGGTTGAAGACGATGGGGGCGGGGGCGCTCTGGTCGGCGGGGTTCCAAAAACCGTCGGGCGTGGCGCGGGTGAACGCGACGCCGCGGCGATCGAGCGCGGCGAACAGCGGTTCGAACCAGAGCGGGTGCTCGTAGAGAATGGCGAGATCGGTCATCGCGTCCCGGATACGCATTGCGCACGGGCGTGCAAACCCAAGCAATAGTTTGCGCCACGCAATTTCGCATCGTTGTCGGCTGATGTTCTCGGCTGACAGGGCGCGTTTGCCGCGGTAGCCTTGGTCATGATCTTGAAAACGCTCGGCGCTTCGCTCGTCCTTCTCTGTGCTGTTTCCGGCTCGGCGCAAACTATCGCTCCGGCGGCACCTGCCACGCCTGTTCCGGCCGAGGCGGCGCCGGCGGCGACCGTCTCGATCGTGATGACGACCAGCGAGGGGCCGATCACGCTGACGCTGGAGAAGGATCGCGCACCGCTGACGACCGCGAATTTTCTGCGCTATGTCGATCAGAAGCGGCTCGATGGGGTGACGTTCTATCGCGCAATGAACCTGGGGCAGGGAACCGGGCTAATCCAGGGCGGGCCGCAGAACGATCCCAAGCGTATCTTGAAGCCCGTCGCGCACGAGCCGACCAGCAAGACCGGGCTGTCGCATGTCGATGGGACGATCTCGCTGGCGCGATTGGCGCCGGGGACGGCGACGGCGGATTTCTTCATTACCGTCGGGCCGGTGCTGTCGTTGGATGCGAACCCGACGGGAAGTGGGGACACCGCGGGGTATGCGGCGTTTGGGCATGTCGTCGAGGGGATGGACGTTGTGAAACGCATCCTTGCTGCGCCGATTTCGGCGACCGCTGGGGTCGGGGTGATGAAGGGGCAGATGATTGCCGCGCCGGTTAAGATTCTGATGGTTCGGCGGGCGAAGTAGCTCGCCCGTCTTTTCCACCCCGGCGAAGGCCGGGGCCCAATTGGTAAGGTCGCAGTGATGTTGGACTGCGCTTCGTTATAGCCGTCCCCCAATTGGGCCCCGGCCTTCGCCGGGGTGGTGTTGGGGTTGGGTCGGTTGGACCGTGACACAGAGCGCCGCCTAGCCGTTCCCCCGCGGACGCGGGGGCCTAGCTAAATATAGGACGGTGAGTGTGGCTCCTGGGCCCCCGCGTTCGCGAGGGAACAAGGAAAAGAAGTGTAGTTAGTGACAGGGAGCTCTCGAACGCGAACTCGACTGTGTCAGGCGGCGACTGCGTCCGCCCTCGTCGCCATCCATGCCTCGGCCTTCGCCAGAGCAGGCGCGTCGTCGACGTCGATCCAGTCGATGTCGCTGCAATCGACGATCCGGGCGAGGCCTTGCGCGGCCAGCAGGCGGACGCCTTCGGTCAAAGACGGGCTCGCGAGCGTTGCCAGCGCGTCCGACAGCGCAGGGCCGATCGCGAAGACGCCGGTGTCGTAGCAGTCGTGCGGTTCGAGGCCCTTGCCGATCGCGACGATGCGGTCGCCTTCGGTGGCGACGCAGGTGACGTCCTCGGGGTCGACCCAGTCATGGCCGAGCCGTCGGTCGATGCCGAGGCGTAGACCACCGCCAGCGCCGGCTTTCGCCATGAGGGCGTAGAGTTCGGGGCTGACGAGGTGGTCGCACATTGCGAGGATCGCTTCGTCACCGGCTAGCGCATCACGCGCCGCCAGTACCGAAACGCCGTTGGGTTCGCGGTGATCGGCGAGCACCGTCTCGACCGCCAGCGGCCAGCGCCGGCTCGCGAGATACGCTTCGATCGCCTCACGCCCGTAGCTCACCGTCACGATCGCCCGCGCGAAACCGGCTTCCGCCAGACCTTCGAGCGCATGAGCGATCAGCGGCCGCCCCGCGACCGCGCAGAGCGGCTTATACGGGGCGGAGGTGCGAAGGCGGCTGCCTTCCCCGGCGGCGAGGATGATCGCCGTTTCAATCCGGGGCGTGTCGATCATGTCAGGCGGCCTTGATGAACCGCTCGACTTCGATCTGTGCGAGATCGTCGGTCATCTGCGTACGCGGGTGCTTGCAGAAATAGGCCGATGCAGGGTCGATCACGCCGGCGATGCCGCGATCCTTGGCGATCTTGGCGCAACGGATCATGTCGATCGCGACACCCGCCGAGTTGGGGCTGTCCTCGACCGAGAGACGCAGCTCGATGTTCATCGGCACGCCGCCGAACAGCTGGCCTTCCATGCGCAGGAAGCAGACCTTGTTGTCGTTCTGCCAGGGCACATAGTCCGACGGGCCGATATGGACGTTGTCGTCGTCCATCCGCTCGGCCGCGACCGACTGAACCGCTTCGGTCTTCGAGATCTTCTTCGACTCGAGACGGCGATGGTTCGACATGTTGAGGAAGTCGGTGTTGCCGCCGGTGTTGAGCTGATACGTGCGATCCAGCTTCACGCCGCGCTTGGCGAACAGGTCGGTCAGCACGCGGTGGACGATCGTCGCGCCGAGTTGCGCCTTGATGTCGTCGCCGATGATCGCGACGCCAGCGTCCTCGAACTTCTTCGCCCAGACCGGGTTCGAGGCGATGAAGACGGGGATGTTGTTGACGAACGCAACGCCTGCTTCGATCGCGCACTCGGCGTAGAATTCGGTCGCTTCCTGCGAACCGACCGGCAGGTAGTTCATGAGCACGTCGGCGCCCGATGCCTTCAGCTCGGCGATGACCTCTTCACGCGTCGGCTCGGCAGCGTCGGAGACGAGGAACGTGCGGTCGTCCTTGAAGTCGGCCATGTGGTCGGCGACGCCGTCCAGCTTCTTGCCCATCTTCACGATCGTGCCGGTGTTGCTCACGTTCGGTGCGAACACCGCGGTGCAGTTCGGCTTGGCGAAGATCGCCTCGGCGACGTCCTTGCCGACCTTGCGGCGATCGACGTCCCAGGCCGCGACGACCTTGATGTCGCTCGGCTTGTAGCCACCCATGTCGAAATGCATCAGGCCGACCTGGTCGTTGGCGCCCTCACGGTAGTGCTCGAGGCCTTGCACGAGCGAGCTCGCGCAGTTGCCGATGCCGACCACGGCGATCCGAATGCTATTCATTACTGACCCTGTTCCTTACGAAAGATGCATGCGCGACGCGGTCTTTGGTCGCGTTGCAGAAGTATTACGAACGAAAGCCCGCTCGACACGACGGTGCCAGACGAGCCCGACGATGGCCACGAGCGTCAAAGGGACGATCTCGAACCACCAGAAGATGCGTGGGTTGCCCGCGAAGCAGGCGACGAAGATCGCCCATACCCGGACATTCGCGGTAAGCAAGGCCATGAAGCGCAAAGGGGCGACGGCGCGGGCCCCGTACAGCGCGCCGAGCGCGACCGGATCGCTGGCCTGGCCGAGCGTCCGCTCGAACGGCATGGCGATCCGGTCGATGCTGCTCGCGACGCCATCATAGAAGCGGACGAGCGCGTTGCCGGTCGGAACGGGAAGCGCTTCGAGCGCCACGCCCTTGATGCGACGATGGAAGCGCGAGCGCTCGCCTTCGTACATGTTCGACTGAACGGCATGCGCGCCACCAGCCGCGACGGCGAGGACCCAGGCTTCGGGCGTATCGATCATCAGCGCGAGCGAGACGTAGATCAACGCGAACACGCCGTGATCGCACAGCCCGTCGAGCATCCGGCCGAGCGGGCTCGCGGTCTTGGTCGCGCGCGCGACCATGCCGTCGAGTCCGTCGGCGATCAGCCATCCCATCGACAGCACCAAGCCGACCAGTGCCAGCGCCCAATTGCCCCATTGGGTATAGGCGAGCGCAGCGGCTCCGCCGAGACAGAGCCCCATGACCGACACCGCATTCGCGGAAATTCCACGCGCCAACGCGAACGGCAAAAGCGCACGGCCTGCCGGGTGTATCAGCCAAAGGTTAGATGGGATCTCGATCCGGCGATCGCGCGATCCATCCGGTGGAGCCACTGTCATAGGATTTTCATAATGCGCCGCGCGGGCGGTTTATGCAAGGTAGCGCAGCTAACCCTATGGAACGCTTGACCGCAATTCTTCGATCCACGCCGTCGCGATCCCGTCCGACGGCGCCCGCCAATCGCCGCGCGGCGACAAGGCGCCGCCCGCCGAGACCTTCGGGCCGTTGGGCATCGCCGACCGCTTGAACTGGCTGGTCGTGAAGAACCGGAACAGGAATTTTTCCAGCCATTTCCGGATCGTCGGCAGGTCGTAGGCGATGCGCGCATCGGCGGGCAGGTCCTCCGGCCACGCGCCGACGCTCGCGTCGCGCCATGCGTGCCACGCCAGAAACGCGATCTTCGAGGGGGCGAGGCCGTGGCGGATCACGCAATGCGCGAAGAAGTCGTTGAGCGCGTACGGCCCGATCATCGACTCGGTGCTCTGCAACGCGCCGTCCGCGCCTGCCGGCACGAGCTCGGGCGAAATCTCCTGCGCAAGGATCGTCGACAGGATCGCATCGGTCGCCGCGTCATACTGGTCGGTGCGGATACACCAGCGGATCAGGAACTGGATCAGCGTCTTCGGCACGCCGCTGTTGACCGCGTAATGGCTCATCTGGTCGCCGACGCCGTAGGTGCACCAGCCAAGCGCCATCTCGCTGAGGTCGCCGGTGCCGAGCACGATCCCGCGGCGCTGGTTGGCGAGACGGAACAGGTAATCGGTGCGCAGCCCGGCCTGCACGTTCTCGAAGGTGATGTCGTAGACGGGTTCGCCTTCGCTGAACGGGTGGCCGATATCCTCCAGCATGCGGCGGGCGGCGGGCTTGATGTCGATCTCTTCGGCGGTGATGCCGAGTGCGCGCATCAGCGCCCAGGCGTTCGCCTTGGTCCCTTCGCCGGTCGCAAAACCGGGCATCGTGAAACCGAGGATGTTGGCCCGCGGGCGGCCGAGCCGGTCCATCGCCTTGGCCGCGACGATCAGCGCGTGCGTCGAGTCGAGCCCGCCGGAGACGCCGATGACGATCGTCTCGGCATGCGCGGAGACCAGCCGCTTCGACAGCGCCTCCACCTGGATGTTGAACGCCTCGTAGCAATCGTCGTCGCGCCGCGCGGGGTCGTTCGGGACGAATGGGAAACGGCGGATTGCGCGCTCGAGACCGCCGTCGGTCAGCACCGGCGCGTGATCGAACGCGATCCGTCGGAAGCGCGTTTCGGGGTTGCCGGCGAATATCGCCGCATCGTTGAACGTGCCGTTGCGCAGACGCTCCTGCGTGATGCGTTCGCAGTCGATGTCGGCGATCACCAGTTCGGGTTCAGTCGAAAACCGCTCAGACTCGGCGATCTGCTCCCCGAGTTCGTGGATCAGGCCTTGGCCGTCCCAGGCCACTTCGGTCGTGCTCTCGCCCGGTCCCGCGGCGGAATAGATATAGGCACACGCCGCGCGCGCGGATTGCGACGCCGCCAGCATCGCCCGCTCGCGTGCCTTGCCGATGACGATGTTCGACGCCGACAGGTTGCAGCAGATCAGCGCACCCGCGAGCGCGCCCGCGGTCGAGGGCGGGGTGGGGGCCCAGTAATCCTCGCAGATCTCGGCATGGACCACGAAGCCGGGCAGGTCGCGCGCGGCGAAGATCAGGTCGGTGCCGAACGGTACCTCTTCACCGTCGAGGTCGATCGTCAGCCCGGTCAGGCCGGCGCCGCTCGCGAACCAGCGCTTCTCATAGAATTCGCGGTAGTTGGGTAGGAACGTCTTCGGCACCACGCCCAGCACGCGCCCGCGCGCGATCGCCAGCGCGCAGTTATACAACCGCCCGTTGCGCACCAACGCCGCGCCGACCAGCAACACCGGCCGCAAGGTCGCGCTCGCCTCGACCACGGTCGCGATCGCGGCCAGCGTCGCGCGCTGCTGCGCGGTCTGGAGATGCAGGTCGTCGATCGCATAGGAGGTGAGGTTCAGTTCGGGGAACACGACGAGGTCGACGCCCTTCGCGTCCGCCTCACGTGCCAAGGCGATCGTGGCCTCGGCATTCGCGGCGGTATCCCCTACCGACGCGCGCGGCGTGGCGGCGGCGACCCGGATCAGGCCATGGCTGTGGATCGCGTAGAATGGGTGCGTCATGTCACACCGATACAAGTGCACGGCCGCACGCGCTACCGGCTTGCCAAGGCGCTCACGTCACTGCGAGGCGTTCGGCAAAGGCCGGATCGCGCCAGGCTTCGGTGTCGAGAATGTCCCGCAGGATGTCGCCCGCGCGCCAGACGTCTTCGTGGCTGAGATACAAGGGCGTCAGGCCGAGGCGGAGGATGTCGGGATCGCGGAAGTCGCCGATCACCCCGCGCGCGATGAGCGCCTGCGTCAGTGCATAGGCTTCCGGGTGGCGGAAGCTGATGTGGCTGCCGCGTCTGGCGGAGTCTCGGGGGCTGACGCAGTCGAGGCCCAACGCGTCGCCGGCGGCGGCGAGGATGGCGAAGAGCTGTGCGCTCTTGGTGGCGACGGCGTGCTGGTCGATGTCGGCCCAGAGGTCGAGTGCGGTTTCCAGCGCGGCGGTCGAGAGCATCGCCGGGGTACCGGCGAGCCAGCGCTTCATGCCGGGCGCGGGGCGGTAGGCATCCTCGAACGCGAACGGCGCGGCATGGCCCATCCAGCCGGAGAGCGGGCTGGCGAACGAATCCTGCCAGCGCTTGGCGACGAAGAGGAACGCCGGCGCACCGGGGCCGCCGTTGAGGTATTTGTACGTGCAGCCGACCGCGAGATCGGCGTTCGCGCCGGTCAGGTCGATCGGGACGGCGCCGACGCTGTGGCTCAGATCCCAGAGCATGAGCGCGCCGGCATCGTGCGCGCGGGCGGTCCACTCGCGCATGTTGAAGCGGTCGCTGGTCTTGTAGTGGACATGTGTGAGCAGCAGCACCGCGGTGTCGTCGTCGAGCGCGGCGGCGAGATCTTCGCGCGCGACCACCTTGAGGCGCGCGCCGGGGACGCAGGCGACCGCGCCCTCGGCGATGTGGAGGTCGGTCGGGAAGTTGCCGGCTTCGCTGACTACGGTGTGGCGGTCGGGGTTGCTGCGCAATGCGGCGACCAGCGCCTTGAACAAATGCGTCGAGGTGGTGTCGCCGATGATCACCTCGTCCGTCGCTGCGCCGATCAGCGGGGCGATCTTGGCGCCGATCCGTTGCGGGGCGTCGATCCAGCCTTCGTTCCAGCTGCGGATGAGGCGGTCGCCCCATTGGCGGGTAGCGACATCGGCGAGTGCGGCGGGGGTCGCCTTGGGCAGCGCGCCGAGCGAATTGCCGTCAAGGTAGATCACGCCGTCGGGAAGCGCGAACCTGTCGCGGTAGGCGGCGAGCGGGTCGGTCGCGTCGAGCGCGCGGGCGTCTTCGAGGGTCACTTGGTCATTCCCAGGTCGGTAAGGATCAGACGCTTTGCTTCTGCCCAGGCGGGCGTTTCGGGGGCGATCAGTTCGACATGGCCGGTCGCGGGGATCGTGTGCAGCGTGGCGGTATCGCCGGCCGCGGTCGCCTTGGCGACATAGTCGGTGGCCATGACGAAGGGGATGATCCGGTCCTCGCGGCCGTTGATCAGGTCCTGCTTTACGCCGAGCGGGAGCAGGCGCGGGACCGACGTGTCGGGATAGATGTCGGGGTGCTGCGGCGTCGGCGTACCGACGAGCTGGGTAACGACCTCGGTGCCGCAGCCGTTTTCGGGGTTCGCCGCGGTGGCTTCGAGATCGGGGAGACCGCCGAGGCTGATGACATGATGGATGCGGAGCGGATGCGCGCTGTAGAGTGCGCTGGTCTTCGCAATCCGCGGGCGGGCGGCGAGCCAGAGTGCGAGGTGACCGCCCGCGGAATGGCCGATCGCGACGACGCGGCGTGTGTCGAGGTTGAACGTCTTCGCGTTTACGGTGAGTTGGTCGGCGGCTTTCGCAGCGTCCTGGAACGTGCCGGGATAGCCGCCACCACTCCGGTCGACGCCGCGATAGTCGATGTTCCACACCGCAACGCCGGCGTTGCGCAGGTCGTCGGCGACCCAGTTCATCAGGCTGCGATCGGCGATGCTGGTCGTCCAGCAGCCGCCATGGACCATCACCACCACCGGCAAGCGGCCTTTGCCGCCGGTCTTGCCCTTGGGGAGCCAGACGTCGACCTTCTGCATCTGGTCGGTTCCATAGGCGATCGTCGCGTCTGGCGTCGGCTTGGGGCGGGCGGTGAGCACGGACCAGGTAAGCAGGTCGGCGGCGGCGGGCATCGGCATCGTGGCCAATGGTAGCAGCAAGGCGGTGGCGAGGAATAGGCGCATCCGGCGACGCTAGCCGACCGTCATCGACCTGTCCCGTCCGTAGACGCCGCGTCGTAAATTTTGCCCCGAACCGGGCGAAAGTCGGCGTAGAGAAGATGTAGAAGTGATCTGCGGCCACGCGGATCGAGCACGGGGGTGCGCCTTGAAGATCCTGGTGTTGTCGAGCCTGTACCCGAATGCCGTGCAGCGGCGTCACGGGATCTTTATCGAGCACCGTGTCGGTCATGTCGCCCGGCCCGGCGACGAGGTTCGCGTGGTCGCGCCCGTGCCGTGGTTCCCGAGCGCCGATCCCCGGTTCGGGCGCTATGCCGAGTTCGCGAACGCGCCGCATGCAGCGGTGCGCCGCGGCGTGGCGATCACGCATCCGCGCTATCCGGTGGTGCCGAAGATCGGCATGGTCGCCGCGCCGTGGCTGATGGCGGCGGCGCTGTACCGGCATATCGCGCGGATACGGCATGAGTTCGATTTCGACGTGATCGATTCCTATTATCTCTATCCCGACGGCGTCGCCGCGAGCCTGCTTGCGCGGAAGTTCGATCGGCCGTTCGTGATGAGCGCGCTCGGGTCGGATGTCAGCCAGATCGCGCAGTATCGCGCCGAGCGGGCTATGATCCTGGCGGCGATCGATCGGGCCAGCGCGACGACTGCGGTGGCGGCGGCGTTGCGCGACGAACTGATCGCGATCGGTGCGGCGCCCGGGAAAGTCTGTGTGGTCGAGCACGGCGTCGATCTCGCCCTGTTCTCGCCGCCTGCCGACCGCGCGGCGTTGCGACAGCGGATGGGGATCACGGCGCCGACGGTGTTGTCGGTCGGGCATCTGATCGATCGCAAGGGGCATGACTTCGCGATCCGCGCGATCGCGACTTTGCCCGACGTGCGGTTGATGATCGCCGGCGATGGGCCGCGCGAGGGGGCATTGCGCGCGCTGGCGGCCAAGCTGGGCGTTGCGGGGCGGGTGGATTTCCTCGGCCATGTCGACCAGCATCGGCTGCCCGACCTGTACGGTGCGGCGGACCTGACCGCGAGCTGCTCCGACCGCGAGGGGATCGCCAACGTCCTGCTCGAGTCGCTCGCCTGCGGAACGCCGTTGGTGGCGACGCCGGTGTGGGGTTCGCCCGAGGTGGTGCGCGTGCCCGAGGCTGGCGTGCTGACCGCGGATCGGTCGGATGCGGCGATCGCCGAGGGGATCGCGCGGTTGCTTGCGGACCTGCCCGATCGGGGCGCGACGCGGACTTTTGGCGAGCGCTACGACTGGCGCGAGACCGGGCGGCAGCATCGCGCGTTGCTCGCCGCCGCGGTTGCCGGGCATGTCCCCAAGGCACCACGAGAACAAAAGGTGACGATGACGCGCGGGATGCTTTGATCGTTACGCGCGCGGCTGCTATCGATGCGCGCAATGGCCAGCAGTGATTTCAAAGACCCCTTCGACAGCATCGTCGACGCCCCCTTCGATAGCGCGCTCAGCGAGCGGTATCTGGTCTATGCGTTGTCGACGATCACGGCGCGGTCGCTGCCCGACGTGCGCGATGGGATGAAGCCGGTGCATCGGCGGCTGCTCTGGGCGATGCGGCTGCTTAAACTTGATCCGGCGCAGGGCTACAAGAAGTGCGCGCGGGTCGTCGGCGACGTCATCGGTAAATATCATCCGCATGGCGACCAGTCGGTCTACGACGCGATGGTGCGCTTGGCGCAGTCGTTCGCGATGCGGTATCCGTTGGTCGACGGGCAGGGCAATTTCGGCAACATCGACGGCGATAACGCGGCTGCCTACCGCTATACCGAGGCACGGCTGACGCAGGTCGCGATCGACCTGATGGATGGGCTGGACGAGGACGCGGTCGCGTATCGCCCGACCTATAATGGCGAAGACCACGAGCCCGAGCTGTTCCCGGGGCTGTTCCCGAACCTGCTGGCGAACGGCGCGAGTGGGATCGCGGTCGGGATGGCGACGAGCATTCCGCCGCACAACGCCGCCGAGTTGCTGGAGGCGGCGATCGTGCTGATCGACCGGCCGGATGCAGACGACGCGGCGATCCTGGAGCATGTGAAGGGGCCGGACTTCCCGACCGGTGGTCTCGTGGTCGATCCGCCGGCCGTAATTCGCGAATCCTATGCGACCGGGCGGGGCGGCTTCCGCGTTCGTGCGCGCTGGGAGACCGAGCGCGAGAAGGGCGGCGGCTGGCAGCTGATCGTCACCGAGATCCCGTACGGCGTGCAGAAGGGCAAGCTGATCGAGCAGATCGCCGAGCTGATCAACGCCAAGCGCCTGCCGATCCTCGCCGACGTGCGTGACGAATCGGATACCGAGATCCGCATCGTGCTGGAGCCGCGTAGTCGCACGGTAGATCCGCAGATCCTGATGGACGGGCTGTTCCGGCTGACCGACCTCGAGACGCGAATCAGCCTCAATCTCAACGTGCTCGACAAGGATCGCACGCCGCGGGTGATGAGCTTGCGCGAGGCGCTGGCGGCGTGGGTCGATCACCAGTTCGTGGTATTGCGCCGGCGGACCGAGCACCGGCTGAGCAAGATCGCCGACCGGGTCGAACTGCTCGACGGCTACCTGATCGCGTATCTCAACCTCGACCGGGTGATCGAAATCATCCGTACCGAGGACGAGCCCAAGAAGGTCATGATCGACGAGTTCGCGCTCACCGATCGTCAGGCGGAAGCGATCCTCAACATGCGGCTGCGCAGCTTGCGGCGGCTGGAAGAGTTCGAGATCAAGACCGAGCGCGACAAGCTCGACAAGGAGCAGGCGACGCTGGCCGCGTTGCTCGCCGATCCGAAGAAACAGCGTGCGCGGATGAAGCGCGACATGGCGAAGATCCGCGATCGCTATGGGCTGGAGACGGTGCTCGGCAAACGCCGTACGACGATCGAGGAGGCCGCACCGACGCGCGACATTCCGCTCGAGGCGATGATCGAGCGCGAGCCTATCACCGTGATCCTGTCGCAGCGCGGCTGGATCCGGGCGATGCGTGGCCACAACGATCTCGCCAGCCCGGAAGCGCTGAAGTTCAAGGAGGGCGATGGCCCGGCGTTCGCGTTCCACGCGCAGACGACGGACAAGCTGCTGCTCGCGGCGGAGAATGGGCGGTTCTACACGCTGGCGGCGGACAAGCTGCCGGGCGGGCGCGGGTTCGGCGAGCCGGTGCGGGCGATGATCGACCTCGACGGCAGCGTCGGGATCGTCGCGCTGCTGCCCGCGAGCAGGCATCCGAAACTGCTGATCGTCGCGACCGATGGGCGTGGCTTCTCGGTGAGCAGCGCGGACGTGATTGCAGAGACTCGCAAGGGCAAGACGGTGATGACGCCGCGGCCGGGCGCGCAGTTGAAGATCGTCCGGCCGATCGGGCCGACCGACGATTACGTCGCGGCGATCGGCGACAATCGCAAGATGCTGGTGTTCCCGCTCGCCGAACTGGTCGAGATGACGCGCGGGCAGGGGCTCCAGTTGCAGCGCTACCGCGATGGCGGGCTGGCGGATGCGATCACCTTCACCTTCGCCGAGGGTTTGAGCTGGGCGATGGGCGGCGGTAGCGGGCGGCAAAGAACCGAATCGGACTTGGGGCCGTGGCGCGCGGCGCGCGGTGCGGCGGGAAGAATGCCACCGACGGGCTTCCCTCGCGACAATCGTTTTGCCTGATCCAGCGGATAGCGCGCTGTAAAATCGTGCGATTGGCTAAAACTGACAGATAACCGGTCTATTCGGTTCCTTCAGGACGTCTTAACGAAGGTCGGCTAGGCAGGGGCATGGCATCGATGGCCCCGGAAGCGATAGCGCAGAACATTGTTGCGACCGACCTGGTCGCACGGGCGCTTGAACTTATCCCCATTCCCGCGGCGCATCTCGTGCTGACCGGAGGCCAGTTCGAGCTGTTCGCAATGAATCGTGCGTACCGGCTCGCGGGCCTCGGTGTCGTGGCGGAACGGTCGCCGATGATCGTCGACCTTGCGCCGCGTATCGTCGCCTTCCTCGAATCCCAGCTGATCCGGACGGATTTCGAATGGGTGCTCGGCGACGCGATCGACTGTCGCTATTACCGCGTGACGATCGCCCGTTCGTTCGCCGCATTCCGCGACCGCTGTACGATCAGCTTCGTCGACCAGACGTCGCAGGTTCAGACCGAGCGCAGCCTCCGGCGCGAAATGACCACCGACAGCCTGACCGGGCTGCCCAACCGCGAAGGGTTCGAGGACCTGATCGAGGGGGGCGAGGATCGTAGCGCCAACGCCGTCCTGGCGATCGATATCGACCGGTTCGGGCGGTTGAATTCGTGCCTCGGTTCGCTGGCGGGCGACGAATTGCTGATCACCGTGGCGCGGCGGATCAAGGGCGCGCTCCGCGCAGGCGATACGCTGGCACGGATCGGCGGCGACCAGTTTGGCATCCTGATGGCGCTCGACGGCAATCGTGGCGAGGCCCATGCGCTGGCCGAGCGGATCCAGCGCACGCTGACGGCACCGTTCCGCCTGACCGATTACGAGATCAGCGTCGAATGCTCGGTCGGGATCGCCTATGGCGCCGACGAAGCCGAGGACGTCGCGGAACTGATCCGCCACGCGCAGTTCGCCGTGAAGCGCGCCAAGGCCAGCGGCCGCGCCGAAAGTTACCTGCCGCAGGACCTTGCGATCGCACGCGCGCAGTTCAGCATGGAGACCGCGCTGCGGCGTGCCATCGCGAACCGCGAGTTGCGGCTGGCGTATCAACCGATCTGCGATCTCGCGACCGGGCGGATCGTATCGTTCGAGGCGCTGGCGCGCTGGACCGATCGAGACGGCCACGTGCATTGTCCGACGGATTTCATCCCGGTGGCCGAGGAATCGGGGTTGATCGTTCCGCTCGGACGCTGGGCGATCGACGAGGCGGCGCAGACCTTGGCGCGCTGGGACGAACGCTTCGGGGGTCATTGCGGCGTCAAGGTCGCGGTCAACCTGTCCGCAATCCAGCTGCAGCGCGACGACATTGCTCCGGTCCTGAGCGCTGCGTTGGACTCGACCGGCCTGACCGGTGACCGGTTCACGCTGGAACTGACGGAAAGCGCGATCGTGTCCGATCCCGACCGGATCGCGGGGACGATGCATGCGCTGAAGGCGCTCGGTACGACGCTGGCGATGGACGATTTCGGGACCGGCTATTCGAACCTGGCGTATCTCCAGAAATTGCCGATCGACGTGTTGAAGATCGACCGGAGCTTCGTGACGGGGATGCTCGCGGACCGCGACAAGGTATCGATCGTCCGCGCGATCCTGAGTCTTGCGCAGGCGCTCGGGATGAAGACGACCGCCGAGGGGATCGAGACCAACGAACTCGCGCAGACCCTGGCGGCGCTGGGGTGCACGTTTGGGCAGGGATATTTCTATGCGAAGCCGCTCGAGGCGGATGCGGCGTTTGCGATGATTGCGCCGTAGGCGGGGGCGCGCATCGATCGGCTTTGTTCTGAGCGCCGCCAACGCAGCTGCCACTGTCATGCCCGTGGCGCGCTCTAGTCCAACCGCTACCGTCGCTTCAACGGCTACCGTCGTCCCTACAGCTCACCGTCCGAGCAACACCTGCCGTCCCGACAGTCCACCGTCTCGACAGCCGGACATCCCAACCGCGCCCGTCATCCCAGCGAAAGCTGGGATCTCCTCGTGGAGCGTCCAGCACGCGCCAACCGGGATACCCCAGCTTTCGCTGGGGTGACGGTCGAGGGGCGGGCGAGTCCGAAGGGGCAGGCGAGTCCCACGGGTCGGGCGAGTCCGACGAGGCGGGCGAGTCCGGCGGCGTGGGGGTCTGACGGGATGGGCAGAACTGAGGGGACGGGCGGGGCGCTGCGGTGAAGCGGGTGGAATACTTGGTCCACACCCCCACGATCCTCCCCCGCCAGGGGGAGGATTGCGGATCCGGCAGGTCTGCCGCGCTAGTTCAGCGCCGCTGCCACCATTTCGTCGGCGATCACGGCGACCCGTGCCGCGTCGGGGAAGCCTTCGACGATCCACTGTGTCTCGACCCTGCGCAGCATCGCCGCGACATCCGGACCCTTGCGCAGGCCGCGTTCGACCAGGGCACCGCCCGAGAACGGGAATGCGGGTGGTGTCCAGTCCTTGATCGTGGCCACGTCGTCGCCCGCGATCAGTAGCCGATCGATCGCGCCGGCCGTGCCTGCGCGATAGGCGAGCGCCTGGGGGCCCTCCTCGCCGGGCCCGGCGGTGGCGGCGATCAGGCGTTTGCGGTCGGTGTTCGATAGCTTCAGCCGCGCGCCGACGGATTCGGCTGCAGCGGGCGCGATCGTCATGGCGAGGCGGCGGATCGGGTCGGGGGCGATCCCGGCCGCGGCTTCGCGGTCGGCTAGGAGGGCGAGACGTTCGGCTCCGGCGGCGTCGATCTCGGGGAGGACGGCGCGGAAAATGCCGCGCTCTACCATCAGCGCGACGACCGGCACCGCATTGGCGGCGACCAGCAGTTTGAGCACTTCGCTCGCGATCCGTTCGCGGGAGAGCGCCATCAGGTCGTTGGCGCGCGCGGTGCAGGCGTCGAGCCCGGCTTTGTCGATCATGGTGCCGAAGCGCGCGTGGAACCGGAAGAAGCGGAGGATGCGGAGGTGATCCTCGGCGATCCGCTGCAACGGGTCGCCGATGAAGCGCACGCGTCGTGCCGCGAGATCGTCGAGCCCGCCGAAATAATCGAAGATCTCGCCGGTCGCGGGATCGGCGTAGAGCGCGTTCATCGTGAAGTCGCGCCGCGCCGCGTCTTCGCGCCAGTCGTCGGTATAGGCTATGATCGCGTGGCGACCGTCGGTCGAGACGTCGCGGCGCAGCGTCGTCACCTCGACCGGCCCGGCGGCGGTGACCGCGGTGATCGTACCGTGCGCGAGTCCGGTCGGGACCGCCTTGATCCGCGCGTCCTGGAGACGCTCGATCACCTCCTGCGGGGGCAGGCGGGTGGCGATGTCGACATCGGCGACGTCGATCCCGAGCAGCGTATCGCGCACGGCGCCGCCGACGAAGCGCGACTCGCCCTCTGCCGCACCCAGAACCTTGGTCAGTGCTGCAAGGCCGTCACGGTCGCGCCACGGCGCGGACGGGAGGATCAAGACCACCTCAGGCGGCGGGCGAGGTTGACGATCATCGCCGCGGTCGCACCCCAGATGCGGCGCTCGTTCCACATGATCTCGTAATAATGCCGGTCATGGCCCTGCCATTCGAGCGTCGCCTCGACATGGTTCGCCTCGTCGAGGAGAAACGCGAGCGGGACTTCGAAGACGCTGGCGACCTCCGCCTCGCTCGGCGTGAAGATCAGGTCCGGCGGGATGATGCCGATGACGGGCGTTACCTGGAAGCCGGTGACGGTGCGGTAGCTGTCGGCCTCGCCGATCACCTGCACCCTGTCGCGGGGGAGTGCGATTTCCTCCTCCGCCTCGCGCAGCGCGGCGGTGACGACGTCCTCGCCGGGATCGATCCGGCCGCCGGGGAATGCGATCTGGCCGGGATGGCGGCTCATCGTGTCGGTGCGCTGCGTCAGGATCACGCCGGGATCGGCGCGATCGGTGACCGCGATCAGCACCGCCGCGGGGAGCAGCGTGTCGGCGGCGGTGAGATCGCCGTCATGCTGGTCGCCGGTGAGCAGGATCATGTGCGATCCGGCGCCCTTGGCCAGTGCCGCCGCCAACCGTTCCGTCAGGCTCATGCGGCGGGCTCCAGCGGAAAGAACGCGCCATCGCTCCACAGACCGGCGGGCGTTTCCCCATCGGCGATCGCGCGCTCGGCGAGGTCGTAATAGACCGAGCGGACCACCAGCGCCTCCATCCCACCGCGGACGGCGAGGTAGGGTCGCGGGCCGCCATCGCCATCGGCTGTATCCTCGACGAAGCGCAACGGATGCTCGGGGCCTGCGGTGACGAGGTCGCCGGTGTTGAGCCGGAAGGCGAGCTTCGAGTCCCGACCGCTGCCCTCCGCCTTCATTTCGACCGCGATGAACGGCGCGTCCTCGACCTCGATATCGAGCTTTTCGACCGGGGTGACGAGGACGTGGCTGCCATCGGCCTCACGACGCAGGATCGTCGAGAACAGCCGGACCATCGCCGGACGCCCGATCGGCGAGCCCTGATGATACCAGGTGCCGTCACGCGCGATCCGCATCTCGCTGTCGCCGCAGTGCGTCGGGTTCCATTTCTCGACCGGCGGCAATTTGGCCTCTTCGACGAGCTTGGCGATCTCGGCGAGGCTGAGCGAGGCGATATCGGGAATGGGATCCATGGGCATGGCGGCGGACTAGGCGGGCAGGGGGCCGAGGTAAAGCGGCGCCTTATGCAGATGCGGTGACCGGCACGCGGGGACCAAGCATCCCGCTGCCGTCCGGCACCGCATCGCCGCGCGCGAGCAGGCGGTGACGTTCGACTGGACCGGGTGCGTCCCAGCGTGCGGTACGCTCGGCGGTGAAGCCGAAGAAGCGGCCGTAATAGTCGGGATCGCCGATCAGCATCAGCGCATCGTCGAAGCCGGTCGCCGCGGCGGCGTCGAGCGCGCGCGCCATCAACTGCCGGCCGATGCCGTCGCCCTGATGCGTCGGCTCGACCGCGACCGGGCCGACCATGACGAGCGGGATCTGGCGGGTATCGTCGACCAGCGCGATCGGCCAGCACTGGATCGAGCCGACCAGCACGCCGTCCTCGATCGCAGCGAAGCTGAGCGCGGCGATCGCCTTGCCGGCACCGCGGATCGTGTAGGCGGTGCGCGCGAACCGATCGGGCCCGAACGCGCGGTCGAGCAGGAACTCGACCGCGGTCGAGTCGATGCTGTCGAGGGGGACGAGAGTGATCACCGGCATCTCCTGCCCCTAGTGCGTCCGAGCATGGACGGCACCTGGTCGGTGGGGCAGCGCGCTTTAGCCTTGGCGAGGCTGAACGCAAGGATAACCGGCCGTCGGCGATCACGCCTGGCCGGACGGAGGGGGAGGGCAGGTACCAACCGGTTATCGCCGCCTCGCCCTCCGACGCCTCCGGCGCCACCTCCCCCTGACGGGGGACGATTGGTGGATCGGCCTCCGCACGACGCTTCGAAGAGCCGACTTTCATCTCGGCGTGCGTCTGCTAGAGGCGCGGCGATGGAAGACAGTCTTCAACTCGAAGTCCACGATCTCGAAGTGCAGGTCCTGACCGGCATCTATTCGGAGGAGACTCACCTGCCGCAGCCGCTGCGGATTTCGCTCACCGTGGATATGGTGTGCCCCAAGCGGTTCGACCCGGACACGCCGTTGTCCGCCTCGAAGAATTACCTCGATCTCAAGAACGCGGCGACCACCGCGCTGCCGGTCGGCGTGCACTTCACGCTGATCGAGGGTGTTGCGGATCACATTTGCGAGACGCTGTTCCTGCAGGATGCGCGGGTGCTGCGCGTGCAGGTGAAGATCGTGAAGCTGGCGATCGCCGAGGCGGACGAGGCGATCGGCGTGACGCTCGTCCGCCATCGCCGCTGACGCCATGCGGCTGACGCTGGAGCCGGGCGACGATGTCGCCGCGTTGGTGCGGGGGGCGATTGGCGACTCGCGAGTCGTGGCGATTGCCGCGACGCTGGACGTGCTGGCGATGGCGCAGGCGCGGGCGGCGATCGGACCGCTGGCGATCGAGCTCGCGCCTGCGACTCGGGTCAATGCGGTGGTGCAGACCGCGGGGGCCGAGCCCGCCGATATGGATGCCGCGGTCGCTTTTCTCGAAGCGGCACGGTCCACCACCGGGCAAGTGATCGAGATCCGCCGGCGCTGATCCAGAATGATCCTCCCCGGTGCGGGGAGGATCATGGGGGCGTCTAGATCTTCCGCGTGCGACCGCATGGGCCGAGCGCGGCCAGCACGAACGCATAGTCCTCGCGCGCGATCGTCGCATCGGCGGCTTCGAGCGACGTGGTGCTCCGCTCGGGCAGGGTCGGCGGCAACGCGCATGCCATCCGGTACCACAGCAGAGTCTCGGGCGCGGGGGGGGCAGCCGACTCGTCGACGATCTCGCTCAGTGCAACGGCCCAGCGTGGCTGCTCGCCGGGGCGCCGCAGGATCGAGAGCGACACCGGACGCTGATCCGCGGTTGTCAGGAAAATCTGTGTCTCGCCCTCGCCGGGCAGCGCGCCGGCGACGTGGAAGGCATTGCCAACCCCGGTGATGACCGGCGGTGCATCGCTCGCCAACGCGTCTTTGGCGATCCGTCGTGCGCGCGCATCCGACGCGGGCGTCCAATCGAGTTGCGCGTCGGGCGCGACCAGCTGGACCTGGTTGACCGCCCCCGCCACCGGTCGGGCGAAGATCAGCACGCGCGCCTTCTTGAACTTGGGCACGCGGCCCGCCGAATCGGGCATGACGTCAAGCAGATATCCGATTCGTGGCGGCAACCCGTCCGCCCCCCGAACCAGCGCGGTGACGTCCACCTCGACATATAGTCGGACAAGCCCCGGAGCCAGATTGGGCGCTTCGGCCGCTTTTATCTTACTTGTCGATCGCACCGTTGCATCGGCAATGATCGGCGCGGACAAAACGAGATCGGCGATGTCGGCATACCCGATGCCGCCGGCAGGATCCCGTTGCATCGCAGCACCCGAAACGGCGTCGTTACTGGCGGAAACCTGCGGTGCTACGGGCGCTTGCGCGGCGCGGACGGGGAGCGCGACGAGCGCCAGTGAGAGGGCCGAAGCCGTAACGGGAAACAGTGGATTCATGCCCGCAAGCTACGCGACCGTGCCTGAACGATACAGAAATAATTCTGCCATCTTGCGATTGTACGTTTGTTGCGTCTGACAAAGCGTTTGCGTGTCGCATGACGTGGCGATAGGACTTGGCGACTGCCCCGTGGTTATTCCGGCCAACGGCAGACGTATGCGTCGCGTATTCAGTACGAACCATGCGTACGGAGCAGGCAGATTAAGGGAGTGTCGTTTCTGAATGGCCTATACTGACCAGAAGATGTCCGGAGGCAAAATCGTCGCGATCGTGATCGTCGCGCTGATTCATGCGGCCTTGGGCTACGCTTTCGTCACGGGCCTCGCGTACCAGTACGTGAAAAAGGCCCAAGAAAAGATGACGACGTTCGACGTGGAGCCGCCGCCGCCGCCGCCTCCGCCCGACGAGCCCCCGCCGCCGCCGCCTGACCAGCCAAACCTGCCGCCGCCGCCGACTACGGTCGTCACGCCGCCGCCGGTGGTTGTCACGCCTCAGCCCGCGCCTGCCATGCAGACGTCGAACATCATCCCGCTTAGCCAGCCGACGGCTCCGCCAGCGCCTCCCGCGCCGCCGGCACCGCCAGCAGCGCCGCCAGCGCCCAGGGTGTCGCAGGCTGCCGGTCTGAAGGGTAATCCGGCGCAGTATTTCGGTGCGGATAACTATCCGCCATCGGCACAGCGTGAGGGTGCGCAGGGTCGCGTGTCCGCGAAGCTGACGATCGGTACGGATGGTCGCGTGACCGGCTGTACGGTGTCGTCGGGCAGCGGCAACACGACGCTCGACGACGCGACGTGCCGCATCTCCAAGGCAAGGGTGCGCTTCACCCCGGCCAAGGACGAGAACGGCAATCCGATCGCCTCGTCGTACCAGTTGAACGTCCGGTGGGTCCTTCCAGAGGATTGATCCCACCTACCCTAACCGCACCAGATAAAATTCAGTCAGAGGACTAAACCGATCATGATCACCACCATTCTTGCAGCGGCAGCGCCCGCCGCAGCCGACGCCAACCCGTACGGCCTGCAAGCCGCACTCCGCGAAGGCGGTCTGATCTCGCAGACCGTGTTCGGCATCCTCGTGCTGATGTCGGTCGTCTCGTTCTACATCCTGTTCTCGAAGCTGTTCGAGCAGCAGAAGATCATCGGTCAGGGCAAGCGCGTCCGTCAGGCGTTCTGGTCGTCGAACAGCCTTCGCGAAGGTTCGGCCAAGCTCGAGAAGAACTCGGCCTACAAGCAGATCGTCGACGACGGCCTGGCCGCTCAGGAGCAGCATTCGAAGCTGACCGATCCGGTCGAGGCGCATGACTGGCTGCACGGTTCGCTGGCGCGTTCGGAAGCCGCGATCAACTCGAAGCTGGGTGGCGGTCTCGCCTTCCTCGCGACGGTCGGTTCGGTTTCGCCGTTCATCGGTCTGTTCGGTACGGTTATCGGCATCTACCGCGCACTCGTTAAGATCGGCGCATCGGGTCAGGCATCGATCGACAAGGTCGCGGGGCCGGTCGGTGAAGCCCTGATCATGACCGCCCTCGGTCTGGTCGTCGCGGTTCCTGCCGTTCTGTCGTACAACTGGCTGCAGCGTCGCAACAAGTCGATCGCAGAGGACCTGTCGGCCTTCTCGAACGACGTGCTGGGCTTCCTTGCTTCGAACGGTGCCGTCCGCCCGTCGATCGCCAGTGCTGCAAAGCCCGTCACGAAGCCTGTTACGACGACCACGACCGCCGGCCAGACCGGTGGCGTACCGCGCGCCAACTAAGACGTGCAAAAGGCGGGGCCTGCTGTCCGCAGCGGCCCCGCTTCATTGCCGCCGGCGGTTCCGGTGGCGATTATATGGATAGGATAGTTCGCACATGGCGATGAGTGTTGGTGGCGATTCCACCGAGAGTTCGATATCGGACATCAATACGACGCCGCTGGTCGACGTCATGCTCGTGCTCCTGATCATCTTCCTGGTGACGACGACCGTCGCGGTCCAGGCAGTGCAGCTGAAGCTGCCGGATGTTCGGTTCGATCCGACGATGACCAAGCCTGAGAACGTCTCGCTGTCGGTGACGTCGGCCAATAACCAGTGCCAGGTGTACTGGGGTCTTTCGCCGGTCACGCACGAAGAGCTGTTGCAGCGCGCCGTCGACAAGCTGAAGGCGGAGATCGCACGTCAGGGCGGTGTCAACGCGGCTGGTCTCGAATTGCCCGAGGCGCACATCCGCGGCGACGTGAACGCACCGTATCGCTGCATCGGTGCGACGATCTACACGATGCAGCAGGCCGGGTTCGCCCGCGTCGGCTTCATCTCCGAACCGCCTCCAGGCGGCACCACCGAACGTTGATGCCGAACGCTGAAGGTTGCTCGGACGTATTTAGGAGTAGTATAAGATGGCAATGAGCGGCGGCAAAGAAGATGGCGCGCCGATGATGGAAATGAACATGACGCCGTTGATCGACGTCCTGCTCGTTCTCCTCATCATGTTCATCATCACGATCCCCATTCAGACGCACGCCGTGAAGGTCGACCTTCCGGTCAACAGCAAGAACCAGCCGCAGAACCCGGTCGATCCGCAGAAGAACAAGATCACAATCGATCCCGCCGGTGTCGTCGCGTGGAACGGTTCGCCGGTCGACGAAGTCACGCTGCGCCAGTATCTGGATCAGTCCGCTGGCATGACGCCCGAGCCCGAACTCCACTTCCAGCCCGATCCGCAGTCGAAGTATGAAGTGGTCGATCGCACGCTGGCCGTTATCAAGCGGTCGTCGATCACCAAGCTCGGCTTCATCGGCAACGAGCAGTATCGCAACGACTTCTAAGTCGACTCGCGTACCTATCGAACTTCAAAGGGCGGTCCTCCGGGGCCGCCCTTTTTCGTTGTGCGAGGGAGGATGTGCGGGGGCATCTGCGGGGCTCTTGCAGGACTTGATCAATGTACTTGTATGACAGTCATCGAAGTGACACACCGTTGTCATAAAAATGAAACCTTCGGATCGGCGAAGGTCCATGGAGATGAGCGATGCGCAAGACCGTCCTGTTCGTTCTCGCAACCCTCGGCGCAGTGACGCCGGCGCTGGCGGCGCCGTCCGCGACCGTCGATCGCACCGGCTACACGGCGATCGCGGCGGGTGATCTCTCGACAGCGGAACAGCGCATCGTCGCCGAGCGGAAGATTTTCCCGCAGCGTCCCGAGCTGATGTTGAATCTGGCCTCGGTCTATCATCGGACCGGCCGCGAGTCGGAAGCACGCGCGCTGTATGCCGCGGTGCTGGCGCGGCCCGCGGTCGCGATGGATTTGCCATCGGGTGCGGTGCTGTCGTCGCACGACATTGCGAGCCGCGCGCTTGGCCAGCAGACGCAGCAGATCGCGACTCGCTGACGCTTTGGTTGCGGCAGTGATCGGGAAGGGCGCGCCCTCCCTTGTTCGCCCGCGAAAGCCCAGTCTGGTCCCCCGTCTCTGGCACACAGGGTTGGCTGGTGTGTCAGGGGCGCGGAGTCGGCATCGGGTCGTGCATCGATGCGGCCTGCAACTATACGCTGTTATGCCTGGGGCGACTCTAGGACGTTTTCGCTTCGTTGGTCAGGGCAGGTCGTGGAAGCAAAGACGTCTGTGCGGTCTGCGGTCAGTTCCGGCAGGGCGGCTGGAAGGCCCGATCTGGTCATGCCGGTACGATCCCACCGGCACCACCCCGGCGAAGGCCGGGGCCCAGTTTGGGAACGTTGCCAAAGATCGGCGCGCTTCGTTATTGAGGCCTTTCCACCTGGGCCCCGGCCTTCGCCGGGGTGGGCGTGTGTGAGGCGGATGCGTCCACGACAGCCATTCAGGTGTTTGACGCAGCGCCTTAGGTAACGCGGACGCGTGTTGGGGGGGCTCAGGCACTCTGCCCTCCCGAGCGACGGCAACGTTTCAACTCGTCGCAGCCTCACTCGCCTCCCGCCAAACCCTAAAGTCGTGGCAGCGTCACCCCGCGTTGTCCCATATATTTCCCCGCACGGTCGGCATAGCTCACCTCGCACGGCTCGTTCCCCTTGAGGAACAGGAACTGGCACGCGCCTTCGTTCGCATAGATCTTCGCGGGCAAGGGCGTGGTGTTGGAGAACTCCAGCGTCACATGACCCTCCCATTCGGGCTCGAGCGGGGTCACGTTGACGATGATCCCGCAGCGCGCATAGGTCGACTTGCCAAGGCAGATCACCAGCACGTCGCGCGGCACGCGAAAATATTCGACGGTGCGGGCAAGCGCGAAGCTGTTCGGCGGGATGATGCAGACATCGGTCTTGCGGTCGACGAAGCTGTTCGCGGCAAAGTCCTTCGGGTCGACGATCGCGCTGTCGACATTGGTGAAGATCTTGAATTCGTCGGCAACGCGCGCGTCATAGCCATAGGACGACAGCCCGTACGAGATGCAGCCATCGCGACGCTGTGCCTCATGGAATGGCTCGATCATCGCGTCGCCCAGCGCACGCTCGCGGATCCAGCGGTCGGACATCACGGACATGGTAGCTCCTCTTCGCCGTGCGCTTTCGCTTGGATAGCGGGCCGCGGCAAGGGCACGTGCGCCACCCCTGCGCGATTTTGCCGCGAAAATGACATTGCTCGCGATCTTCCGGATCGTCATGGGGGCGTCATGGAATTGTCATGAATCAGGCATCGCGAACCCCAGTGCGTTGTGTGCCATCCTCCGGCGTATCGGCGAGCGTCGTGCACGCGCCCGATGGCGCGGCAATCGGTACTGGGCGGCGCTCCTTGTACCTTTCGTCCCGGTTGCTGATCGCGATCGCCGCAACGCTTACGCTACCCAACCCGGCGTCCGCGCAGACGGTGCAGGACCTGCAACGTCAGATCGACGAATTGAAGGCAACGATCGCCGAACTCAAGGCCGCTCAAGCGCCGACGACAAGCCTGGCCAGCCCCATGCGGCCGACCACCGCGCCCGAGACCGACCTGGCTAACGCCGCGCCGCCGCCTGTAGCCGTACCACAAGCACAGCCTCGCCCGGCACCGCAGCTTGCCGCTGCACCGACGGCGAGCAAGCAAGCGTGGTATGATCGCATCAAGCTGCGCGGCTACACGCAGATGCGGTTCAACGAAATTCTGTCGGGCGATCGTACCGCGCCCGATGGCCAGTCGCGGCTGCGATCGGTCCATGACGGCGCGATCGGCGACAACAGCAATTTCTCGCTGCGTCGCGTCCGCCTCGTCCTGCAAGGCGATCTGACCGACTGGGTGTCGTTCTATTTTCAGCCCGATTTCGCGGTCAACGTCAGCAACCAGTCGGGGGGCGAGCGTCGTGAGGGCTTTGCGCAGCTCCGCGATGCGTATGTCGATACCTTCCTCGATGCGGATCGCACGGTGCGGCTTCGCTTCGGCCAGTCGAAGGTGCCGTTCGGCTGGGAAAACATGCAGTCCTCGTCGAACCGCCTGACGCTCGATCGGAGCGATGGGATCAACAGTGCGGTGCCCGGCGAGCGCGACCTCGGCATCGTCGCCTTCTATACGCCACCGCAGGTGCAGCGGATTTGGGACCGGCTCGAGGACGACGGCCAGAAGCTGTTCGGCAACTACGGTGCGTTCGGGGTGGGCGTCTATAACGGACAGGGCATCAGCCGCGCGGAAACCAACGACGGCGTGATGACCGTGGCGATGGCGACATGGCCGTTCGCGCTCGACGGCTTCGGCAGCGCGTTCGCGGGGCAGGTGCTGGAAACGGGCGTAGCGGCGATCCGCAACCGCGTGCAGCCCGAACTGCGGAGCGGCGGAGTCAGCGATACGGCGTTCGCCGACGAACGGTTCGGCGTCCACGCGATCCTGTATCCGCAGCCGATCGGGTTCCAGGCGGAATGGAACTGGGGACGGGGCCCCGAATATGATGCGACGTCGCAGTCGATCACGACCAAGCGGCTGAACGGCGGTTATATCCAGACGATGGGGCGAGTGAAGACATCGCCGCTCGGCCCGTTCATGCCGTATGCGCGCTGGCAATATTACCGCGGCGGGTGGAAGGCGCTGGCCAACGCGCCGCGACTCGAGACCGACGAGTTCGAGCTCGGGATCGAATTTCAGCCGACCCCGCCGATCGAGCTGACGATCGCCTATGCACGGATGGAGCGACGCGAGGCGGACGAGCGGCGCACAGGGAGGGCGGACGGCAATCTGATCCGCACGCAGTTGCAGTGGAATTATTGAGGCGAGGTTCGAGCTGGCGCGGCTGAGCTCGGAACCAGTCGGTGGCTATCCCTTTCGAACAAGGAAGCTTTGTTTCCTCGCGAAGGCGGGGATTCAGACTGGGCTCCCGCCTTCGCAGGAGAACAAGGGCGCCGTACGATCGCCGACTTGTATGTGTTTGAAGGGGTACCGAACCTGTCCGGGTGACAAGGCTTCAGCTGATACCTAGGTCCGCCGGCCCGAATGCATCCGGCAGCAATTCCGACACGGTGTAGGTGCGAATCGCTTCGCCTTCCGCGGCGCCGCAATGGACGGGCAGGTCGCGCCCGCCCATCTGTGCGGCTTCGTTGATGACCTGGCGACAGCGACCGCACGGGCTGACCGGCGAGGTGCCGGTGGCGCGACCCTCGGCGTCCATCGCGCCGCCGATCACGCCGATCGCGACGATATCGCGGAGCCGACCTGCAGCGCTGGCGGTGGCGATCGCGACTGTTTCCGCACACAGCGACAGGCCGTAGCTGGCGTTCTCGAAATTCGCGCCGGTGATGACGGTGCCATCGTTCAGCAATACCGCCGCACCGACCGCGAACCGCGAATAGGGTGCGTGGGCGTTGCGGGCGGCGTCACGTGCTGCGGCGACGAGTTGGATTGCGTGTTCGGTCATGATGCTACCACGTCCCAGTTTACCGGTCCCTCGATCCCGTCGATGCGACGAAAATCGCTTGCGCGCCACATCCGCCACGGTCGCGCGGTGTAGTCGGGCTTGAAGATATTCTCCACCGCCCATAGCGGCCGCGGGACGGCGTCGGACAGCGTGTATTGCGAGTCCACCGCCTTGCTGATCCGTAGCATGACCGGCTGCCTGGTGTGCGTCTCGACCATCGTCACGAACTGCGCGATGTCGGCGATCAGCGTCGCGCGGTCCGGCCTCGCGGTGCAGTCGTCGTGGAACGCGATGTCGACCGCGGTCGGCAACGCGTCCGAGGTCCGCGGCACGAAGGTGTTGAACGCGTTCGCCTGCTCGTCCGCGCGCTGACACAGCGAATAGACATGGACCGCACCGCGGCGCAGGCCGGCGTCGGGCAACGCCGCCCAGTTCGCCTCGAACGTCGGCTCGCGGCGGTCGGTGCCCGAGGTCGCGACGATGTAGGCGAAGTCGGCACCGCTCGCGCGCACCGTGCCCCATTCGACTGGCCCGGGGTTTTCGGCGAGGTCGATGCCCTGCAGCGGGTAGTGCTTGACGTCGGGGTGCCAGCCGGTCGCGGCGGTCCAGCCGCAGATACCGACGAAGCCGGTCGCGGCCAGCGCGGCCGCGAATTTCAGAAGTGCGTGAGCCATGGGTCTTCTAGTTGCGGATGTGGAGAACGCAGATCAGCGTGAACAGCCGTCGCGCGGTGTCGAAATCGACCTCGATCTTGCCGTCGAGACGCTCTTTCAGCAGCTCGGCGGCTTCGTTGTGGACGCCGCGGCGGGCCATGTCGACCGTCTCGATCTGGGCGGGGGAGGATTGCCGGATCGCCTGATAATAGCTGTCGCAGATCGCGAAATAATCGCGGATCGGGCGGCGGAAGCGACCGAGCGCGAGCACCAGCGTCTCGAGATGCGTGTCGTCCTCGCGGTGGATATGGATGCCGAGGCGCCCTTCCTCCGACTGGAGCTTGATCTTGTAAGGGCCGGCATAGCCGTCCGGGTAGGCGCGCTGGGGTGCGAAGTGATTGCCCTCGATCAGGTCGAAGATCGCGATCCGGCGTTCCTGCTCGACGTCGGGCGAGCGCCAGCCGAGACTAGTCTCGTCGAGTTGCACGTCGATGATCCGCGGGTCGGCCATACCGGTTCGATAGCGGGGCGCGTTCGGCCTGTCACTTATCCCCAGCATTCCGGCGCGAGCAGCTTGGACGAGGGCCGATGCTTCGCGTAGGTGAAGGGGATGGCAACTCTCGCATTCCCCGTTCCCGCCGTGGCCGAGCCGCAGCAGCTTCCCCGCAATGTCGAGGCCGAGGCCGCGATGCTCGGCGCGATGATGATCGACAACCGGCTCGCGGACGATCTCGTGGACAAGCTCGAACCGGGGCATTTCTTCGAACCCGTCCACGGGCGGATCTTCGCGGCGATCAAGACGCTGCGCGGCAACGACATGCTCGTGACGCCAGTGACGCTGCGGCCGATGTTCGATGCGGACGAGGGTATGCGCGAGCTTGGCGGACCGGCGTATCTGGCCGGGCTGACGGGTAGCGGCGCGGGACTGATCGGCGCGCGCCAGTTCGCGCAGCAGATCTATGACCTGGCGATGTTGCGCGCGCTCGTGTCGGTCGGCCGTACGCTCGTCGATCGCGCGATGGACACGTCCGAGGAGGTCAATCCGCGCGCACAGATCGAACTCGCCGAAGAAGAGCTGTTCAAGGTCGCGGCGGATGGTGGTTCCGAGAACACCGTAAAGTCGTTTGCGCAGGCGACGACCGCGGCGGTCAAGATGGCCGAGCGCGCGTTGAACTCCGGCGGCAATCTGTCGGGCGTCACGACCGGCATCGATTCGATCAACGCCAAGATCGGCGGCATGCATCACAGCGATCTGATGATCCTCGCCGGTCGTCCGGGCATGGGCAAGACCTCGCTCGCCACCAACATCGCGTTCAACGCCGCGCGGCGCTGGATGCGCGACATGGCCGACGGGATCGCGCCGAAGGATTCGGTCGGCGCGAAGGTCGCGTTCTTCTCGCTGGAGATGTCCGCGGATCAGCTCGCGACGCGTATTCTCGCCGAGCAGTCGCAGATCAGTTCCGAATCGCTCCGCATGGGTAAGATCAGCCGCACCGAGTTCGCGCAGTTGGCGGCTGCCGCTGCCGAGTTGGAGAACCTCCCGCTGTTCATCGACGACACCGGCGGTCTCTCGATCGGCGCGCTGCATACGCGCGTACGCCGGTTGCAGCGTCGGCACAACAACGAGATTGGCCTGGTGGTGGTCGATTACCTCCAGCTGTTGTCGGGCTCGGGTAAGAGCAAGGACGGCAATCGCGTCCAGGAAATCTCCGAGATTTCGCGTGGGCTGAAGACGCTGGCGAAGGACCTCAACGTGCCCGTGCTGGCGCTGTCGCAGCTTTCGCGTGCGGTGGAATCGCGCGAGGACAAGACGCCGATGCTGTCGGATCTTCGCGAGTCGGGGTCGATCGAGCAGGACGCGGACATGGTCTGGTTCGTCTACCGCGAGGATTACTACGTCGCGTCGAAGGAGCCCAAGCGACCGGCCGAAGGGGATAGCTCGAAGATCTTCGAGGATCACGCGTCGTGGGCGGCGGAGATGGAGCGGGTCTACGGCCTGGCGGAACTGATCATTGCGAAGCAGCGACACGGCGCGACCGGCAAGGTCCGGATGAAGTTCGATCCGACGATTACGAAGTTCTCGGATCTCGCGGAGTATTGATCCCATCGTCTCCCTCGCCCCTGCGGGGAGAGGGAAGGGGCCCGCCGCCCTTGCGGTGGGAAGGGAGAGGGGCGTGAGGCTCGGGACGGTTGATCCCAACGCCCCTCTCCCTTCCGTCGCTACGCTCCTCCCTCCCTCTCCCCGTAGGGGCGAGGGAAAGCGGTCAGATCATCGGGTCGTAATCGGTGGGGGCGTGGATGCCGCATTCGACCTTGTCGAAACTCCGCCACCGGCCCGCGCGGGGGTCTTCGCCGGGGGCTACCTTGGTCGTGCACGGCGCGCAGCCGATCGAGAGATAGCCTTGCGCCTCCAGCGGGTGCCGCGGTAATTCATGCTCGGCGAAATAGGCGTCGAGCTTGGCCTTGTCCCAATCCGCCAGCGGGTTGATCTTGAGGCGGCCCTCGTCCTCTTCGAAGCGGGGGAGAGCGGTACGGGTGCCCGACTGAAACCCCTTCCGCCCCGAGATCCAAGCATCGAACGGCGCCAGCGCCCGCCGCAAAGGCTCGACCTTCCGCAGATCGCAACACCCGTCGGGATCGTACGACCACCGCAACCCCGTCTTGTCCTTGATCGCCAGCAACCGCGGATCAGGCCGGAACACGCGCAGGTCGGTGAACCCCAGTTTCTCCGCCAGTTCGTCACGATACGCCAAGGTCTCGCCGAACATCTTCTGCGTGTTCGTGAACACCACCGGCACGTCGACATCGACCTGCGCGACCATGTGCAGCAGCACCGCCGACTCCGCGCCGAACGACGACACCGCCGCGATCCGACCGCGCAACTCGCCAACCAGCAACTCGAACAGCATCTCCTGCGCAGAGACGCCCTCGAATCGCTCCTGCATCGCCATCGCATCGGCGCGCGTGAACGCCGGCGTGACGTCGATCATGTCGAGTTGGCGCGCGGGCTCACCCATGGCGCAACTTCCACACCGGCACCGCGCCGTCCGCCGCCTTCTGGTACGGCGTGTCGTAGCGCTCGAGGCTGGTGCGTAGCACGTCGATGTCGATCGGCGCCTGGGGTGCGAAGCTGTCGAACCCGCAGCGCCGCATCAACGGGATCTGGTCGACCAGCACGTCGCCCTGCGCGCGCAATTCGCCCGTGTATCCTGCCTCGCGCAGAATCCGCGCGGAGGAATAGCCGCGCCCGTCGCGGTAGCCGGGGAAGCTCACCTCAATCAGCGCAAGCTGGTCGATCTGCGGCAACAGCGCGCGCGCGTCGTCGCCTGCCTCCAGGCGCACGGCGGCGGCGTTGCTCTGGCCGATGAACGAATCGAGCGTCACCGCGGGCTCGTCATGCGGCTCGTCGTCGCGGAAGCGGAGTAGGGTGTCGCTCATGCGAAAACTCCCGTCATGCTTGCCCAAACTCCCGTCATCCCAGCGAAAGCTGGGATCTCATGGTTCGGGCCGGACGTGTTCCCCCCGGATACCCCAGCTTTCGCTGGGGTGACGGACAGAAGCGCTTGGGTGATGGACAGAGGCGTTGGGGTGACGATCGGGTTATCCATAGATCGCCTCCTTGAACGTCTCGAAGCCGACGCGGCGGTAGGTATCGAGGAAGCGCTCACCGGGGTCGCGGACCTGCAGGTACCGGTCGGTGACGCGTTCGATCGCGTCGACCACGCCGTCTTCGGAGAAACCGGGGCCGGTGATCTTCGCGAGGCTCACATCCTCTGCGCCCGACCCTCCGAGCGAGAGCTGGTAATTCTCGGTGCCCTTCTTGTCGACGCCGAGGATGCCGATGTGGCCGGCGTGATGGTGCCCGCACGCATTGATGCAGCCGCTGATCTTGAGCTTCAACTCGCCCAGATCGCGCTGGCGGTCGAGGCTGCCGAAGCGGGTCGCGATCTTCTGCGCGAGCGGAATCGAGCGCGCGTTGGCGAGGCTGCAGTAATCGAGACCGGGGCAGGCGATGATATCGCTGATCAGGTCGAGATTGGCTTCGGCGAGCCCCGCCTCGTTCAGCGCCGACCACACCGCATGCAGATCGGCGATGCGGACGTGCGGCAGGACGATGTTCTGCGCATGCGTGACGCGCAGTTCGTCGAAGCTGTAGCGCGTGCCGAGATCGGCCATCACGTCGATCTGGTCCGCCGACGCGTCGCCGGGGATGCCGCCGATCGGCTTCAGGCTGATGTTGACGATCGCGTAGCCCGGCTGCTTGTGCGCCTTGACGTTCTGGTCGAGCCAGACCGCGAAGTCGGGATCGCTGCGGTCGATATCGGTCGAGGCGCTCGGGTCGAAATCGGGCGCGCCGAAGTGGCTCGTGATGCGTTCCAACTCGGCGCGCGGGGGATCGAGGCCGAGGCCCTTCACCGCGGCGAACTCCTCCTCGACCTGGCGGCGATATTCGTCGGGACCGATCTCGTGGAGCAGGATCTTGATCCGCGCCTTGTAGATGTTGTCGCGCCGGCCGTAGCGATTGTAAACGCGCAGGCACGCCTCGAGATAGCTCATCAAATCGTCGGCGGGGACGAAGTCGCGAATCTCGTGGCTGATCATCGGCGTGCGGCCCATGCCGCCGCCGACGTAAATCTTGGCGCCGAGTTCGCCGTCGCGGACGTGCAATCCGATGCCGATGTCGTGGAGCCGCATCGCCGCGCGATCCTCGTCCGCCGCGATCACGCAGATCTTGAACTTGCGCGGGAGGTAGGTGAATTCGGGGTGGAACGTCGACCACTGGCGGATCAGCTCGGCCCAGGGGCGCGGGTCGGCGACCTCGTCCGCGGCGGCGCCGGCGAACTGGTCGGAACTGATGTTGCGGATGCAGTTGCCGCTGGTCTGGATGGCGTGCATCTCGACCGTTGCCAGCTCCTGGAGGATGTCCGGGGTCTGGCCGAGCTGGATCCAGTTGAACTGGATGTTCTGCCGGGTGGTGAAGTGCCCATAGCCGCGATCATACTTGCGCGCGATATGCCCGAGCATCCGCATCTGGCGTCCGTCGAGCGTTCCATACGGCACCGCGACGCGCAGCATGTACGCGTGCAGCTGAAGGTATAGACCGTTCATCAGCCGCAGCGGCTTGAACTGGTCTTCTGTCAGCTCACCCGAGAGGCGGCGGCGGACCTGATCGCGGAACTCGTCGACGCGCTGGTCGACGATCGCCTGGTCGTATTCGTCGTATTTATACATGTCAGATTACCCAGCTGCCGGCGTTGGGGTCGGCGGGTTTGAGAGTCAGATCGGGCCGCATCGTCGGGCCGAGCGCGCGGATGCGATCCTTGATGTGGGCGGGGCGGGGGCCTTCTGAGGTTGCGGTCGCCTCGATCAGGTAGGGGACGTTGACGCGACGCGCGCCTTCCTCGGCCTGGAGGATCGATTCACCCGACACGCCGACGTCGACCGCATCCTCGATGTGGCGCGACCAGCCGTTGCCGGTCCACCATACCACGTCGCCGGTGGGGAGATCGTTTCCAGTCAGGATCTTCATGCGGCGGCTGCCTCTGCTACGCGGGCCCAGCGGGCGAGTTTGTCTTCTGCATCAGAGAGTTCGACGACTTCGCCGACGACGATGATCGCGGGGCTCTGCACCGCTTCGCGCGCTACCATCGCGCCGAGATCGGCGAGAAGCGTGCGGATCGCGCGTGAACCCTTGAGCGTGCCGCGTTCGAGAACGGCTACCGGCATGTCCGGCGCGACGCCGTCGGCCATCAGCTTGTCGGCGATATCGGTCGCGGTGGCGATGCCCATGTAGATCACCAACGTGCGACCCTGCCCGGCAAGCCCGGCCCAATTCTGCTCGCTAAGCCCCTTGCACTGACCCGCGACGAAGCTGACCGCGCTCGAATGATCGCGGTGGGTGAGCGGGAGCATCGCCTCGGCAGCGCAACCGAGTGCGGCCGAGACGCCGGGGATTACTTCGACCGGGAGCCCGGCGGCGCGGACGGCTTCGACTTCCTCGCCGCCGCGGCCGAATACGAACGGGTCACCGCCCTTGAGCCGGATGACGATCGCGCCGGTTTTCACGTGCGCGATGATCAGCGCGTTGATCGCCTCCTGCGGCAGCGTGTGGCGCGCGCGCTGTTTGGCGACCGAGATGCGCTGCGCCCCCGGCGGCGCGATGTCGAGCACGCGCGCGTCGATCAGCCCGTCATGGACGACGACGTCGGCGGTCTTGAGCGCCTCGACCGCGCGGACGGTGAGGAGACCGGGATCGCCCGGGCCCGCCCCAACGAGGATGACGCGCCCGCGGGCGGTTGGGTCTAGGAGACTTGCCATGCGATGGGAGATGGGCGGCAACGCGCTGCGCCGCAACCGAATGATGCTTTGGCGGGGGGTAGGATTGCTTTCCTTGGCTGGTCAGCCGTCGCTGAGACCGATGCCGATCGATGCACGCGCACTTTCGGATTCGCTGCTGACGACCGGGTAGGCGCAGTAATCTGCCGCGTAATAGGCGCTGGGGCGGTGGTTGCCGGACCAGCCTATGCCGCCGAACGGTGCGCCGGACGAGGCGCCATTCGTTGGCTTGTTCCAGTTGACGATGCCGGCGCGGATGTTCGCCCAGAAGCGGTCGTAGAGCGCGGGTGTCTGGCTGATCAGCGACGCGGACAGGCCGTAGCGCGTGGCGTTTGCTTCGGTGATCGCGGCGTCGAAATCGTCGACGCGGACGATTTGCAGGATCGGGCCGAACAGTTCGATGTCGGGGCGGTCGGCGATGTCGGTGACGTCGATCAGCGCAGGTTTCAGGAACGGCAGGTCCGCGACCGGACGTTCGAGATGACGGATCGCGCGACCGCCCCGGGTAAGCAGTTCGAGGAAGCTCTCGCTGAGCTGGTCGGCGGCTTCGTTGTCGATCACCGGGCCCATGAACGGGGAGGGGGTCGCGTGCGGTTCGCCGACGATGATCCGGCCGACCATCTTGTCGAGCGTGGCGATCAGCGGGTCGTAGAGCCTGGTGTCGACGATCAGGCGGCGCGCGGCGGTGCAGCGCTGGCCCGCGGTGGTGAAGGCGGACTGGATGATCAGCACCGCCGCGGTGTGAAGGTCGGGCGTGTCCCAGACGACGATCGGGTTGTTGCCCCCCATCTCGAGCGCGAGGATCTTCTCCGGTTTGTCGGCGAACGCGCGGTTGAGCGCGAGACCGGTGCGGGCCGAGCCGGTGAACAGCAGCCCGTCGATATCGGGATGCGCGGCGAGTGCCTTGCCCTCGGCGGGGCCACCGATGACGAGACGGATGCACTCGGGTGGGACGCCAGCGGCGCGGAAGCATTCGACCAGGAACGCGCCGACGGCGGGGGTCTTTTCGGATGGCTTGAAGACCACCGCGTTGCCGGCGATCAGCGCGGGGACGATGTGGCCGTTGGGCAGATGCGCGGGGAAGTTGTAGGGCCCGAGCACCGCGAGCACGCCATGCGGCTTGTGACGGACGGCGATGCGTGTCCCCATCGTCGCCTCGAGCCGGCGCTGCGCGGTGCGATCGGCATAGGCGCTGACCGAGATGTCGACCTTGGCGATGACCGTCTCGACTTCGCCGCGCGCTTCCCAGATCGGCTTGCCGGTCTCGCGCGCGATCAGGTCGGTGAAGGCGTCGTTGCGCTGGCGGACGATGTTGGCGAAGCGGCGCATCGTCTCGATCCGGAAGGCGAGCGGTTTCGACGCCCAGCTGGACCAGCCGGCGCGGGCGGCGGCGACCTCCGCATCGACGTCGCCGGTCGGATGACGCCAGAGAATCGCGCCGGTGGCCGGTTCGTAGGAGATGATCTCATCGGACATGGCGCTGCTCTTGCCTTGATTCGCGGCGAGTTTCCACTGGTCGTGAAAAACGCTGGGAGACGGCAGCCTTACGATCCTCCCCCGCCAGGGGGAGGTGGCGCCGAAGGTGTCGGAGGGGGAGGACGGAGAAATAATGGTTTGCCTTTCCTCCCCCTCCGTCAGGCAAGTGCCTGCCACCTCCCCCTGGCGGGGGAGGATCGGGTCAGGCGAGCGCTTCGGCCATGGTGCGGATTGCGGTGACTTTGGCGTTTAGGGCGGTCCAGTCGTCGTGTTCGGCGATCGGCGCCCAGATCGCTTCTACCTCGTCGATCAGCATGCTGCATGGTTCGCCCGACCAATAGGGGTGCGAGCGGGCTTTTCGCGGTTCGTAGGCCGCGAGCGCGGTGCGGACTTCGGTCCAGGCGGCGGCGTAGGTGTCGGGCAGGTCCCCGCCGAATGCGTCGAAGAAGAAGCGGTCGATGCCGACGCCCGAGGTGCGGAATGCGCGCTCGGTGGCCTGGACGAGGTCGCGATCGGTGTCGGGATCGCGCGGGCGGACGCCGAGCCGCCAGAGGATCGCCTGCGTGACTTCGGGTTGGTAACGCGGGCCGAACTGGTCGAGCGCGGCAACGAGCGGCTCGCTCTCGGCGATCTGGCGGAGTGCGACGGCGAGTTGCATCACGTCCCAGTGGATCGCCTCGGGCTGGCGGCCGAACGCGTAGAGCCCCTGGTGGTCGAAATAGGCGGCGGTGAAGGCCGGATCCCAGGTCGGGGCGAAGCGCCACGGGCCGTAGTCGAAGCTCTCGCCGGTGACGTTGATGTTGTCGGAATTGAGCACGCCGTGGACGAATCCTGCCGCCATGTAGCGTGCGGATAGGCGCGCGGTGCGGCCGACGACGAGGTCGAGCAGGCGGACCGGGTCCTCGCTGTCCTCGTCGAACAGGTTGCGGAGCGTGTAGCCGACGAGTTTGCGAAGGCCGGCTTCGTCGCGTTCGTAGGCGAGGCGCTGGAAGCTGCCGATGCGGACGTGGCTGTGGTTGAGGCGGACGAGGACGGCGGAGCGCGTCGGACTGGGCTCGTCGCCGCGGTGGAGGTGCTCGCCGGTCTCGATCAGCGACAGCGTGCGGGAGCTCGGGACGTTCAGCGCCTCGAGCATTTCGGTGGCGAGGATCTCGCGGACACCGCCCTTGAGCGTGAGGCGGCCGTCACCCGCGCGGCTCCACGGGGTCTGGCCCGAGCCCTTGGTGCCGAGGTCCATCAACCGGCCTTGATCATCGCGCATCTGTGCGAAGGTGAAGCCGCGGCCGTCGCCGAGATCGGGATTGTAGTTGCGGAACTGGTGGCCGTGATAGCGGAGCGCGAACGGCTGGGGGAGCGTGCCGGGCAAAGGCTCGAACCGACCGAAATGGCGCGTCCACTCGTCGTCGGTCAGCGTGTCGACGCCGATCTGCGCGGCGGCGCGGTCGTTGCGGAACCGCAGCCGGGTCTCGGGGAAGTCGGCGGGTGCGACGGGATCGAAGAAGCCGTCTCCAAGGTCGAGGAGCGTTGCTTCGGGGCGATACACTTGCGGGCGGGTAGGCATGCGGCGATATGGTGGCCGCTACCCGAAGGACGCAACCATGGCCGCTCACGAAAACCTCTATTGGTGGTCCAACGACGGGCTGAGACTGCACGCGAGAGACTATCCAGGGGGCAAGGAAGGTCAGCCGCCGATCCTCTGCATGCCGGGCCTCACGCGGAATGCGCGTGATTTCGATGCGTTGGCGGCAAGGCTGGCAGGGCGCTGGCGCCTGATCGCGATCGATTTCCGCGGGCGCGGCGAAAGTGCGTACGCGAAGGATCCGATGTCGTACGTGCCGCTGACCTACGTGCAGGACGTCGAGGCGTTGCTGACCGAACTCGGTATCGACCGGTATATCGCGTTCGGGACGTCGCTCGGCGGGATCGTCACGATGCTCATGGCGGGGCCGTCGCGCGGCCGGATGATGGCGGCGCTGTTGAACGACGTCGGGCCAGAGATCGATGCGCAGGGGCTGTCGCGAATTCGCGGGTATGTCGGCAAGGCGAGCGTCTTCCCGACCTGGATGCACGCCGCGCGCTGCGTCTCCGAGAATAACGCCGACGTCTATCCCGATTGGCAGATCGAGGATTGGCTGGCGATGGCGAAGCGGCTGTACCGCCTGAACAGTTCGGGGCGGATCGTGCTCGATTACGACCTCAAGATCGCCGAGCCGTTCCGCGTGCCGGGTAACGAGGCGGGGCCGGACATGTGGCAGGCGCTCGCCTCGCTCCGCGACGTGCCGACGCTGATCGTCCGCGGCGGGCGATCGGACCTGTTGTCGGCGGCGACGGCGGAGCGGATGGCGGCATCGCTCGACCACGCGGAACTGGTGACGGTGCCGGGCGTGGGCCACGCGCCGACGCTGAGCGAGACGATGCTGCAGGAGCCGATCGACCGGTTGCTGGCGCGTGCGCTTGAGGGGGCGGCGATCCGCGCTTAGGGGAGGGCGGCGCGGCGTGTTCTGCCCGCAATCTGCTGACAAGCCGGGATACTTGATGACCGAACTCTCCGACGCCCACACGACCGTCCGCCCGCTGAAGGGCCGCCGTGCGATCATTACCGGGGGGACCACCGGGATCGGCCGGGCGATCGCGGTGCTGCTTGCCGCGGAAGGGGCCAAGGTGTTCATCTGCGGTCGCGACGAGCGCTATCTTCAGGACGCGCTCGCGCGCATTCGCGAAGTCGGCGAGGGCGACGGGATGATCACCGAACTCGCCGATCCCGACAAGGTCCGTGCGTTCTTCGATGCGGGCGAGGCGTATCTCGGCGGTTTCGACATCACCGTCGTCAACGCGGCGGTCGCGGCGGGCGGCCTCATGCAGATGAGCGAGGACGAGCTTCGCTATGCGATCGCGGTCGACTTCACCGCGTACCTGCTGAGCGCGCATCATGCTGCACACCGGATGACGCCGATCAGCGACATCGTCATCATCGGCTCGCTCAGCGCGCATATCCTCGGGCCCAGCTCGACGGTGTATGCCGGCATCAAATCGGGCATCGCTGGGTTCGCCGAGGCGCTGCGGCGCGAGGTCGGCCCGAAGGGGATCAAGGTCTCGCTGGTCGAGCCGGGCAAGGTCGGGTCGAACATGCAGTATCCGGACGTGCCCGACGACAAGCAGCGCCAGATGATCGAGGCGGAGCAGATGCTGCGCGCAGAGGACATCGCGGTGGGTGTGGAGTTCGTGCTGACGCAGCCGACGCGGACGGTGATACAGCAGATCGTGATCGTCCCTCGGGCGCTGGAGGGGGAATAGACGCCGACTAACCTCCCCAATTCCGTTCGTGCTGAGCGAAGTCGAAGCACCTCTACTCGGGGCACACCCTTCGACTTCGCTCAGGGCGAACGGGAAGAGGAGGTCCCAAAGGAAGACCAGTTACCAAGGAGTACAGCATGTTCGATCAGCTCGTCTTCACCCCCGCCGACATCGACCTGTCGCGCTCGCCGCTGGCGGGGAAGGTCGGCGCCGAGACCTATGTGCTCGGCGCGTTCAATCCGGGGATGACGCGGCTGGCGAACGGCAATCTGCTGTTGATGGTGCGCGTGGCGGAGGCGCTGAAAAAGCCGATCAGGGACGGCAACGTCCATGCGATCCGCTGGGAAGACGGCGCGTATGTGCTCGACGCTTGGCCACTGGCGATGGTCGATACGAAGGACCCGCGGAAATTCCTGATTCCCGGCGGCGGGTGGAAGGTGATGGCGCTGACGTCGCTGTCGTGGCTGCTGCCGGTCGAGCTCGATGCCGAGGGGCGCTCGGTCGTCGCGGTGCATTACGACAAGGCGATTGCGCCGCGCACGTCCTACCAATGCTACGGCGTCGAGGATGCGCGGATCTCGAAGGTCGGCGACCGCTATCTGATGACCACCTGCTCGGTCAGCCCGGAGCGGCACTCGACGACGTTGTATTCGTCCACCGACGCGCTCGACTGGCAGCTCGAGGGGATCGTGCTCGATCACCAGAACAAGGACATGCTGATCTTCGAGGGGCTGATCGGCGGGCAATATTGGGCGCAGACGCGCCCGCTCGGTGATTTGTATTTCGCCTACCCGCCGGGCAGCGAATGGCGCAGCGGCCCCTCGATCAACCTGTCGCGCTCGCCCGATGCGCTCCATTGGAAGCCGCACGACAAGCCCGGCATCCGCCCGCATGCCGCGACCGTCGCGACCGCGCGGATGGGCGGCGGCGCCCCGCCGATCCTGACCGACCGTGGGTGGCTGACGCTGTGGCACGGGGTGGAACCGTCGGGCGTGGTCGGTATCTACCGGACGTACTGGTCGATCCTCGACAAGGACGATCCGTCGATCACGGTCGCGACACAGCACACGCCGTTGCTGGAACCCAACCCCGTGCTGACCGAGCCACTGAAGGACAGCATGTACCTCGACAACGTCGTCTTCACGACGGGGATCGCGGACGCAGGCGACTTCTACGTGGTGGCGGGTGGGGAGGCGGATCTCGCATGCCGGATCACGCATATTCGCAAGGGGGTATTTGCGACGTAAAACGCTCTTGGCGTGAATGGCGGAGATGGGAGGAAAGCGGACATTCAATTTCTAGCCCTCTCCCGCCTTCGCGGGAGAGGGTTGGGTGAGGGTCTTTCTTCTTCTAGGCTCGTCGGATGTATCCGGTACGCCGCCAGATCAGTCGCCATGCCGCCCGCCTGCGGCGCGAACGTACCGATGTTGAGCAGATCATCTGGCTCGCCGTGCGCAATCGTCGGCTGGGCGGCTTCAAGTTCCGCGAGCAGCATACGATTGGTGACCATTATGTGGCCGATTTCACCTGTCTCGAAGCCATGCTGATCGTCGAACTCGACGGCAGTCAGCATGACCCGAAGATCGACGCACCCCGCACCGCCTTTCTGGAGGCGAGGGGGTATCAGGTGCTCCGCTTCTGGAACAGCGACATCATTGAAAATCGCGAAGGCGTTCTGGAAACGATCCTCGTTGCTCTCCTGGCGCGAGCCGCGAAGTAGAAGAAGACCCTCACCCAACCCTCTCCCGCGAAGGCGGGAGAGGGCTAGAATGTGTCCGCCATAGGGCGCATCGGTCGCGATAGCGCGGGTTCATCTGCTACTTTCCTAAGGCTCCATGGTTGCTGCCTACCTTGAAACCCCGTCCAGAAATCGGCATCGCTCGGGCATGGCCGCTTCCGTGAACATCCTCCACCTTCACTCCTCGTTCGACCTTGGCGGCAAGGAGGCGCGGGCGGTTCGGTTGATGAATGCGTTTGGGGATCGTGCCAGGCATACCATCGTGACGGGGGTGCCCGATGCCCTTAGCGCGCGGGACTCGATAGCGAAGGGCATTCGCTACGAGATCGCGCAGAATCCGCCGCCGCTGACCGGCAAGCCTTCGGTCAAGCGGTACGAGGCGATCGCGCAGTATATGCGGCGGTTCGACCTCGTGCTGACGTATAACTGGGGCGCGATCGACGGGGCGATGGCGCGGCGCGCATTCAGCAAGGGGGCGCCGCCGCTCGTCCATCACGAGGATGGGTTCAACGCCGACGAGGCGTCCGGGCTGAAGATCGAGCGCAACATCTACCGGCGGCTGGCGCTGAGCGCGGCGCATGCGCTGGCGGTGCCCTCCGAGGTGCTCGAAGGCATCGCGCTGAATACCTGGAAGCAGCCGCGCGCGCGCGTGCACCGGATCGTCAACGGGATCGGCACCGCCTATTACGCGCAGAAGCCCGAGCCGAAGGCGATCCCGGGGTTCGTGCCCAACGCCAAGGAGATCGTGATCGGTGCGCTCGCGGGCCTGCGCGAGGTGAAGGACCTGACCGCGCTGGTGCGGGCGGTCGGCGGCGTGTCGGGGCGGGTGCGGCTGGTGATTGTCGGCGAGGGGCCCGAACGCGCGAACATCATGCAGGCTGCGGCGGCGATGGGGATGGCGGACAAGCTGGTGCTACCCGGATTTCTCGATCGGCCGTATCGGTATATCGGCCATTTCGACATGCTCGCGGTATCGTCGCGGAGCGAGCAGTTTCCGATCTCGGTGGTCGAGGCGATGGCCGCGGGCCTGCCGATCGCGAGCTATCCGGTCGGCGACCTGAAGCGGATGGTCGCGCCTGAGAACCTGCCGTTCGTGACCGACATCGCCAACGAGGTTCGGTTGCGCGACGCGTTGCAGGCGCTGGTGTCCGATCCTGCGCTGCGCGCCTCGGTGGGCGCTGCGAACCAGGCCAAGGCGCGGGCGGAATTCGACGAAGCAGTTATGATCGCTCGCTATCGCGCGCTGTACGAGGATGCGCTCGGGCGCCCCGGTGCGCTGGGCGATATACTAACCTAGGTCTTAATATTGCTCGCGCGCTGCGTCCTTGCGATATAGGGGGCCGTATTTTCCGGGAGAGGTGACGTCGTGTTCAAGGGCCTGAAGCCTATCGTCTATAACGGTCGGGAAGTCTGGCCTCTGGTTGAGGGCGGCAAGGGCGTCGCCGCGACCAACCACGCGTCGGCCGGCGCCTGGGCTGCGGCCGGGGGCATCGGCACGGTCTCTGCCGTGAATGCCGACAGCTACGATCCCGACGGCAAGATCATCCCGCAGGTCTATGAAGCGCTGACGCGGCGTGCGCGCCACGAGGAACTCGTCGAATACGCGATCGAGGGCGCGGTCCAGCAGGTCGAGCGCGCGTACGAGATCGCCGACGGCAAGGGCGCGATCAATATCAACGTGTTGTGGGAAATGGGCGGCGCGCAGCGGATCCTTCACGGCGTCCTGGAGCGCACGCGTGGCAAGGTCGCTGGCGTCACCTGTGGTGCGGGCATGCCGTACAAGCTGTCCGAGATCACCGCGTCCTACGGCGTCAGCTATCTGCCGATCGTCAGCTCCGGGCGTGCGTTCCGCGCGCTGTGGAAGCGGGCCTATTCGAAGGCGGCCGAGTGGCTGGCCGCGGTGGTGTACGAGGATCCCTGGCTTGCCGGCGGCCACAACGGCCTGTCGAACGCCGAGGACCCGTTGAAGCCGCAGGACCCGTATCCGCGCGTCAAGGAACTGCGCGACGTGATGCGCGAGGGCGGCATCAGCGACGACGTGCCGATCGTGATGGCGGGCGGCGTCTGGTATCTGCGCGACTGGAACGACTGGATCGACAATCCGGAACTCGGCACGATCGCGTTCCAGTTCGGCACGCGGCCGCTTCTCACGCGCGAGAGCCCGATCCCCGAGGGCTGGAAGAACGCGCTGACTCAGATCGAGCCCGGCGACGTGCTGCTGCACAAATTCTCGCCGACAGGGTTCTATTCGTCGGCGGTGCGCAATCCGTTCCTGCGCTCGCTCGAGGCACGGTCCGAGCGCCAGATCGCCTTCTCGACGCAGGAGGCGGGCGACCACGTGTTCCAGCTCGACGTCGGCGTGAAGGGCAAGAACTTCTGGGTGACGCGCAACGACTTGCTCCGCGCACGGCAGTGGTTCGGCGAGGGCTATACCGATGCGCTCAAGACGCCGGACAACACGCTGGTGTTCGTCAGCCCGACCGAGAAGGGCATGATCCGCAAGGACCAGGCGGACTGCATGGGGTGCCTGTCGCAATGCTCGTTCTCGAGCTGGGCGGATACCGAGACGAACTCGACCGGACGGCTGGCCGATCCGCGTAGCTTCTGTATCCAGAAGACGCTGCAGGACATCGCGCATGGCGGCGACATCGACCAGAATCTGATGTTCGCGGGGCACGCGGCGTATAATTTCAAGAAGGATCCGTTCTATTCGAACGGCTTCGTGCCGAGTGTCGGGCAGCTGGTCGATCGGATTTTGACGGGGGATTGAGGCGCGGGTGGCCGCGCGTCTGAGCCGGACGCGTCCCAAGCGAACACTTCCCCCGTTTCCCTAAGCCGCCCCGTCACCCCAGCGAAAGCTGGGGTATCATCATGAGGCTCAAGTCGCCCGCCAAAGGGGGAGACCCCAGCCTTCGCTGGGGTGATTGGGGGCGGGGTGCAGAGTGGTCGGACGGACTCGCTGAAATCACCCGAACCGCCTCGCAAACATCAGGAGCCGTAAATGACGCTACACGCATGGTGGCTGTTCGTGGTCGCGGTGTTCCTCCTGTGCGGGACGCCGGGGCCGAACATGCTGCACGTCATGACGCGCAGCATCGCGTTTGGCGCGCGCCGCAGCATCGCGGCGATGGCGGGGTGCCTGACCGCGCTGGTGCTCGTGCTGGCCGCGTCGGCGGCGGGCGTATCGGCGTTGCTGGCGGCGTGGCCGCGGGTGTTCGATGCGCTGCGTTATGCCGGCGTCGCGTATCTGATTTTTCTCGGGATCAAGGCATGGCGCGGGGCGGGGTCGCCGATCGATCTCGGTGGCGATGCGCTGCCCCAAAGCTGGTCGGCCCGGCGGCTGTTCCGCGGCGGGTTCGCGATCGGCATCAGCAACCCGAAGCTGCTGCTGTTCGCGGCGGCGTTCCTGCCGCAGTTCGTCGATCGCGCGTCGCCGCAAGCGCCGCAGTTCGCGATCCTGGTGGTGACCTTCGCGGTGGTCGAGAGCTTCTGGTACGGCGTGTATGCAGCGGGCGGACGGACGCTTGCGAGGTCGCTGACGCAGCCGGCGTTGCGGCGCGCGTTCGACCGCGTGACGGGCGCGATCTTCATCGGCTTCGGGCTCGCGTTGCTGCGGGTGCGAACGTAGCAACGGGGTAACATTGACGGCGATGCCATTGCCGTTTGGCGTCATTGCGCGCATACTGCACGCATCGCGGCGCTTCGTACGGGCAGGCTGCGACTGAGAGATGCTTTGCGCTCCCGCTCCGAGCCGGGAATGCCGCATGACGATCTTTTCTACCAGCGCACCACGGGCGATCCGGTCATGACCACCGGTGCGGATACCGTCGTGCCGATCTCGCGCGCGGTGAATGTCAGCGTCGAGCAGCCGCAGGTCGTGGCGATGTGCAAGAAGCACGACGCGATCATCAGCGCGATCGAGACGCTGCCGTCGGGCGGCACACGCGTAGTGCTGATGAACAGTGTCGACGCCGCCAAGATCATCAAGGCGTTCGGGTCGAAGGTGCTGACTGGGACGGTCGCGCGAACGCATTGGATGCGTGCAGTCTGAGATCAAGATTGCAATCCTCCCCCGCCAGGGGGAGGTGGCTGGCATTTGCCAGTCGGAGGGGGAGGCAAGCGAAACCTCTGTTCCGTGTCCTCCCCCTTCGTCACCTTCGGCGACACCTCCCCCCCGGCGGGGGAGGATCGAGCGTTTAGGCGGCGATAGATTAGTCGGCGACGGTGCCGACCACTGCGCCACCGGCACCACCAACGGCGGCACCCTTCTCGACGCTACCACCGGTCGCTGCGGCAACGCCTGCGCCACCGGCTGCACCGATGCCCGCGCCCTTGAGCGTCGAGCACGCGCTCATCGACACGGCGGATGCGATCAGCAGGGCGGAAATGGCGAACTTCTTCATGGGGATACTCCTGTCTCTCCGGGGGTATCCAACAAATGCTGCACCGCGGGATCAGTTCCGAAACTGATCCAGATTGTATTGGGGCGTTACAGCCAGCCGTCGAGCACCTGATCGGGCGGGCGGTGGCCGTCGGCCCACATCCGGATATTTTGGATGACGCGCTCGCCCGATGCCATCCGGCCTTCGAGCGTCGCCGAGCCCATGTGCGGCAGCATCACGACGTTGGGCAGCGCGAGCAGCCGCGGATCGATCGCCGGCTCATGCGCCCAGACGTCGAGCCCCGCGCCCGCCAGTCGCCCCGCTTCGAGCGCATCGACCAGCGCGCCCTCGTCGACGATCCCGCCGCGTGCCGCGTTGATCAGATACACGTGTGGCCGCATCAGCGCGATCCGGCGCGCATCGATCAGGTCGCGGCTGTCGGGGTTGAGCGGGGTGTGGATCGTCACGATGTCGACGCTGCTGAGCATATCGTCGAGCGAGGCGTGGAAGGTCGCCGCGAGTTGCGCCTCGCGGACCGCGGGCAGGCGGGTGCGATTGTGATAATGGATCGTCAGCCCGAACGCGCGCGCCCGGAGCGCGACCGCCTGGCCGATCCGCCCCATCCCGACGATGCCGAGCGCCTTGCCGCCGATCCGGTGGCCGAGCATCCCGCCCGGGCTCCAGCCGTTCCACTGGCCCGAGCGCACCAGCTTCTCGCCCTCGGCCAGCCGCCGCGGTACCGACAGGATCAGCGCCATCGTCATGTCCGCGGTGTCTTCGGTGAGCACCCCCGGCGTGTTGGTGACGATGATTCCGCGCGCGCGCGCCGCCTTCAGGTCGATATGGTTCACGCCCGCGCCGTAGTTCGCGATCAGCTTCAGGCGGTCGCCTGCGCCCGCGATCAGGTCGGCGTCGATGTCGTCGGTCACGGTCGGGACGAGCACGTCGCAGTCGGCCATCGCCGCCGCGAGCTGCTCGCGGTCGAGCTTGGCGTCGGCGCGGTTGTTGCGCGTGTCGAACAGCGCCTCCATCCGGTCCATCAGCGTATCGGCCAGCTCGCGCGTGACGACGACCTTGGGGTTTGGACAGCGGCGTGTGTCGGTCATCGCGACGGCTTGGCGAAGGCGCGCGCGCGCGTCAACGTGCGCCGTTCATGCCGTCGTCGCTGGGCACGTCAATGCGGTTGAGGAACGGGCGGCGTCGGGATAGGACGGGGCTCGCCATTTAGGACTCGATCATGCGCATTCTCGCCGCCGCGCTTTCCGTTCTCGCTGCCGTCGCGCTGATCCCGAACCCCGCGGTCGCCGCCGATGCGAAGAAGAGCGTGCCCTATTATGCGTCGATCTCGGCGTCGCGCGCGCGGATGCGGACCGGGCCTGCGCGGACGTATCCGGCGAGCTGGCTGTATCAGCGCCAGGATCTGCCGATCAAGGTCGTCGCGATCTTCAAGGAATGGCGCAAGGTCGCCGATCCCGACGGCACCGAAGGCTGGATGCAGGCCAACCTGCTCAGCGGCACGCGCACCGCGATCGTCCACGGCGCGGGGCCGGCGGAGCTGCGCGAGAAGCCCGCCGCGTCCGGCAAATTGCTGTGGCGCGCCGCACCCGGCGTGGTCGGGCGGTTGAGCCAGTGCGGCAATGGCTGGTGTCGGTTCGACGTGAAGGGGCAGGCGGGGTTCGTCGCGATCGGCGGCCTGTGGGGCGTCGAGGCGGGCGAAACGCTGCCCTGACGCCGCTTCGACCGGCTATGCGGGCACTCTGGTTCTTGCCGTCGCCGGGTTCGAGAAGACCATCGCGTCGTCGACCGAGCCGAACTTCAACGCCATCAGATCCAGCGCGTAATTCTGGTTGAGCTTCCACGGTTTGCGTTCGCCCTGCGTCGGCAGTGCCGCGGCGGCGCGCTGGACATAGCCTGAGGTGAAGTCGAGAAACGCTTCGTTCTTCATCGTCGGGTCGTCGTTGTGCGGGGTCGCCTGGCGCAGGCCGCGCTTGGTCATCGTGTTGAGCAGGCGGCAGACATACACCGCGGTCAGGTCGGCCTTCAGCGTCCACGACGCGTTGGTATAGCCGAAGGTCGAGGACAGGTTCGGCACGCCGTCGAACATCATGCCCTTGTACTGGAGCCGACCGGCGAGCTCGATCGGCTTGCCGTCGAGGCTGAACGCGACTCCGCTCATCAATTGCAGCTCGAGGCCGGTGGCGGTGACGATCACGTCGGCGGGGAGATTCTTCCCCGAATCGAGGTGGATGCCGTCGGGCGTGATCCGCGCGATCGTGTCGGTGACGATCGAGGCGGTGCCGGCATTGATCGCGGTGAACAGGTCGCCGTCCGGCACCAGGCAGACACGCTGGTCCCACGGGTTGTAGCGCGGCGTGAAGTGGGTGGCGACGTCGTAATCGGGGCCGAGCTGGTCGCGGACCATGCCGATCATCCGCTCCTTCACGACCGCGGGCTTCTTCCGCGCCATCCGGTAGAAGAACATGCCCATCAGCACGTTCTTCCACCGGGTGATGCCGTACGCGGCCTTGGCGGGCAGCTTGCCGCGCAACCAGTTGGCGACGCCGTCCTCGCCGGGGCGCGCGACGATGTAGGTTGGCGAGCGCTGGAGCATCGTCACGTGCGCCGCGGTCTTTGCCATCGTCGGTACCAGCGTCACGGCGGTCGCGCCGCTGCCGATCACGACGACTCGCTTGCCGCTATAGTCGAGGTCCTCGGGCCAGAATTGCGGGTGGACGATCTGCCCGGCAAAGCTGTCCGCGCCCTCGAACTCGGGCGAATAGGCCTTGGCGTAATTGTAATAGCCCGCGCACATAGAGAGGAAGTTGCAGGTCAGCGTCACCGGGCCGTCGGGTCCCGTCGCTTCGACGGTCCAGCGTGCGTCCTCGGTCGACCAGGCGGCGGACTTCACGTGATGACCGTAGCGGATCTTCCGGTCGATGCCGTACGCGTGCGCCGTTTCCTCGACATAGGCGCGGATCGAGGGGCCGTCGGCGATCGACTTGGCCGCGGTCCACGGGTGGAAGACGAACCCGAGCGTGTGCATGTCCGAGTCGGAGCGGATGCCGGGATAGCGGAACAGGTCCCACGTCCCGCCCATCGACTGCCGACCCTCGAGGATCATGTAGCTCCGGTCGGGGCAGCGCGTCTGGAGGTGGTAGCCTGTGCCGATCCCGGAAATGCCGGCGCCCACCACGATCACGTCGACATGTTCGGTCATGCTGCATCCTCATGCCCCCGGCGTTACGCCGTAGGTTTCATAACCGAACCTATCCTGTTGTGATGTTTACTCAATAGTCCTTCGTATATTTGACGCTCGCGCTCTGCCCGCCGCTCGATCCCGCGGCCGACAACAGGCTCAAGGCCTTGGTCAGCGCGATCTCGAGTTGGGTCGAGGTGAAGCCCTTCGCGTCGGTCACGATCTCAACATAAATGTTCTTCGTGATGTACTTGCCGGCAGCCAGGCTCGTGCCACGCCCCGTCGCCTCGTCGGCGCCGAGCACGCGCAACCGGTCGAATCCGGTCGCCGAACGCAGCTTGCCGAGCGGGTTCAGACCGCCGCCGCCCGACCCGCGCAGCGAGTTCAGCGCAGACGCCAGCTGGATCGCCTCGGTCGCCGACAGATTGGCCGGGCTCGATCCGAACAGCAGGCGGCTGAGTACCTCGTCCTGCGGCAGCGTCGGCGTCGAGGTGAACGCGATCTGCGGACGCTGGCCGGTACCCGTCACGTTGATGATGACGGTGATGTCGCTGGTCGTGGTGGACGCCTGGATATTGATGTCCGGATCGGTCAGCGCGCCGCCACGGAAGCGGATCTGGCCCTTGGTGACCTCGAACCGCTTGCCCGAGAACGAATAGGTCCCGCGGACGATATCCAGACCGCCGGTGACGATCGGCGCGGCGGAGGTGCCGCCGATCCGCATGTCCATCTCCCATTCGGATTCGAGGCCCATGCCGGAGACGAACAGCTGGTTCGGTGCACGGACGCGGAGGTCGAGCTTGAATTTTCCGATCGCGGGCACGTCCGAACGATCGGTCGAGACCGGCGTCCGGATGTCGCTCTTGCGGCGGACACCGGTCAGTTCGGGAACCTCGGCTTGGCCCTGGCGGATGATCTGGTAGCGCGCCTCGGGGATCTGGAGATCGCCTTGGATAAGGCCACCATCGCGTCCGTTGGTGAGGTGAACCGTACCCGTAGTCGTGGCGCTGATCGCGTCGCTCTTGGCGAGCTGCGCATTGTTCAGCGTCGCGCGGATATCGATCGGGAAACCGCTGTCCGCCGCGAACCCGATCGTGCCCTGTGCCTGCACGGTGCCGTCGCCGGCCTTCGCGGTCAGCTGCGTCAGTTGCAGATCGGTGTTCGAGAACCGCCCGGCGATCCGCATCTGCGACAGACGCGTGCCATAGGTTTCGTTGTCGTAGAAGAGGTTGTCGGCCCGGACGACGCCGTTGAGTTGCGGTGCGGACAGGCGCCCTGAGAAGTCGGCGGCGACCGCGATCGGCCCCGACAGCTGCTGGTTCGGGATCGCGGCGAAGCTGAACAGTACTGCCGAGGGGCCGTTATAGCGGATCCCGCCGGACAGCGGCGCGGCCATCAGGCGCGTGCTCCACGAGCCACTGCCAGCCGGAAGCGGTCGCAGGTTCGCGACCATGCGGCCGATGACCGACGTTCCGCGACGGACCAGCGCACGGCCGGTCGCGCCGTCGCCGCCGAGCGTCCCGGCGAACACGATGTCGACGGGGTCGGAGACGGCGGCCAGGCCGGATCGGGTGAAGTTGGTGACGGTCACGCGTGCGTCGGCGGTCGGCAGTGCGGCCGAGTTCGCCTGCGAGAAGTCGAGGCTGCCGGTCGCCTTGCCGCCGATGCCGAGGTTCGGGACCAGTGCGGAGAGCGTCGACAGGTCGAGGCGATCGAGGCGGACCTGCGCGTTCGTGCCGCGGCCATAGCTGCCAGCCAGACGCGCCGAGCCTCCGCCTGCGCCACCGAAGTCGATCCGGGTCGGCGACAGGCGATACTCGCCCTTCACCGCTTGGATGCGCGCCGGGTTGACGGTGCGGAAATCGATGCCGTTCGCCTGGCCCTGGGCGGCTACGAGGTAGTTGTTGGGGCTGAGCCTGGCGTTGACCGCGAGGCGGAACGGGACACCGTTCGAACCGGTCAGCAACGCCTGCGCGGTGCCATTGCCGCCGACGTAATTCACCTTTGCGCGCGCCGCCGAGAGGACGATCGCACCGTAGCGCATGTCGGCGATCTGCGCGTCGGCGACGATCTGTGGCGTCGGGGTCAGCACTGCGGTGGCGTTGACGATCGCGCGGCCGATGGTGAAGTCGACCATGCCGGGGATCTTCGCGCCGTTGGCACGCGCCGCGACGTCGGCGCGCTGATAACCGCCCTGGTTGGCGAGGCGGACGTTGCCCGACAGGCCTTGCCCGGCGAACTGGAGCGCGCCCGCGAACGGGCCGGCCGCAGTCTGGACGATCCGACCGCTGCCGACGATCCCGGCGAATACGACGCGACGTACGTCGACCGCGAGTTGCGCGCCCGGCTTTACCAGCACGTCGGCGGTGAACGGGCCGTAGTTGGTGCCGCCGCTCGCGGTGACGGCATAGGCGCCGCCACGGCCGACGATCCGCGCGTTGAGGTTGACGAGGCCGACGCCGACACCCGGACGCGGAGCACGCAGGACGACGACCGGCGCCGTCGCGCTTCCCGTAACGCGGGCAGACAGCGGGCCATAGGCGGTCGAATACGCATCGGCATTCACCAGCACGGCGCCGGTGGCCGGATCGAACCGGCCCTCGCCGCTCGTCACACGGAACTGTGGCGCGTTCATCCGAAGATTGCGGAAGGTGACGATGCCTTCGGGGCTGTAGCCGATGTCCGAGCGGACGATCGCGTTGCCGCCGAGGAAGCTGCGCGCGCCCTCATTGAAGATTTGCGAGGTCTGCGCGACGACACGGCCGGTGATCCCGAATCCGCCCTTTGGTCCCGGCACTAGCTTGGCGTCGGTCGTCAGATTGACGATGCCGATCCCGTCGACGCGGTAGTTGTTGATCCGCCCCTTGAGCGCGCCGGTGTAGCGGCCGGTAGACATGTTCGCGACGACCACTGCGGTCGCATCGATCTTGTCCGAGCGGATCTTGAGGTTGTCGGACAGGACGTTGACGCCTGAGATCGCAAAGTCGCCATCGATCGCGACGTTGGTGGCGAGCCCGCCGACCGCGGCATTGAGCCCCGTCACGCGACGTGCGCGCGCCTTCACCGGCACCAGGATGCGGTCCGAGTTCACGCGCGCGAGACCCTCGGCGTAGAGGTTCTCGACGCCCATGTCGCCGAACGCGATCGTTGCCGCGCGGACCTTGTAGTCGACCGTCGGCGTCGCGAACGCACCGTCGAGCACGACGCGTGCCGTGACATCACGACCGCGCAGGTTCGGCAGGATCGCGCCCGGCGTCAGCAGCTTGGCATTCACCGCGAAATTGCCGAACCGGCTGTTGGCGAGATCGATCAGACCGCCGGCGTCGACCGCCAGCGCGTCCGACTTCAGCGTCATCCGGGTGTCGGCCTTGCGGTCGTTGAGCGTCGTGTCGATCGCAACGTCGAGCTGCGGCGCGGTCAGGCGCTCGACCGGGCCTTCGAGGTACAGCCCGGGCCGTGTCGATCCGCGTACTTCGATGTGGCCGTTCTTCGCGGTCAGCCCGAGGTTGGCGAGTTGCCCGCCGCCTAGTGTCGCGACGGCGCGACCCTGCCACGAGGCCCAGCTACCGCGGCCATCGACGGTCACGGTCAGCGGCGCCTTGAACGACCCCATCGTCGAGACGACGCCGCCGACCGGTGCGGTCAGCTTCACGTTGACGTCGAGCTTGTTCTGTTCGGGCACCGCGTCGAGCTTGAGCACGAGACGGTCGCCGCCCGCGATGCCCGGGCCAGTCAGCGCGGTCGCGTTGGTGGTCAACTGCGCGCGCTTGTCGGCGATGTGCACCGCGCCATCGATCTTGACGATATGCGTCTGGCCGGTGACCGGCTTGGCGATCAGGAAACGATCGATCACCAGGCGGTTCACGTCGATGTCGAGATCGGGGAGCAACGGCGCGTTGGGGTCGGTCGGCGTCGCGTTGAGTATCGGGCGGCGCTGCAACGTCACCAGCGGCGTGGTCAGCGAGCGTACATCGACATGATTCTTGGCGAACGCGAACGGGCGCCAGTCGACGGCAAGCTTCGGACTGGTGAGGAACACGCCCTTGGGATCGGATACGCGCACGTCGCTGAGCGTCATCGCGCCGTAGATCGAGCCGTCGATTCGGCCGACCTTGATGTTGAGACCGGACGCGGTGGTGTATCCACCGATCTGGTCGGCGACGAGGCGCCGGCCCGGATCGGTGTTGATCCCAAACAGCACGATCAGGACGAGCGCGACGAGGCCGACAGCCAGGATCGCGAGCCATTTCAGAAAACGCTGCCACAACGGGCGCCGCTCGACGATGATCGTTTCCTGCGTCGTCTCGACGTGCGGAGTGCCGTTTTCGGCCATCAGAATGCCTGCCCGATCGAGATGTAGAGGGCGATTTTGCCGTCGCCCTCGCGTGGGTTCAGCGGCGTCGCGACATCGAAACGCATCGGGCCGAAGCTGGTATAGAAGCGCCCGCCGATGCCCGCGCCGTAGCGCAGGGACGACATATTGGGCGTGCTGCTCTCGTAGCTGTTGCCGGCGTCGATGAACGGCACGATGCCAAAATCGCCGAACCGGTAGCGGGCCTCGAGTGCGAATTCGTTGAGCGAGCGCCCGCCGACCGGATCGCCGTTGGGATCGAACGGCCCGAGCCGCTGGTAGCCATAGCCGCGCACGGATCCGCCGCCGCCGCCGTAATAGCGCCGCGATGGCGCAAGGTCGTCGCGGGAGACGCCCTGGATCGAGCCAGCCTTGGCGCGCCCGGCGATGACGATGCTGCTGGAGACGGGGTAGTAGAACGTCCCCTCGATCATCGTCCGGATGTACGGCTTCACCGAACCCTGGACCGAGGTCTCGGGGCTGAGGTTCAGCGTCAGGCGATAGCCCTTGGTTGGATTGAGCAGGCTGTCCGAGCGATCGAACTTCACCTGGCCCGGCAACGCGACGATGCCGTAGGTGCGGCGGACGTTCTCGCCGCGACCGAAATCATAGACGCTCTCGTTCGTACCGACGAGCTCGCCGCCATAATAATAGGTCAGCGGCTTCTGCCAGATCGGCGTGGAATCGTAGCTCCAGCGAACGCCGACGCTGGTCGTGAACGCGTCGTATGCATCATAATTCGAATGGTTCGCGCCCGCGGTCAGGCTGAACGTGCGATCGCGGCGGCCTGCGTTGGCGCGGCGGAACGTGCCGGATACACCCTGCTCCTGCGTACCGGCGATCACCGATCCGATCAGCGCGCCCTCGTACGGGAACAGGTTGCGGTGCTGCCACGTTCCTTCCGCGCGGAAGCCCTGCCCGGTCGAGAAACCGACATTGCCACCGAGCGAACGCGGCTTGCCCTCGCTCTGGCGGACCAGCAGGTCGACCTGCTCGGTGCCGTCGGGGTTGATCGTGCCGGTGCGGACCGGTTCGACCGACACGGTCGAGAACAGCGACGTCGCGACCAGCGCATCGCGCAGGTCGTCGGTCATCCGGTTGTCGTAGAGTTCGCCCGCCTTGAACCGCGGGAACAGGCTTAGATGCTCGAGATTGAAGACCGGATCGCCTTCGGTGCGCAGCTGCCCGAACGACGAGCGTGGCCCCGTATCCACCGGCAGCGTGTACGCGCCGGTCGGGGTCTGGTCGTCGAGCAGGATGTCGCGCTCGCCGACCTTGACGAACGGATAGCCCTGCTGCGGCAACGTCAGACTGACGTTCGCCTCCGCGCCCTGAATGCGCGCGGCCTCGATCGGATCGCCGACCTTGAGCGGCAATTGCGTACGGACCAAGTCGGGGGGCGTCGTCGCGTCCGCCTTCACGGTGATCGACGACAGCGAATAGAGCCGGCCGGGCTGCGCGCTGACGGTCGCCTTCAGCCGCGCGGGCTTGGTCGTGTCGGCGTCGGGGATCGTCTCGATCGTCGAGATCGCGGTCGCATCGTAATAGCCGAGCGACTTCAGCAGCCGGACCGCCAACGCCTCGTCCTCACGCGCGCGCGCCGCGACCTGCGTGGCGTTCGCCGCCTTGCCCTTGCCCTCGGCGAGCGCGGACAGCGCCTTGTATTCGCCTTCGAGCCCGTCGCCCGCCTTGTCCAGCCCCTTGGTGGCGGTCTCGTAGCGGATCTCGGGCGCGTCCTTGTCCTTGATGTCCGCCGCGGTCTGAAGCGGGGTCGTGTCGAAGCTCGACAGCGGCGTCAGCGGTTGCGCGAGTTGCGGATCGCTCGGCCCAGTCGGCGGCAGCACGTCGCCTGCGACTGTGGTTGCTGGAGACGTCGCGGTTGCGGGCGTCGCGGGTGTCTGGGTCGACGGAGCGGCCAGCGGCACCATCGCTTCCAGCGGCGCGTTAAGGTCGCCACTTAGCGGTGGGAGGGCGCTGTCGAACTCGGCATCGGGGACGATCGGCGCGTCGGAGCGCGGGTCGTTTGACTGCGGCTGGTCGCTGGGTTTGGGCGCATCGGGGCCCTTGGCCGGGGCGGTGCCCGGCTTCACCAATTGGGCGGAACCGATGCCCGCAAACCCCGTTGTCGACGCTACCAACGCGAGAGCGAGCCAATGATGCCGGCTGTTCGAAGCTGTCACACGATCCCCTTTACGGACGGCAATCGTGTACGATTCACCCCCATCTTTGTCCACGTAACGCACGGAGGACGGCTTGGTTTCACCAGAATTCAGATCAGACACAGCCGATAAGGCCACCGACCGGCATGACGACGGTATCGCGGCCGGGGCGGTCGATCCGTAGCGTCGCGGACGTCACGGTCGCGCCCGCCGAGATGTCGGCGCGGACCGCGACCGCCATGTCGAGCGTCGCGGTGACGTCGCCACCGCGATACTGCGTGACGCCGCCAAAGCCGAACCCGATCGCGGGCGACTGGGTAGCCATCGCGTAATCTGTCGTCTTGCCGTCGATCGTCAGCCGGATCTGCGCGGGATCGGCGGTCGCCATCGCGACGAGCTGCCGGGCGGCGTCCATGCTCCACAGATACGCGGCGCATCCTTTGGCGGGGAGCTTCTGCTTGCCGATCGCGCCGAGCGGTCCCGGACCCGGATTTGCCGCTACTGACGGGGCCGCGGCTTGCAGCGCGAGCATAAGAGCGAGCGATATCATGGCGTCAGGCCTATCATGAACAGCCAGGCGGGATAACCCGCGATCGCCAGCAACGCGCCGAATGGAAGCGCGGTGTCCGCCGCCATGGTGCGTCCCTTGAGATGCGCGGCGAGGACGACGCCGAGGCCGATCATGCTGGCGATCAGCAGGACGGCGGGCAACATCTGCCACCCGAGCCACAGTCCGATCGCGCCGAAGAGCTTGGGATCGCCGCCGCCCATTCCGTCGCGGCCGCGGATGCGTCGATAGCCGAACGCGACCAGCCACAGCGTGGCGAACCCGGCTAGTCCGCCGATCAGGCGCTCCGAAATCGGCGGATCGATGCCGAGCGCCGCGCTCGCCAGTCCGGTGGCCGCAAGCAGCAAGGTCAACCGATCGGGCAGCCAAAAGGCGACGAGATCGAGGCTGGCGAGCGCGAGCAGTAGCCACCCGAAGGTCGCGCCCGCAAGCCCGACTGGTCCCGGCACCACGAGCCCCGCCGCGACGCCGATCGCGAGGCCAGCCAGTTCGATCCACCAGTGGACGGGGCTGATCGGTGTGCGGCACGAACGACAGCGTCCTCGCAGGACGAGCGCGCTGAGCAGCGGCACGAGGTCGATCGCCCGCAACGTTCGCCCGCAGCCATCGCACGCCGAACGCCCCTGCATTACCGATCGCCCATCGGGCCAGCGCGTCACCAGCGCCGCGACGAAACTGCCGATGATCGCCCCGAGCACCCCCAGCGACACCGCCCAGAACGCCGCCTCAGACACCCGTTTTCCGCACCAGATAGCGATACACGCCGAGGAGGTTGATCCCGAACAACACGATGTTCTGCGTGCCCAGCGCCCAGTCCCCGGTCAAGGCCGCACCGCTCAGCCACGCGATCGACGAGCCGACGAACAGCACGAACCCCCATCCCGTCACGCGCCGCCCGAAATCGAGCGATACCATGAACGCGGCGATCACCCCCGACGCGGCGGCACACCATTTGAGCGTCGTGATGAGTGTTTCCATGGTGTGAGGTCTAGGCGCATCCCGCCGCGCTTTGTATTGCCGCACATCAACCCCAGATACTGGGAACAAGAATACATGGAGAGTGAAGTGGCCGCCGATCGAGATCCCATCGTCATCCTGTCCTACGCACGTACGCCGATGGGATCCTTCCAGGGCGCGCTTGCCGGCGCGACCGCGACGCAGCTTGGTGCCGACGCTGTGCGCGGTGCGGTCGACCGCTCGGGCGTGTCGGCGGCCGAGATCGAGCGGATCTACATGGGCTGCGTGCTTCCCGCGGGTCTCGGCCAGGCACCGGCGCGACAGGCCGCGATCAACGCCGGACTCGGCGATCATGTCGAGGCGACGACGGTCAACAAGATGTGCGGATCGGGTATGCAGGCTGCGATCCTGGCGGCGGATGCGTTGGCGGCCGGCTCGGTCGACCTGCTCGTCGCGGGCGGCATGGAGAGCATGACCAACGCGCCGTATCTGTCGAAAAGCCACCGCGGCGGTGCGCGGATCGGTCATGACCGGATGTACGACCACATGTATCTCGACGGGCTCGAGGATGCGTACGAACCCGGCAAGCTGATGGGCAATTTCGCCGAGGATACCGCGCACGAATACCAGTTTACGCGGCAGCAGATGGACGACTACGCGATCGAGTCGCTGCACCGGGCGCAGCGTGCGCAGAAATCCGGTGCGTTCGACCGCGAGATCGTCTCTGTCGATATTGCGGGCCGCAAGGGCACGACCACGGTCTCGCTCGACGAGCAACCGGCCAAGGGCGACGTCGCCAAGATCCCGACGTTGAAGCCCGCCTTCTCGAAGGACGGCACGATCACCGCCGCCAACGCCTCGTCGATCTCTGACGGCGCTGCCGCTTTGGTGATGACCCGCGCAAGCGTTGCAGACCGGCTCGGCATCACGCCGATCGCACGCGTTGTGGCCCACGCTGCGCATGCCCACGCGCCGGCGCTGTTCACGACCGCGCCGGTGTTCGCAATGCGCAAGGCGATGGAGAAGGCTGGCTGGTCCGCGTCGGACATCGATCTGTTCGAGGTCAACGAAGCCTTCGCCGTCGTCGCGATGATCGCGATGCGCGACCTTGGCTTGCCGCATGACAAGGTGAACATCCACGGTGGCGCGTGTGCTCTGGGCCATCCGATCGGCGCGAGCGGTGCGCGGATCCTCGCGACTTTGCTGTCGGCGCTTGAGTCTACGGGTCAGAAGCGTGGGCTGGCGTCGCTCTGCATCGGTGGCGGCGAAGCGACTGCGATGGCGGTGGAGTTGATGCGCTAAGTCGCGAAGGGGAGGGCGTCCGTCCGGGCGCTCTTCCCCGCCGTAGCGAGGAGCCGGCGTAATTCCCGCCGCATCTGCGCGGACCGTGCGCGCGTTTCGTTTTTCTATAACCGATTAGCGACGGCGCTTTGCCTTTAAGAGGCGCTCCGTCCGCATTCTGCTGGCCGGATCGTCTCCGTCGATCCTGATCGAACGGTAGGCCCCAGCGGCGCGCCCCGCGTCGAGGCGCCATGCCAATGTTACAGCAGTGTTACTGCCGGATCAGCATCCCGCATGCCCTCTGCAAGCAACGTGTGATTCCACGCTCTGCACTTGTCGTCACCCGTGAAGTGTCGGCCCGATCAACGTGCTCGCCGCATATGAGCGGACAGCGTTGGTCGAGCCGACGTCGGCATTCACCAGGGGCGAATGCCGCTGTAGATCAGCGAGATGATGAGATTCAGCATGTTTTATGCTCCCTTATTGACACCCAACCGGGTGCAATTTCTGCATAATGGATAACAAAACGTTAAACAATCATTTTTGTAAATTGTTAACCATGATTTGCGGTGAGTGGGCGGCGTTCTACTTAAGACTATGTTTATGCGTGTCGGATATCCGTTAGGCATGAGGCAGTTTCCGCAGTCGCACTTCGTAAACGGCGCATCGCAGAGCGAATCGGCCGCCTTGTCCGGGTCGGTGACGATGACGGGGGTGGGCGGCGTCTCGACGATTCTGCCGCGCCCTGTCGCCTGGCAATTCCTGATTTTGGCAGAAATCGAGAATTTCGGCGTTCTGCGTCGGCATCTCGGGCGCCCCCGTGCCGATACGATGATCGTCGATGTCGCGGCACGGATCGGTACGGTGCTGTCGGATGCGCGGATCGTCATCGCCGGTCGCGACATGATTGAAATCGCTTTCGAGAGCGAGGCGCGCCTAGCGCTCGACGTGGCGATTGCCGCTCTCGAAGCGGCGCTGGATCAGCCCTTCGATATCGATGGCGAGTCGCACAGGATCCACGTCCAGTTCGGGGCGGCGGCCGGGGCGACGATCGGCGATCGCGACGAGGTTCACCTGATCGAGGAAGCCGAGCGCGCCTTGGCCGATGCGCGCAGCGAACGGGTGGCGGTCGCACGCGACGTGAACGCCGGCGCGGCGTCGATCGACCGGGCGCAACTGGCAAGCGACCTGACGATCGCGATCGATACCGAAGAACTGTTTCTCCAGTATCAGCCCAAGGTTCATCTCAGGCGGCAGGAGATCACCAGCGTCGAGGCGCTGGTTCGCTGGAAGCACGCGACCAGGGGGCTGGTCCTACCGGGCGATTTCATCCCGATCGCGGAGGAATCGCGGGACATCATCGCGCTGACCTTGTGGACCATCCGCCGTTCCATTCGCGACCAGAAGACGCTGGTCGCACATGGTCATGACCTGCGGATATTCATCAATATCGCGGGTGTCCTGCTGGCCGACGCACGGTTCGTCCGAACCGTCTGCGCGCTGGTCGAGGCCAGCGGCGCGCGACTTGGGTTCGAGATCACCGAAACGTCGGTCATTCGCGATCCCGAAAGCGCGATCGCAAACCTTAAGATCTTTGCCGACATCGGGATCGTGATCGCGATCGACGATTATGGCGCCGGCCTGTCGTCGCTGGCCTATCTGAAACAATTGCCGGCGCGCGAACTGAAGATCGACAAGCTGTTCGTCACGCAACTCACGAGTTCGAACCGCGACCCGCTGATCGTGCGGTCGACGATCGACCTAGCGCATGCACTCGAGATGGAAGTGGTTGCCGAAGGCGTCGAGACGCAGGCGGCGATGGCGCTGCTGTCCGTCATGGGGTGCGACATGATCCAGGGTTTCCTGATCAGCCGCCCGATCAATCTCGACGCGCTGATTCACTTCCTGGCAGACGAAAAGCACCTCGCCATCGCGGCGGACGTGCGTGCGCCGTTCAACCGTCTTGCAACCGTGTGGAAGCGCGGTTGAGCAGGCGTGCGGCCTTCTGGATCGGAATGGCCGCGAATGTCCTGCTGTTCGGCCTTGGAGTTGGCCAGCCCTGTGAAGCACAGACCGCGAAAGTGTCGGCTGAGGCTCGGTTCGATCAGACGATAGCCGACGCCAAAGGCGCGATGTTGATTGATTCGGAGGCAGCCCGGTCAAAGGCCGCTGCCGCAGAGACTATCGCCGCATCGATCCGCAATCCCGGAACTCGCGAGATTTCGATCGCCACGGCCCAGTGGTTGCAAGGCGAAGCGTATCTCCGAACCGGAAATCCGGAAAAAGCACGAATATTGATCGGCGGCGCGTTGGCGAAGGCGGCTGCGAGTGCCCCGCAATCCAAGCTGTATGCAGACATATTGCTATCGCGTGGCGGCGCCGAAAGTAGCCAAGGACGCGCTGGAGCGGCGTTGACCGATTATCAGACGGCGTTTTCTCGCTACCGGAAAATGGGTGATAATCGCGGACAGGCAATGGCGCTGATCTTCATCGCGTGGTTGTACACCGAGGCGATGGATCAAAATACCGCGCTCAAATATTACCAGCAGGCCATCGAAATATATAAGACCGATCCAAGTCTGTCGGTCTCAGTCTATAATAATCGGGCGACGGCGTTTGGTGAGTTAAAACAATACAAGCAAGCTCTCGTCGAATTCAAAATAGCATTATCACTGGCCAAGGAGTTGAAAAGCGCTCCTTTGGTCGCGCAGATATATGCGAACCTTGCCCTGCTTCAATTGTCGTCGGGAAATCTGACTGGCGCGGAACAGGCAATTCGGGAAGGCCTGCTGTTGACGGCTGACCGTGAGACGTCCGGACTGAGGGCGGGCATCATTGCAATTTCGGCACAGCTGGCACTGCAACGCGGACAAATTCCGCGTGCCGTAACACTCATCACTAAGGCGCTGGCGGATCTGGGGCCCGAGGGAACAAGCATATCCCCCAAGGACATTCATCAGACTGCGTATGACGTGTTTCTTGCGGCGAACGATCCGAAGTCGGCGCTTGTCCATCTGCAGGCGCTCAAGCGGATCGACGACGATGCGACTAAAGTTGCGACCAGTACCAAGTCGGCGCTGATGGCGGCGCGGTTCGATTTCGCGAACCAGGAATTGAAGATCAGCCAGTTGCGCGCCGACGAACTGCGGCGCGGCATCGCGTTCGAACGCGCACGGGTGCAGACCCAGCGCTATGTCTTCATGGGTATCTCGGCGGCGGTCGCGATCGTGATCGCGTTGCTGGCGATCGGCCTGTTTACGATCCGCCGCAGTCGCAATCTGGTCCGTGCGGCAAATGCGGATCTGGCGATCACCAATGGTGCGCTTGGCAAGGCGCTGGCGGCCAAGACGGAGTTCCTTGCAACCACCAGCCATGAGATCCGCACGCCGCTGAACGGTATTCTCGGCATGACCCAGGTCATGCTGGCCGACGCCAAATTATCGCCGTTGCTGCGCGATCGGCTGGGTGTCGTGCACGATGCCGGCCTGACCATGCGCGCATTGGTCGACGATATTCTCGACGTCGCGAAGATGGAGGCCGGCAACCTGACGATCGAGGCGGCGCCGTTCGATCTGTGTGCGACGGTGATGGACGCGACGCGGATGTGGGAGGAGCAGGCGCACAGCAAGGGCCTGACGTTCGAGATCGCGCTCAACGGCTGCCCCGCGATGATCATCGGCGACGCTGTGCGGATCCGGCAGATCGTCTTCAACTTGCTGTCCAATGCGCTGAAATTCACCAAGCGGGGCCGCGTCGTGCTCGCCGTCGAGGTTGCCGAGGACGGTCGGTTGAGGATCGCGGTCACCGACTCCGGGATCGGCATCCCTGCCGACAAGCTCGAACAGATTTTTGAGTCCTTCGCGCAGGCCGATGCCGGCACCACCCGTCAATTTGGCGGGACCGGGCTGGGATTGGCGATCTGTCGCAACCTCGCACGGGCGATGGGCGGCGATGTCCTGGTCGCCAGCGTCGAGGGGCAGGGCACGACCTTCACCCTGGTCCTGCCGTTCGTCCGTGCCGCCCCGGTCGCCCCGGTCGTCGTTCCGGCAGCGATCGGTACCGCGATCACCTTGGTCGTCGATCGCAATCCGATCACGCGTAGCATGTTCAAGGCCCTGCTGGCACCGCGTGCCGGAACGATCGCGTTTGCGGGATCTGCCGACGCCGCCGTGGAGCGGTTGGCGGAGGGCGAGATAGCGCACGTCCTGATCGACGATGCGACGGTCCGCCTCGGCGAAGACCCGCTGGCCGATCTGCGTATCATCGCGCAGGCGGCGCGGTCGGCCGGCGCGGAAACGAGTCTGCTATGGCCTGTATCGGCCGCGCGGGAGCAGGACGAATTGCTTGCGACCGGGGTGACCAGGGTCATCGCAAAGCCGGTCAGCGGCGCGGCTTTGGTGCGCGCGATCTATGGCGAGTCGCCCCCGCAGGACCTCGAACATCCCGTCCTTGTGTCGAACGCCGCATAAAGCGTAGATGCACGATTATGTCCGCCGTAATTCCCTCGCAAGTGCTGCTATCGACGAGGCGATGGTGAACGTTCTCTTCATCGAGGACGACCGGATGAACCGACGTGTCGTGAAGGACATGCTCGATGTCGCCGGCGTGACGATGGTGGAGGCGGAAAGCGCCGAACGCGGCCTGGAAATCATCGACGAGCAGGACTTCGCGATGATCTTGGTCGATCTGCGGATGCCTGGCATGGACGGCGTGACCGCGATCAAACACATTCGCGCGCGGGACGATGCCAAGGGCCGCGTGCCGATCATCGTCGTGACGGCAGATATCGCCCCCGATCTTCGCCAGCGCTGCCTCGTCGCCGGCGCGGATGACGTGATCTTCAAACCGGTGGCGATGGATTCGCTGTTCGACGCGATGGGCCGGATTTTAGCGCGCGATGCCGAAGGCGAAGGGATGATCGGCTAGCTAGCCTCGAGGCTTCAGCGCGTCCGTCATCGAGGTGGTCGCGCTGCCCCGTCGTGCCGGCTTTGGCTGCGACGGGTCGGGGGACCAGCCGGTCAGGAAGACGATCTGGAACGTCTCGTGCGTCCGGCCGCGGTCGTCGGCGGCATCCCCGAATGCGGCCAGCGTCCGCCCGAAGATTTCACGCGACATCGGTTGGCGCTGCTTGAGCATGTTGCTTGCTGCCATCCCGCGAAGATCGCCCAGTAATCGTCCGAGATCGCGGTAGCCGACATCGAGCGTCTCGACATCCGCGACCGGCAACGCAAAGCCCGCGCGCATCAGCAGGTCGCCGGCGGAGCGGACGTCGATCTGAGGATGTAAGCGTGCCGCCGGCCGGTCGGCCTCGGCGACGCGGAGGGCGGCGCGCAAGGCAGGCAGGCTGCCGGCGCCGACGAACGCGCCAAGGAAGAGACCGTCGGGGCGCAGTACGCGCCGGATCAGCGACAACGCGCCGGGCAGGTCGTCGACCTGGTCGAGGACGCCCGCGCTCACGACGAGGTCGAAGCTGGCATCGGCGAACGGCAGCCGGTCTTCATCGGCCTGCACGCCGTTTGCATTGGCGGCAAAGGCATAGCCTGGATCGCACCGCGCGATCCGCGCACCGATCGGCGCCGGAAACGCGGCATCGAAACAGCCGAGATCGAGGATATCGGCGAACGACCGCGTGACAGCCTCCAGCCGCTCCGCGATCCCGTCGAGCATCGTCGCGCGGAGAAAGTCGTGCTCGGCATAGTCGGGCGCAGCGCGATCGCGGCGGTGGCGCCGCGCGAAGCGGTCGAAGATTTCGGGGGCTTGATCGGACACGGGGCGCTTGTGCCGCGCACCGGCATCGCCGACAAGGGGCACGGCGCAAACAGCGGCCCCGGAAAAGGAGGCCTGCCTTTGCAACCGCCCTTGAACCAGCCTTTCAAACTGCCGAGCGTGCTACGCCATATCGTCGACGCCGCGTTGCCGCCGCGCTGCGCCGGGTGCGGCGACCCGGTCGCGCAGGATCATAGGTTCTGCGCGGTATGCTGGTCCAGCCTGCGCTTCATCGCACCGCCCTGGTGCGCCGGATGCAATCGTCCATTCGCGTTTGATCGCGGCGCCGATGCGCGCTGTGGCGCGTGCCTGCGCGATCCGCCGCGCCATGCTGGCGTGCGCGCGGCTGTAGCCTATGGGCCCGTCGCCCGCAGTCTTGCGCTTCGCCTGAAATATGGTGGGCGGACGGCCTTTGCCGAGACGATGGCGTTGCGGATGCGATGGCTGCTCCCGGCCGAGACCGACCTGCTCGTCCCAGTCCCGCTGCATCGTCGGCGGATCTGGTCGCGCGGGTTCAACCAGGCGGCGCTGATCGCGCAAGGCCTGGCCAAACTGAGTGCCGTCCCAGAGGACCGCGACGTACTCGTCCGACCGCGTCGCACCGCCGTCTTACGCGGCTTGGGAGGGCGACAACGCGCTCGGGTCGTCGCGGGTGCGTTCGCGATCGAGGCGGCCGAACGCGTGCGCGGCAAGACCGTCGTTCTGGTCGATGACGTCTACACCAGCGGCGCGACCGCAGACGCGTGCACCCGCGTTCTGCTGCGCGCAGGTGCCCGCTCCGTCACGATATTATGCTGGGCGCGTGTGCTGTCGGCGGACCGTGACGATTGACAAGAGCGGCATCGAACCACATTTCCGACGAATGGCTAAAGTTGAAATCTACATAAAGCAGTTCTGCCCCTATTGCTCGCGGGCGATGAAACTTCTCGCATCGAAGGGTGTCGAGCCCGAGACGTTCGACGTCACGATGGGCGGCCCGAAAAAGGCTGAAATGGTCGAGCGATCGGGCGGGCGCATGACGATGCCGCAGGTCTTCATCGATGGTAAGCACATCGGCGGGTCGGACGACCTCGCCGCGCTCGACGCAAAGGGTGGCCTCGACCCGCTGCTCGCCTGATGCCACGGATCGGCGTCCTCCAGATGACCAGCGGGATCGATCCCGCGGTCAACGCCGCTACGCTGGTCGATGCGATCCGCGCCGCGGGGGGACAGGGCGCCACGATGCTGTTCACCCCCGAAATGTCCGGTCTGATCGATCGCGACCGTCCGCGGGCCGGAGCCGCTATCGTTGCCGAGGATACCGACATCGTCCTGGCTGCAGTGCGTAGGGCGGCGGCGGAGACGGACATCTGGGTGCATCTCGGGTCGCTCGCGGTCCGGCGCCCAGACGGCAAGTTCGCCAATCGCGGCTTTCTGATCGATGCGACAGGGGTGATCCGGGCGCGCTACGACAAGCTGCATCTGTTCGACGTCGACCTGCCGTCGGGCGAAAGCTGGCGTGAATCCGCCGCCTATGTCGGCGGCGACACCGCGGTGGTGGTCGATACGCCTGCGGGAAGGGTCGGTGCGTCGATCTGCTACGACCTGCGGTTTGCCGATCTATATCGCGCACTCAGCGATGCGGGCGCGACGATCCTCTCGGTCCCCGCTGCGTTCACGCAACCGACTGGGGTTGCGCATTGGCACGTTCTGTTACGCGCTCGCGCGATCGAGGCCGGAGCGTATGTCGTCGCCGCCGCGCAGACCGGGACCCATGCCGATGGGCGCGCAACCTATGGACATTCGCTGGTGATCGACCCTTGGGGTGAGGTGATCCTGGACATGGCAGAGGCTGCGGGTCTCGCCGTCGTCGACCTCGATCCCGCGCAAGTCGACGCGGTCCGATCGCGTATTCCGGTGCTGCGACACCGCCGGCCGATACCCCCCGTCACGATCGTCCGATGATCGTGTTCGACCTCAAATGCGGCGGCGGCCATGTCTTCGAGGCGTGGTTCGGGTCGAGTAGCGCGTATGAAGATCAGCGCACCGCAGGCCAGGTCCGGTGCCCACTCTGCGACAGCGCCGACATCACCAAGGCGCTGATGGCACCCGCGATTGCAGCGAAGGGCAACAGGACGCCCGACTCGCCGACGCCGGATGCGGTCAAGGCAGTGATGAAACTGATTGCCACCCGACAGGCCGAAGCGCTCAAATCCTCGCAATGGGTCGGCCCGGCATTTGCCGAACGCGCCCGTGCGATGCATCTGGGCGAGGAGAAACAGGCGACCATCCACGGTCAGGCCAGCCTTGCAGATGCCAAGGCGCTGGTCGACGACGGGATAGCGATCACGCCGCTGCCGCTACCGATCGCGCCGCCCGAAAAGCTCAACTGAGCGTCGGCCGCGGATCTTTGCGGGTAAGGCGGATGACGGGGATGATTGCGATCGTTCCGGTGTGCGAATGTTATACGCGTCGAGCGCGCCGGATAAAGCTCAGAAGCCGGATAGTCAGATCGCGTTGATCGGCTGCGATCTGTTTTTGCGCGCGTTCGATGGCCGTCTGACCGGTCTGCGGCGATGCGCCAGCCTCACGGATCAGCGATTTCGTGTACCGATCGCGATCGGATGAGCATGCCGCCAACGCGCCGACTGCTATCGTGACGTCGCTCTTCGAACCGAGGCTCTCGACTTGCGCAAATGTCTGAAGGCAGCTTTCCCAGGCAGCCTTGGCCGATGGGGTACCATTTGACGGTGGAGGCGTAAGAGCGAGCGCCAGCATGAGCGAGACCAGTATCATCGGAGCCGTTTGCCTGATTAAGGCGATTGCGCAAAGGTTTACGAACGAACGATTGCAAACCCCGGCCGATCCAGCATGGCGATTTTGCCAGCTACCGTGACGACGGTCGCCGTGAACGCCATGCTGGGAGGAGGCGAACGCGCCTGACGCAGACAGACCACGCGACATTGATGGGCGACATACGATAATTTATAATGCGTTAACCTTCGCTGCGGTATGCAAGCCGCGCCGCGGGGCGTGTAGCGTATCTGCCCCGCGGTGAGACTTCGCCATTGCATGCACCCCAGAATGCGCTGCATTGACAATCCTTTACTCGATCCGCCATCGCCGCGTTCCGAACGCAGGCCTTGGCATCGCCGGTCGGGTTGGGGGACGTGGAGAGAGTTATGTCTGTCGAAGTGACGGGTGCACTGGTTGGCTGGAAGAGGGTTCCCTCGAGCAACGGCATCATGCTGACGATTCAGGTTGCCGGGACGGCCGCAGATTATGCAGCGGGGCGCCTCACGCGAGTCTCGGTCGCGCTGAACGATCGTCAACTACGGTCGCTGACACGCGATCTGGGGCGTGCATCGACATCGCGCGGACTGGATCTACGCGCACCGCGTCGCTGGTGGCAGTTCGGTAGAGCGAAATCCAGCTAGGTCCAGGCTGACAGGGTAATGCTTCGATGGCGGGGCTAGACGACCAAAGTGCAAAGTGGCAACCGTAATGACCGCCCGATTGACGCCTTCCCTATTCCCCAACGCACGTACCGCACCATCAGTCTGCTGGCGCGTCTGGGACGAAATGTACGATTAGTGGCGTCGTCCGCCTTGATGGCGCGCCGAGGGACACCTCGTAATGAACAATGTACTCTCGCACCCGCTGCCCAATCGTAGCGGTCCAAAGTCGCACGGCCGGCCATGTCGAAGTCGATGGGTCCAACATCCTGACGATAGCCGAGGCGCGGTGCCGCAGCTTGGAACGACGGCGGCTTGCGCGCGATGATGTCTTTCCACGCCGCTGCCTACTATGTAGCATTTGGCTGAATACGATCGATTGGTAAGTCCGATGGCGAAAGCTGCAGCACGCAAGACACTGTCCATGGTGGGAGCCTATGATCCTCCGGCCAATGACCGGCTTTATCAGCGTATTGCACGGCAGCTGGTCGATCAGTTGACGACGGGAACCTATGCCATCGGCGACAGGCTGCCCGCGGAGCGAGAGCTGGCGATCGATTACGGCGCAAGCCGCCCGGCGGTACGTGAAGCCCTGATCGCGTTGGAAGTGCAGGGCCTGATAGAAGTGCGCGTCGGCTCCGGGGCGTATGTCTGCCGGTTGCCGGGGCAGGGGGAAGAGCCCGGTTTCGCGATCACCGCCTTCGAGCTGACCGAGGCGCGGATCATGTTCGAGGGCGAGGCGGCGGCACTGGCGGCCGTCCAGATCAGCGATGCGGAGGTGCGCGTGCTCGACGGCCTGGTCGATGCGATGACGACCGAAAACCTGCTTGCCAAAGTGACCGAAATTGCCGACCGCGACTTCCACATGGCGATCGCGAAGGCGACCCGGAACGCCGGTGTCGTCCGGACGATCGAGGATCTGTGGCATCTTCGATCGACGTCTCCCGAATGCGCGCTGCTCCACGCCAAGGCGCGCAATGCGAAGGTCCGGCCGGTGGTCGCCGAACATGCTGCGATCGTCGATGCCTTGCGCGCCCGCGACGCAGTCGGCGCACGGGCGGCGATGCGCGCGCACCTGACGTCGGTGATGGACCATCTGCTGTTCCAGACCGAGGAAATGGCGATGGAGCAGGCGCGGCTCGCGCTTGCCGAGACCCGGCAACGCTATGGCGGCATTGCGCCGTCGTAATGCCCCCGCAAGGTGGCGGTAAGAAGTTGTCAGACCAATTCCGTAGCTGCTATCAACTACCACGGGGATGCGTCGCGCTCGCCATGATCTTAGCACGGGGATAGCTGCCAAATGACGATGACCCAGACCATGCGCTGGTTTGGCCCGAGCGATCCCGTGCCTCTTCATGCCATCCGCCAAGCCGGCGCGACCGGTATCGTCACGGCGCTGCATCAGGTCGCGAATGGCGACATATGGACCATGGATGCCATCGCCACGCGCCGCCGCGTCATCGAGGATGCCGGGCTGGCGTGGAAAGTGGTCGAGAGCCTGCCCGTTGCGGAAGCGTTGAAGACGCGTTCCAGCGACTGGGACCGTTTGATCGAGGCCTATATCGCCAGTCTGCGAAACCTTGCCGGGCAGGGCATCGAGGTCGTGACCTATAATTTCATGCCGTTGCTCGATTGGACACGGACCGACCTGAGCTGGGAAATGCCGGACGGCGCGCGTGCCCTGCGGTTCGAACTCCATGCGCTGGCCACCTACGACATCCACATCCTGCGTCGTCCCGGCGCCGAGGCGGATTATACACCCGATGTCGTCGCGATCGCCGGCGAGCGTTTCGCGGCGATGGACGACGCGGCACGCGCAACGCTCGAACGGACGATCATCGCTGGCCTGCCGGGGAGCGAAGAGACTTTCAGCTCGGCGCAGTTGCTCGAACAGATCGAAACCTATGCCGAGGTCGATGCAGCGCGGCTGCGTGCCAATCATGTCGCGTTCCTGGAGGCCGTTTGCCCGGTCGCCGAGGCGGAGGGGATCCGACTCGTGGTACATCCCGACGACCCGCCATTCCCGATCTTCGGCCTGCCCCGGGTGGTCAGCACCGAGGCGGACGTGAGCGCATTGTTGGCGGCGGTGCCCTCCGTCGCAAACGGCCTGTGTTTTTGCAGCGGCTCGTTCGGCGCGCGCGCGGACAATGATTTGCCGGGCATGGTGCGGCGGCTCGGTGACAGCATCGGCTTCGTCCATCTGCGATCGGTGCAGCGCGAACCCGACGGCGCCTTCCACGAGGCGGCGCATCTCGAGGGTGATGCGAACATGCCGGCCATCATGTCCGAACTGATCGCGTTGGAGGCGCGCACGGGGCGATCGCTGCCAATGCGTCCGGATCACGGTCATCAGATGGCAGACGATCTCGACCGGCGCACCAATCCGGGCTATTCCCTGATCGGACGATTACGCGGCCTGGCGGAGTTGCGCGGACTGGAAGCGGGTCTCGCCTACCAGGCCACCGCCCGGCCTTGAGCGCCGGGAAAGGCCTGTCGAATGCAGCGGGTCGTCGACGATCTACGGCTGGTGCCCCCGGCGAGATTTGAACACGCGGCCTACGGTTTAGGAAACCGTCGCTCTATCCGGCTGAGCTACGGGGGCATCCGAATGCGCAGTACGACGGTCGGATGAGGCGATCAAGCGTCTGGTGCGCGATCGGCCAAGCGTCATTGCGGGGCCGCCAGGGGGCAGGGCGACCAGGTAGCCGCCATCGGGTAACGATAATCGGGTATTAGAGTATCAAGGGGCGACGGGTATCGCTGTCGATGCCCCGTCGCCGCTTGCCGTGCAGTGCTGGCGGTTAGGCCTTGACGTGCTGCGAGATGTACTTGTTCATCTCGAACATCGTGCACTTGTCACGCCCGAAGACCTTCTTCAGCTTCTCGTCAGCCAGAATCTCGCGCTTGTTCTCGGGGTTCTGGAGGTTGTGTGCCTTGATGTAGACCCACACCTTGCTGATCACTTCGCTGCGCGGCAGCTTGTCGTTGCCGACGATCTCGCCGAGCTCGGGAGAGGGCTGGACGGGGGCGTGGATGCCGCCGGTCTTGGGAGCTGTAGCCATAAGCATTCCTTCCTGTTGCGCGCGTGCGTTAGGCACTGCGCGCGTGGTCACGCCTTGGTGAGCGCGTCCGCCTTGTGCGCTGCCTTGCCGCCCTTGTCACTCCTTACGATGAACTGCGGCTCCTCCTTGGAGGCCTTCACGGTGTGGCCCTTGATCTTCGTGTCGGTGGTCTGCTTCTTCTCGACCGTGCCATGCGCCTCGCCGCCGTGCGATTTCCAGGTGACCTCGTCGCCCTTCTTCGGATCCTTCATCGCGCCATCTCCTTGATTTGAAAGGATCAAGCGCGGGAACGTGGCTTTGGTTGCATCGCCGACGGGTTGCGGAGCCGGGGCTCGGGGGGCATCAGGGCGGCAATCAAGGAGACCGACCGATGAAGACCCGCGCCGCCGTTGCCTTCGAGGCAAAAAAACCGCTCGAGATCGTCGAACTCGACCTCGAAGGGCCGAAATTCGGCGAAGTCCTCGTCGAAATCATGGCGACGGGCATCTGCCATACCGACGCGTACACGCTCGACGGGCTTGATTCGGAAGGCTTGTTTCCGAGCGTGCTCGGCCATGAGGGCGCCGGCATCGTCCGTGAGATCGGCGCGGGGGTGACCAGCGTCGCGGTCGGCGATCACGTCATCCCGCTCTACACGCCCGAATGTCGGCAGTGTAAGTCGTGCCTCAGCGGCAAGACCAACCTGTGCACCGCGATCCGCGCGACGCAAGGGAAAGGGCTGATGCCGGACGGCACGACGCGGTTCAGCTACAAGGGGCAGCCGATCTTCCATTACATGGGCTGCTCGACCTTCTCGAACTTCACGGTGTTGCCGGAGATCGCGGTCGCGAAGATCCGCGAGGACGCGCCGTTCGATACGTCTTGTTATGTCGGCTGCGGCGTGACCACTGGGGTCGGCGCAGTGGTGCACACAGCGAAGGTCCAGCCGGGCGACACGGTCGTGGTGTTCGGGCTCGGCGGCATCGGCCTGAACGTCATCCAGGGCGCGCGGCTTGCGGGCGCGGGGATGATCGTCGGTGTCGACATCAATCCCGACCGCGAGGAGTGGGGCCGGCGCTTCGGCATGACGCACTTCGCCAACCCGAAGGATGTCGGCGACATCGTCCAGCACATCGTCGCGCTGACCGATGGTGGTGCGGATTACACCTTCGATGCGACCGGCAACACCACGGTGATGCGACAGGCCCTCGAGGCGTGCCATCGCGGTTGGGGGACCTCGATCGTGATCGGCGTGGCCGAGGCGGGCAAGGAGATTTCGACACGGCCGTTCCAGCTCGTCACCGGGCGCAACTGGCGCGGGACGGCGTTCGGCGGCGCGCGCGGACGGACCGATACGCCGAAGATCGTCGACTGGTACATGAACGGCATGATCGAGATCGACCCGATGATCACGCACCGCCTGACGCTCGACGAGATCAACAAGGGCTTCGACCTGATGCACGCCGGCGAGAGCATCCGCTCCGTCGTGATCTACTGAGGGGGGCGGAATGTTCACGCATATCATGATCGGCGCTGACGACGTCGCTGCCTCGAAGGCATTCTACGACGCGGCGCTGGGCGCGCTTGGCGTACCCGAAGGTGTCGTCGATGACTGGGGGCGGGTGGTCTACGCGCATGACGGTAGCCGCTTCCTGCTGACCAAGCCGATCGATGGACAGCCGGCGAGCCATGGCAACGGCAGCACGCTGGGGTTCGCTGCAGCCTCGACTGAGGCGGCCGATGCGTGGCACGCAGCCGGGCTAGCTCATGGCGGTACCGCTTGCGAGAATCCGCCAGGCGTGCGCGAGGCTACCGGGGGGCGGAAGCTGTACCTCGCGTATCTGCGCGATCCGTCGGGTAACAAGATCTGCGCGCTGCACCGGGTCGCGTGATGGAGACCGTCTCCACCAGCAAGGCATACGGCGGCATTCAGGGCGTTTACCGCCACGCCTCCACCGCGACCGGCACCGACATGACCTTCGCGGTCTACGTGCCGCCGCATGAGCAGGGCGCGCGGTTGCCGGTTTTGTGGTTCCTGTCGGGGCTGACGTGCACGCACGCGAACGTCATGGACAAGGGCGAGTATCGGCGGGCGTGTTCGGAACTGGGCGTGATCCTGGTTGCGCCGGATACGTCGCCGCGGGGCGACGACGTGCCGGATGACGACGCGTATGACTTTGGCAAGGGCGCAGGGTTCTACGTCGATGCGACCGAAGAGCCCTGGGCGAAGAGCTTCCGGATGCGGTCCTATGTCGAGAACGAACTGCCGGCGCTGATCGGCGCGGCGTTTCCGATGGCGGATATGACGCGGCAGGGGATCTTCGGACACTCGATGGGCGGGCATGGCGCGCTGACGATCGCGCTGCGTAATCCGGAGCGGTTCCGCAGCGTATCGGCGTTCGCGCCGATCGTGGCGCCGTTGCAGTGTCCCTGGGGTGAGAAGGCGCTCGGCGGGTATCTGGGCGCGGACCGAACGACTTGGCGGGCGTATGATGCTTGCGCGCTGATCGAGGATGGCGCTCGGGTGGCGGAGATTCTGGTCGATCAGGGGGATGCGGATGGCTTCCTCGTGGAGCAGTTGAAGCCGGAGTTGCTGGCGGCCGCGTGCGAGGCGGCGGGGATCGACCTGACGCTGCGGATGCAGCCGGGGTATGATCACAGCTACAACTTCATTTCGACGTTCATGGCAGACCATGTCGCCTGGCACGCGGCGCGGCTACGGTAAATTACCGTTCGCTTTTGGCGGACGGCTCTTCCCAAGCGAAAGACCCCAGCTTTCGCTGGGGTGACGGGCTGACGGGCTGACGGGGGAGTGAGTGGCCAGCACACCAAACTCCCGCCCGTCATCCCAGCGAAAGCTGGGATCTCACCGTGTAGCGAACCACGCTCGCCCCGCACGCGGTCCCGCTTAGACAGAACCGCGCGATAGTCGGCCTCCTCAGAACTTGAACCCCGCCGCGACGCCATATCGCCGTGGCTCGATCGTGAAGATGTTGGTGAACAGCCCGGCCGACTGGTCGGTCACATATTGCCCGGTCGTCGCATCGTTGTTGGTCAGATTCTGCACATACGCGCGGACGTAGAAGCGGTCCTCGCGGGCGTTGAGCTGGACCTGCATGTTGACGACTTCATACCCCTGGATCCGGTCGATCTGGGTGTTGAAGATGCTGCCCGACAGCCCGCCGGTATAGTTGAGGTCGGCACGCGGGACGAGGCTCATGCCGTTGGCGAAGTCGATCGTGTACTGCGCGCCGACCGACCATTTGTACGTTGGTGCCTGGGGCAGGCGGTTGCCGCGGATGTTGGTGGTCACGCCGTCGAGCACCGATACGCCGCTGGCGGCTGCGTTGGCGCCCAGCGCCGAGCAGATCCCGAACGCGCCGGTCGCCGCGATCGTCGGGATCGCGGTCGGCGCGCGCAGGCCGATCGCGCGATTGACCGCCGCGACATAGCCGTTAGATAGCGCCGCATTGCCCGCCACGTTGGGCACGACGACGCAGTTTGACGCGTTGGTGATGTCCTTGATGATCACCGCGTCCGCGCGGCCGCCCGACACGTCGCGCGGGTTCACCAGGAACTTGTCGCTCGACACCTTCGAATGCAGGTAGCTCGCATTCATGTTGACCACGAACGCCGGGATCGGGCTCATGATCGCTTCGGCCTCGACGCCGTAGATATCGGCGTTGACGTTGTCGTTGACCGAGGTCCGCGCGACGATCCGGCTCAGCTGGAGGTTCTTGTACTGGTAGTAGAAGCCGGTGAGGTTCAGCCTGAGCTGGCCGCCGCCGAAGGTGTTCTTCGAGCCGATCTCGTAGGCATTGACCTGCTCGGGGAGGAACGTGCTGCTGACGTTGAACATCGGCAGCAGCGGCGGATTGATCCCGCCCGATTTATACCCGCGCGAATAGGACGCGTAGAGCAGGTTGTTCTCGGTGATCCGGTAGTCGAGTACCGCGCGCCCGGTCAGCCGCGAGAAGCTGACCTGTGCATTGGCGAACTCCTGGCGCCCCGGCAGATTGGGGTCGAAATCGACCGTGCCGTAGTTCAGCCCCTGCTCGATTCCCGTCGCGCCGATCGGTGTCAGCACGTTGAGCGCGAGGTTGCGTGCCTGGTCGGTCTTCTTGTCATGGTTGTAGCGCAGACCGACGGTGAGCTTCAGCTTGTCGGTGAACTTGAAATACGTCTCGCCGAAGATGCCGTAGGATTTTAGGCGGAACTCGACATCGCTGTTGCGGTAGAACGGCGTCGACAGGAAATAGCCGTTGCCGGCGGGCAGCCCGGCCCCCGCGGCGTTCGCCGAGCCGAGGATGCCCGAGGCATAGTCCAGCCCGAACGCATTGACGAAGTAATCGGTGTTGGTCGACTTGCTGTCGACATAGATGCCGCCGAGCAGGAAGTTGAACATCCCGTCGAAATTGCTGTCGAGATGCGCCTCGGCGGAATATTGGCGGTTCTTCTGACGCGAGCGATCGAAGTCGAGGCTTTGTGCGTAACAGCCGATCGAATTACCGCCATAGATGCCGACATTGTTCGGGTCCGCTGCCGACTGGCATACGCCCCCCGCCGCGCCGTTGGGGATCAGCGTCTGCCGCACGCCGTTGAGGAACGCGAAAGGCGATCCGGTCCGGGCGAGCGCGTTGAGATTGGCGAGTCCGGCATTGTTGGTCAGCGGGTTCTCGACCGCGAGATTATAGTCGGCGGTGCTGTCGACCACGTTGCGTGTGTAGCCGCCGGTGAAGTTCAGGCTGACCGGGCCGAAATCGTGGAAAATCTTGGCGGTATATTGCTCTTCCTCGGCGAAATAGGTCGGGCTGTAGTCGAGCGACACGGTCCGCACGTCGGCCGGGTTGACGACGCCCGCATAGGTATCCTGGCCGTACAGGCTCTGCAGGCCGAAGCGCGCGAGCGCGGGGTTGTTGACCGCGAAGAACTCGTTCGAGCTGAGTACCGCGGACAGCGTCGAATTGCCGTTCGCGGTCTCGTTGGCGAGCCGGTCGGGCAGGCAGCCCAGGACGCCGGTCGGATCGCGGTGGCACAGCTGCTTCTGCAACCGCGAGCGATCGTCCTTTTCGCGGAAATAATAGCCGATCAGGTCGATCCGGGTGTCGCTGGTCGGCTCCCACGACAGCGTGCCGCGGATCGAATACAGATCGCGCCCGTCGATCTTGCGGCCGTCGTACAGGTTCTTGGTATAGCCATCGCGGTTGAGATAGGTGCCCGCGACGCGGATGCCGAGCGTGTCGGTGAAGGGCAGGTTGAACATCGCCTTCACGCGCTTCGAATCGTAATTGCCATATTCGAACTCGGCGGCGGAATGGATCGCGGACAGATCGGGCTTGGCGGAGATGAAGTTTACGACGCCCGAGGTCGCGTTGCGGCCGAACAGCGTGCCCTGCGGCCCGCGGAGGACCTCGATCCGCTCGAGATCGAAGAACTCGCTCTCGAACAGGCGGGTCGTCACCAGCGGCATGTCGTTGACGTGGATCGCGGTCGCGGTGTCGCAGGTCGCGCCGGTGCACAGATCGCCGATCCCGCGGATCGTGAAGCTCGACGTGGTGAAATTGGTCTTGGTGAAGGTGACGTTGGGCAGCGTCTGCTGGAGCGCGCTCGGGTTGACGATCTGCTGCTTGCTGAGGTTTTCAGCGGTAAAAGCGCTCACAGCAATCGGAACATCCTGCAAACGCTGCGATTGGCGTTGCGCGGTAATCACGATATCCTGCGACGCGTAAGCGCTGGACGGCGTATCGGCTGGGGCGGTCTGCGTCGACGGGGTTTGCGTCGACGGGGCTTCCTGGCCGGGTCCGTTGGTCGGCGCGGTGTTTTCAGCCGATGTGGTGGTGGCGGTCTGCGCCATTGCCGGCGCGATCGACAGGAGTATCATCGCCGATGCGGCGAGCAGTTCGAACTTAGCCATGGCAGTCCTCTCCCCGATCGTGCCGGTCTATGCCGATTCACGATTTAGTTTTTCAGGTATGGCGAGGTAACGACGATTTAAATCAACCGTCAACGCTTTTTCGTCCCCTGAAAACCGGGATTTATGGCAAGTGGCCGAAATGAAACAGTTGCAAAAGAGGACCCATGTTCTGATGTTTGGGTATGCTGACAAAGGGTGTTGCGATGCGGGATGAACTGGGCGGCCCCGAGGGGCCGGCGGCTGCGGAGGACGGGGTTGGTCCCGACGGCAAGCTGAATGTGCCCGAAGACGTAGCGTCGGCGATCCGTACGCTGATCCGCTGGGCAGGCGACGATCCAACCCGCGAGGGGCTGCTCGATACGCCGCGTCGTGTTGCACGTGCGTGGAAGGAATATTGCGCGGGCTATGGCGACGATCCGGCCAAGCACCTCGACCGCGTGTTCGAGGAAGTCGGCGGCTATGACGAGATCGTGCTGCTCAAGGACATTCCGTTCCAGTCGCATTGCGAACATCACATGGCGCCGATCATCGGCAAGGCGCACATCGCGTACCTGCCGCGCAACCACGTCGTCGGCATCTCGAAGCTTGCGCGCGTGCTGCACGGGTTCGCGCGGCGGTTGCAGGTGCAGGAGCGGCTGACCGCGGAAGTGGCGGACTGTATCTGGGACAATCTCAAACCGCAGGGCGTCGCGGTGGTGATCGAGGCTAGCCATGCCTGCATGACCGCGCGCGGCGTGCGGACGCCGGGCGTGACGATGGTGACGAGCCGGATGATGGGCGTGTTCCGCGACGACGAACGCAGCCGCAAGGAAGTGCTGGCGTTGATGGGACAGCGCGCCTGATGCGGACCGTGTTGGTCACCGGCGGGGCGAAGCGGTTGGGCGCGGCGATCGTCCGGCGGCTGGCGGCGGACGGCCATGCGGTGGTCGTGCACCAGGGGCATTCGCGGGACGAGGCGGAGGCGCTGGTCGCGGAGATCGTCGGGGGCGGCGGGCGTGCTGCTGCGGTGGCTGGCGACCTGAGCGACCTTGGCGCGATCGGCGACCTGTTCGCGGCGGCGCGGGCTGCGATCGGCGGGCCAATCGACGGGTTGGTGAACTGCGCCTCGCGGTTCGAATTCGATCGGCCGCCGAGCGTCGATCCGGTGCTGTTCGCCGAGCTTGGCGCGATCAATTGCGGCGCGCCGGTGCTGCTCGCCTCCGCGCTGGCGTCGCAGGATGATGTCGCGGACGGCGCGGTGGTCAACGTGCTCGACCAGAAGGTGGCGAATCTGAACCCCGATTTCTTCTCGTATAGCTGCGGGAAGATCGCGCTGGAGGGTGCGACGACGATGCTCGCGCAGGCGCTCGGGCCGCGGATCGCGATAAACGCGGTGTCGCCGGGGCTGACTTTGCCGAGCGGCGACCAGACCGAAGCGGAGTTCGCGGCGGTGGCGAGCGAGAATCTGTTGCGGCGACCGGTCGGTGCGGAGGCGGTCGCGGAGGCGGTTGCGTGGCTGCTGACTGCGAAAGGCGTGACGGGGCAGAATGTGTTCGTCGATTGCGGACAGCGGTTTCTGACGCGCGATAGCGACGTGATGTTTGAGGGGCGACATGGCTGAATTCACGACGATCCTCGACGGGCTCGAGGTCATGATGCGGCTTGGCATCCATCCGCACGAGGTCGCGCCGCAACGCGTGGTCGTCTCGGTCGAGATGACGGTGGTGTATCCAGGTCCGCTCGGCGAGGATGCGATCGAGGAGGTGCTCGATTACGATTTCGTCCGCGCTGGCATCCTGGCGATGGTCGCGGAGCGCCCGTTCAAGTTGCAGGAGACGCTCTGCGAGGCGATCGCTGCGCTCTGCCTGAGCGACGAGCGCGTGAGGCGGGTCGAGATCGAGACGATGAAGACCGGCGTCTATCCAGATGCGGCGATCGGGTGCCGGATTGTGCGGGAACGAGGGATTTAGCGGAAGATCGATCCAGCGTTTGGGAAAGACGTGTTTCCCCGCGAAGGCGGGGATCCAGGCTGGGCTCCCGCCTTCGCGGGAGAACAGGGGCATGGCGCCGTATGATTGCCGACCGGTCCTGCTCAGGGCGATAGTCCCACGATCGGGCGCATTTCGTTTCACACGCGTAAGGCCCCGATCTTAGAGCCGGATCGTTCTCTCCCCGTAATCCCCGATCCGGAGACCAAAGTTGAAAATTCTCGTCGTCCTCACCTCGCATGCCGATCTCGGCGATACCGGCCGCAAGACCGGGTTCTGGCTCGAGGAACTCGCCGCGCCCTATTACGTGTTCAAGGACGCCGGCGTGGACATCACGCTCGCGTCGCCGGCGGGTGGCCAGCCACCGCTCGATCCGAGCAGCGCCAAGCCCGACGCGCAGACCGACGCGACGCGCCGCTTCGAGGCGGACGCCGAGGCGACCGCCGCGCTCGCCGATACGCGCAAGCTGTCCGATATGCGGATCGCCGACTATGACGCGGTGTTCTATCCGGGCGGGCACGGGCCGCTCTGGGATCTCGCCAAGGATCCGGCATCGATCGCGTTGATCGAAGACACGATCGGCGCGGGCAAGCCGGTCGCGCTGGTTTGCCATGCACCCGGCGTCCTGCGCGACGTGAAGGCTGCGGATGGCACGCCGCTCGTCAAGGGCAAGACGGTGACCGGCTTCACCAACAGCGAGGAATCAGCGGTCGGGCTTAGCGATATCGTGCCGTTCCTAGTCGAGGACATGCTGGGTCAGCAGGGCGGCAACTATTCGAAGACCGCCGACTGGGGCGTGCATGTCGTCGAGGACGGCCTGCTGATCACCGGCCAGAACCCGGCGTCGTCGGAAAAGGCGGCGCAGGCGTTGCTGGCGAAGCTGGCGTAAGGAGGAGCGGCCACCGGTTCAGCCGGTGGCCGTTCTTTAGAGGGTCACGCGCGGTTGGCGGCGCTCAACACGGCACGGACCGAGGCGGTGGCGATGTCGGTGTCCATGCCGACCCCGAACACCGTCTTGCCCTCGGCGGTCCGGCATTCGACATACGCCGCCGCCTGCGCGTCCGCACCGTGGCCGATCGCGTGCTCGTTGTAATCCACCACGTCGAGCGTCGGCCCCGTCGACTCCGCAATTGCCGCAATCACCCCCGAGATCAGCCCGTTGCCGCGCCCGGAGATCGACCGCTCCTCGCCGTCGATCGCGACGCGGCCGATGAACACGCGCTGCCCCGAGGCACCGCTCTCCTCGTAATCGCGCAACTCCACGCGGTCGTCTGCCTGCGGCATGTAGGTCCGCTCGAACAGGCCCCAGATGTCCGCCGCATTCAGCTCGCGGCTGGTCTCGTCGGCATAGGCCTGGACGTGCCGGCTGAAGTCCGCCTGCAACCGCTTGGGCAGCTTCAGCCCCTTGTCCTGCTCGATCACCCAGGCGACGCCGCCCTTGCCCGACTGCGAATTGACGCGGATCACCGCCTCGTAGCTGCGACCTAGATCGGCGGGGTCGATCGGCAGGTAGGGCACCTCCCACAGCGTGTCGTTCTTCGCCTCCTGCGCCGCGAAGCCCTTCTTGATTGCGTCCTGATGCGAGCCCGAGAACGCGGTGAAGACCAGATCGCCGGCATAGGGCGTGCGCGGATGGACGGGAATGTTGGTGCAGTAGTTGACCGTGTTCACGACGCCGTCGATGTCCGACAGGTCGAGCTTCGGATCGACGCCCTGCGTGTACATGTTGAGCGCGACGGTCACGAGATCGCAATTGCCGGTGCGCTCGCCATTGCCGAGCAGGCAGCCCTCGACGCGGTCCGCGCCCGCCATCATGCCGAGCTCCGCCGCCGCGACGCCGGTGCCGCGGTCGTTATGCGTATGCAGCGAGATCGCCACCGCCTCACGGTTGCGGATGTTGCGCCCGAACCATTCGATCTGATCGGCGTAGATGTTCGGCGTCGCGCACTCGACGGTTGCCGGCAGGTTGAAGATGATCGGGTTCTCGGACGTCGGCATCAGCACGTCCATCACCGCCTCGCAGACCTCGAGGCTGAAATCGAGCTCGGCAGTCGAGAAGGTTTCCGGCGAATATTCGAACTGCCAGCGGACGTTCGGCTGCTTGGCGGCTTCGTCGCGCAGCACCTTGGCGCCGTCGATCGCGATCTGCTTCACCTGCGCGCGGTCCATCCCGAACACGATCTTGCGCCATGCCGGCGAGACGGCGTTGTAGAGGTGGACGATCGCGGTCTTGGCACCGACCAGGCTGGCAAAGCTCGTCTCGATCAGGTCGCGGCGCGACTGGGTCAGCACCTGGATCGACACGTCGTCGGGAATGCGCCCGGTCTTCACGAGCCCCGAGATGAAGTCGAACTCGGTGGCACCGGCGCTCGGGAAACCGACTTCGATCTCCTTCAGCCCGACCTTGCAGAGCAGGTCGAAGAAGCGCGTCTTCTTCTCGGCATCCATCGGGTCGATCAGCGCCTGGTTGCCATCGCGCAGATCGGTGGAGAGCCAGCGCGGCGGCTTGACGATGGTCTTCGACGGCCATTGGCGGTCGGGCAGGTCGACTTGCGGGAAGGGTCGGTATTTGGTCGATGGGTCGCGCAGCATGGCTCGTGTCTCTCGTGTCGTCGGGAGCGTTCGGGTCAGCCCTTAGGCGCGGGGCACGGGGCAGGGCCACCGCGCAAACGATCGGCGCGCCTAAGGGCGCGTAAGTCGAAGCAGCAGGAGGCGGCCGTGCGTCATTAATTGTCTCCTATCGCGCGGACACGGTGCGTGTCCAGCGCGATAGGAATTTTGGTATATTATTGCGCGGCGAAGGCGGCGTTGATCGTCAGGTCCACCTTGTCCGACACCACCGGAGCGTAGGCGCCGAGGTTGAAGTCGCTGCGCTTGATCGAGGTCGTCGCGCGGAAGCCGAAGTTCAGCTTCTTGTTCATCGGGTTCGCACCCGCGCCGACGAAGGTCGCCTGCAGCACGACCGGCTTGGTGACGCCCTTGAGCGTGAGGTCGCCGGTGATCGTCGCCTTGTCGCCGGTCGCGACGACCTTGGTCGAGACGAACTTGGCGGTCGGATAGGTCGCGGCGTCGAAGAAGTCCTTCGACTTCAGATGCCCCGCAAACGGTGCCGAGGTGACCGAGAGCTGATCGATCGCGAAGTTCACCTCGACCTTGGTCGCGTTCGGCTTGGCGGGATCGATCGTGATGCTGCCGCCCGACGCGCCGAGCTGCCCCTCGAGCATCGAGAAGCCCATGTGGTTGACCTGCCACGTGACCTGCGTGTGGTTCGGATCGATCGCGTAGGTGCCGGCGGCGACGCGTGCCTTGACCGGTGCGCCGGGGACGCCTGCGGTCTGGGCCAGTACGGGCGCGGCGGTGAGGGCGAGGATGGTGGCTAGGACTAGGCGCATGCGGGGTCTCCTGTTTGACGCGCGATGCTGGCCGAGGGGAGGGGGCGCGTCAAACGGCGTTATGCCAACGCTGTGTTTCGGATTTGGGTCGGTGGGGGGAGAGAAAGCGAGGCCGCTGCCCCGTTCCAGTTCCCCCGCGGACGCGGGGGCCCAGCTAAACCACGATCACCGCCCGAGACCCTGGCCCCCCGCGTTCGCGAGGGAACAGGGGAGGAGTGATCGACGCTTTCTCCAAAACGCGACCACCCCGGCGAAGGCCGGGGCCCAGTTGGAAAGGTCGAGGTAACGGAGCGTCGTCTTCCGTTAGCAACGTCCCCCAACTGGGCCCCGGCCTTCGCCGGGGTGTTAGGGTAGCGGCAGGCTTCACGCTGACCTCAGCACGTTCCCCACGCCAGCCCGTCGGACCCGGCGAAGCCGTGCCCTATGGGCAGGCTCCGTCGTGCCGGCCGCGCTCACGCGCTGTCGCGCGCTCGCGTCAGTTCTTCGCCTTGTCCACCAACGCATTCTTACCAATCCAAGGCATCATCCCACGCAGTTCCGACCCGATCTTCTCGATCGGATGCGCCAGCGCCTGCTTCCGCGCCGCCTTCAGCTCAGGCTGCCCCGCACGATTATCGAGGATGAAGTTCTTCACGAACCGCCCCGACTGGATGTCCGCCAGCACGCGCTTCATCTCGGCCTTCGTCTCCGCCGTGATGATCCGCGGACCCGTCGTGATGTCGCCATACTCGGCCGTGTTCGAGATCGAATAGCGCATGTTGGCGATGCCGCCCTCATACAGCAGGTCGACGATCAGCTTGGTCTCGTGGAGGCACTCGAAATACGCCATCTCGGGCGCGTAGCCGGCCTCGACCAGCGTCTCGAACCCGGCCTGGATCAGGTGGGTGATGCCGCCGCACAGCACGGCCTGCTCGCCGAACAGGTCGGTCTCGCATTCCTCGCGGAAGTTGGTCTCGATGATGCCCGAGCGACCGCCGCCGACGCCCGACGCGTACGCCAAAGCGATGTCATGCGCGTTGCCCGACTTGTCCTGATCGATCGCGATCAGGCAGGGGACGCCGCCGCCGCGGACATATTCGCTGCGCACGGTGTGGCCGGGGCCCTTGGGCGCGATCATGATGACGTCGAGATCGGCGCGGGGCTCGATCAGGCCGAAATGCACGTTGAGGCCGTGCGCGAACGCGATCGTCGCACCCTGCTTGAGGTTGTCGTGCAGGTCGGCAGCGTAGATCGCCGCCTGATGCTCGTCGGGCGCGAGGATCATGACGATGTCGGCCCAGGCTGCGGCTTCCTTGTTCGACTTGACCGCGAAGCCTGCCTCGATCGCCTTCTTGGCGGTGGCCGAGCCTTCGCGGAGTGCGATCGCGACGTCCTTGACGCCCGAATCGCGGAGGTTCTGCGCGTGGGCGTGGCCCTGCGAACCGTAGCCGACGATCGCGATCTTCTTGTCGGTGATGAGGTTCAGGTCGGCGTCGCGATCGTAATAGACACGCATTGGAAAGGTCCTTTCTGGAAGAATTGGGTCTTGAAGCGTCGGTGCCCGCAAATCCGCCACACCAGCGGCAAATCGCGTCATGCCAGCGAAAGCTGGTATCTCATGCGGCTCTTGCGGGACAGGAGCCGGGGGAGACCCCAGCTTTCGCTGGGGTGACGGATGGGGGGGCGGGGTCAGATCAAAATGGGTATCGATGAAGCTGGGTCAGCGGAATTCAGGCCGGCTCTTTGCCGCGGGCGATCGCGACAATGCCGGTTCGGGCGACTTCGATCAGACCGACTTCACCCATGAGTTCGACGAACTTGTCGATCTTGTCGATCCCGCCGGTGACCTCGAACACGAAGCTCGACGTCGTCGCATCGACCACGCGCGCCCGGTAGACGTCGGCGAGGCGCAGCGCCTCGATCCGGTGGTCGCCGGTGCCGCGGACCTTCACCAGCGCGAGCTCGCGTTCGACGTGCGCGCCCTGTGCGGTCAGGTCGGTGACCTTGTGGACGGGGACGAGGCGGTCGAGCTGGGCGAGGATCTGCTCCATCGTCGCCGGCGATGCGCTGGTGACGATCGTGATCCGGCTGACCGACTTGTCCGCGGTGATCTCGCTCACCGTCAGGCTCTCGATATTATAGCCGCGCGCGGTGAACAGGCCGGCGATCCGGGCGAGGATGCCCGGTTCGTTGTCGACGATGACGGCGAGCGTGTGCCGCTCGGCCTTTTCCTGGGAGATGTGCATCTTAAACCAGCGCCTTCGCTTCGTCGTCCATCGTGCCGGACACTTCGTTCGCCTGCAGGATCATGTCGGTATGCGCAGCCCCCGACGGGATCATCGGGAAGCAGTTTGTCAGCTGCGACACGCGGCAATCGACGATCACCGGGCCGTCATACGCGAGCATCTCGGCAATCCCGCTGTCGAGCTGGTCGCGCGTCTCGATCAGGATGCCCTTCCAGCCATACGCCTCGCCGAGCTTGACGAAATCGGGCAGCGAATCCGAATAGCTCTCCGCATAGCGGCTCTCATAGGTGAGCTCCTGCCACTGGCGAACCATGCCCATATACTGGTTGTTGAGGATGAAGATCTTCACCGGCAACCGGTATTGCGACGCGGTCGCCAGCTCTTGGATGTTCATCTGGATCGACGCTTCGCCGGCGATGTCGATCACCAGCGCGTTCGGATTGCCGAGCTGCGCACCGATCGCGGCGGGCAGGCCATAGCCCATCGTGCCGAGACCACCGCTGGTCAGCCACTTGTTCGGCTTCTCGAACCCGAAATGCTGCGCCGCCCACATCTGGTGCTGGCCGACCTCGGTCGTGATGATCGGCGACTGCGCCTGCGTCGCGTCGAACAGCGCCCGGATCGCGCGCTGCGGCATGATCTCGTTCGGATCGTTCTCGGGGAAATCGAGACACTTCACCGCGCGCCAGCCAGCGATCCGCCGCTGCCAGTCGGTCGTGTCGGGCTTCGGATGCTGGCGGCTCTTCCAGATCCGCACCATGTCCTCGAGCGCGTGGCCGACGTCGGCGATGATGCCGAGATCGACGCGCACCGTCTTGTTCACCGACGAGCGATCGATGTCGACATGCACTTTCCGCGAGTTCGGGCTGAACGCATCGAGCCGCCCGGTCACGCGGTCGTCGAAGCGCGAACCGAGCGCGACAACGAGGTCGGCCTGGTTCATCGCCATGTTCGCCTCGTACGTGCCGTGCATCCCGAGCATGCCGAGCCACTGCGGCCCCGACGCGGGATAGGCGCCAAGGCCCATCAGCGTCGACGTCACCGGCGCGCCGGTGATGCGGACGAGTTCGCACAGCAACTGGCTCGCGGCCGGGCCCGAATTGATGATGCCGCCGCCGGTGTACAGGATCGGACGTTCGGCCGCGGCAAGCATGTCGACGAGCTGCTCGATCTGCGACTGGTCGGCCTTCACCTGCGGGCGATAGGTCTTGTGCTGGATCGGCCCCGGCTTCTTGTACCGCGCGGTGGCGACCTGCACGTCCTTGGGAATGTCGACGACCACCGGCCCCGGGCGACCCGAGGTGGCGATATGGAACGCCTCGTGGATCACGTCGCCAAGCTTGGCGGGGTCCTTCACGAGGTAATTGTGCTTCGAGCAATGGCGCGTGATGCCGACGGTATCGGCCTCCTGGAACGCATCGGTGCCGATCAGTGCGGTCGGCACCTGACCGGTGATCACGACCATCGGGATCGAATCCATCAGCGCGTCGGTGATGCCGGTCACGGCATTGGTCGCGCCAGGGCCAGAGGTGACGAGCACCACGCCAGGCTTGCCGGTCGAGCGCGCATAGCCTTCGGCGGCATGCGTCGCAGCCTGTTCGTGGCGCACCAGAATGTGCTTGATCCGGCCGCTGCGGAACAGCGCGTCGTAGATCGGCAGCACGGCGCCACCCGGATAGCCGAAGACGACCTCCACGCCGAGATCGCACAGCGCCTCGATCAGGATATCGGCTCCACTCTTCTCGGTCATTTCATATCATCCTTTGCGAGAACGCTGCCTTTAGCGTCTCGTGGTGGGGCCGGCTACCGATATAAAAGATGCGTGTCAAACATCATTTGAGCAATATAGTTTCAAATTGCTGCAGGCGCGTTGGTAGGTCGAGGGCTTCGGTGCGGGGCCAGGTGGCGGGCGGCTGGTGTCGGAGCCAAGTGTATTGGCGCTTGGCGTAGCGGCGCGTGGCGAGCGATCCGGCGGCGATGGCGTCGGGTTTCGAAATCTCGCCGCGGACGAGCGCGGCGATCTCGGGCACACCGATCGCGCGGCGGATCGGGGCATCGTGCGGGATATCGGTGCGGGCGAGGAGTGCGGTGATTTCCTCGCCGCTGGTATCGGCCATCTCGGCGAAGCGCTGATCGATACGCGCGTTGAGCCAGTTGCGGTCGGGGATCAGGATGAGCGCGCGGACGTCGATTGTGTCGCCGATCCCGCCGACCTTGTCCCGCTGCCAGTCGGCGAGCGTGCGGCCGGTGCCGCGAACGACTTCGAGCGCGCGAGCGACGCGGGTGGTGTCGGCTGCGTTGAGCTTGACGGCGGCTTGCGGGTCGAGGTGCGCGAGCGCGGCGTGCGCCTCCGCCACGGGGAGGGCGCGGACCTCCTCGCGAAGGGCCGGGTCGATCTCGGGAACAGGCGCGATACCGTCGAGCAAGGTGCGGATATAGAGCCCGGTTCCGCCAACCAGGATCGGCAGCTTCCCCTCCGCGAGCGTTTCGCGGATCGCCAGCGTCGCCTCGGTAGCCCAGCGCGCAGCGGAGTAGCTCGCGTCGGCGGCATCGACATGGCCGAACAGCCGGTGCGGGGCGCTGGCCTCTTCCTCTCGCGACGGGCGGGCGGTGAGGATGCGGAGGTCGGCATAGACCTGTGCGGAGTCAGCATTGATGATGACGCCGACGTGGCGGGCGGCAACGGCAAGCGCGAGCGCGGACTTGCCGCTCGCGGTCGGCCCTGCGATGAGCGCGACCTTCGGGAGATGTTCTATGTTCACGGCAACGCTTATAGCCTCGGGCACGCTGACCGCAGGCGATATTTCGACCGCGATGGACCGCCTGCGCGACGCCGGCTGCGCACCGGGCGCGAGCGGCTGGATCGATGAGGGCGACGCCGCCGACCTGATCTTCGGGATGGCGCCGGATGCGGCTCGGGTCGCGCTTGAGGGCGCTTTCTCGGGGACGGACGTGGTCGTGCAGTCGAGCTTGTCGCGGACCAAGACGCTGCTGGTCGCGGACATGGACTCCACCATGATCACCGTCGAATGCATCGACGAACTTGCCGACTATGCCGGGATCAAGCCGCAGATCGCGGAGATCACCGAGCGCGCGATGCGCGGTGAACTCGATTTCGAAGCCGCGCTCGCTGCGCGCGTAGCGCTCCTCAAAGGCCTGGCCGAAAGCGACATCGAACGCTGCTTAGCCGAGCGCGTGACGATCATGCCTGGCGCCAAGGCTTTGGTGCGGACGATGCGCGCGCGCGGGGCACTGGCGGTGCTGGTGTCGGGCGGGTTTACGCGGTTCGCGGAGCCGGTGGCGAAAGAGATCGGTTTCGACCGTGTGATCGCCAACGTGCTGGAGATCGAAGGCGGCGTGCTGACGGGAACGGTGACCAAGCCGATCGTCGGCTCGAACACGAAGCTGACGACGCTCCGCGCTGCGATCGCCGAGCGGGGTATCCCGGTCGAGGAGTCGCTTGCGGTCGGTGATGGCGCGAACGATCTGGCGATGATCGAGGCGGCGGGTCTGGGGGTGGCGTATCACGCCAAGCCGATCGTCGCGGCGGCTGCGGCGGCGCGGATCGACCACGGGGATCTGACGGCACTACTCTATGCGCAGGGTATCGCGAAGCAGCACTGGGTCTTGGACTAGCCGTCCTTGCGATCCTCCCCCGCTAGGGGGAGGTGGCACCGAAGGTGACGGAGGGGGAGGACACGGAACACAGGTTTCCCCTTCCTCCCCCTCCGTCTGGCAAGAGCCAGCCACCTCCCCCTGGCGGGGGAGGATTAGAATGGGCCGTATTACCCCTTCGCCAGCGGTGTGCCGCTCGCTTCACAGACATACGTCGCCAGTTCTTCGCGCAACGGTAGCCCCTTGATCGGCCGCAGCGGGCCGTCATGCGCGATGTTGGTCTCGACCAGCGCGCGGTTGGGGCCGACGCCCAGCACATGGAACAGGCGGTTGGCGCAGTCGGTCTCGGTGCGCGCATAGGCGACCTTGCCATCATGCTCCTGGCGCAGGATCGCGATGATCGTGCCGCTGGCCGCCTTGCGTTCGCGCAGCAGGAAGTGCCGCGAGGTCGGATCGGAGGGGGTAGGGATCAGCCGGCCCTTGACCGTCAGCTGCTCGGGCTTGGGGACGGCCACGTCGGTTTCCGCGAGATTGCGCAACGACACGCCGTTTTCCGTCATCGCATCGCTATTGGTCGTTGCAGGCTGCTCGCCCGAACACGCGGCTAACAGCGTTGCGCCGGCAAATGCCAGCGCCAAGGTCTTAATCATTCATCTAGCTCCCGGTCGATGTCGAAACGAAACGACCGGTCCGGCTAATTGATCCCTGCCGCGCCAGGTCCCGCCCCCACAACGACGGCACCACCGGCGTTCAATGCGACCGTTTGTCGATACCGCGATCTGGACGCACCACGGCTTTTGCAGGCGCAGCGGGTTCGCAGATACGCCGCGTCGGCTGGCAGGCGATGCCGACCGTCGAACACCCTTTGAGGCTGCCCTCGGTGGGGCACGCGCGGCATTGCTGCTTAATCTCGGTGCAGGTCGACGGCGCCGACAATAACGCCAAGGTTAGAAAGAACATTCGCACATCCCCGTCATGAGTATCGTCATGCGTATCGCCGTTTCGGTCCCTTAAGTTAGGGCGCGACGATCACGCACGGCACGCCCGCTGCCGAGCAGGCGCGCGTCGCGTCCGCCTTCGACGCGAAGCCGCCGGCCTGGAGCCGCGTCACGGTGCCCGCCTTGGCATAGAAAGGCTGCGCGCCACGAAGCTTGCCGCGCACCTTGTTCCACTGCGTCTCGGCATTGCCCTGATCGCGGAACGCACCGAGCTGGACGCGCCAGTTGCCGGTCGCCTTGACCGGTGCGGGCTTGGGCGCAGGCTTCGCCACAACCGCCTTTGCCGGCCCTGGTTTCGGCGTCGGCTTTGGTGCGGGCTCACGCGTCGGGGCTGGGCCGCGAGCAGGCGGCGAACTCGATGCCGAGCGCGTAGGCCGCGGCGTCTCGGCCACCCGCGACGCCGGTACGTCGTTCCGTGCGCTGGTCGCTCCGACGGTTGATCGCGACGGGGCGGCGGGCGGCGCCTGCAACGCATATTGCTGCGCCAGCGCGGTGCCCTTCTCGCGGTCGGCGGGCGAAATATACTGGTCCATCTGTGCCAGTGTCTGCGAGGCCGACTGCAACCCCGACGCCGATGCGCGCGTCATCAGCGCATAGGCGCGGGGGAAATCGCGCGGCACGCCGTCGCCGTTGAACAGCATCGTGCCGAGCACCAGCTGAGTCCGCGGTTCGCCGCGTGCGACCGACTTTTCGAGCCAGGGCAGCGCATCGGTCTTCTTCCCCGCCTGGAACAGCGCGAGGCCGTAATTGTCGCCGGCCTGGAGATGCCCCTGCAAGGCCGCCTTGCGGAACCAGCTTTCGGCGAGGCCGGGATCGAGCGGCACGCCGCGGCCCAGCTTGTACGCCTGGGCAAGGTTGAACTGCGCGTCGGCATCGCCGGCGATCGCGAGCGGTCGCCACTCGCCGACGGCCCGCGCGTAATCGCCCTTGCCCCAGGCGTCGACGCCGGCCTTCACGTCGGCATAGGCGGGGACGGCGGCGAACACGCCGCTCAGTGCGATCGCACCCACCAGAAGCTTACGCCCAACCGTCATCGCTCTACCCCATATCGACTCATCGCTACCATGCCGCCGTTCGCCGCGTTAGGCAAAGGGCGTACGGGTAATTTCCGACCGATTTCGCTCGGATCAACCCCATTATGACGCGCTGTTAACCGCTTCTTGACCCGCGCCTGCCATGCCGGCTGCGACTATCGGGGGATCAGGCAGATTATGCGCGTTCTGGCGTTCGCATCGCAGAAAGGGGGATCGGGGAAGACGACCTTGACGGGTCATCTCGCCGTCCAGGCGGAGCGTGCGGGCCATGGTCCGGTGGTGCTGATCGACATCGACCCGCAGGGCTCGCTGTCCGACTGGTGGAACGAACGCACCGCCGAGGAGCCGGCCTTCGCGCAGACCACCGTTGCGCGGCTCGCCGCCGATCTCGAAATCCTCCGCCAGCAAGGCTTCAAGCTGGCGATGATCGATACGCCGCCAGCGATCACGATGGCGATCCAGAGCGTGATCCAGGTCGCCGAGCTGATCGTCGTGCCGACGCGGCCGAGCCCGCACGATCTGCGCGCGGTCGGTGCGACCGTCGACATGTGCGCGCGTGCCGGCAAGCCGCTGATCTTCGTCGTCAATGCGGCCACGCCGAAAGCGCGGATCACCGCCGACGCGACGCTGGCGCTGTCGCAGCACGGCACGGTCGCGCCGGTCATCGTCCACCAGCGCACCGACTTCGCGGTCTCGATGATCGACGGGCGGACGGTGATGGAACTTGACGCGAATACCCGCTCGACCGCTGAGATCGAGGCGCTGTGGACCTATGTCTGCGACCGGCTCGAGAAGAATTTCCGCCGCACCGTGTTCAGCGTGCCGGCCGCCGCAGGGCAGCGTCCTGTCGCAGGCGGCTTCGGCCGCCGGGGCGTCGGCTGAGATGGCCCAGACCAAACCACGCGCCGCGCTGTCGTCGTCGCTGCTGGCGCGCAAGGGCGACGCGCGTCCGGCGATGCGGCCGCAGGATCTGAATGCGCCGGCCGATGACGCGGGCGACGATCTCGGCTGGAACGACATGGGCTCGGCCGTGCCGTCGGTGCTGGTCGCGCGCGAGGCGTTGAAGGTCGAGATCGAACGTCCGGTCGTGGTCGCGTCGGTCTCGAATGCTACCGCTGCACGGATCGGCCGCGAGACTCGTGCCAAGACGAAGGGCGCGAAGGCTGCGTTCACGTTGCGGCTCGATACCGATCGACACCTCCGGCTGCGGTTGGCGAGTGCGGTCACCGGATCGTCGTCGCAACATCTCGTCACGCTCGCTCTCGATGCCTTTCTCCAGACCTTGCCGGAAGTGGATGCGCTCGTCGCGCAGCTGCCGCCGGCCACGCCAAAACGTTGAAACAGGGATTATCCCGATGACCACGCGCGCACTTTTCCTCGGCAGCATTTCCGCCCTCATGCTCGGCGGCACCATGGTCGGCTGCGCGGCCAATGGTAGCGGCATAGCGTCGGCCAGCGATCGCAGCGTGGCGCTCGCGTCGAAGGGCGCGGCGACGGATGCGGGCAGGGCGCAGACCGCGCTCGCCAGGCGTGATGGTCCGGCGGCGATCGGCTTTGCCGAGGGTGCGGTGGCGCTGATGCCGCAATCGGCGGACTACCGCATGCTGCTCGGCCAGAGCTATCTGCAGGGCGGGCGGTTCGTGTCGGCCTCGCAGGCGTTCGCGGATACGCTGCAGTTGTCGCCGACCAACGGCAAGGCAGCGCTCAACCTCGCGCTGGCACAGGTCGCGACGGGCGACTGGCAGGCGGCGCGGCAGACGCTGGCGACGCACGCGGCGATCATTCCGGCGCCCGATCGCGGGCTGGCGCTGTCGCTCGCGGGCGATACCGCGGGGGGGATCGCGCTGCTGACCGAAACCGCGCGGTCGCCCGAGGCGAACGCCAAGGTGCGGCAGAATTTGGCGTTGAGCTTTGCGCTGGCGGGGCGCTGGCAGGAGGCGCGCGTGGTCGCGGCGGCGGACATGGCGCCCGCCGATGTCGATGCGCGGCTCGAACAATGGGCGGCGTTCGCACAGCCGGCCAACGCGTCGGATCAGGTGGCGAGCCTGCTCGGCGTGCGCGCGGCGGCGGATGCGGGGCAGCCGGTTGCGCTCGCGTTGAACGCGCCTGCGCCCGTGGTGCCAGGTGCGCCCGCACAGGCGCTCGCGGCGGTCGATCCGGTGACGGTGGAGGCCCCGGTCGAGGTTGCTGTCGTTCCAACCGTTGCGCCGGTCGGTTTTTCGAAGGTGTCGTTCGGGCCGCGGCAGGAGGTCGTCCAGGCGTTGCCCGCGATGATGCTTCGTCCGGCGGGCGGTCCGATCAAGGTCGCCTCGGCTCCTGCGCCTTCGGGCCGCGGGATGGCGAGCGCGGCGTATCAGGTGAAGACGCCGGCCAGCGGTCGTTGGTATGTGCAGCTCGGTGCGTTCGACAGCGCCGGCGTTGCGCGCGATGCGTGGGGGCGTGCTGCCAAGCGGTTCGCGGTGCTCGCGGGCTACACGCCCAACGGCATGAATTTCAAAGCGGTTGGCGAGGATTTCTACCGGCTGTCGGTCGGCGGGTTCAGCCGGTCTGCGGCGGATTCGATGTGCCGGCAGTACCGCGCCAAGGGCGGGGCGTGCTTCGTCCGAATGGGCGCGGGCGATGCGATGGCGCAATGGTTGCGCAAGCCGGGGATGCAGTTGGCCTCGCGGTAAGAGGGGCAGGCTGAACGTCAGGCCTGTGAAATAATTACCACCCCGGCGGAGGCCGGGGCCCAATTGGAAAGGTCGGCGTAACGGAGGGCATCGCTCAGTTGGTGACGTTCCCCAATTGGGCCCCGGCCTTCGCCGGGGTGGTGTCGGTGGGTTCGGGGTGGTGTTGGGGGTCGGGGTGGTGTTGATGGGGTATCGCCCGCGCCTCACCGAACTTCGCGGCCACCCTTCCACAATCGCAGCACGCGGCCCTGCACCGGCAGCCCGTCGAACGGCGTATTCCCCGCCTCGGCCTTGAACGCCTCCCCGACGATCTGCCAAGGCGCCTGCTGATCGAACAGCATCAGGTCGGCAGGCTTGCCCACCTCGAGCGTACCCGTATCGAGCCCCAGCACCCGCGCCGGATTACGCGCCAGCAGCGCGAACAGCCGTTCCAGCGTCAGATGCTCGTCGCGCACCAGCATCAGCGCGAGCGGCAGCAGCGTCTCCGCGCCAGCCATCCCGCTGCTCGAGTCGGTGAACGGCAGCCGCTTCTCCTCCGGCCCGCGCGGTTCGTGACCCGAGCACAGCACGTCGATCGTCCCGTCCGCGATTGCCGCCAGCGCCGCCTGCCGGTCGCTATCCGCGCGAAGTGGCGGCGAGAGCAGCGCGAACGATCGGAAATCGCTCACTGCGATCTCCGACAGGTGGAGGTGCGCCGGCGTGATCCCGCACGTCACCGACACGCCGCGACGCTTGGCTGCGCGAATCAGGTCGAACCCGGCGGCGGTGGTTACCTGGCGGATGTGAATACGCGCGCCGGTATCTTCGGCGAGCATCAGGTCGCGCGCGATCGCCAGCGCCTCGGCAACAGCCGGCGCGGCGGGGAGACCGAGCCGCGTCGCCGTCTCGCCCTCGGTCGCGACCGCGCCAGCGGTGAGCCCGCCGTCCTCGGCATGCGCAATCACCGTCACGTCGAGATCGCGCGCATAGGCGAGCACGCGCCGCATCACGCCGCTGTCCGCGATCCAGTGTTTCCCCGTGCCGACCGCCTTCGCGCCCGCCGACAGACAGATCGCCATTTCGGCAAGGTCATGGCCTTCGAGCCCGCGTGTGGCGGCGGCGATCGGGTGAATCCACAGGTCTGGCTTGCCGATCAGCGCCGCGCGCTGGACGATGCCGGGGTCGTCGAGCACCGGCGACTGGTCCGGCATCAGGCCGATCCGCACGATCCCGCCGGCACGGAACGCAGCACGGTCGACCTTGGCCACGCCGAGATCGACGATCCCCGGCGCGACGGTCTTGCCGCCGCAGTCGACTATGTCCGCATCCGAAGGAATGTCGACGATCCCGGTTGCGACGATCACGCCGTCGCGGACCAGCACATTGCCCTTCGTCACGCCGCCGACGGGGCAGACGCGCGTCGCGTTGGTGAGCGCGAGGATCATGCCCAACCCTCCACGCCGCGCGCTCGTCGTGTCAGCACGTCGAGGCAGGCCATGCGGACGGCCACCCCCATCTCGACCTGTTCGGTTATCGCCGAGCGGGCGTGATCCGCCACCGCCGAGTCGATCTCGACGCCGCGGTTCATCGGGCCGGGGTGCATCACCAGCGCATCGGGCGCCGCCTTCGCAAGCCGGTCGAGCGTCAGCCCGTAGCGCAGCCGATATTCGCGCGTCGACGGCACGTACGCCCCGTCCATCCGCTCGTTCTGGAGCCGGAGCATCATCACCACGTCCGCACCCTCCAGCGCCTTGTCGAAATCGGTAAACGCGGTCACGCCCATCCGTTCGATCATCGGCGGCATCAGCGTCGACGGCGCACACACGCGGACCTCGGCGGCAAGCGCGGTCAGCGCGAGGATGTTCGAGCGCGCGACCCGGCTGTGCAGCAGATCGCCGCAGATGACGACGCGTTGGCCCGCGATCGAGCCCTTCCGCCGCCGGATCGTCAGCGCATCGAGCAGCGCCTGCGTGGGATGCTCGTGACGCCCGTCGCCAGCGTTCAGGACGGGGCAGTCTACCTTGTCCGCGATCAACCGCACTGCGCCCGACGACATATGCCGGATCACGATCACGTCGGCGCGCATCGCGTTCAGCGTCATCGCGGTGTCGATCAGCGTCTCGCCCTTCTTCACGCTCGACTGCGCGGCGTGCATGTTGACGACGTCGGCGCCGAGACGCTTGCCGGCGATCTCGAACGACAGGAGCGTGCGAGTGCTGTTCTCGAAGAACGCGTTGATCTGGGTAAGGCCGGCCAAGCGCTTGTCGGGCGTGGCATGCGCCCGGTTCGCGCCGACCCACGTCTCCGCCTCGTCGAGCAGGAACGCGATCTCGTGCGGCTGGAGCCCGTCGATGCCGGTGAGATGCCGGTGCGGGAAGACGGCGCCGCCTTCGATGAGGGCGGCGGGGCGGTGATCTGAAGTGCGCATTAAAGCCGCGGGATAGTGGCCGCGGGGGCGGGGGGCAAGGCTCAGATGGGCGCGCGCGTGATCCGGTACAGTGCACCGCGGTTGCCCGACCATATCCGATGGAGGCCGCGATCGTTCGGCTTGTCGGCGCGCGGCGTGTCGATCAGCCACACGAAGTCGAATGCCGTCCTCGGCAGCGTCGCGAGGGCGCGGGGAAGGTCGTACCGCGGGTCGTACCGGCATCCGGCGGGGAACAGCGTCTGACTGCCGGCATAGACGAAGCCGGTGGCGTCGGGTCGGTGCACCGTCAATTGCGATGACGGCATGTCCCACACGCCGTTGGCGAACGCATCGCGGCGGACGATCGCCATCAGCCCGAGATGATCCATCCGGTGACTGCTCCATGCCGATTCGCAGGGGAGCGTGACGAGCACGAACACGCGGCTGCCGCGCGGGATATGGTCGAGCGCGGCGAGCTGTTCCCGTTGCAGCGTCGCGGTGCGCGCCCAGCCGATCGTCTGGACCGCCAGCCGCAGCCCGAGAAACGCCAGCGCGGCAATGGCCAGCAGGTTGAGGTTACGCTGCGCCATGCTGGTCGGCGACAGCGACAGGATCGCCAGCGCCAGCGCGCAGGGCAGCACGCGCATGTCGGCGAGCGCGGACCCCATGATCATGCCGGGCATCACGAGGAACGCCGCGAACACCGCCGTCGCCGCGCAGGCGAGGCGTGGCTCCAGGCGGAAACCCAGCCCGCGCAGGCCGAACACGACGAGCGCGTAGAGCAGCACGGCGCTGGCGATATCGAACACGGCGTTCTGATCGCGCAGCACGGCTAGGACGAAGAACAGCTTCAGCGAGCCGTCGAACCAGTGCGAGAGGCCGATCGTCGACGATCCGCCCGGCTGGAGCAGCAGGAGCGCGAGCGGTGCGGCGAGCGGCAGGCAGGCGATGACCGCACGCCAGTAAGGGGCGCCATCGCGTCGCGCGGTCGCCAGTTCGATCGCGAACAGGACGAGGCAGAGCAATCCCCAGCCGGCGAGGTGCGTGATCCAGATCGCCAGGCCGATCGGCACGAAGAGCGCGGCGCGAACGATACCGCGATCCCGCCGCAACCCCAGCCGCAACCAAAGCGCGATCGCGGGGAACACCAGCGCTATCGACAGGCTGTAATTGAGGAAGCCGTAGTGGAACGGCATGCCGAACACGAGCGGCAACGCGAACGGTGCGGTCGGGGGGAGGCGGCCATGCGCCGCGCGCGCGACGAGCAGCATGCCGCCGCTGGTCAGCACCGCGGTCGCGATCATGGTGATCTTGGTGACGAGGACGAGGCCGAACGCCGGACCGACTGCGGCCGCGATCAGGTCGACGCCCAGATTGCCCGAGAGCTGCCAGTGCGTCGCGAACCAATGGTGGAGATACGGCGATGTGCCGATCCGTTCGACGATCGTGTAGCGCGCCAGATGGCCGAAGATGTCGGTCAGCGGCGGGATCGTCGGGCCCAGCAGCGGGACCGCGAGCAGTAGGCTGACCAGCGCGCCATAGCGGCGCGTGGTCCACCATGGCTTCGGCCTGTCCTGGTCGGTCGCGTGCGGCATGAGCGTGGCATCGCACGCCATCCGGCAAGGGACGGTTAACGGCGTGCTAGATCTGTGCGGTGACCAGCGCGTCGATCGCGCCCTGGAGAATGTAGGCTGCGGCCATCTTGTCGACGAGTTCGGCGCGTTTGGCGCGACTGGCGTCCTGTTCGATCAGCGTGCGCGTGACCGCGACGGTCGACCAGCGTTCGTCCTGGAGGAGGATCGGGAGGCCCATGTCCTTGAGGTTCTGCGCGAACGCGCGCGTCGATTGCGAGCGCGGGCTTTCGCTGCCGTCGAGGTTGATCGGCAGGCCGATGACGAGTCCGACGACGGCCTGCGCCTTGATGATCTCGGCAAGTGCGGCCTTGTCCTTCTGGAACTTGGTACGCCGGATCAGGAGGGCAGGGCTCGCGAACGACCAGCCCGCGTCGCAGAGTGCGGTGCCGATCGTCTTGGTGCCGACGTCGAGGCCGATCAGCCGGCCGCCGTTCGGGAGCGCGTCGCGGAAAAGGGCGGGGGAGACGGTGATCATTGCGCGAAAGCCTTGAGGCGGCGGTTGGCGTCGGCGCGGATGTTCGCCCAGAACAGGCTGTAGTCGTATACGTGGTAGTTGTTGCCCGGCAGCACGTACGGCCCGAGGTTCGGGCCCTCGCCGATCAGCAGGAAGCCGCGATCGGCGCAGCGCGCGGGAACGCTGCCGATTGCGATCGTCGCGGTCTTGAGGTCGGCTGACGGGACGAGTGTGCCGAGATTGGCAGTGGCGGGCGCGGTCGCGTCGGCGGTGCCGGTCAGCGGGTTGGTGCAGACCATCGGCGTGGCTTTCCGCGGCTGTCCGTCGAAACCGGTGGTCTGGTCGTAGGTGTCGACGATCAACGACGGATCTGCGGGCTCGGCAAAGCTTTCCCACGACAGGATGCAACCGGTCTGGTCGGCGGCGCGGCATTCGGGGAGGCCCATGCGCGGCAGGTCGGTCGCGCGCGAGACGGGCCAGCCGACGACATAGGCTGCGACGATCCGTGCCTTCAGCTTCGGGTCGGTGGCGATCCGGTCGCGGAGCAGGCGGGTGAGGTGGAGCGCGCCCTGGCTATGCCCGGCAAGGATGATCGGGCGGGTCGGGCCAGCTTCCTTGAGGAACCGGTCGAACGCCGCCGACACGTCGCCGTAGGCCAAGGCCAGCGCGCGTTCGCTTTCGGCGGCGCTGGTCAGGAATGCGCCGAACGTCGCCTGGCGATAGCGCGGCGCCCAGATGTCGCCGGCCTCGTTGAACGCGCTGGCTTGGCCGCGGAGGAAGAGTTCCGCTCGTGCATTGGTCTCGGGATCGTCGATCGGCGCGTTCCAGTGGTCGCGGTTGATGTACGAGGTCGGGTGGATAAAGAAGATCGCCGCGCCGGTGCCGGCCTGGCCGGGCGTGTAGCCGGGCGGCGTCCAGAGCGCCGGGTTGCCGGGCGCATCGGGGCGGGCGAGCCACATGATCTTTCGCGCGTAGATGTTGCGCGGGGCCTCGCGTTGCGCCTGAAACGTCTCGCGCGGGACCATCGCGATCCGGATCAACTCCGTCCCGTAGAGGCGATAGGCGAGCAATGCGGCGATCGCGAGGACGATCATCGCGGCGACGAAATAGAGAAACTTGCGGGCCAAGCGGGACCTTCCGTGCAGGCGGTGTCGCTCCCGTGCCGTATGCGGGGGAAGGTTGCAACGGGCGCCTTCTCGTTGGGGAAACCGGCGGCGGCCCGGAACTGGCTCGTTCCCCCGCGGAGGCGGGGGGCCCAGGATCTCGGGCGGCATCCTCTGTAATCCTGGGCCCCCGCCTCCGCGGGGGAACAAGAAGCGCCGCGAGCTAGAAGGGTGTTGCGCGCCCGCGCCACGCGGTGCTAGCCGCGGGGCATGTCCGTAGATACTGCAACCGTGAAGCGGATCGCGAGCCTTGCGCGCATCGCGATCACCGACGAGGACGCCGCCCGAATGGCGCCGGAACTCGGAAACATCCTTGGCTGGATCGAGATGCTCGAAGAGGTCGACACGACCGGTATCGAGCCGATGACCGCCGTCATCCCCAACACGCTGCGGCTGCGCGACGACGTCGTCAACGCCGACCCGCTGACCGGCGGCGGCATCCGCGAGCAGGTCTTGGCTAATGCCCCGGTGGCAGAGCATGGCTTCTTCGCCGTGCCGAAGGTGATCGAATAATGACCGACCTCACAGATCTCGGGATCGCAGGGATCCGCGACGGCGTTCGCGATGGTTCCTTCAAGGCGCGCGAAGTCGCCGACGCGTTCATCGTAAAGGTGAGCCAGGCCAAGGCGTTGAACGCGTTTCTTGTCGAGACGCCCGAGCACGCGATCGCCGCCGCCACCGCTGCCGACACCGCGCGCGCAGCCGGCGAGACGCTCAAGCCGTTGGCCGGCGTGCCGATCGGCATGAAGGACCTGTTCTGCACCAAGGGCGTCACGACGACCGCGGCGAGCCACATCCTTGAAGGCTTCACGCCGACCTACGAGTCGACCGTCTCGCAGAATTTGTGGGACGCGGGCGCGGGGATGCTCGGCAAGCTGAACATGGACCAGTTCGCGATGGGCTCGTCGAACGAGACCTCGGCGTTCGGCAACGTGATCTCGCCGTGGAAGCGCAACGATGGCGGTAACGCCTCGCTGGCTCCCGGCGGCTCGTCGGGTGGTTCGTCGTCGGCAGTGGCTGCTCGGCTATGCCCCGGCGCGACCGGCACCGATACCGGCGGTTCGATCCGCCAGCCCGCCGCGTTCACGGGCATCAGCGGCATTAAGCCGACTTATGGCCGTTGCTCGCGCTGGGGGACGATCGCGTTCGCCTCGTCGCTCGACCAGGCGGGGCCGATGGCGCGCGACGTCCGCGACTGCGCGATCCTGCTCGAGGCGATGGCCGGGTTCGACGCGAAGGACGGCACCTCGTTGCAGCTCGACGTGCCGAAGTGGGAAGCGGGTTTGTCCGGCAATCTCAACGGCCTGCGCGTCGGCATTCCCAAGGAATATCGCGTCGACGGGATGCCCGAGGAGATTGAGGCGCTCTGGCAGCAGGGCATCGACTGGCTGAAGGACGCCGGCGCGACGATCGTCGAGGTCTCGCTCCCGCACACCAAATACGCGCTCCCCGCCTATTACATCATCGCGCCCGCCGAAGCGTCGTCGAACCTCGCGCGCTATGACGGCGTGCGCTACGGGATCCGCGACCTGCCGACCGGCGCCGGCCTGCAGGACATGTACGCCGCCACCCGCGCCGACGGCTTCGGCCCCGAGGTGAAGCGCCGCATCATGATCGGCACCTATGTGCTGTCGGCCGGCTTCTACGATGCGTATTACACGCAGGCGCAGAAGGTCCGGACGCTGATCGCGCGCGATTTCGAGCGGGCTTGGGAGACGTGCGACGTCCTGCTGACGCCGACCGCACCGTCGGCCGCGTTCGCGCTCGGCGAGAAGTCGGCCGATCCGATTGCGATGTATTTGAACGACGTGTTCACCGTGCCGTCGAGCCTCGCGGGCCTGCCGGCGATGTCGGTGCCGGGTGGTCTCGACAAGCAGGGCCTGCCGCTTGGGCTGCAGATCATCGGCAAGCCGCTCGACGAGCAGGGCGTGCTGAACGCAGGGCTCGCGATCGAACAGCGGGCAGGATTTACCGCGCGACCAGAGGCTTGGTGGTAACATGAGCGATTATCGTATCCAGGGCGAAACCGGTGAGTGGGAGGTCGTGGTCGGCCTCGAAGTGCACGCGCAGGTGACGTCGAACGCCAAGCTCTTCTCAGGCGCGGCAACCGCGTTCGGTGCGGAGCCCAACACGCAGGTGAGCCTCGTCGATGCGGCGATGCCGGGCATGCTGCCGGTGCCGAACCGCGAGTGCATCCGTCAGGCGGTCCGCACCGGCATGGCGATCGAGGCGCAGATCAACACATGGTCGCGGTTCGATCGGAAGAACTATTTCTACGCCGATCTGCCGCAGGGCTATCAGATCAGCCAGCTCTATCATCCGATCGTCGGTGAGGGCGCGATCGACATCAGCCTCGACGAGAAGAATCCGGATGCCGCAGGCAAGCGGATCGGCGTCGAGCGCATCCATGTCGAGCAGGATGCGGGCAAGCTGATGCACGACCAGCATCCGACCCAGTCCTATGTTGACCTCAACCGGTCGGGCGTCGCGCTGATGGAGATCGTGTCGAAGCCCGATCTCGCTTCGCCAGCGGAAACAGGGGCTTACCTGCGGAAGCTGCGATCGATCCTGCGCTATGTCGGGTCGTGCGACGGCAACATGGAAGAAGGCTCGATGCGCGCCGACGTCAACGTCAGTGTGCGCAAGCCCGGCGACGAGCTGGGCACGCGGACCGAGACGAAGAACGTCAATTCGGTGCGCTTCGTGATGGCGGTGGTCGAACAGGAGGCCAAGCGTCAGGTCGAGGTGCTCGAAGCCGGCGGCAAGATCCAGCAGGAAACGCGGCTCTACGATCCCGATCGCAACGAGACGCGCTCGATGCGGTCGAAGGAAGACGCGCATGATTACCGCTACTTCCCCGATCCCGATCTGTTGCCGCTGGTGCTCGACGACGCGTTCCTGGCCGAGTGCCGGGCGTCGCTGCCCGAGCTGCCGGATGCGAAGCGGGCTCGGTACGAGGCGCTCGGGATCACCGCGTATCAGGCGACGGTGCTGACCGCCGAAGTCGAGGCGGCGCGGTGGTTCGATTCGTTGCTCGATGCAGGTGCGAAGCCGGCGGCGGCGGCGAACTGGACGACGTCGGAACTGTTCGGCGCGCTGAACCGGACCGGCAAGGACATCGAGAACTCACCGGTGTCGCCTGCCCAGGCGGCGGAGTTGCTGGGGCTGATCGCGGACGGCACGCTGTCGGGGAGCCTCGCGAAGCAGGTGTTCGAGGTGATGCTCGAGACTGGCGACGGCGCGGCGAAGGTGGTTGAGGATCGCGGGTTGAAGCAGACCAGCGATACCGGGGCGATCGAGGCCGTGATTGCCGAGGTGATGGCGGCGAATGTGGACAAGGTTGCCGATTATCGTGGCGGCAAGGACAAGCTGTTCGGGTTCTTCGTGGGCCAGACGATGAAGGCGATGGGGGGGAAGGCTAACCCTGCCGTGGTGAATGAGGTTTTGAAGGGGATGCTTGGGGAGTCGGTGGCTTCGTAAGGCTATCGACTTCCTCGCTCGCTCTCTCTCCCGCACCTGCTGGTGTCCCGCCCTTTCCGTTCTCCCGCGAACGCGGGAGTCCAGGGTAACGGAACGCAGCGCTGTTTGATTCCTGGGCCCCCGCGTTCGCGAGGGAACTAGCAGAAGTGTAGTTCGCCCGCCCTCGACAGGCACCACCCCGGCGAAGGCCGGGGCCCAATTGGTGGACGGTGATAACGATGGGCAGCGCTTCGTTACTGCAACCTTTCCAATTGGGCCCCGGCCTTCGCCGGGGTGGTTGTATACGGATGCACCTTTACCCGTCCAACTTCTGCGGATGATGCGGCACGAGGATCAGCGTGTTCTCCTCCACCCGCCAGGACGCTAGCCGCGACAGGAAGTTCATCCCCAGCACGTTCGTCTCGCCAAACGCCGGCGAAACCACCACCTGCAAATCCCGCGCAACGATCGCACCGAGACGCAAACTCGCGATCTTCCCCGTCTTCGCGGCAATAGACCCATTAGCAGTCTGCAAAACGATCGGCACCACGCCGACCCGTGCCTCAACCCCCGCAGTCTCCGCCGTCTTCTCCGAAATCGCTGTAATCGTCGCGCCGCTGTCGATCAGCAGCCGCTGGCTCACTCCGTCGATCGTCGCCCGAGCCCAGAAATGCCCATCCGGCGACATCCGGATACGGACATCGCCGCCAACAACCTGCTGGTCCTCGATCTTCAGGAACCGCGCAATCTTGCCGACATAGGGATCGAACTGACGCCGTTGGTCTATCGCGACGAACAGCAGTCCGACGAGGACAAGCGTCATTGCCAGATTGACGAGCGTTCGAATGATAGCGATGCGCTGCGCTAAGATCAGCAGCAATACGGCGAGCCCGAGCGCGATATAGAGGCTCTGGTGCTCGGCGAAGGTAGGGATCGTGGGGATTATCGGGTCCTGATTGGTGGGGATGGTATCGTATAGATAGCCATCCCCGCCTGTATGGTTGCTGACGCGAGCTTACTGCGCGTCGTTGTCCTGGTTCTTCACGACCCCGCCGGTACCACCGACGCCGTCGGGCATGCCGGTGTCCGTGAACGTCTCGGGCTCGTCGCCGCCTTCGCCACGCTCGACCGCGTCGGACCGCGACTCAACCGCCTGTTCGATATCGCTGCGGGTGTCCTCGTCACGGTCCTCGGGGAGCGTTTCGGGGTTCGTGCCGGAATGCGGATCGCTCATGCTCAAAACTCCGGCTGGACGGGTGCGGGATCGTTCGACGGCGTTCCCGGCGCGGGAAAGTCGACGTCCGGTGCGGGCGGATTGAACTCGGGCGGCGGCGCAGTGGGCTCGACCGGGGGCGTCGGGGTCGGGAATTCTGCCGGGGGTTGGGTAGCCATGATGTCTCTCCTTCTGGATGTTCAACGCCCGTAATCACCGGGAGTTGCCTATCTGCTTGCCCCCGCATGCATCGTTGGTATAGACGCGCCCGCTACGGCGATGTCCTGTGCGGGCGTGGCGGAACTGGTAGACGCGCTTGGTTTAGGTCCAAGTATCGCAAGATGTGGGGGTTCGAGTCCCTTCGCCCGCACCAGCCCGCCGCGCAGGCGAGGCGACCGCCCGAAGAATTATCCTGAATGCTCTTTTAGACAAAGGCCGGACATGCAGACTGTCGAGACGTTGAACGAGGGCCTCAAGCGCGCCTTTACGCTCACCATCACCGCGAAGGATATCGATGCCAAGGTCGATGTCGAGCTGAAGCGCCTCGCGCCGCAGATGAAAATGCCGGGCTTCCGTCCGGGCAAGGTGCCAGCGAACCTCATCCGCAAGATGCATGGCCCCGCGCTGACTCAGGACGCGGTCAACGCCGCGATCCAGGAGGGCGTCCAGACGCTCGTCGCCGAGAAGCAGCTTCGCCCCGCGATGCAGCCTTCGGTCGAGCTCGAGGACGGCTATGACATCGGCAAGGACGCCGTGGTCAAGGTCGAGATGGAGGTCCTCCCGCAGGTTCCCGCGCCTGCAATCGACGGCATCAAGCTCGAGCGCCTGACCGTGCCCGTCGCCGACGAGGCGGTCACCGAGCAGCTCCAGAAGTTCGCCGACCAGCAGAAGAAGTGGGACGACGCGGCCGACGATTACGTCGCCAAGATGGGCGATCTCGTCACCGTCGATTTCGTCGGCAAGACCGCGGACGGCGTTGCGTTCGACGGCGGCACCGGCACCGACATGGGCGTCGAGCTCGGTTCGGGTCGTCTCATTCCCGGCTTCGAGGATCAGCTCGTCGGCGTGAAGACCGGCGACGACAAGGTCCTGAACGTGACCTTCCCCGAGGAGTATCAGGAGAAGTCGCTCGCGGGGCAGCCGGCGACGTTCGACATCACCGTCAAGTCGGTGAAGACCGCGGGCGAGAGCAAGATCGACGAGGATCTGGCGAAGTCGCTGGGTCTCGAGAGCCTCGAGCAGCTCACGGGCCTGCTTAAGGGTCAGATCGAGCAGGAGCATAACGGTCTCACGCGTACGCACATGAAGCGCAAGCTGCTCGACCAGCTCGCCGAGGGGCACGACTTCGAAGTGCCGCCGTCGATGGTCGAGGCCGAGTTCAACCAGATCTGGTCGCAGCTCCAGCACGAAGCCACGCACGAGGCCGATCCCGAGGCTGCGATGGCCGAGATGGAAGGCGAGCGCGACGATTACCGCAAGATCGCCGAGCGTCGCGTGCGTCTGGGCCTGCTCCTGTCCGAAATCGGTCAGGCGAACGGCGTCGAGGTTTCGAACCAGGAAATGCAGCGTCTGCTCGCACAGGCCGCGCAGCAGTATCCGGCCGAGCAGCGCCAGCAGTTCATGCAGTACATCCAGCAGGAGCCGATGGCGGCCGCCCAGCTGCGTGCGCCGCTGTACGAGGACAAGGTCGTCGACTTCCTGTTCGAGAAGGCCGAGATTACCGACCGCGAAGCCACGCGTGAGGAGCTTGAGGCCGCGATCGAGAGCGAGGACGGTTTCGCGAGCGGCACGCACACGCATGATCACGACAATCACAAGCCGAAGAAGAAGGCCGCAGCCAAGAAGGCCAAGCCAGCTTCGGACGAGGCCGTGACCGAAGAGGCACCTGCCTCGGACGCAGCGGAAGACGCCAAGCCTGCGAAGAAGGCGCCTGCCAAGAAGAAGGCGGCTCCTGTCGAAGCAGAGACGGCCGTCACGGAATCGTCGCCGGTCGCTGCTGAGAACGCAGAGGGCACCGAAGCTGCCGACGCACCGGCGAAGAAGCCGGCCGCGAAGAAGACCGTTGCCAAGAAGGCTGCGACCAAGACCGAGGCGTAATGCCTTGCCGTCACTCCGAACCACTTTCGGGGTGACGGAGCGAATTAGTTGAGCCACCTCCCCGGCGGAGGCCGGGGCCCAATTGGAAAGGTAGCTGTAACGGGGTGCAAAGCTTCGTTATGGACCTTCCCCAATTGGGCCTCGGCCTCCGCCGGGGAAGTGCGTTTTGGACGATGCGGCCGGTGCATCGTTTTTGGTATTGAGGGCAGGGCATGACCGAACCGAGAATCGCCGTCCTCCTCCCCTGCTACAACGAGGACGCCGCGATCGCGCAGACGATCGCTGGCTTCCGCGCCGCGCTGCCCAGCGCCACCATCTATGTCTACGACAACAACAGTGCCGACCGCACGATCGAGGTCGCGCGTGCCGCGGGTGCGGTCGTCCGGACCGAGCGCATCCAGGGCAAGGGCGCGGTTGTCCGCCGCATGTTCGCCGACATCGACGCCGACATCTACGTCATGGCCGACGGCGACGCGACCTATGACGCTGCTTCCGCACCGAATCTGGTAAAGCGCGTGCTCGACGAGCAGCTCGACATGGTCGTCGGCTCGCGCATCAGCCAGGTCCAGGAAAGCTACCGTCGCGGTCACCGCTTCGGCAACGCGCTGCTCACCGGCATGCTCGCGCGTCTGTTCGGCCGCAGCTTCACCGACATTCTCTCAGGGTACCGCGTGTTCTCGCGCCGGTTCGTGAAGAGCTTCCCGTCGCTGTCCGCCGGGTTCGAGATCGAGACCGAGATCAGCGTCCACGCGCTCGAACTCAAGATGCCGATCGGCGAGGTCGAGACGCCCTATTACGCGCGCCCCGAAGGCTCCGAATCGAAGCTCAGCACGTACGGCGACGGCTGGCGCATCCTCCGCACGATCATGACGCTGTACCGCATCGAGCGGCCACTGTGGTTCTTCGGCGCGATCGGCAGCGTGTTCGGCCTGCTAGCGCTGACTCTCGGCATACCGCTGGTGCTGACGTACATCGAGATCCACCAGGTCCCACGCTTCCCGACCGCGATCCTGATCACCGGCCTCGGCATCTTCGCCGCGCTGAACGTCTTCACCGGCCTGATTCTAGACACGGTCGTAAGAGGCCGCCGCGAAGTCCGAAGGCTGGCTTATCTCGCCTACCCCGCCCCGGGAATCTAAACCCTCTCCCCGATGGGAGAGGGGAAAGCTGTCCCTGCTCACGGAGTTAAGCGGGGCTTGAACTCCCCTCTCGGACCGCCGATGTTAGCGGTTCACTGGGGCATAAGAGAGATTTCCATGCACAATCCGTTCGAGACCGGCGATTTCGCGAGCCCGTTGGCCAGCGCCGGGCTCGGCCTGCAGCAGACGCAAGCAGGCCTGGTTCCCATCGTCATCGAGCAGTCGAACCGCGGCGAGCGTTCGTTCGACATCTTCTCGCGCCTGCTCCGCGAGCGCATCATCTTCGTGACCGGCGGCGTCGAGGACGGCATGGCCTCGCTGATCACCGCGCAGCTGCTCTTCCTCGAGTCCGAGAACCCGAAGAAGGACATCTTCATGTACATCAACTCGCCGGGCGGCGTCGTCACGGCGGGCATGGCGATCCACGACACGATGCGGTACATCCGTCCGCGCGTCGGCACCGTCTGCATCGGTCAGGCCGCGTCGATGGGCAGCTTCCTGCTCGCCAGCGGTGAGCCCGGCATGCGCGTCGCGATGACCAACGCACGCATCATGATCCATCAGCCATCGGGTGGTGCACAGGGCATGGCCAGCGACATCGAGATTCAGGCCCGCGAGATCCTGCGCATCCGCAAGCGCATGAACGAACTGTATTCGCAGTATACCGGCCAGCCGATCGAAGAGATCGAGCGCCGGATGGACCGCGATACGTTCCTCGAAGCGAACGAGGCGAAGGATTTCGGGCTGATCGACGAGGTGTTCGACAAGCGTCCGGCGGTATCCGAGGATGCGCCGAAACCCGCTTGAACGAGACGGGCATGGGGTGAATCGTAAACCCCGCCGGTTTATTTGATTGTAGGAACTCCGGGGTGCGTTACGGTAGCGGCCCCGGAAACGGCACGTGCACCGACATGCGCGAGAGGTGATTGAATGACGAAGCTGAGCGGTGGCGACTCGAAGAGCACCCTCTATTGCTCGTTCTGCGGCAAGTCGCAGCATGAGGTGCGCAAGCTGATCGCGGGTCCAACCGTGTTCATCTGCGACGAGTGCGTCGAACTTTGCAACGACATCATCCGTGAGGAGACGAAGTCGGCGCTGGTGTCCAAGAAGGACGGCGGCGTGCCGACTCCGCAGGAGATCTGCGACGTCCTCGACGACTACGTGATCGGCCAGAAGCGCGCCAAGCGCGTCCTTTCGGTGGCGGTGCACAATCACTACAAGCGGCTCAACCACGGTGCCAAGGGCGCCGATGTCGAGCTGTCCAAGTCGAACATCCTGCTCGTGGGGCCGACCGGTTGCGGCAAGACTCTGCTCGCGCAGACGCTCGCCCGCATCCTCGACGTGCCGTTTACGATGGCCGATGCGACGACGCTGACAGAAGCTGGTTACGTCGGCGAGGATGTCGAGAACATCATCCTCAAGCTGCTCCAGGCATCCGACTACAATGTCGAGCGGGCACAGCGCGGGATCGTCTATATCGACGAGATCGACAAGATTTCGCGTAAAGCCGAGAACCCCTCGATCACGCGCGACGTGTCGGGCGAAGGCGTGCAGCAGGCGTTGCTCAAGCTGATGGAAGGCACGACGGCCTCGGTTCCTCCGCAAGGTGGGCGCAAGCATCCGCAGCAGGAATTCCTGCAGGTGGACACGACCAACATCCTGTTCATCTGCGGCGGTGCGTTCTCGGGTCTCGAGAAGATCATCGGCGATCGCCTTCAGGGCAAATCGATCGGCTTCGGCGCGTATGTTGCCGGGCCGGACGAGCGCAAGACCGGCGAGACGCTGAAGTCGGTCGAGCCTGAGGATCTGTTGAAGTTCGGGCTGATCCCCGAGTTCGTCGGCCGTCTGCCGGTGATCGCGACGCTCGAGGATCTCGATGTCGACGCGCTGGTGAAGATCCTCAAGGAGCCGAAGAACGCGCTGGTCAAGCAGTACCAGAAGCTGTTCGAGATGGAGGACGTCGCGCTCGGCTTTACCGACGATGCGCTGGTGTCGGTCGCCAAGAAGGGCATCGAACGCAAGACCGGTGCGCGCGGATTGCGCTCGATCCTGGAGAGCATCCTGCTCGACACGATGTTCGACCTGCCCGGCATGGACGGCGTCGACGAGGTGATGATCGACAAGGACGTGATCGAAGGCCGCAAGGAACCGATCCGCGTCTATGCGGAGAAGAAGAAGACCGGCGACGCTGCTTAAGCGCGGGGTTGGTCTGGGATAAGGAAAAGGGCGTCGAGCGATGGGCGCCCTTTTTCGTTTGAGGCAATAGCGCGCGATCCGCAGACGCCCCATCCGTTGGGGTGAAACTCGCTCATAAAAACCCGGCCCGTCATCCTGACGAAAGTCAGGACCCAGGGTACAAAGCGCAGGTCTTCGTGGCTCTGGATCCTGACTTTCGTCAGGATCCAGGGTGGCAGCAGCCCGGCGGAGATCACTCCGTTCCTCCCCTGCAAGGGGAGGTGGCGCGAAGCGACGGAGGGGTGATGGCCTATCGTGAGCGGGGCACCCCTCCGTCATCGCCCTGCGCTGCCACCTCCCCTTGCAGGGGAGGATTTCTCGATGGGCCTGATCGACCTCTCGGTCGTCACCCATCGTGAGGGGAACGGTGAGAGCGGCTCCGATGCTATCTTAAGAAGCCAAAAGCCGAACCCGCTCCAGATCCTTTGAGCGCCCGAACAGCCTGAGCATTCCGGCTAACTCCGCGCGCTCTGGTACGTAGACAGCGCACCCTTCGACGAGGACAGGCACGCGCGTCCGAGGCAGCACCTCCGTCCACCTAGTCGACGTCGCAACGTGGAACCCCGCCATTATCTCGACGACCAAGGGCGGCGTTTCCCACCGCCCTAGCAGGGTCGACCGAAAGAGCGAACTCGCGCCATTCTCGATCGGAGCGACCCCGAGCCCATCCATCAGTCGCCGGGCATCGCCCACGCTCATCAACAGATCGACATCGCCGACCTCGACCGGTCCGACACCGTGAAGCGCCACCGCCGCGCTCGCAATGACCCACCATGGGTCCTGCGCTCCCGCCAACGCGTCGGCGGTCATGACGAGCGTCTGGCGAAGATCGGCGGACAGCATCGCTGCAACCTACCCGATCCTCACCGCCCCGCAATCGCCCCGACTCGGACCCTTATCGGCCCTCGCGCATTCGTTGACCAAGTGGAACGAGGGAGCATGCATGACGATCGAAGTGGCCGACCGACCCAACGAGCACGTAGTTGAGACGATGCCGGACCGCCTGGCACTGCCGATCTGGACGCTGATCGCGCCGGGCCTAGGCCTCGTCGCCGTCCTCGTCGGTCTCGCCAAGATGGGCACGCTCGGCACCGCCGCCGCCGTGATCGTGCTGATCGGCAGCGTGCTCGCCGCGGTCCACCACGCCGAAGTGATCGCGCACAAGGTCGGCGAGCCATTCGGGACGCTCGTCCTCGCGATCGCGGTCACCGTGATCGAGGTGTCGCTGATCGTTTCTCTGATGCTCTCCAACGCCGGCGACGCCACCACGCTCGCGCGCGACACGGTGTTCGCGGCGATCATGATCATCCTCAATTTCATCATCGGCATCTGCCTGCTCGCGGGGGCGGTGCGGCATCATGAGCAGCGCTTTACGCTGAAGGGCATGACCGCGGCGCTCGGCGTGCTGGCGGCGATGGCGGTGCTGTCGCTGATCCTGCCCAACTATACGTCGTCGACCTCGGGACCCACCTACGCGGCGTCGCAGTTGATGTTCGTCGCAGTGGTATCGCTGATCCTCTACGGGACGTTCGTGCTTGTGCAGACGGTGCGCCACCGCGATTATTTCCTGCCGTCGACCGACGACAAGGACGATCACGCTGCGCCGCCATCGGGTCGCGCGACGGGCATCGCCTTCGCAGCATTGCTGGTGGCGCTGGTCTCAGTGGTGTTGCTCGCCAAGACGCTGTCGCCGACGATCGAGGCTGCTGTGATAGGCGCGGGCCTGCCGCTGACCGTGGTCGGTGTCGTGATCGCCGCGCTGGTGCTCGCACCGGAGAGCTTGGCCGCTTACAAATCCGCACGACGCAACCGGTTGCAGACCAGCCTCAACCTCGCGCTCGGCTCCGCGCTGGCGACGATCGGGCTGACGATTCCGAGCGTGGCGATCGTGTCGCTGGTCCTCGACCTGCCGATCGCGCTTGGCATCGATGCGAAGAGCATGACGCTGCTCGCACTGTCGCTGTTCGTGGCGACGCTCTCGCTCGGCACTGGGCGGACGACGGTGTTGCAGGGTGTCGTCCACCTCGTGATCTTCGCAGCCTACCTGTTCACGACGGTCGTGCCGTAAACTCAGGGGCCTTGCGTCGATAGGTAGGCGATGACGTCGGCGCGGTCCTTGGGGTCGGGAAGGCCTGCGAACGCCATCGTCGTGCCGGGCACCATCTTGCGCGGGTTGGTGAGCCAGGCGTCCATGCGCTTTGCATCCCAGTTGCCGCCGAGTGCTTTCAGCCCGGCGGTATAGGAGAAGCGCGGGCGCCGCTCGCCGATCGGGTTGCCCATGACCGCGTAGAGGTTCGGCCCATCGGTATCGCCCGCATATTGCCCGATCGTGTGGCAGGCAGTGCAGCGACGGAAGACGCGTTCGCCGCTGGCGATCTGGCTGGTCGTGCCGGCGTCGGGGCTCGAACCGCAGCCGGCTAGCGCCAGTGCCAGCAGGGGCCACCGCGGCAGGGTCATCGCTTCTGGCGTGCAGCCAAGGCAAGACCGGCGGCGATCTGCACGACGGCGTAGAGGCGGCGGCGGCCGGGCTTGTCGACGAAGGGCCTCACAAGTTTCTCGGTGCCAAGCGCGTCGTCCTTCCAGAGATCGACGTGGCGGCGGGGTTGGAGGAAACCGATCAACCCGTCGCCAACCATGAAGATCGCCGCCATCTCCGCCGCGCGCGATCCCCAGATGTTCTCCTGCGCACGCAGGAGTCCAGGAGTCACGGGCGTCGTCTCTTGGGACCCTGGGCCCCCGCCTTCGCGGGGGAACGGCGGAAAGGTCATTGGGGCGTGACGTCCGCGGCGGAACGGTGGAGAGGTCATTGGGCCTTGGCCTTCGCAGCTTGCGCGGCTTTCCAGGCGGCCACGTCTTCCAGTGCCACACTACGCCGCAGGACCAGAGCGTCCGGGTCGATCACGACATGCGCGCCCGCCGGGACCGACACGCTCGCCTTCCCCCCAGTCATCGGCAAGGTCCGCGTCTTGCCGTCGATCTGCACCTGCACCGGCAGCGGGAAGGGGCCATTACCCGGCACCTTCCAGGCCAAAGCCAGCGTATTTCCCGTCCGCGTCTCGACCAGTTCAGGCAAAGCCGCCTGCCGAAGATACACGTCGAAGAACCACGCATAGTCCTTCCCCGTCACCTTTCGGACGAGCGCCTCATATTCCTTCGTCGACCCGAACCGCGGCGCGAAATTCCCCGGCTTGGGATCCGCGCGCCCATACACCGCAAGCCGTGTCACATCGAAGAACGCCTTGTCGCCGATCAGCCCGCGCAGCGTGTGGAGCATCCACGAGCCCTTGTAATAGATGTCCTGCCCCGCGCCGCCCTTGTCGAGTTCGTACACCTCCTCCTCGGTAGTGACGCGCTGCTGCGTGATCGGCTTCCGGTTCATGATCGAGGTGCGTTCGCCCTGCATCATCGCCGCATAGCGCGCACGGCCCTCGCGCCACTGGCCATAGAGCGGCTGCATGTACGTGCCATACCCCTCATGCAGCCAGTAATCGTCCCAGTTCGCCGCGGTCAGCTGGTTGCCGAACCACTCGTGTGCGAATTCGTGCTGGAACAGCCAGTCGAACCCCTCCGGCGCCTTCTCGTAGCCGTTGCCGTAGGCGTTGATCGTCTGGTGCTCCATGCCCTTGTGCGGGGTCTCGACCACGCCGACCTTCTCGTCGCCGAACGGGTAGGGGCCGATCATGCTTTCGAAGAAATCGAGCGTCGGCGCGAACTCGGCGAACAGTTTTTCCGCCTGCGGTTTCTCCCCCGGCAAATACCAGTAATACATCGGAATGCTGTTGCCGAAGCGGCTCTTGTACGTGCCGCTGATCTCCTCGTACGGGCCGACGTTCAGCGCGATACCGTAGGTGTTGGGATGCTTGGCGCGCCAGTTCCAGGTCGTACGTCCATCCGCCAGCGTATCGACGCCCAGCAGCACGCCGTTCGATGGCGCTTTCAGCCCCTTCGGCACGGTGATGTGCAGCGTCACCAGCGCAGGCTCGCCGGTCGGGAAATCGAGGCATGGCCAGAACAGGTCGCAGCCATAGCCCTCCGCGGTCGTCGCGAACCAGGTCCGGCCATCGGGCGTCTTCGACCAGACCATCCCGTCGTCCCAAGGCGCCTTCACCGCGATGTGCGGCGTGCCGCCATAGGTGATCTTCGCGGTGACCTTCTGGCCTGCCGCAACGGGTTTCGGCAGCGTGATCGTCAACCGGCCCTCCGGATTGGTCCACGCGGAAGCCGGCAGCGCGACGCCGTCGATCGTGATCGCGCTCACCGGCAGGTTACGGTCGAGGTCGATCGGCAAGCGGGTGAGGGGGGCCTTCGCTGTGAAGACCAACGTTGCCACGCCGTTCAGGCTCTCGGTCTCGGGCAACACCTCGAACGCAAGGTCCGCGCTGTCGAACTGGAGTGCGGTCTGCTCGGGTGTCAGTACGCCCCCGGACCGCTGGGTTTGCGCGGTGATCGCGGGTTCGCCCTTCTTCGGCAGTGGGGCGGCGGCAAGGAGCGCGGTGGCGCTGGCGGCGAGAAGAAAACGCAAGATCATGTCGCGTTCTCGCGCGGCAGTTAGGGCGACACAAGCCCCCTACGTCATGCCGGGCTCGTTCCGGCATCCATCGTTCCGCACACCCGAGAGACGTGAGGTTGCGGCACCGTGGACCCCGGAACGAGCCCGGGGTGACGGAGCGGGTGAGGCCGATCCGTGCCCTACAAATACCGATCCAACCCCCAACCAATTGATGGACGCTTCATCCTCACCATATAAGCTACAGACTATGCCCCCATGCAGGCACCCACCGGAGCGTTCATGACCCAGTACCCCGTCCTTCCCCTTCGCGACATCGTCGTGTTCCCACACATGATCGTGCCGCTGTTCGTCGGCCGCGATAAGTCCGTTGCCGCGCTCGAAGCGGCGATGGCGGCGGACAAGGAGATCTATCTCGTCGCGCAGGTCGATCCCGCAGAGGACGATCCCGCGCGCGACGACCTGTACTCGATGGGCGTCACCGCGACCGTGTTGCAGCTCCTGAAACTCCCCGACGGCACCGTCCGCGTGCTGGTCGAGGGCAAGCAGCGCGCGACGCTGGAGACGCTGGACGAGAGCGGCGATTTCCTGACTGCGACGGTCGAGACGGTCGCCGATGCCGAGGTCGAGGGCGCCGAGGTCACCGCACTGATGCGCTCGGTGGTCGATCAGTTCGAGAACTACGCCAAGCTCAACCGCAAGCTCGCCTCCGAGACTGCGGTCCAGATGTCGGAGATCGAGGACGCGTCGAAGCTGTCCGACGCGGTCGTCGCCAACATCGCGATCAAGGTCGCCGAGAAGCAGGCGATGCTGATCGAGACCAACCCGTCGAAGCGTCTTGAAATGGCGATGGTGGCCATGGAGGGCGAACTGGGCGTCCTGCAGGTCGAGAAGAAGATCAAGAGCCGCGTCAAGCGCCAGATGGAGAAGACGCAGCGCGAATATTACCTCAACGAACAGCTGAAGGCGATCCAGCGCGAGCTCGGCAACGAGGGCGATGAAGGCGAAGGCGACGAGATCGCCGAGCTGACGCAGAAGATTGCGACGCTCAAGATGAGCAAGGAAGCGCGCGGCAAGGCGACCGCCGAACTGAAGAAGCTCAAGACGATGGCGCCGATGAGCGCCGAGGCGACCGTCGTGCGCAATTATCTCGACGTGCTGCTCGGGCTCCCCTGGGGCAAGAAGTCGAAGATCAAGAAGGACATCGCCGCCGCGCAGGTGACGCTGGACGAGGATCATTACGCGCTGGAGAAGGTCAAGGACCGGATCGTCGAGTATCTCGCCGTGCAGGCGCGCACCAACAAGCTGAAGGGGCCGATCCTGTGTCTCGTCGGTCCTCCGGGTGTCGGCAAGACCTCGCTCGGCAAGTCGATCGCCAAGGCAACGGGCCGCGAATTCATCCGCCAGTCGCTTGGCGGCGTGCGCGACGAAGCCGAAATCCGCGGGCATCGCCGCACCTATATCGGCTCGCTGCCGGGCAAGATCGTGACGAACCTCAAAAAGGCCGGCACGTCGAACCCGCTGTTCCTGCTCGACGAGATCGACAAGCTTGGCCAGGATTTCCGCGGCGACCCCGCCTCGGCGCTGCTCGAGGTGCTCGACCCGGAGCAGAACGGCAAGTTCCAGGATCATTATCTGGAAGTCGATATCGACCTTTCGGACGTGATGTTCGTCTGCACCGCCAACTCGCTCAACCTGCCGCAGGCGCTGCTCGACCGCATGGAGATCATCCGTCTGGAGGGTTATACCGAGGATGAGAAGGTCGAGATCGCCGAGCGCCATCTTGTCGAGAAGCAGATCGAGGCACACGGCCTGAAGCCGGGTGAGTTCACGCTGACGCAGGAAGGGCTTCGTACGCTCATCCAGCAATACACGCGCGAGGCCGGCGTGCGTACGCTCGAGCGCGAGATCGCCAAGCTGTGCCGCAAGGCGCTGCGCCAGATCCTCGAGAACAAGACGACCAGCGTCACGATCACGCCTGAGAACATAGGTGAATATGCCGGCGTGCAGAAGTATCGCCACGGGTTGGGCGAAACCGAGAACCAGATCGGTGCGGTCACCGGGCTCGCCTGGACCGAGGTCGGCGGCGAGCTGCTGACGATCGAGAGCGTGACGGTCGCGGGCAAGGGCCAGGCCAAGCTCACCGGTACGCTCGGCGACGTGATGAAGGAGTCGATCGAGACCGCGTTCAGCTATGTGAAGGCCCGCGCGCCCAGCTACGGGATCAAGCCGAGCCTGTTCGCGCGGAAGGATATCCACATCCATCTGCCCGAGGGTGCGGTGCCGAAGGACGGTCCGTCCGCAGGCATCGGCATGGTCACGTCGATCGTCTCGACGCTGACCGGCGTGCCGATCCGACGCGAGGTTGCGATGACTGGCGAGGTTACGCTGCGCGGCCGCGTGCTGCCGATCGGTGGCCTCAAGGAGAAGCTGCTCGCGGCGTTGCGCGGGGGCATCGAGACGGTGCTGATCCCGGCTGAGAACGAAAAGGACCTCGCGGAGATCCCGGCGAACATCAAGGCGGGGCTGAAGATCATCCCCGTTTCGCATGTCGACGAGGTGCTGCGTCTGGCGCTGACCGAGCCGCTCGAAGCGATCGAGTGGACCGACGCGGACGAGCTGGCGGCGCTGCCGCCGGCACCGATCGCGCCGGTCGGGGGTGGCCTTCACCACTGATCCATGTTTGGATCGTACGCGATGACGCGGCGGTTTCGTTTGACAGCAGACGGAGCCGCCGCATTATTGCGCGCTGAGCGCGGTCGCGAGTCCATCGCGGCTGATTCGAGTTTTTTCCGGGGGATTATATGAACAAGCAGGAGCTGATCGCGACGGTTGCCGACACGTCCGGGCTGGTCAAGGCCGACGCGGTCAAGGCCGTCGAGGCGGTGTTCGACGCTATCGAGGCATCGTTGAAGAAGGGCGACGAGGTTCGCCTGGTCGGTTTCGGAACGTTCTCGATCTCGAAGCGCAAGGCGTCGACCGGCCGCAACCCCCGCACCGGCGAGCCGATGACGATCAAGGCCTCGACGCAGCCCAAGTTCAAGGCCGGTAAGGGCCTGAAGGACGCGGTAAACTAACAAGCTCTCGATCCTCCCCCGCCAGGGGGAGGTGGCTGGCCCTTGCCAGACGGAGGGGGAGGTTAGAGACGACCTCTGCTCCGTGCCCTCCCCCCTCCGTCGCCTTCGGCGCCACCTCCCCCTTGCGGGGGAGGATCGAAGGGAGCGCCATCGAAAGGGCTGGACAGGTGGACGGGGTCTGCCTAAAGGCCCGCTTCCGAACGAGTTTCGGGCGCGTAGCTCAGTGGTAGAGCACACCCTTCACACGGGTGGGGTCGCTGGTTCAATCCCAGCCGCGCCCACCAGATTTACGCCGGTTCCTTCGCACGAAGGGGCCGGCGTTGCTGTTTCTGGCGTGCGTCGGTGGCATCGTGATCGCGTCGCAGGCATAATTAAGCCTCTTCCGTCATCCTGACGAAAGTCAGGACCCAGAGCCATGCAGTGCGACGCCCGTTACCCTGGGTCCTGACTTTCGTCAGGATGACGGGGCGGGCGCGGAAAGTCGGCGCGAAACGACGCCCGTCCCCTCCGCACAACATGACGCTTTGTTCATTAGGCTGGTTCGTTCGATCGAACTAAACGCCGCCCGTGGTTCAGTCCCGACTCCTAGACATCGCGATCAGCGAATTCGGTACCAAAGGGCTCGAGGGGGCCAGCACGCGCGGGATCGCCGCTGCGGCTGGCACCGCGATGTCGTCGATCACCTATCACTACGGCGGCAAGGAGGGCTTGTACCTCGCCGCCGCCGACCGGATCGCCGAGCGCATGTCCGCGGTGATGGGCGACCCGTCCGAACTGTCGCAGGATCTCGCGGCGGACGACGCCAGCGAGGCCCGCGCCCAGATCCACCGCATCTTCGGCCGACTCGCCGACAAGATGGCCAGCAACGAAAGCGCCGACTGGACGCTGTTCGTACTGCGCGAGCAGATGAAGCCGGGCGAGGCGTTCGAGCGCATCTATGGCGGCGTGATGGGCCAGATGGTGCGCAGGCTCGCCGACCTTGTCTGCATCGCCACCGGCTGTGCCGAGATCCGTACCGGCAGGATCGCGACGATCACCTTGATGGGGCAGGTACTGACGTTGCGCGCAAGCCGCGCGACCTGCCTCAAACTGCTCGAGCGCGACACGCTCGAGCCCTCCGACATCGACGATATCAAGGCGCGGATCGACGCCAATATCGACGCCATTCTCGATTCGATGCGTGCTGAAGAACAGGGCCAGGCATGACCGACCAGACGAACCACTCCGAAAACGACCACGACGAGGATCGCAAGGACGATCCCAAGGGCGAGGATCAGCAGTCCGACACCGAACAGCAGGACGAGTCCGACGACGACAAGAAGCCGTCGGTGTTCAAGAAGCCGCTGTTCTGGATCATCCTCGTCATTGTCGTCGGCGGGCTGATCATCGGCGGCGTGCTCTACTGGCTCCACGCGCGGCAATTCGAATCGACCGACGATGCGTTCGTCGACACGCATATCGTCCGCCTCGCGCCACAGGTCGCCGGCACGCTGGTGCAGGTCGCGGACATCGACAACCGTCATGTCGAAGCCGGGCGCCTGCTCGCGGTGATCAAGGCGTCGGGTCGCGACGCGCAGGTCGCCGAGGCGCAGGCGAACGAATCGCAGGCGCGCGCGCAATATGCTCAGGCGCAGGCGCAGGTCACCGCCGCCGAGGCGCAACGCCAGCAGGCCGCCGCACAGGCGCGCGTGCCGATGGCCGCCGCGGTGAAGGCGCAGCAGGATCTCGCGCGCTACGAGGCGTTGCTCCGGCTCGACCCGAACGCGGTCGCAGGGCAACAGCTCGATCAGGCGCGCTCGACCGCGCGCCAGACCGCTGCCGATGCCGCCGCCGCGCGCGAGCAGATCGACACCGCCGCGGCGCAGATTGCGGTCGCGCGGAAGCAGGTCGGTGCCGCCAGGTCGGTGATCGACGCCAAGCGTGCGCTGGTCGATCAGGCCAATGTCAGCATCAGCGATCTCCGCCTGACCGCGCCGGTCGCGGGGCAGGTGGTCAACCGCTCGGTCAATATCGGCTCGTATGTCGCGCCCGGCACGCAGCTGATGGCGATCGTCCCCGACCAGATGTGGGTGACGGCGAACTTCAAGGAAACGCAGCTCACGCTGATGAAGATCGGCCAGCCCGTCGACATCCATGTCGACGCGTATCCCGGCGTCGATTTCAAGGGCCATGTCGACTCGATCCAGCGCGGCGCCGGCCAGGCGTTCGCCTTGCTGCCCCCGCAGAACGCGACCGGCAACTATGTGAAGGTGGTCCAGCGCGTCCCCGTGCGGATCGTGTTCGACGCGAAGAACGGTCCCGATCCGAAGCGCTATCCGATCGGCCCCGGCATGTCGGTGGTGCCGACCGTCAAGGTCCGCTGAGGTGGCGAAAGCTCCCGCGAAAGCCGATGCGGGCGGCGGCCATGTCTGGTCGCCAAGCCGGTCGGCGGCGGGCAAGTACAGCCCGTGGCTGATCGTCGCGATCATCTCGATCCCGACCTTCATGGAGGTGCTCGACACCTCGATCGCGAACGTCGCGCTCGATCATATCTCGGGCGGGCTGTCGATCACCACCGATCAGGCGACCTGGGTTCTGACCAGCTATCTCGTCGCCAACGCGATCGTCATCCCGATCTCGGGCTGGCTCAGCGACGCGATCGGCCGAAAGCGCTATTTCCTCCTGTCGATTGCCCTGTTCACGCTTGCCTCGCTGATGTGCGGCCTTGCGCCCAATATCGCTACGCTCGTCGTCGCCCGCGTGCTTCAGGGCATCGGCGGAGGCGGATTGGCGCCGGTCGAACAGTCGATCCTCGCCGATACCTTCCCGCCGAAACAACGCGGGATGGCGTTCGCCGCCTTCGCGATCGTCGTCGTCGTCGGGCCGGTACTCGGGCCGACGCTCGGCGGCTACATCGTCGAATATTCGAGCTGGCACTGGGTGTTCCTGATCAACGTGCCGGTCGGCATCGCCGCGTGGTTCCTGGTCGAGACGTTCGTCGACGAGCCCGACCAGGTGAAGAAGGATCGTGACGAGCGCTTCAAGAACGGCCTGACGATCGACTATGTCGGCGTAGCGCTGGTCGCGCTTGGGCTCGGCTTCCTCGAACTCACCTTCGATCGCGGCGAGCGCGAGGATTGGTTTTCGAGCGGGTTCATCGTCATGTCGGCGATCATCGCCGCGGTATCCTTGGTCACGCTCGTTATCTGGGAGCTGAACCACAAGGACCCGGTGATCGACCTCAAGCTGCTGAAGAACCGCAACTTCGCGCTGACGATCGGCGTGATGGGCGTCACCGGCATGATCCTGTTCGGCACCACGCAGCTCATTCCGCAAATGCTGCAACAGGTGCTCGGCTACAGCTCGCTCGATGCAGGGCTCGCGCTGACCGCCGGCGGTCTCGCGACGCTCGTCATGGTGCCGTTCGCGGGCCGGCTTAGCGGGCTGGTCGATGTCCGCTTCCTGCTGTTCCCGGCGTTGCTGGTGCAGGCGTTCGCGCTGTGGAACATGAGCCATCTGACCGCCGACATCGCGTTCTCCGATGCGGCGTTCGCGCGGCTGTTCCAGGCGATGGCGCTGCCGTTCCTGTTCGTGCCGATCAACGCGATTGCCTATGTCGGGCTCAAGCAGACGCAGACCGCGCAGGCATCGAGCCTGCTCAACGTCTCGCGCAATCTTGGCGGCACGATCGGCATCTGCTTCGCGCAGACTCAGCTCGCGGGCGGATTGCAGCGGCACCAGTCGGAACTGACCCAGACGCTCAACCCGCTCGATCCGAACTACAACGACTGGATGCAGAAGGCGACGAGCGTGTTCGGCGGGCAGGGCGACGCAACGACGCCTCTGGCCGTTCTCTACAGCCAGATGCAGCGGCAGGCGACGATGCTCGCGTTCCTCGACGTGTTCCGCGCGATGATGGTGGTCGTGCTGGTCGTCGCGCCACTGGTTCTATTCATGCGCTCCGGCAAGACCGGCGGCGCCCCCTCGGGAGGGATGCATTGATGCGTGCGCGGTTCATGGTGGTTGCGGTTGCGGCCCTGCTCGCGGGGTGCACCGTCGGCCCGAATTACGTCGCGCCTGAGATGGCAGTGCCGCCGGCGTTCGTCGGCCCGCAGGCCACAGTTGGGACGACGGTCGATCCGGCGCGCTGGTGGTCCGCGTTCGGCGATCCGCAACTCGACGGCCTCGTCGAGCGCGCGCTGAAGGGCAATCCCGACATCGCCATCGCCGCCTCGCGCGTGCGCCAGGCGCGGTTGCAGGAGATCGTCGCACGCTCGCAGGGGTTGCCGAGCGTCAACGCCAGCGCCAGCCCGAGCCATATCGAGTTCAGCAAGAATGCCGGCCTTTCGTCGATCGCACGCGCGTTCAGCGGCGGTACGGGGGCAGGGGGCACCGGCTCGACCGGCGGCATCGCTCTCCCCGGCAGCGGGATTACGACGTACTCGGTGGGCTTCGACGCAAGCTGGGAGCTCGACCTGTTCGGTGGCGTCCGGCGTAGCACCGAAGGCGCGCGGGCCCGCACCGAAGCGGCGGTCTGGTCGAAGCGCGACGCGGCGGTGACTCTCGCGGCGGAAGTCGCGCAGGCGTATTTCGCGCTCCGGCTCGACCAGGCGCAGCTCGCGACGATCGAGGGCGAGATCGCCAATCAACAACGCGCGCTGACGATCGCGGGCAACATCGCTAAGGTCGGCCTCGTTCCGCCGATCGACGTCACCCGCCAGCGTGCTTCGATCACCTCGACGCAGGCGCGCGCCGAACCGGTCCGCGCCGATGTCGATGTCCGCATGCACGCGCTCGCGATCCTGTTGGGCGAGCCACCCGCGACGCTGATGACCGAACTCGCGGCACCGTCGGTCGCTCCGCTCGGCGTACCGACGATCCCGGCGGGCCTGCCCTCCGAGCTGTTGCGGCGGCGTCCTGACATCCGCGCGGCCGAACGCGATCTAGCTGCCTCGACCGCGGATATCGGTGTCGCGGTGGCGGACATGTATCCGAAGTTCAGCCTCACCGGCATGAGCCAGCTAATCTCGACCGCGCTCGGCAATCTGTTCTCCGGCGACAGTCTCCAGCTGACCGCGAGTGGCGCGGCGCAGTTCCCGCTGCTCGACTGGGGCCGGCGCAAGTCGACCGTGAAGTCGCGCGAGGAGGACCGTGAGCAGGCGTATCTCCGCTATCGCTCGACCGTGTTGCAGGCGTTGCGCGACGTCGAGGACCCATTGGCGCAGATCGCCGCCGAGCGGCGTCGGAATGCGGCGTTGCAACGGGCGATCGTCGATGCACAGAGCAGTGCGAAGGCGGCGGAGTCGCAGTACCGGACCGGGTTCGTGGCGCAGAATACGCTGCTGGATGCGCAGACCGACGTGCTGGCCGCCCGGGAGCAGCTGGTGGCTAGCGACGCGCAGTTGCGGCAGCTGACGGTGGCGTTGTTCAAGGCGCTCGGTGGCGGGTGGGAGCAGGCGGAGTAGCGCCACCGTCTGGGTGCATGCTGCGATCCCCGGATTAAATTATCGTCACGTCGATTCCGACATATCGCTGCAACATATCGGGACGAAAGGGTGTGTGTCGCCGCTCCCTCTCCCCCTGTGGACGGCGACTTGACCGGGTCTCCCCTGTCCCGGTCTTCTCCCTGAACTACGGGGCGATCGTAACGATCGCCCCGCCTTTTTGCGTTCAGGGACGGAGCTCGAATAGCATTCGCGCCACGCGTCTGCCTTCCGCCACGCGTCTGGGCCCGTCACGTCCCCAATATCCGTCACCCCAGCGAAAGCTGGGGTATTTCTCGTGGTGGGTGACCCTCGCCAAACCGGGAGATTCCAGCTTTCGCTGGAATGACGGCAAGGCAAAAGTATCGCCTGTCGGTCATCCGCCGACACACCCATTCGCCATACCCGTCACCCCAGCGAAAGCTGGGGTATCTCTCGTAATGCGCGACGCTCGCCGAACCGGGATATTCCAGCTTTCGCTGGAATGACGGCGGGGAACATGATCGACGCTTCGTCGTCCGCCAAAACACGTCATTCCAGCGAACGCTGGGATATCCCTCGTGATGGGCGACGTGGGCCTCACAGAGATATCCCAGCCTTTGCTGGGATGACGGTCGTTTTAGGTAGCTAACGGCTTGGACGGCGACGCGTCCGTCGTCCCGGATCGCTCCGGGACGACGTAGCAGTCTTACGCGGCCAGCTTGCGCAGGACGTAGTGGAGGATGCCGCCGTTTAGGAAATATTCCAACTCGTTGACGGTATCGATCCGGCACTTGGTCTGGAACGTCTCGCTCGACCCGTCGGCGCGGGTCATTTTGACCGTAACGTCCTGGCGCGGGCGGATGCTCGCGACGTCGAGGATCGTGAAGGTTTCCGAGCCGTCGAGGCCGAGTGTCTTGCGATCGGTGCCCTCGGCGAACTGCAACGGCAGCACGCCCATGCCGACCAGGTTCGAGCGGTGGATGCGCTCGAAGCTCTCGGTGATGACGGCGCGGACGCCGAGCAAGTTCGTGCCCTTCGCCGCCCAGTCGCGCGAGGAGCCGGTGCCGTATTCCTTGCCGGCGACGATCACGAGCGGCGTCCCGTCCTGCTTGAAGCGCATCGCGGCGTCGTAGATCGCCATGACTTCGCCGTCGTACTTCGACATGCCGCCCTCGACGCCGGGGACCATCTCGTTCTTGATGCGGATGTTGGCGAAAGTGCCGCGCATCATCACGTCATGGTTGCCGCGGCGTGCGCCATAGCTGTTGAAGTCCGCCTTGCTGACCTGATGCTCCTGCAGGAAGCGGCCCGCGGGGCTGTCGGCCTTGATCGAACCGGCCGGCGAGATGTGATCGGTGGTGATCGAATCGCCGAGGATCGCGAGCGGCTTGGCGTCGATGATGTCCTGCACGGGGGCGGGGGTCATCGACAGGCCGTCGAAGTAGGGCGGGTTGGCGACATAGGTCGAGCCCGCACGCCACTGGTACGTGTCCGAGCCCGTGACGTCGATCTCGCGCCACTTGGCGTCGCCCGCATAGACGTCGCCGTAACGCGCGCCGAACATGCCGGCGTCGATGTTCGCGTCCATCGTCGTGCGGACTTCCTCGTTGGTCGGCCAGATATCGCGCAGATACACGTCCTGGCCGTCAGACCCCTGGCCCAGCGGCGTCTCGATCATGTCGGTCGTGACGGTGCCCTTGATCGCATAGGCGACGACCAGCGGCGGCGATGCGAGGAAGTTGGCGCGGACGTCGGGCGACACGCGGCCCTCGAAGTTGCGATTGCCCGAGAGCACCGACGCGGCGACGAGGTCGTTCTCGTTGATCGCGGCGGAGATCGCAGGCGCGAGCGGCCCCGAGTTGCCGATGCAGGTGGTGCAACCGTAACCGACGAGGTTGAAGCCGAGCGCGTTCAGGTCCGCGGTGAGCCCAGCCTTGTCGAGATAGTCGGTGACGACCTGCGAACCGGGCGCGAGCGAGGTCTTCACCCAGGGCTTCGACTTCAGGCCGAGTGCGTTGGCCTTGCGCGCGACGAGCCCTGCGGCGACCAGAACCGACGGGTTCGACGTGTTGGTGCAGCTGGTGATCGCGGCGATGACGACGTCGCCGTCGCCGATGTCATGCTCGCGGCCTTCGACCGCGACGCGGGCGGGCTGCTCCTTGTGGTACAGCTTGTGGAGGTCGCTGTTGAACACCTCGTCGACCTTGTTGAGGCTGACGCGGTCCTGCGGACGCTTGGGGCCGGCAAGCGACGCGACGACGGTGCCCATGTCGAGCTCGAGCGTGTCGGTGAAGACGGGGTCCTCGGCGTTCTCGTCGCGCCAGAAGCCGTTCGCCTTGGCATAGGCCTCGACCAACTCGACATTCTCGTCCGAACGCGCGGTGAGGCGCATATAGTCGAGCGTCTTGTCGTCGATCGGGAAGAAGCCGCACGTCGCGCCGTATTCTGGCGCCATGTTGGCGATCGTCGCGCGATCGGCGAGCGTCATCGACGACAGGCCGGGGCCGAAGAACTCGACGAAGCGGCCGACCACGCCCTTGGCGCGCAGCATCTGCGTGACGGTGAGCACGAGATCTGTGGCGGTGATGCCCTCGTTCAGCTTGCCGAGCAGCTTGAAGCCGACGATCTCGGGGATCAGCATCGACACGGGCTGGCCGAGCATCGCGGCCTCGGCCTCGATCCCGCCGACGCCCCAGCCGAGTACGCCGAGACCGTTGATCATCGTCGTGTGGCTGTCGGTGCCGACCAGCGTGTCGGGATACGCGATCATCGTGCCGTCGCCGTGGTCACCCGACGATGCCGACGACCAGACGGCCTGGCCGATATATTCGAGGTTCACCTGGTGGCAGATGCCGGTGCCGGGGGGGACGACCTGGAAATTGTCGAGCGCCTTGCTGCCCCACTTCAGGAACTCGTAGCGCTCGATGTTGCGCTCATATTCGAGATCGACATTGTCGTGGAATGCCTGCGGGGTGCCGAACTCGTCGACCATCACCGAGTGATCGATGACGAGGTGGACGGGGACCTGCGGGTTGATCTTCTCGGGGTTGCCGCCGAGCTTGGTCATCGCGTCGCGCATCGCGGCCAGATCGACCACGCAGGGAACGCCGGTGAAGTCCTGCATCAGCACGCGCGCCGGGCGGTACTGGATCTCGCGGTCGCTGCGACGCTCCTTCTGCCAGTCGACGATCGCCTGGATATCCTCGCGCGTGACGGTCACGCCGTCCTCGAAGCGCAGCAGGTTCTCGAGCAGCACCTTCATCGAGAAGGGCAGGCGGCTGATGTCGCCGAGCTGTTCCGACGCCTTGGCGAGGCTGTAATAGTCGTACGACTTGCCGCCGGTCGACAGGCTGGTGCGGGTCTTGAGGGTATCCTGGCCAATGGCAGTCATAGGGGTCCTTCCCGTGGGCGTCGGGCCGCCGGGCGCCGAGGGGAAAGCAGCCATATAGGCCACGCGGGCGCGTCGGGGACCGAGCGAAAAATGCTGTTACCCGAGGGGCCTTAGCAAGGGGGAGCGGATCGGGGAAGGGCGCGGGTGGCTGGTGGGAGAGGATAACTGCAATTGCGGTAAGCATGACCGCGCCCCCGCCCCGCGACGACCCATCGGGCGAGCATCGTCGATCGACACGATCCGCCTTTCTTCGCCGATGGAACAGCGTAAGGCCCAGGTTATGATGCGCCATGACCCCGAACCGCAAACCGACAGGCCTGCCGCATCGCTGTGGATCGGGACCTATGCCGGTGGCGGCGGGGAGGGGGTGTATCCGTTGCATCGCGGTGCCGCGGAATGGACGACGCCCGCGCCGGCACATCCCGCGCAGAACTGTTCGTTCGGCGTCCATGCTGCGCGGTTCGATCTTCATTATCTGGTCGACGAACATGGTGGGTCGGTTGGGGTGTTCCGCAGGCGCGAGGATGATGGGGCCGCGCCCTGGGATTGCCTCGCACGAATACCGACTGGCGGTATAGCGCCGTGCCACATCGCGCTCGATCGCAGCGAGTGCTGGTTCGCGGTCGCCAATTACGCCAGCGGCAGCCTGTCGGTGCAACGCCTCGACCCGCAGACCGGTCTCCCGGTCGGCGTGCCGATCGTGCGGCAAAACACCGGGTCGGGGCCGAATCCCGATCGGCAGCAGTCGCCCCACGCGCATTGGGTCGGGTTCAGCCCGGATAATCGCTGGCTCTACGCAACCGATCTCGGCACCGATCAGGTGCTGGCGTTCGCGTTCGATGCCGAGGACGGTGCGCTCGGTCAGCCGATCGTCGCGCTGGATGCGCCACCCGGCTCAGGGCCACGCCACCTTCTGCTGCACCCCAACCGACCGGGGTTGGCCTATCTCGCGTGCGAGCTGACCAATCACCTGGTCGTCTTGGAGATCGAGGGGGCGGTGTTCCGCCCGCGCAGTACGGTATCGACCCTGCCGGTCGATGCGGCACAGGGGTCGATCGTCGCGCACATCGCGGCAAACGCCGCGGGCAACCGGCTCTACGTGTCGAACCGGGGCGACGACAGCATCGCCGTCTTCGCGCTCGATGACGAGGGCGAACCGGTCCTGCTCCAGCATGTCGCCAGCGGCGGGGCCTCGCCGCGATTCTTCCTGTTGCTCGAGGACGAGCGCCAGATGATCGTCGCGCACGAACGCGATCACCGTGTGACGCTGCTCGATATCCAGCCAGACGGCACGTTGTCGCCGACCGCGACCGGTATCGTCGTTCCCGGTGCGGCGTTCGTGTTCGATGGGCGGTCTCGAACACCCGCCTGACTACGCGCCCTTTACCGCCAATCGCCTAGCTCACGCTTGCGATCAGCAGCGTCAATTCATCGCGGACCGGGTTCAGTTCGATCCGGCTCGGGCGGAGCGCCCGCCGCTTGCCGGGATACGCGGCACGCACGGCATCGCACAGATCCTTGACGGGGACGCGAATGCAGGCGCCTTCGTCGCAGACCAGCCGCGGCGTGCTCACGGTGTTGCCGCAAGTCGGTATCTCGCCGGCGATCGCCGGTGCGGTGCTCAGGAAAAGGCATGCGGCTGCGACCCGCAAAACGGGTGTCGTAATCGTCATAGGTCTGGCCCCCCACAGGCGTTTGAACTTGGTAACCAGATCATTAGGCTTGAAGAGTTTCGGTATCGTTTCGATTTCGCCGCCGCCGGGACGAAAATTGCGAACGATCCAGGAATGGCACGTTGATATCGATATTGTACGCATCGTCTATTGTTGTCGGCGAACAATTCAGGATAATATCCGGGACTGAATTCGATCGGACAATAAAAACAACGATCAAATAAAATGGTGTATAGGACGTGGGGGCATTCCGGTTCGATGATATCGAATACGGTGATCGGCAAAGCCTTGAGAGGATAAAGATTACACGGGGGTGATAATCATGACGGCGAGATCGGCGGTAGCAGTACGAACATTGGGCATGTCGCGAACCGCGGCATCCGCACTTCGGACACTCGCAATCACGTCGGAAGGGCTCGAATCGCTGTTTGATCGCTTCACGGACCGATCATTTTCCGAAGCTTTCGAACAGCTTGTGCAGCAGATCTATCGACTTAGCGGGCGAGTGATCGTCACTGGCATGGGCAAGAGCGGAATCATCGCGCGCAAGGTCACTGCGACGCTCACCTCTACCGGTACGCCCGCGATGTTCCTCCACCCCGCCGAAGCGGGGCATGGCGATCTCGGCATGATCACCGACAAGGATCTGGTGCTGATGATCACGCTCTCGGGCGAGAGCGCCGAACTCGCGCCGATCATCACCTATTGCAAGCGCTTCGGTATCCCGATGGCCGCGATCACCTCACGCGCGCGCAGCACGGCGGGACGCGCGGCGGACGTGCTGATCAACCTCCCGGCGGTGCGCGAGGCTTGCCCGATCGCGCTGACGCCGACCACCTCGTCGACGCTGCAACTCGTGCTCGGCGATGCGCTGGCGATGGCGCTCGTCGACCTGCGCGGATTCTCGGCGGACGATTTCTACAAATTTCATCCCAATGGCCGGTTGGGCGCGCAACTGCTCAAGGTGCACGACCTGATGTCGACCGGCGGCGACGTTCCCAAGGTCCGGCCCGATGCCAGCCTGCTCGATGCGACCACCGAGATGACGCGGGCGCGGTTCGGGGGCACCGCAGTCGTCGATGCCGAGGACCGGCTGGTCGGCGCGTTCACCGATGGCGATCTGCGCCGAACGATCACCGGCGGCGGCAGCATGGCCGCGCGCGTCGATGCGTGGATGACGAGCAACCCGATCAAGATTGCCCCGAACGAGCTTGCGTCCGAGGCGCTTCGCCGGATGCAGGCGAACAGCGTGACGATGATGTTTGTCGCCGATGCCGGCTATCTGCTCGGTGTCATCCACATGCACGATACGTTGCGCGCAGGCATCGCCTGACCATCCTGGTGGTCATCCCCGCCCGCGGTGGGTCGTCGCGGCTGCCGATGAAGCCGTTGCGGACGATCGCCGGGCTCAGCCTGCTGCATCGGACGATCGGGCTCGGTCGCCGCGCGATCGCACAGCTCGACGATGCCACGCTCGTCGTCGCGACGGACACGCCGGAAATCGCAGCGCATGCCCGCGCAATCGGGTGTGAGGCGATCATGACGCGGCGGGCGATCACGTCGGGGTCGGGGCGTGCGCTAGCCGCGGCGATGGCGACGAAGACGCAGAGTGGCCTATCGCCGAGGATCGTCGTCAATCTCCAAGGTGACGCGCCGTTCCAGTCGCCTGCTTCGGTCGCGGCGGTGACGGCGGCGCTGTCGGTCGGAACCGCGGATATCGCGACGTCGGTGGTACGGCTTGACTGGTCGGCGCTCGACGCGCTGCGCCTGCACAAGCGAACCGCACCGTTTAGCGGCACCACGTGCGTGCGCACCACCGCGGGGCGGGCGCTGTGGTTCTCGAAGCAGATCCTGCCGGCGATCCGCGACGAAGCCACTGTGCGGGCGCTATCGATGACACTGTCGCCGGTATGGCGGCATGTCGGGCTCTATGCCTATCGGCTGGCCGCGTTGCAGGCGTTCGAAGCGTCTGCGCAGACCGAACTCGAGCGCCATGAGGGGCTCGAGCAGCTTCGCCTGTTCGAGCTCGGTCTGACGATCGATGCGGTCGAGATCGCACCGGCACGGTTCGACATTTCGGGGATCGATACGGAGGCGGACATCGCCCGGGCCGAGGCGTTGATCGCGGCGCACGGCGATCCGCTGGACGATCCATGATCGCCCGCGTGTTCGTCGTCCGCCACGGCAATACGTTCGGGACGGATGATGCGCCGCGCCGGATCGGCGGCCGCACCGATCTGCCGCTGGTCGTCACCGGCCGTGAACAGGCGCGCGCGCTGGGTCATGACTTTGCGCGGCGCGGCATCGTCTTCGATCGCGTCGTCTGCGGTCCGTTGCGTCGCACCCGACAGACGGCCCAGATCCTGCTGGCGGCGGCAGGGCAGGACCGCGCGGTGACGATTGCCGAATGGCTGCGGGAGATCGACCATGGGCCCGACGAGGATCGCTGCGAAACTGCCGTGCTCGCGCGCGTCGGGCAACCCGCGCTCGATGCCTGGAACATGGATGCGGTCGCACCCGATGGGTGGCAGGTCGATGCCGATGCGCGTCGGAGTGCCTGGCGCGGTGCACTGGCCGCCGCTGCCGGTACGCTGCTGGTGGTCACGAGCAGCGGACATGCCCGCTTCGCCTTGCCCGGCGTGACGAGGTTGCGCACCGGCGCCTACGGGATGATCGCCGTGGGCGCGAACGCGCCGCCCCTGGCGGTGACTTGGGACGTGCGCCCCTGACCCGCCGGACTTAACCGGGGTATCGCTGCCGGAATCGCCGTCCGTCCCAGCCTCGCCGAAACGGCCATTGCCCTCGACGCCCAGTTTCTGGCGCGTCGAGTGAAGGCACCACAAATGCGCGGCGCTTACGCCTTCACCACTTCGTCGATGGCAACCAGCTTCGCCAACAGCGGTGCGATCCAGTCGAGTGGCAACATGATCGCCCCATCCGAAGGCGCGTTGGCGGGATCGTCATGCGCTTCGGCGAAAACCGCGGCGACCCCCACCGCGACCGCTGCACGCGCCAGCACCGGCGCGAAGTCGCGGTCGCCACCCGAGGATTCGCCGTGACCGCCCGGCGCCTGCACCGAATGCGTCGCGTCGAACATCACCGGATAGCCGGTGCGCGCCATGATCGGCAGCGCGCGCATGTCCGATACGAGCGTGTTGTAGCCGAAGCTCGCGCCGCGATCGCACAGGATGATGCCCTCGTTCCCCGTCGACGCGATCTTCGCCGCGACCGCCGTCATATCCCAGGGTGCGAGGAACTGGCCCTTCTTGACGTTGACCACGCGTCCCGATCGCCCTGCGGCGAGCAGCAGGTCGGTCTGCCGGCTGAGAAACGCCGGGATCTGCACGATGTCGACCGCGTCCGCGACCGCGGCGACCTGGTCGACCGCGTGCACGTCGGTGAGCACCGGACAGCCGAACGCGTCGCGAACGTCGGCGAGAATCCGCAGGCCTTCGTCGAGGCCGATGCCGCGCCGGCCCGTGCCGGAGGTCCGGTTTGCCTTGTCGTAGGAGGCCTTGAACACGAACGGTACGCCGGCGGCGCGTGTCGCAGCGACCAGATAGTCGGCCAGCCGCAGGCTATGGTCGCGGGTTTCGATCTGGCATGGCCCACTGACGAAGACGAACGGCAGGTCGGAGGCGAACGTCACCGCGCCGACGGTCACGCGCCGGATAGGCGACGGCGCAAGCGTCATGACTGCGCCTTGACGAAACGCCGCACCATCTGGCCTCGCCAAAGCCAGTACCCCGGGTGATAATTGAAGAAAAACCAACCGAATCCGCGACATGCCAGCAGTGCAGGGATCGCCATCGGATCGTTTTGATCGCGCATTCGGCGATAAAAGTCAGTATCTGCCGCGTATCGATCGGATTCACTGCCGCCACCGGCAATACCGTAGGCGTTATCGTGTAATTGACAGCCGCGATTGCGATTATATTTGCGGTGATCCAAGAGGTGGCAATAGTTGCGTTCAGGCGGTTTTTCGTCAGTCGGCATGCGGGAAGTAGGCGGCGATCGTGACGATATTCAAGCGCAAAGTCTTTTACGTCGGCGGCTTTGATCCCCGCGGCGTGCGTTTTTATTACAATCTCGCCAAGGAACAGCTTGGCCGCTATGCCGACAACACCGGCGAGACCGTCACCATCTCGCGTCGCCGCATGGCCTCGCCGATCCGCAGCGACTGGACGATCCGCAACGATACCGCTGACGCGACCACCGACTACAGCTTCCTGCGCTGGGAGGACATCGTCCAGCAGGCGTGGATCCGCAATCCGGTCCAGCTCGGCCTGCGCGCCGCCCGTGTCTATGCCGGGTATTTCCGCCTGTTCGATTTCGCCACCGTCAGGAAGCTCGCCACCGGCCCGCTGGTGACGATGCTCTATCCGCCGATCCTCAGCATCCTGCTGCCCTTGCTGCTCGCGCTGCCGGTGTTCCTTATCGCGCTGCTCTGGTTGCCGTGGTGGCTCGCGCTCGGCCTTGGCCTCGTCATCGGCGGCGCGGGCGCGATCCCGGTGCTCGACGCAATCCGCGCGCCGTGGCTGCTGAGGTTCGCCGTGTTCAACGGCGAGTTCGGCAACGGCGAGGGCAGCCCAGCGCTCCAGGCGCGGCTCGACGCGTTCGCCGACGAGATCGCGAAGGACCTGCACGGCGATCATGACGAGGTGCTGCTGGTCAGCCACAGCAACGGCTCGATCCTGGCGATGCTGCTGATGGCGCGGCTGCTCGAGCGCTATGACGGCATTCTGCCCGCCAACTTCGTGCTGGTCACCTATGGCCACTGCATCCCGCTGGTCGCCTGCCGCCGCGACGCGGTGCGGTTTCACGCGCGGCTTCGGTATCTGTCGCGCCAGGATTTCCGCTGGATCGACATCGGCTCGCCGCCCGATGGCGCGGCGTTCTTCGGGGCGAACCCGCTGCTGCTGGTCGGCCCGTCGCCGCGCCCGCGGATCGATTTGCTCAGCCCGCGCTTCCACCGGTTCTACGAGCCCGAAACCTATCACAAGGGTTGGCGCAACAAATACGAGATCCACTTCGACTATCTGCGCGTCGGCGACCGCGTCAGCCCGCTCGACCTGCCCAGCCTCACCGCATCCGCGCGCGGCATCGAGGCCTCGGTCGCGGCGTTCCGGACGATCGCATGAGCGTCCGTTTCACGCCGCCCTATCCACAGCCGCACGCCACCAGATCCTCGCTGTTCAAGCGGTTCCTACGCGGCTGGAATTCGTGGATCCACGTCCTGTTCGACAAGAGCTACACGATGAAGATGGGCGAGATGCATCTGCCCGCGCTGTCGTTCTACATCGCCAATGAGCTGCCGCTGGTCCGCCGTATCCTCGAGACCGATGCGGCAATATTTCCCAAGCACGCCTTTCTCCACGACCTGCTCGATCCGCTGATCGGCAATTCGGTGTTCTCGTCGAACGGGCAGGACTGGCGCGATCAGCGCGCGATGGTGAACCCCGCGTTCAGCCATACCGCGCTGAAGGGCGTGTTCCCGATGATGGCCGCCGCGGTCGACGATTTGCTCGCGACGATGCGCGGCCTCGACCTGGCGAAGCCGGTGGCGATCGATCCGCTGGCGACACACATCGCCGCCGACGTGATCTTCCGCACGATGTTTTCGCAGCCACTCGATGCGGCCGGCGCGCGCGAAATCTTCGAGGCGTTCCACGAGTATCAGAAACAGGCGCAGCGCAGCGCGATGCTGCGGCTCTATCGCCTGCCGGGGTTCGGCTATCTCGGTCGCGCGCGCCGCGCCGCCGCACGAATCCACGCGGTGTTCGCGGGGATCGTCGCCGCGCGCTACGCGGCAACGCATGCGCGCGGCGAACGCGGCGCGGACATCCTCCAGTCGCTGATCGATGCGCGCCATCCGCGGACCGACGCGGCGTTCACCGAGCACGAGGTGATGGAGCAGGTTTCGACGATCTTCCTCGCCGGGCACGAGACTGCGGCGAGTGCGATCACCTGGGCGCTGTACCTGCTCGCGCGCGACCCGGCGTTGCAGGATGCGATCCGCGCGGAGGCGGGGGAGGGGCCGCTCACCTACGAGTCGCTCAAGGGCCTGAGCGTGACGCGCAACGTCTTCCGCGAGACGCTGCGGCTCTATCCGCCGCTGAGTTTCCTCGTGCGCAGCGTCACCTGTCCGGTCGACATGCGCGACAAGCATCTCGATCCCGGCGCGATGCTGGTCGTGTCGCCGTGGCTGGTCCAGCGCAACCGCGATAATTTCCCCGAGCCGCACGGCTTCGACCCCGATCGCTTCGACGATCCCGCACAGGCCGACGCGTGTCGCCATGCGTATCTCCCGTTCGGCAAGGGGCCGCGGGTATGCATCGGCGCGGGGTTCGCACAACAGGAGGCGTTGCTGACGCTGGCAGGGATCGTCCGCACGTTCGATCTCGCGACCATCCCCGGCGACGATCCCGAACCGATCAGCCGCCTGACGCTGCGCGCAGGCAACGGCGTCCGGCTGACGCTGACGCTGCGCTAACGAGCGTCCTTCCCCTCAATCCGCCGCGATCGGACCCTTGGGCGGATCGGGGCGGCGGGTGAACCAGACCAGCACGATCAGCGCGAGGCATAGCCAGGACGACAATCGGAACAGGTCGGTCGACGCGAGCAGGTACGCCTGCCCGACCAGCTGACGCGTGACGACGGCGGCGGATTGCACGTCGGTCAGCCCCATCCGTGCCAGCCCCTCGCGCGCCAGCTGATACGGCGAGCCCGCGCCGACCGCCTCCGACAAGCGGCTCTGGTGCAGCGTCTCGCGCCGGTCCCAAGCGGTGGTGATCAGCGACGCCGCGAAGCTACCCGCGGTGATTCGGACGAAGTTCGAGATGCCGGTCGCCGAGGGCAGTCGCTCGGCCGGAATGCGGTCGAACGAGATCGTCAGCATCGAGAGGAAGAATGTGCTCATCGCGATCCCCTGCACCAGCATCGGCAGCATCAGATCGTAGAAGCTCGCATAGGTCGTGTAGCCCGAACGCAGGTAATAGGAGTAGCCGAACGCCGCGAACGCCACGCTGGCGAGGATGCGCGCATCGAACTTGCCCGCGAGCTTGGCGACGAACGGCGTCAGGATCACCGCGACCGCACCGCTGGGGGCGGCAACCAGTCCGGCCCAGGTCGCGGTATAGCCCATCTGCGTCTGCAGCCAGAGCGGCAGCAACAGCGTGTTGGCGAAGAACACCGCATAGCCGAGGCAGAACGCGGTCGTGCCGATAGCGAAATTGCGGTTCTTGAACAGCGTCAGGTTCACCGCCGGATTGGCGTCGGTCAGCTCCCAGATCAGCCAGCCGACGAACCCGATCGCGGCGACGATCGTGGCGATGACGATCCGGTCGGCGGCGAACCAGTCGTCGTTCTTGCCGAGATCGAGCACGATCTGCAGCGCACCGACCCATACCACCAGCAGGATCAGCCCGACCTGGTCGATCGGCAGTTTCCGCGTCGGCGTGTCGCGTTTCCCGAGCTTGTTCCAGCAGATGAATGCCGTGAAAATGCCGAACGGCACGTTGATGAGGAAGATCCAGCTCCAGTGATAGTTATCGGAGATGTAGCCGCCCAGAATCGGTCCCATGATCGGCGCGACGAGCGTCGTCATCGACCAGATCGCGAGCGCGGTGCCGCGTTTATGCGCGGGGAAGATCGCGATCAGCAACGCCTGGCTGCCGGGAATCATCGGCCCGGAGACGGCGCCCTGGAGGACGCGGAAACCGATCAGCGAGGGCAAGTCCCACGCGATCCCGCACAGGAACGACGCGATCGTAAAGAGGGCGACGGACACGCAGAACGTCCGCACCACGCCGAACCGGCCCATCAGCCACCCGGTGAGCGGCACCGCGACGCCGTTCGCGACGGCAAACGCGGTCACGATCCAGGTCGAGTTGTCACTGGACACGCCGAGGTTGCCCGCGATCGTCGGCAGCGAGACGTTGGCAATGGTGGTGTCGAGCACCTGCATGAACGTGCCAAGCGCGAGCGCGAACGCGGTGAGCGCGAGCGATCCGCCGACGAGCGGGGCAGGGCCGGTAGTGGAGGGGGCGGCCATTAGTTGGCGCTCCGTGGAGAGCAAAGCATCCCACCACGGGCACCACCCCGGCGAAGGCCGGGGCCCAATTGGGGAACGCTGCTGATGAAGGACGGTTCTCCGTTACGACCACCTTGCCAATTGGGCCCCGGCCTCCGCCGGGGTGGTTTGCAACGCCGGGGTAGGGCCCCCAACACAGCGAACCGCCCGCTTCTTGTTCTCCCGCGAAGGCGGGAGCCCAGTCTGGGCTCCCGCCTTCGCGGGAGAACAAGGAAGGGCAGACCGAGTTCAGTCCGGCACCCCACACCCTGATCACGCCCGATCATCACCGGTTCGCCGCAATGATCTGCCGGATCTTCGCCTCGACCGCAGCATCGCCCGCGCCCGTCGCCAGCCCCTTATACGCCGCCACGGCAGGCCGCCCGACCATCGTCCCCGACTTGTCCGCCGTCGCGACGATCGCGTTCACCGACAGCCCCACGCGCAACGGGTTGCGCCGCAGCTCGCCCTTGTCGAGCGCGATCCGCACCGGCACGCGCTGGGTGATCTTGATCCAGTTGCCGCTGGCATTCTGCGGGGGGAGCAGCGCGAATGCGTTGCCGCTGCCCGCGCCCAGCCCGACGACGTGGCCATGATAGACCAGATCGTCGCCATACATATCCGCGGTCACCGTCGCCGGCTGGCCGATGCGCAAGTCGCGCAACTGCGTCTCGCGGAAGTTCGCATCGACCCACACCCGGTCGAGCGGCACCACCGCCATCAACGGCATCCCCGCCGACACCTGCTGCCCGAGCTGCACGGTCCGCTGCGCCACTACCCCGTCGATCGGCGCGACCACGTGCATGTGGCTCCGCGTGATCGCCGCGCGGCGATAGGCCGCGATCGCCGCCATCACCGCCGGGTTGTTCGACACGGTGGTGCCGGCAACGCCGCTACGCGACTGCGCCTGCTGGCTACGCGCGAGTTGCAGCGTCGCGCTCGCCACCTTCACCTGATCCGCCGCATGGCTCAGTTCCTCACCCGAGATCGCGCCCTCGGCCGCCGCGCCACGCCGCCGCGCGAGGTCGTTTCGCGCCCGCGCCAGCTCGGCTTCCGCCTGCACGACCGCGGCTCCGGTCTCGTTCACCTTCGAAAAATCCGACCGGGTCGACCGCACCGCCCGCGCCAATTCCGCCTCGGCCGAGGCGACACCGACATCCGCGGTCGCCGCATCAAGATCGATCAGCGGCTGGCCCGCCTTAACCACCTGCGTATTGTCGGCATGGATCGCGGTCACCTGTCCCGGATCGCGCGCGGTGATCGAGACGACGTCGCCCGCGACATACGCGTCGTCGGTCTCCTGCTCGGGCGCGGCGAGCAGGAAATGGAACACCGCCCACACGATCGCGCCGATCAGCACGACCACGCCGAGGATCGTCAGCGCACGCTTGCGACGCTGCGGATTGCCCGCAGGCGCAACAGGCTCGGCAGCGGGGGAAGTCTGCGTATCGGTCATCGTGTCACACCCTGAAAATCGAAACCACCACCCAGCGCCAGCACCAGCTGGACGCGGTGTTGCGCAGAATTGGCGGCAAGATCGGCATCGGCCTGTTCGGCGGCGAGCAACCGCACGTCGTTGTCGACCAGATCGAGCCGGCTATCGAGTCCGCTCGACACGCGGATCGCGTTCAGCCGCCCGGTCTCGGCATAGCCGCGCACCACCTCGCGTTGTCGCTGTCGGTCGGCATCCAGTGCCCCGATCCGCGCGACCGCATCCGCCGCCTCGCGCACCGCACCGATCACGCGGTCGTTATAGTCCGCCGTCGCCAGATCGAGCGCCGCGGTCGCTCCCGCCAGATCCGCCTTCAACCGGCCGCTATCGAAGATCGGCAGGTGGATCGCCGGCCCGACGCCGACCGTCCCGGCATCGAGCGACACCAGATTGCCAAGCCCGATCGCCTGGAACCCTGCCATCGCCGCCAGATTCACGTTCGGATAAAAGGCGCGCCGTGCCACCTGACGTCCCGCCGCCGCCGCCTCGATCCGCGCCTGCGCCGCCGCGATATCGGCCCGCCGTACGAGCAGATCGGCGGGTACCGACGCCGGCAACGGCAATACCGCATCGAGCTTCAACGCGGTCGCACCGATCGTCGCCGGATAGTCCACCCCGCGTCCCGCCAGCGCCGCCAGAGCGTTCTTCGCGAGCACCTGCGCCGCCTGCGCGCGCACCAAAGCCTGTCGCGCCTGCGCCAGCAACGTCGTCGCCGCCTGCGCATCCAGCTTGCTGCCGAGCTTGTTGCGGATCCGCACGTTGACCAGCCGCAGCGTGTTCTCGCGCGTCGCGATCGTCCGCGTCGCGATCCCCGCCTGCGCCTCGGCGCGTTCGAGGTCGATATAGGCCTGCACCACCGCCCCCGACAGCGCCAGCCGCGCCGCCGCGACGTCAAGCGCCGCCGCTCTTACCGACGCACGTGCACCAACGATCGCAGCCTTCTGCCGCCCGAACAGATCGAGGTTCCACGACAGGTTCGCCGCGACGGTCCCGACGAACCGCGTCGACCCCGCATAGGGCGGCGGGATCGTGTAGCGCCCACTCAGCCGCGCATATTGTTCCTGCGCATCGAGCGTCACGTTCGGGCCGTTCTCCGCGCGGTTGGTCGACAACACCGCCTGCGCCTGCGCGACTCGTGCGAGAGCGGCATCGAGCGACGGATTGCCCGCCACCGCATCGGTCACCAGCCGGTCGAGTTGGCGGTCGCCGAACCCGCGCCACCAATCGGCGGCGATGACCGGTGCAGCGGTGTTCGCGGCCGCGTCCGACAGCCCAAGCGACGGCCCGGCAAGCGGCGCCACCGCGGTTTGCGACTCCGGGATCGCACATCCCGCCAGTGATGCCGCCAGCGATCCTGCCAGCGTGGTGGCCAGCAACAGCCTCGTTCGGGTCATGCTTCTCGGTCCTCGATCGCCGCGGACTCGAGCGTGCCGCGCAGTTTCTGCATCAGTCCAATCATCGTTTCGACCTCGCTGCGATCCCAGTCCACCAACACGCGGTTCCAATAGGCTACCGCCCGATCGCGACAGTCCAGCGTCACGGCCGTCCCTTCCGGGGTGAGCATCAAATTCACGACGCGACGATCGTCGGTCGCTCGTGTGCGGGTGACCCAACCCTGCTGCTCCAGCGTATCGACCAGCCGGGTTGTCGCACCCCGATCGTGGGCCAGATCGCGCGCCAGATCCGCGCAAGTGTTCGCGCGGCCGAACCAGATCGAGACCATTGCCGACCATTGCGTCACGCTTGGTCCCGCAACGGCGAACAGCGGCTCGAGCGCACCCTGCACTCCTTGATTGATACGCCGCGCGAGGAAGCCCAGCGAGCAATCCGGACCGAACGCCTCTGTCGTATAAAAATCCATGTAGTTGCCTTGGCAACCATTGCCGATGCAGTCAATCCACGTTGCCCAATACGGTAAGGATCACACCCTTGCACGTCCTTCCGCCCCGGCTATGGTACGGCAACGTTGCTGCCCGTTCCGGCAACCGTCTCACCGGCCTGATCGGGCACGCGGGGAGAGTAAGGCCTCGGTATCGGTGGGCGCCGCAGGGTGACCAGCCGTCGATCGCGAGCCCGACCCGCTCATCACCCGCACCACGAAGAGGCAATCCGTCCTATGACCGTGGAGAGTATGTTCATCGATTCCGGCGTCGTGGTCGCCGGAAAACTCGTTCTTGCCGGATGGACGGTGGCGGATGGCGATCCGGTCGCGATCCGCCTGGAGACGGCGGACGGTCGCGTCGGCGAGGCGGCGGTCGAATGCTGCGTAAGGTTCGACCGCGCCGACGTCGCCGCGATGTATGGCCGTCAATCGATCGACGTCGGCTATGTGATCGGCGTCGCGATCGAGCTGTTTGCCGGGCTGGACCTGTTCGAGTCGCGCCTCACGCTGACGGTGCTCGGCGCTGCCGGCAATACGGTCCATAGCCAGCCGTTCGCCGTGGCGAAGCTGGTGGTGGGGCCGGACGGTGTGGCGGCCGACCAGCGCTGGCCGATCGAGCTGATCGTCGACCACGGGCTGTTTGCGCCGGAGATCGCGCGCGCGGTGCGATGGGGGGTGAATGGCGGTACCGCGGTCGAAACCGCGCACGTCTTCCTGGATAGCTGGGCACCGGTCGGCAACGGACTGATCCTCAGCGGCTGGATCGAGAATGCGGGAGCCCGACAGGTCGTGATCCTGACCGACACGCTTGATGCCGTGCGGGTCTCGGCCGACCTGGCAATTTTCGACAGGCCCGATGTCGCCGAGGCGATGCAACGCCGCGGGAGCGTGGTCGAGACGACACACCACGGGTTCCTGACGACGATGCCCTTGGTCGATCGTGCGACGCGACGGCTGTTCGTGCTGGCCGATCGCGGCGGCACGGCGACGCCGCTCGGTGCGCTCGCGCTGCGCGACGATCGGGTGGACAGCGTGGAGAACGCGCTGCACAATTTTGCGACCTATTTCGGGGGCACCGCGCTGCCCGCACCGGCGACGATGTTGCGCCATGCCGGACCGTTGCTGACCGCGCGGTCTGCCCATGCCGTCACGCACGAGGTGATACGGCTGTACGAAGTGTCGGAGCCGCCACGGCTGTCGGTCATCATCCCGCTATACGCTCGGCCGTTCCTGCTGCGCGCGATCCTCGCCAACCAGTCCGCGTATCCCGCAGGCACCGAGTTCATCTACGTCAGCGACGATCCGCGCCAGCACCTGTTCGTCCGCAACTATTTGCAGGATCGACGCAGCCTGATCGACCGGCCCACGACCCTGGTGATCAACGGCGGCAATTACGGATTTTCGGTCGCGAACGCGATCGGGGTTGGCGTTTCACGCGCGCCGCTACTGCTGTTCCAGAACTCCGATGTGTGGATCGAGGACGGGCAAGCGCTGACGGTGGCGGCCGCCGATCTGGATCAGGGTCGGTTCGGGATCGTCGGATTTCGGCTGCTGTACGAGGACGATACGCTGCAACATGACGGTATGGTCCTGCGCAGGGGCCGCCATGTCCACGACCTGTTCGCCGCTGAGCATCCGGGCAAGGGACTGCCTCCCGTGCCCGTCGATCCGGGTAAGCCCGTGACGATCGCGGTGCCAGCGGTCACCGGGGCGATGATGATGATCGCACGCGACTGGTACGAGACGCTGGGCGGGTTCGATCCGGGCTATGTCCGCGGCGATTTCGAGGATGCCGATCTGTGCATGCGCTCGGTCGCAGGCGGTCGCCCGATCGGTCTGGTCCGGAGCGGCGGGATGCGGCATCTCGAACGTCAATCGCTCGTCCTCAGCGGCGGCGAGGCATTGCGCAGCGCGATCACCTATCTCAACTGCATCCGCTTCAACACGCGCTGGCAGCAGGAACTGGCGGCGTGACTATGCGGGTCCTGATCCTAGCGCATGGCCATCCGGCCTTCTCGACCGGCGGCGGTGAGCAGGCGGCGCATGCCCTCTATGCGCGGCTGCTCGGTCGCGACGACATTGCCCCGGTACTGGTCGCACGCGCGCCGCGAAGCGCGATCGGTCACGATGCGTCGTTCGGCGCATTCGGCGCGAGCCCGACCGAGATTCTCGCGGATCCGCCGGGCCAGGAGCATTTCTCGCTCGAGAGCACGCATTTCACCGTGCTGGAGGCGATGGTCGGACAACTGCTCGAGCGGTTCCAACCCGACATCGTCCATATCGAGCACCTCGCTTACTGGAGCCTCGACGTCGTCGAACTGCTCGCCCGCGCGCGCGTCCCGGTCGTGCTGACGCTGCACGAGTTCCTGCTGATCTGTCACAATGACGGGCAGATGATCAAGACCGACGGCCGGCTCTGTCGCGACGAATCCCCCGTCGCGTGCTCGGCCTGCTTCCCGCATCACAGCGCCGGCGAATTCTATCTCCGCAAGGCGATGATCCTCCAGCGGCTCGCGCCCGTCGCGCGGTTCGTCTCGCCCAGTGCGTTTCTCGCCGACCGCTTCGTCGACTGGGGCCTCGATCGCGCGCGCATCACGGTGATCGACAACCCGCTGTCACCCGATCTGATCGCGCAAGGGGCAGCGGCCGATCCTGGACGATCGAACGATGGTGTGACGCGGATCGGCTTCTTCGGGCAGATCAATCCCTACAAGGGCCTCGACGTGCTGCTCGAGGCGGTGTCGCAGATTCCGAAGCCGCTCCGCCCGTCGCTGTCGGTCGGCATCCATGGCGCCAATCTCGATATCCAGGGCGGCGATTTCCGGACCAAGATCGACGCGTTGCTCGACGCGAACGCCGATGTGGTCGCGAACAAGGGTCGCTACGCCAACACCGACGTCGTCGCGTTGATGCGCCAGTATGACTGGATCGTCGTGCCCTCGATCTGGTGGGAGAATTCCCCCGTCGTGATCCAGGAGGCGCTGGTCGCGGGCCGCCCGATCCTGTGCAGTGCGATCGGCGGCATGGCGGAGAAGGTCGCGGGCGAGGTAGGCATCACCTTCCAGCCCGGCAGCGCGTTCGATCTCGCACGCATGCTCGTCAACATCGTCGAAGGCCGCATCGTCGCGCCCGACATGGTGGCGGCATTTGCGGTCGATGCGGAAGAGGCGCGGGTGACCCAGTATGTCTCGGTGTTCGCAACCACGCTCGACGCCAGGCGCGCGCTGGCCGAGTAAGGGTAGGGGGCGTTCGCTCCAACCCCGACCGTCACGCCACCTCACGATCCTCCCCCGCCAGGGGGAGGTGGCTGGCGCTTGCCAGACGGAGGGGGCGGAAGGCGACATCCGCTGTTGCGTGTCCTCCCCCTCCGTCACCTTCGGTGCCACCTCCCCTGGCGGGGGAGGATTGAATTCCGCTCGACCGGACACGCAAAAAGGGCCGGGATCGCTCCCGGCCCTTCTCAACTCTCAGCGGCAGGACGGGAGTAAATCCCGTCCCCGTCGGTCGCGGTTACCCGCGCCGGCCGCGCTTTCGCCGTCTCGTGGCTAGCTTGCGCTAGCCACGTGCGGCTCAGGCGCCAGCAACCTCGGTCGTATCGACCTTGATGCCTGCACCCATGGTCGACGAGATCGCGACCTTCTGGACGTACTTGCCCTTGGCGCCAGTCGGCTTGGCCTTGACCACCGCGTCGACCAGTGCGTCGAAGTTCGCGCGCAGGTCTTCCGCCGGGAACGACGCCTTGCCGATGCCCGAGTGGATGATGCCGGCCTTCTCGACGCGGTATTCGATCTGGCCGCCCTTGGCTGCCTGAACCGCGGCGGCGACGTTCATCGTCACCGTGCCGAGCTTCGGGTTCGGCATCAGGCCCTTCGGACCCAGCACCTTACCGAGGCGACCGACGATGCCCATCATGTCCGGGGTCGCGATGCAGCGATCGAAATCGATCGTGCCACCCTGGATGATTTCCATCAGATCTTCGGCGCCGACGACGTCTGCGCCTGCTGCGAGGGCTTCTTCAGCCTTCGCGCCGCGGGCGAACACGCCGACGCGGACGGTCTTGCCGGTGCCCTTGGGCAGCGTCACCACGCCGCGGACCATCTGGTCTGCGTGACGCGGATCGACGCCCAGGTTCAGCGCGACTTCGATCGTCTCGTCGAACTTCGACGTGGCGCCCGACCGTGCGAGACCGATGGCCTCGTCGATGCCGTGCAGCTTGACGAGGTCGACCGTGACGGCCTTCTGCTTCTTGCTCAGCTTAGCCATGATCTCAGCCCTCCACCACTTCGAGGCCCATTGCGCGGGCGCTGCCTTCGATGATCTTCGTCGCAGCGTCGATATCGTTGGCGTTGAGGTCCTTCATCTTCGTCGTGGCGATCTCGCTCAGCTGCGAGCGCTTGATCGTGCCGGCGACGACCTTGCCCGGCTCCTTCGAACCCGACTTGAGACCAGCGGCCTCCTTGATCAGGTACGATGCTGGCGGGGTCTTGGTCTCGAACGAGAACGAGCGATCCGCATAGACCGTGATGACGGTCGGGATCGGCATGCCCTTCTTCAGTTCGCTCGTGCCGGCGTTGAACGCCTTGCAGAACTCCATGATGTTCACGCCGCGCTGACCCAGCGCAGGCCCGATCGGCGGCGCGGGCTTTGCCTCGCCTGCAGGGACCTGCAGCTTGATGTATCCGGTAATCTTTTTAGCCATGTCACTCTCTTATATTGGGCTTTGAGCGCAACAGCGCCTCGCCCGGTGAGTCTAGCGGTGATGGCGGCTACCTTGTCGGCAACCTCCCGCAATTCCAACAGTGAAGGTGGAAGCCGGCGCGCATACCCCAAAACCCGCAAAGCGGCAACACCTGCCCTACCTTACTTCTCCTCCGCGTCTCCGCGCCTCCGCGCGAACCCCGAATCTTCTGCTCTTCGGGCCTTTGCGTGAACAGATCCGGCAGAGTGACACCCGATCCCCACACCCGTCTCCCAAATTAAATCTGTAGCGAAACCGTCACCTGACTGTCGCGACGCGGCCATAGGTGGCGCCTCGGGAGTGACGATCGATCGATCTCGCTAGGGGTTTTCAAGAATGACGATGTTTTCTCGTACCGCCGCACGGCTGTTGTGCGGCGCTGTCGGTGTTGCCGTATTCGGCGTGTCGCCCGCCTATGCGCAGTCATTGGTCGCCAAGGATGCCGAGCCGGGCTCGAGCGTTCCAACACCGGCGCCGGAACCCGAGCAGGCGACCACGCCCGCGGGCCAGGACGACACCATCGTCGTCACCGGCACCGCCACCCGCTCGGTCGCACAGATCAGCGGTGTCGACATGCAGAAGATCCTTCCCGGCGTCAGCCCGCTGAAGGCGCTCCAGACACTGCCCGGCGTCACCTTCCTGACCGCCGATCCATGGGGCAACAACGAGCAGAACATCTCGCTGTTCGTCCACGGCTTCAACGCGCAACAGCTCGGCTACACGCTCGACGGCCTGCCGCTCGGCGACCAGAATTACGGCAATTACAACGGCCTGTCGCCGCAGCGTGCGATCATCTCGGAGAACGTCTCGCGCGTCACGCTGGCCAGCGGCGCGGGCGATCTCGGCACCGCGTCGACCAGCAACCTCGGCGGGACGATCGACACCTTCTCGAGCGACCCGCGCAAGGACATGGGCGTCCAGGTCGACCAGACGCTCGGCAGCCACTCGACCTCGCGGCTGTTCGCGCGCGTCGACAGCGGGACCTTCGGCAACGGCAACAGCTTCTACATCTCGGGCTCGCGCCAGAAGGCGAAGGCGTGGGACTTCGACGGTATCCAGGGCGGCTATCAGGCCAACGCGAAGTTCGTCCATGACGATTCGAACGGCAAGCTGACGGTCTACGCGGCCTATTCGGACAAGACCGAGCCGAACGAGGACTCGACCGTCATCACCACCGCGACGCAAGGGACCGCGCCGTACGTCCGCCCGTTCATGTTCCCCAATTTCCAGGGCATGCTCAACTATCTGAACTCGGGCGCGTACAAGGCCGACGGGTCGAACTACCGCAACTATTACGGCGTCGCCGCGCGCACCGATTATCTCGGCTATATCAAATACGACTGGAACGTCAGCGACCGCGTCACCTTCTCGAACCAGGCCTATTATCATCACAATGACGGCGTCGGCATCATCGGCGGCCCGATCGATGTCGCCGGCCTGCCCAAGCTGTTCTCGTTCTACTACCCCGGCCAGAACCTGACGACCGTGTTCGGTGGCTCGGGCCTCGCGACGCGCACCACCGAATACCGCATCGCCCGCGGTGGTCTCGTCTCCACGGTCGGCATCGATCTCGGCGCGCATCACATCGAGTTCGGCGCCTGGTACGAGCATCAAAGCTCGTCCGCCTATCGCCGCTGGTATCCGTTCCCGGTCAACGATCCGACCACGCCCTACCAGCGCCCGCGCGACAATCTGACCCCGCTGATCACGCAATATCACAGCGAAGTCCGCGTCGACGAATATCAGGCGCACATCCAGGACAGCTGGAAGGTGCTGCCAAGCCTGACGATCCAGGGCGGCGTCAAGAGCACGTTCCAGAACGCGTCGCAGACCGTCCCGACGCAGCCGATCCCGGGCTCGTTCACCGGCTCGGTCGCGCTGCCGGTCGGCAAGATCGACACGCACAAATACTTCCTGCCGCAGCTCGGCGCGCTGTGGGATGCCAGCGACAACGAACAGGTGTTCGTCAACGTCCAGAAGAACATCCGCCAGTTCCAGACCAGCGCCGCCGCCGGCCTGTCGCCCTTCGCACTCGGCAGCCAGGCCGCGTTCGACCTGTTCAAGCAGGACGTCGAGCCCGAGACCAGCTGGACCTACGAGGGCGGCATCCGCTCGCATCACGCGCTGAACCTCGGCCCGATCACCGCGTTCGAGGGCCAGGTCAGCGTCTATCACGTCGACTTCAGCAACCGCCTGCTCGGCATCAGCCCGACGCCGGTCGTCACCGCGGTGGTCAGCGGCGCGGCAATCCTGCAGAATGTCGGCGCGGTGAAGACCGACGGCATCGACATCGCCGGCACGCTGCGCTTCGGCCCGCATTTCTCGTTCTACGACGCGCTGTCGTACAACAACTCGCGCTACGAGGCGGACTACATCAGCGGCACGACGACGGTCGCCACCGCGGGCAAGAAGGTGCCGGGCAGCCCCGACTGGCTCAACAAGTTCGTCGCCTCGGCCAATTACGGGATCTTCGACGCGCAGCTGGTCGGCGACTACATCGGCAAGCGGTTCGCGACCTACACCAACGACCTGTCGGTCGCGTCGTACTTCACGCTGTCCGGCCGGATCGCCGCGCGCGTGCCGCTGTCGGAAGGGCAGATCGTCAAGACCGCGACGGTCAGCCTCAACGTAACGAACATCACCAACAAGCGCGCCGCCTCGACGCTCAGCATCGGCGCGGCGAGCGGGACCTTCAACCAGTTCCCGGTCGCCCCCCGCCAGGTGTTCGGCACGATCAGCGTCGGCTTCTAAGCGCAGGCCTTGATCCTCCCCCGCCAGGGGGAGGTGGCACCGAAGGTGACGGAGGGGGAGGGCACGGAACAAAGGTTTCGCCGACCGCCCCCGCCGTCCGGCAAGCGCCAGCCACCTTCCTCAGGCGGGGGAGGATTTGAAAGCGTCACCGCAGCCGCACCGGATCGATCACCGCATGCCGGATGCGCACCCGGCATGCGGTACGTGACATGCACCAGCCAGTCGCGCGTCTGGATCACCGCCTGCTACGCACAACCGTCTGGCATAGGCCCGCTCTCCAGCATCAGCACAGTGCACCACCACACCCCACGACCACCGGCTTCGCCCCGAACCATGGCCACCTCGCCCAATCCTGCGAACGATGGCCTACATCGCCCGCGCCATTCTCCAACCGCTCTCGAGCCACTCGGCGCCCGACGCTCCGACGCGCTTGCAATGTAGGATTTCGAGGCAGACCCCCGTGGGATGCCACGCCCGTCCACCCCCGGCCAGTTCACCCGCCGCCAGGCCGCACAGAACGCCGCGTTCCTCGCCGCGCTCCGCCGCACCGGCAACGCGCGCGAAGCCGCCCGCGCGCTCGGCTACAACCGCTCCACCTTCACCAAGCGCCGCGCCGCCCACCCCGCCTTCGCCGCAAAATGGGACGCCGCCCTAGCGTTCGCCTCCGCCGCCCTAAATCTCCCCTCCCGCCTACGGGAGGGGTCGGGGGAGGGGAGTGCCAAGAACGCCGACCTCCCAACCGGAACCCCCACCACGACAAGAACCGCCAACGGCCGCCTCCAGCTCCGCCGCCCGCCCGCCAACCGCCTCGACCACGCCGCCGAGCAAGCCTTCCTCACAGCGCTCTCCGCCACCGCCAACATCCGCCTCTCGGCCGCCGCCGCCGGCTTCAGCCATTCCGCTTTCTACGCCCGCCGCAAAGCCAGCCCCGCCTTCGCCCGCGAGATGCGCCTCGCGCTGGAGGCCGGCTACGAACAGGTCGAGTCCGCGCTGCTCGCCGGCTCCCTGCCTGGCGCGCATGACCATGATGAGTGGCGCCACAACGATCCCCCGCCGATTCCGCCGATGACCGCGAACCAGGCGCTGCAACTCCTCCATCTCCACGCCAAGATGGTCCACCTCCAGGAGGAGCCGCCCCACATCAAGCGCCGCCGCGGTGAATCGAGCGAAGCGCACAGCTACCGCCTGTCGGCAATGTACGAAGCCCGCCAAGCCCGCGACCGCGAAGCCTTCGACCTCGCCGAAGCCGCCCGCAACGAACGCGGCGAACCGACGCTGACCAACCCGTATCCGATCCCGAATCCGATACGCCTGCCAGCGCTCGATCAGGTCACCGGCTGGAGCAAGGCCGACCCGACGAAGGTGCCGTATGATTCGAGCGTCGCGCTGTTTGGCGGGTGGCGTTTGAAGGATTGGAAGGGGGCATAGCGGTGCCGGTTTGTGTCGTGAAGGGGGTGTCCGCTGCGCTGGACAAGCAACGCCTGAGTGCTGCTCCGAACGCAGTAACTAGCGTCACTATCGAAATATCGTCTATGCTGGATATATGGATAACGAATCAGCTATCATAGCGCTCGGCGCGCTGGCGCAAGGTACCCGGCTAGATGTGTTTCGCCTGTTGGTCCGCCACGAGCCGGACGGAATGGCGGCAGGCGAAATCTCCCGTCAGCTCGACGTGCCACAGAACACCATGTCCGCGCACCTCGGCATCCTCGCACGCGCCGGCATCGTGCGCTCCGAACGGCATAGCCGGTCGATCATCTACCGCGCTGATCTGGACGGGCTGCGCGCGCTGACGCTGTTTCTCGTCAAGGATTGCTGCGTCGGTTCGCCCGAGCTGTGCGCGCCGCTTCTGGCCGAACTCACCCCTTGCTGCTGAAAGGACGCCCAGATGACCTACCAGAGCGTGGCCGTCGATATCGTGATCTATCACAACCCCGAATGCGGCACGTCGCGCAACACGCTGGCGATGATCCGCAATGCCGGCATCGAGCCGCATGTGGTCGAATATCTGAAAACGCCGCCCTCGCGCGCGTTGCTGGTCGAGCTGATCGATCGCGCCGGGATCACGCCCCGCGATCTGCTGCGTGAGAAGGGCACGCCCTATTCGGAGCTAGGCTTGGGCGACACGTCGCTGTCCGACGACGCGCTGGTGGACGCAATGATGGCGCATCCGGTCCTCATCAACCGGCCGCTCGTCGTCTCGCCGCTCGGCGTGAAGCTGTGCCGACCGTCCGAAGCTGTCCTCGATCTGCTGCCCGAGCCGCAACAGGGTGCGTTTGCCAAGGAAGACGGCGAAAAGGTCGTGGACGCCTCGGGTCAGCGCGTCGCCTGATGCTGCTCGCGCTCGCCATCTTCGTCGCCACGATCGCGCTCGTCATCTGGCAGCCCAAGGGCCTCGGCATCGGATGGAGCGCCGTGGGCGGCGCGGCGATCGCGCTGCTCGCCGGGGTCGTCTCGGTCTCCGACGTGCCTGTGGTGTGGGGTATCGTCTGGAACGCGACCGCGACGTTCGTCGCGATCATCATCGTCAGCCTGTTGCTTGATGAAGCCGGGTTCTTCGAATGGGCGGCGCTCCATGTCGCGCGCTGGGGCCGGGGGCATGGTCGCCGGCTGTTCGTGCTGATCGTGCTGCTCGGCGCGGCTGTGTCGGCGCTGTTCGCCAATGACGGCGCAGCGCTGATCCTGACGCCGATCGTCATCGCGATGCTGCGCGCGCTGGGATACAAGGACAAGGCGACGCTGGCGTTCGTCATGGCTGCGGGATTCATTGCCGATACCGCCAGTCTGCCGCTGATCGTCTCCAACCTCGTCAACATCGTGTCGGCCGACTTCTTCCGGATCGGCTTTGCCGATTATGCCTCGGTGATGGTGCCGGTCGATCTGGCGTCGATCGCCGCGACGCTGATCGCGTTGCTGCTATTCTTCCGCCGTGACATACCGGCGAATTACGATGTGGCGCAGCTCCGCACGCCCGGTGATGCGATCCGCGATCATGCCACGTTCAAGGCGGGCTGGGTCGTTCTCGCCCTGCTGCTCGCCGGCTTCTTTCTGCTCGAACCGATCGGCGTGCCGGTCAGCGCCGTGGCCGCTACCGGCGCGGTCCTCCTGCTCATCATCGCCGCGCGCGGACACGTTATCCAGACCCGCAAGGTGCTGGCGGGCGCGCCGTGGCAGGTCGTGATCTTCTCGCTCGGCATGTACCTGGTCGTCTATGGCCTGCGAAATGCCGGCTTGACCGACCACCTTGCCGGCCTGCTCGATCGCACCGCGCAAGGCGGCGTGTGGGGCGCGGCGTTCGGCACCGGGATCATCGCCGCGCTGCTGTCGTCGGTGATGAACAACATGCCGACCGTCTTGGTGGGCGCCCTGTCGATCGACGCGACGCACGCCACGGGCGCGATCAAGGACGCGATGATCTACGCCAACGTGATCGGTTGTGACCTCGGGCCGAAGATCACGCCGATCGGCTCGCTCGCCACGCTGCTGTGGCTGCACGTCCTCGGGCAAAAGGGCATCCGCATCGGCTGGGGCTATTACTTCAAGGTCGGCGCGACGCTGACGATTCCGGTGCTGCTGGTGACCCTCGCCGCCCTCGCCATAAGGCTCAGTCTGTAATGCCGCTTCGCACGCTCTCCGATCCTGACCACCTGCCCGCGCTCGATCGCCGCTATGCGCTCGACCGTCCCGCCCTCGGGTTGGGGGCCGATGATCCTCCCCCGCGCATCCTGCTGCTTTACGGATCACTTCGGGAGCGATCCTTTTCGCGCCTGTGTGTCGAGGAAGCCGCCCGCCTGTTGCAATTCTTCGGCTGCGAGACGCGCATTTTCGATCCCGCCACGCTGCCGCTCCCCGATCAAGTGACTGGGGACGATCACCCGGCTGTCCACGAGCTGCGCGAACTGTCGATGTGGTCTGAGGGGCATGTATGGTGCAGCCCCGAGCGGCACGGCCAGATAACCGGCATCATGAAGCTCCAAGTCGATCACCTGCCCCTGTCGATGGGCGGAATGCGACCGACGCAGGGCCGGACTCTCGCTGTCATGCAGGTATCGGCCGGATCGCAGTCCTTCAACAGCGTCAACACGCTCCGCGTTCTCGGCCGTTGGATGCGGATGGTCACGATCCCGAACCAGTCGTCAGTCGCCAAGGCATTCAACGAGTTTGACGACGCCGGCCGGATGAAACCGTCCAGCTACTACGACCGGATTGTGGATGTGATTGAGGAGCTGGTGCGCTTTACCGTTCTACTGCGGCCTCACACCGCTCAGCTCGTCGACCGGTATTCGGAACGAAAAGACGCGGGCCTGCCGATCGACACGACCACCGACCTGTCCAGCATTGCGACAGCACCGCAGCGCTGATTCTAATCAGGACGACACGCGGGCGCGATATAAATTGTAGAGCTTGGCTTTCGCCGAGGCGCGACGCGGGAGTAAATCCCGCGTCGTCGGCCGGGCTGGGGCCGTCTCGCGATTAGCCCATTGGCTAATCGCGTGTGGCTTGGCCTTACTTGCTGCGCTCGACCTGCTCGAACTCGAGCTCGACCGGGGTCGCACGCCCGAAGATCGACACCGAAACCTTGACGCGGCTGCGGTCGAAGTCGAGTTCTTCCACAAGCCCGTTGAAGGTCGCGAACGGACCGTCGAGGACCTTGACCTGGTCGCCGATCTCGTAGTCGACCTTGACCTTCTGCTTGGGCGCAGCGGCGGCTTCTTCCTTGCTGTTCAGCATCCGCGTGGCTTCCGCCTCGCTGATCGCCTGCGGCTTGCCCATGCTGCCGAGGAAACCGGTGACCTTCGGCGTGTTCTTCACCAGGTGATACACGTCGTCGTTCATGTTCAGCTTGGCGAGCACGTAGCCCGGCATGAACTTGCGCTCGACCGCGATCTTTTTGCCGCGACGGGCCTCGGTGGTGGTTTCGGTCGGGACTTCGATCTGCTCGACGAGCTGTTCGAGACCCATCCGGGTCGCCTCGGCCATGATCGAGTCGCGGACCTTGCCCTCGAAGCCCGAATAGGCGTGAATGATGTACCAGCGCGCCATGACGGAACCTTGCTTACTGAGCGAGTTTGAGGAGGGCGGAGACGATCGCTTGCAGGATCGAGTCGACGCCCAGGAAGAACAGCGCGAGGATCGTCGTCATGATCACCACCATCACGCCGGTCATGACCGTCTCGCGACGCGTCGGCCACGTGACCTTCGCGGTCTCGTTGCGGACCTGCTGGATGAATTCGAGGGGGGACGTCTTCGCCACGATGTTCTTCGAACCCGCTGATTGAGAAACTGAGATGCGAGGCATAGACCCACTAGCCGCTCCCTGTGAAGGGCCGCGGCGGCAGGTCCGTCCTCGCTGTCGGAAGCGCGGCAGATAGCTGCCGTCACAGGTGAAAGCAAGTGCGCGGCAGGAGTGGGGCGGGGCGACGTTCTAGAAGAGCGGTCGCATGACCGGAGGCGTGGCGCGTTGGGTAAGAGGTGGCGCGCGGCGAAGGCGTGGCGCATGGCCAGAGAAGTGGCGGGGGAGAGCGCTTGGGTCACTCGATCCCCCGCACGATCGTCTTGCCGGTGCCGGTTTCACCGGCGGCTCCGCTCCCACGGTTTCTTTTTATCGTTCGGCTTGACGACGGCACGAACGGTGTACGCGCATCGCGGACGAAAAAAAAGGCCGGTACGAGACCGGCCATGAAAGTTTTTAGGAGAGGATGCCTGAAAGGCCTGATCGTTGTGCATCGCAGCACATCATAGAGCAATTGCGAAAATTGCATTATGAAATGCATTTTCTGCAATCGCGATGGACGTGCGAAGGCACCGCGTGAAACGGTGCCGTTCGAAATCGGAATTTAAAGGGGGTGGCAGGAGTGCTCGGATTCGAACCGAGGGCCTTCGGTTTTGGAGACCGACGCTCTAACCAACTGAGCTACACTCCTACACGGACGCGCCCCTTACCCAGCGTTTTCGCGCAGGGCAAGCGCCTCGCGTGCAATTCGTCACCATTAAGGATGATGCGTTGCGCGCGGTCGTGTTTGCCCGTTAACCGTACGCCGTATCGTGGGATGTAGGAAAGCGTAATCTTATGCGGGTAGGTTTGGGGATGCTGGCGCTGCCGGTCGCGGCACTGCTGATGGGGGCGGGGCCGGTGCCGGTGCCGCAGGTGCCCGACCTCGGGCCGCAGCTCGAACGCTTCACCTATCCGTGGCCGGTCCAGACGATGGAAGTCGATATCGTCGGCAGCCCTGCGCAGATGGCGTTCATGGATATCGCGCCGCAGCGCCCGAATGGCCGCACGGTCGTTCTGCTCCACGGCAAGAACTTTTGTGGCGCGACCTGGGGCAGCACCGCGCGGGCGCTGAGCGAGGTCGGCTACCGGGTGATCGTCCCCGATCAGATCGGCTTCTGCAAATCGTCCAAGCCCCGCGCGGCACAATATAGCTTCGAGATGCTGGCGACGTTCACCAAGCGGCTCCTCGAATCGCGCGGCATCACGCGGGCGACGATCGTCGGGCATTCGATGGGCGGTATGCTCGCGATGCGGTACGCGATCCTCTATCCGGCCTCGGTCGAGAAGCTGGTCCTCGTCAATCCGCTCGGCCTGAAGGATCGCGGCGAGGAGGGGGTGCCCTATACCGACGTCGACACGCTCTGGGCGAACGAGAAGAAGTCGAGCTATGCGTCGATCAAGGCGTACCAGCTCGAGAACTATTACCACGGCGTATGGAAGCCGTCTTATGATCGCTGGGTCTGGATGCAGGCGGGCATGTACCAGGGCACAGGGCGCGACACCGTTGCGCTCGCGCAGGCGAAAACCAGCGAGATGATCAAGACGCAACCGGTCGCACACGAACTTTACCGGATCACGCCTCCCACGACGTTGATCGTCGGCACGCTCGACAAGACGGCTTTCGGCCGCGCGCAGGCCCCGACGAACTTGCGCAAGTTTCTTGAACCGATCCCGATGGTGGCGCCACGTGCGGTCAAGCAGATGCCAAATGCGAACCTCGTGATGCTAGAAGGGCTGGGCCACTCGCCACAGGTCGAGGATCCGGCGCGGTTCGAGAAAGCGTTGTTGGCGGCGCTGGAGATGCCGCGCCGCTAGGGTAGGTGAGGCGTTAGGAGGGCCTGTGTCGCGCGTCCATTGATCGAGGCCATGCAATAATGGCGCATGTTGGCGTCGAGTCAGCATCGTCCTTCGCGGATAGGTTGGCGCGCGACGGAAAACCGAGAAGTAGGGCGACTTGGTATGTCGCGATCATCATCGATACCGCGCCCAGAACGGCGAGGGCCTGCGTGTCCAGGATATAGGCGAGGATGGCGAGCGTAGAGCCCGCTTGGACTGCTACGGCGATGAACCATCCGGTCCGGTCTCGTCTTGTCAACGCGACGCTCAGTGCAAGAATGTCGCACAGGAAGAAATAGCGTTCGTGCATGTGGGGCAGCACGCCGACAACCAGTAAGACCGCAAGCAAGGCTGCTGCCGGTATCACTCGAGCGGGCAATCGGTGCGACGCAAGCCAGGCGATATAGCTCGCGCTGGCGCCAGTCGCGATTGCCATCGCCATTGCTTTCAAGGGGAGGTCGCCGATCAAGGGTAGAGTCTGGATAATGATCCAGGCGTTGGGTGCGTTCAACGACAAGACATCGGAATAGGCGGCCTGGCGAAAATAGATCGTCACAAGGTCGCCAAATGGCCAGCCTACCGCCCACGCCGGCACCAGTGTCAATAAGACGACGAGGGGTGCAATCAGCCACAGCCGCGCGGAAACCCGGCGGTTGATCAGCAGGGCGACGACGAAAGGCCCGAGAAACGCTGCCTGCAATTTAATCGCGATCGCCAATCCGAACCAAGCGAGCATGGGCGCGTGGCGACGCTCGATCGCCATCGCTACCGCCATGATGCAAGCTGCTGCCCACACCGCATCGCATTGCGCGAGGAGGGGTGCATTGAGCAGCGTCGATGGCAAAGCGAGGACAAGCGCCGCGCCACGCGCCGGCTGCGCGCAATCGAGTGCCCTGAGGAGTCGCCATACCGCCAGCGCCAGCGCAATGCTGCCCGCGGTCGACAGCAGCTTTATCACCGTGACCAGCGGAAAGATCGCGGCCAATGGCGAGGCAAACGCGAGGAGATATAGATAGGGTGGGGTATAGTTGCTGAACGGCGTCGCGAATGCGTCAATCATGCCAGTATACCGGATATGTTCGAGCCACGGGATCAAATACTCGTCGATGTCATTGGCTCGAAACGGCCACAATGCCGCATGGGCGACCAAGGCGCAGGTCAGCGTCAAGGCGACCGGCGGCAGACGAAGAGTATTGGTAGGCTGCATCCGCGTGGAATACGACGGAGATGGTTTCCGCGCGGTTAAACCGACTGCGACCAAAGCTGCGATCGAACATCCCGCACCTTCGTGCGCCGTGCTGGGCCATTCGCGATTCCGCCCCGTTGACCCGAGCCGCGTCCTCGCATATAGGCGCGGCCTGTTCTTCGGGAGTGTTTCCCGCCGGGCATGCTTGAACATTGCTGGATGCATTCCAGGGCCTGAGGAGCGTTTGCGCTTCAGAGGGTCCTTTTTGTATTCTCAGGCGCCTCATGGCTCCAGCAAAGTAACCACTTGAAAGGTGAAGGCTTCAATGCCGACGATCAACCAGCTGGTCCGCAAGGGCCGCGATCCGCAGAAGGCCAAGTCGAAGGTCCCTGCGATGGAAGCAAATCCGCAGAAGCGTGGCGTTTGCACGCGCGTCTACACGACGACCCCGAAGAAGCCGAACTCGGCTCTGCGCAAGGTGGCCAAGGTTCGCCTGACCAACCAGCGCGAAGTCATCAGCTACATCCCGGGCGAGGGTCACAATCTTCAGGAGCATTCGGTTGTCCTGATCCGTGGCGGTCGTGTCCGCGATCTTCCCGGTGTTCGCTATCACGTCCTGCGCGGCGTGCTCGATACACAGGGTGTGAAGGACCGGCGTCAGTCGCGTTCCAAGTACGGCGCCAAGCGTCCGAAGTAAGCCGGTCAGGTATCTGATCACTAAGGCTGAAGTTTAGAAGGAATACAAAATGGCACGTCGTCGTCGTCCCGAAAAGCGGGTCATCCTGCCTGATCCCAAGTTCGGGGATGAGGTTCTGTCGAAGTTCATGAACAGCGTCATGCTGGACGGCAAGAAGTCCGTCGCAGAGCTGATCGTGTACGGTGCATTCGAAACTGTCGAGCAGCGCGCCAAGCGCGATCCGATCGGCGTTTTCCACGATGCGCTGAACAACGTAAAGCCGGGCATCGAAGTTCGTTCGCGCCGCGTCGGTGGTGCAACGTACCAGGTGCCGGTCGAGGTTCGTCCCGAGCGTGCGCAGGCGCTGGCGATTCGCTGGCTGATCGGTGCGGCGCGTTCGCGCAGCGAGAACACGATGGCTGCACGGCTGTCGGGTGAGCTGATGGATGCCGCCAACAACCGTGGCAACGCGGTCAAGAAGCGTGAAGATACGCACCGGATGGCGGAAGCCAACCGTGCATTCTCGCACTACCGCTGGTAACAGCGGGCTTCCTGCCGCTGGTAACAGCGGGCTTTGAAGCCTAGCATTGCTATCCGTGTGACGGGCGGTCTTTCGCCTGTCACGCAAACACCTATATATTGGGGAGCCGGCACGTTCGGCTCCCCATATCCTTAAGGAAGCACGATCATGGCCCGCAGCCATCCGCTCGACCGTTACCGCAACATCGGCATCATGGCGCACATCGACGCCGGTAAGACGACGACGACCGAGCGCATCCTCTATTACACCGGCAAGTCCTACAAGATCGGCGAAGTGCATGAAGGCACCGCGACGATGGATTGGATGGAGCAGGAGCAGGAGCGCGGGATCACGATCACGTCGGCTGCGACCACCTGCAAGTGGCGCGCCGAAGAAGGTAAGGGCGAAGAGCACCTTATCAACATCATCGACACGCCCGGCCACGTCGACTTCACGATCGAAGTCGAGCGTTCGCTCCGCGTGCTCGATGGCGCGGTTGCCTGCTTCGACGGCGTTGCCGGCGTCGAGCCGCAGTCTGAGACCGTGTGGCGTCAGGCCGACAAGTACGGCGTGCCGCGCATGTGCTTCATCAACAAGCTCGACCGCACCGGCGCCGATTTCTACTTCTGCGTGAACTCGATCATCGAGCGTCTCGGCGCCCGTCCGGCCGTGCTGTATCTCCCGATCGGCATGGAAGGCGGATTCAAGGGCCTCGTCGATCTCGTCGAGAACCGCGCGATCATCTGGCTCGAAGAGAGCCTTGGCGCGAAGTTCGAATATGCCGAGATCCCCGCGGATCTGGTCGAGAAGGCCGCGAAGTATCGCAGCGAACTGATCGAGATGGCCGTCGAGCAGGACGATGCCCTCATGGAGGCATATCTCGAAGGCAACGAGCCGAGCGTCGCCGACCTCAAGGCGCTGATCCGCAAGGGTACGCTGAGCATGGCGTTCGTGCCGGTGGTTTGCGGTTCGGCGTTCAAGAACAAGGGCGTTCAGCCGTTGCTCGACGCCGTGGTCGACTATCTGCCTTCGCCGCTCGACGTTCCCGCGATCCAGGGTCTGAAGCTCGACGGCGTGACGCCGGACGAGCGTCCTTCGTCGGACGACGTTCCGTTCTCGGCACTGGCGTTCAAGATCATGAACGATCCGTTCGTCGGTACGCTGACCTTCGCCCGTATCTATTCGGGCAAGCTGGAGACCGCATCGCAGGTCACCAACTCGGTCAAGGACAAGAAGGAAAAGGTCGGCCGCATGCTGCTTATGCATGCGAACAGCCGTGAGGACATCCAGGAGGCTTTCGCTGGCGACATCGTCGCTCTCGCGGGTCTCAAGGATACGACGACCGGTGACACGCTCTGCGCGATGAACGCACCGATCATCCTCGAGCGGATGGAATTCCCCGAGCCCGTGATCGAGCTTTCGGTGGAGCCGAAGACCAAGGCCGACCAGGAGAAGATGGGCGTCGCGCTCAATCGTCTCGCCCGCGAGGATCCGTCGTTCCGCGTGTCGTCGGACCCCGAGTCGGGTCAGACCATCATCAAGGGCATGGGCGAGCTCCATCTCGAGATCCTGGTCGATCGCATGAAGCGTGAGTTCAAGGTCGAGGCGAACGTCGGCGCTCCTCAGGTCGCATACCGCGAGTATCTGAAGAAGCCGGTCGACGTCGACTACACGCACAAGAAGCAGTCGGGTGGTACCGGCCAGTTCGGTCGCGTGAAGGTCAAGGTCACGCCGGGCGAGCGCGGTTCGGGCATCACGTTCAAGGATGAGATCAAGGGCGGCAACATTCCGAAGGAATATCTGCCTGCGATCGAGAAGGGCTTCCGCGAAACCGCTGCTTCGGGTTCGCTGGTCGGCTTCCCGATCATCGATTTCGAGATCGTGCTGTATGACGGCGCGTATCACGACGTCGACTCGTCGGCACTGGCGTTCGAAATCTGTGCACGTGGCGCGATGCGCGAAGTCGCACAGAAGTCGGGAATCACGTTGCTCGAGCCGGTCATGAAGGTCGAGGTCGTCACCCCGGAGGATTATCTGGGCGACGTCATCGGCGACATGAACAGCCGTCGTGGCCAGATCCAGGGCACCGACAGCCGCGGCAACGCGCAGACGGTCGAGGCAATGGTGCCACTGGCCAACATGTTCGGCTACGTGAACTCGCTCCGCTCGTTCACGCAGGGTCGCGCAAACTACTCGATGCAGTTCTCGCACTATGACGAAGTGCCGCAGAACGTCGCGGATGAGGTGAAGGCGAAACTGGCCTAAGCCAGGGGCGCACGGAGCCAGGGCAACCTGGCTCCGAGATGCCGAACGGCCGGCCGACTTCGGTCAGCGACCGACGTCCGACGACGCGGAATTTACTTCCGCGTCGGCCTCCCCCTAAGCAGGGGCTGGCGCAACGCTTTAACAGCCGCTATTGGGCCGCGTTCGCGCGGTTCCCGGGGTGGCACCGGAATACGAATCAGAAGGTAGGAAACAATGGCCAAGGCAAAATTTGAGCGGAACAAGCCGCATCTCAACATCGGCACCATCGGTCACGTCGATCATGGCAAGACGTCGCTCACCGCTGCGATCACGAAGGTTTTGGCAGAGACGACCGGCGGTACCGCCGTCGACTTCGCCAACATCGACAAGGCTCCCGAGGAGCGCGAGCGCGGCATCACGATCTCGACCGCACACGTCGAGTACGAGACGGCCAACCGTCACTACGCGCACGTCGATTGCCCGGGCCACGCCGATTATGTGAAGAACATGATCACCGGCGCAGCCCAGATGGACGGCGCGATCCTCGTCGTTTCTGCGACCGATGGCCCGATGCCACAGACCCGTGAGCACATCCTGCTCGCACGCCAGGTCGGCGTGCCCGCAATGGTCGTGTTCATGAACAAGGTCGATCTGGTCGACGACGAGGAAATCCTCGAGCTGGTCGAGATGGAAATCCGCGAGCTGCTCAGCTCGTACGACTTCCCGGGCGACGACATCCCCGTCATCAAGGGTTCGGCTACCTGCGCACTGTCGGGTTCGAACCAGAAGCTCGGCGCCGACGCCGTCACCGAGCTGATGCAGGCCGTCGACGAGTACATTCCGCAGCCAGAGCGTCCGCTCGACAAGCCGTTCATGATGCCGATCGAGGACGTGTTCTCGATCTCGGGTCGTGGTACGGTCGTCACCGGCCGCGTCGAGACCGGCATCGTCAAGGTTGGCGAGGAAGTCGAGATCGTCGGCATCCACCCGACCGTCCGCAAGACCACGGTCACGGGCGTCGAGATGTTCCGCAAGCTGCTCGACCAGGGCCAGGCTGGCGATAACGTCGGCGCACTGATCCGTGGCGTTGCCCGCGACGAAGTCGAGCGTGGCCAGGTGCTCTGCAAGCCAGGCACGATCAAGCCGCACACCGACTTCAACTCGGAAGTGTACGTGCTGTCGAAGGAAGAGGGTGGCCGTCACACGCCGTTCTTCGCCAACTACCGCCCGCAGTTCTACTTCCGTACGACGGACGTGACCGGCACCGTCGAGCTGCCTGAGGGCACCGAGATGGTCATGCCAGGCGACAACGTGTCGCTCGGCATCAAGCTGATCGCACCGATCGCCATGGACGTGGGCCAGCGCTTCACGATCCGCGAAGGCGGCCGTACCGTCGGTGCAGGCGTCGTCAGCCAGATCGACAAGTAAGCATCTTCTCCTTCGGGAGGTGATCGAAAAGAGCTCGGCTTCTCGCGAGAGAGGCCGGGCTTTTTCGTGTTTGGGTGTGCTGGGTGTGACCGAGTGGATTGGGCAGTTTAAGCCGTGGGCAATCCAAGGCGCGCACACCGATACAGCCACAACGTCACTTAAGCGTGTCGTTGTTGCGATTGGGTAGCGCGAACCGCTAGGTACTGACTGGTGGCATCTGCCCTCGCCCAATTGCAAACACCCGCGTGTAAGTGCAGGCTGTCTTAATGAGGAGCCTAACTCTCGCAGTGCTAGCTGCTCTACGGATCCCAATGGACGTGGGGTTGACTGAGGCTCGGCCGCTCAAAGCGCATTTTGCCGACGCTGCTTTGCCACAACCCAAGCAAACGCTCACGTTGTCCGGACCAATAGCGACCTTATCGAAGGTGCTGAAGCAACTTACATCTCAGCCGCATTCGTGGAGCGCGGCGCCGGTCGAAAAGTCGGGTAATGTAGCTAGCGTACGTTTGAGTTGGCCAGGTCAGCTCAGCTACAAGGATTTAGGTGGTATTCTCTACCTGGTACAACTGAACGGCTTGACCATTTCCGATACCGAACTGCTGTTGCAGAATTCCTGACGGCAATCTGCCGTGTAATGTCGGTATTTATGGTGGAATTAGGAAGAGTAGCAGACAACTCGCGAATCCTCCCCCGCTAGGGGGAGGTGGCGCCGGAGGCGTCGGAGGGGGAGGGGGCGATTAGCTCTCGATGGTGGTTCGGCGTTGGAGTGCGATGGACGTGATCTGGCGGACGACACCGTCGAGGTTGGCTAGCATTTCTCGGGCTGGGTAGCGGAGGACTTGGATGTTCTGGCTGACTAGACACGCGTCTCGCGCTGCGTCTCGTTGGGGGCGGTTACCGTGGTTGTGGGCTTCGCCGTCGACTTCGATCGCGAGTCGGGCTGGGGCGCAGTAGAAGTCCAGGACGTAGGGGCCGGCTGCGTGTTGTCTGCGGAAGCGTAGGCCTTCTTCGTTTCGTCTTAACGCCAGCCAGAGAGCGATCTCCGGTGGGGTCATCTGTTTTCGCAGGCGCTTGGCGTTGCTGCGGCCGGGTAGGGATCCCTCGAGCTTCATCGCTTGCCTCCCCCTCCGTCACGCTTTGCGTGCCACCTCCCCCTGGCGGGGGAGGATCGAGTAGTGAGCCGATCTTAGCCGCAGGGCGTGGCTAGCTGCAATCCTCCCCCGCAAGGGGGAGGTGGCGCCGAAGGTGACGGAGGGGGAGGGTAGGGCGCCCTTCGTTATTGTCGGTCGCCTGGAAAACCCGCAACCCCCAGTTGCATTTTGCCCGACTCTCCCGTAATGGCCCGCCTTCGGTTTAAACATCAACCAGCAAGAGCCCGGAAACGGGCCCGCTCTTTCGCATCGGTAGGGACTATGGACAGCAATATCCGCATTCGTCTGAAGGCGTTCGATCACCGTGTGCTCGATCAGGCCACTGGCGACATCGCCGACACCGCACGCCGCACCGGCGCGCTCATCCGCGGTCCGATTCCCCTTCCGACGCGCATCGAAAAGTTCACCGTGAACCGCGGCCCGCACATCGACAAGAAGTCGCGCGAGCAGTTCGAGGTGCGCACGTACAAGCGTATGCTGGATATCGTCCAGCCGACGCCGCAGACGGTCGATGCGCTGATGAAGCTGGACCTCGCCGCTGGCGTTGACGTCGAGATCAAACTCGCCTGACGCGAGTTTGCCTTTAGTCCCCGCGAAGGCGGGGATCCAGCTTGTTGACGTAGTCAACGGGCTGGCCTATGGGCTGGCGCGGCGCGGTCGACCGGTAACGGTCCCGCGCCGTTCGACATTGGGATACCGCCGTCGGTGAAAACCGACGGGGCAGCGTCCCCCGTCACGCTTCCGCATTTGCAGGAGCACCAGCCCGGGACGGGGGCACGTTTCGTATTTACCGGGTTGAACCGACTCCATTCAGGGCATTTGCCGGGGATGGGGTCAGGTGGACGCATCATGGAGCTCGCTCCGGACATGGTCCGCAAGCCCCCGAGGAATAGTCCGACGGGGCCTCTGTCTAGGAAGGGACAAGATCATGCGTACTGGCGTGATCGCGAAGAAGATGGGGATGACCCGCCTGTTCCAGGAAGATGGTCGGCACGTGCCGGTCACCGTTCTGGCACTCGAAGGCAATCAGGTCGTTTCCGTTCGCGAAATGGATCGTGACGGCTACACTGCCGTCCAGCTTGGTGCAGGTGTCGCCAAGTCGAAGAATGTCGCAAAGCCGCAGCGCGGCCATTTCGGCAAGGCCGAAGTGGAGCCCAAGGCTGTCGTCCATGAGTTCCGTGTGAACGCAGACGGCCTGCTCGACGTCGGCGCCGAGATTTCGGCTGACCACTACGTCGCAGGCCAGATCGTCGATATCCAGGGCAAGACCCAGGGTAAGGGCTTTCAGGGCGGCATGAAGCGTTGGGGCTTCGGCGGTCTGCGGGCAACCCACGGCGTGTCGGTCTCGCACCGTTCGCTCGGTTCGACCGGTCAGCGCCAGGATCCGGGCAAGGTCTTCAAGAACAAGAAGATGGCCGGCCACATGGGCGACAAGTACCGCACCCAGCAGAACCTCGAGATCGTATCGACGGACGTCGAGCGTGGTCTCCTGTTCGTCAAGGGTTCGGTTCCTGGCTCCAAGGGCGGCTGGCTCTTCGTCAAGGATTCGGTGAAGGTCGCGCGCCACGCCGACGCACCGTTCCCCGCCGGTCTCAAGACCGCAAACAGCAACACCGCAGCAGACACGCCGGCCGAAATGACCGACGCACCTGCAGCCGACGGCCAGGAGGGCTGAGCGTGAAGATCAAGGTTTCATCTTTCGCCGGCACCGACGCAGCGGACATCGAGCTCAACGACGAGGTCTTCGGCCTCGATCCACGCGCCGACATCCTGCACCGTGTCGTCACCTGGCAGCTCGAGAAGCGTCGCGAGACGGCTCGTGGCACCCGTGAGCGCGCAGACGTCGCACGTACCGGCAAGAAGTTCGGTCGCCAGAAGGGCGGCGGTACGGCTCGTCACGGCGATCGTCGCGCACCGGTGTTCATCGGTGGTGGTAAGGCTCACGGCGCACGCGTCCGTGACTTCAACCCGTCGCTGAACAAGAAGGTTCGCTCGCTCGGCCTGCGGATGGCTCTCAGCAGCCACGCCAAGGCGGGTTCGCTGGTCATCATGGACAGCCTGGCTGTCGAGGGTGGCAAGACCAAGACGCTGCAGGGCGATCTCGCAAAGCTCGGCTTCGGCAAGCGTGCGCTCGTCATCGACGGCGACATGGTCGACACCAGCTTCGCATTCGCTGCGGGCAACCTGTACGAAGTGAACGTGATGCCGGCTGCCGGCGCGAACGTTTACGACATCCTGAAGCATGACACGCTGGTGCTGACGCGCGCCGCTGTCGAAAAGCTGGAGGCGCGCTTCCATGGCTAAGAAGCAGAAGGCGGGCATCGATAATCGTCATTACGACGTTATCCTGGCCCCGCACATCACCGAGAAGACGACGACCCTGTCGGAGTTCAACGCGGTTGTGTTCAAGGTATCGAACGATGCCACGAAGCCCGAGATCAAGGCGGCCGTTGAGGCGCTGTTCGACGTGAACGTCGTCGGCGTGAACACGCTCGTCCAGAAGGGCAAGACCAAGAAGTGGAAGGGCACGAACTATTCGCGCTCCGACATGAAAAAGGCAATCGTGACGTTGAAGGACGGTCAGTCCATCGACGTGACGACGGGGATCTGAGGCCATGGCACTCAAGCATTATAATCCGACATCGCCGGCACGCCGCGGTCTCATCCTGGTCGACAAGTCGTCGCTCTGGAAGGGTCGCCCCGTCAAGGCGCTGACCGAAGGTAAGCACAAGACCGGCGGTCGTAACAACAAGGGCCATGTGACCTCGCGCGGCATCGCCGGCGGTCACAAGCAGAAGTACCGCTATATCGACTTCAAGCGTCGCAAGTGGGACGTCGAAGGCACCGTCGAGCGGATCGAGTATGATCCCAACCGCACCGCGTTCATCGCCCTGGTCAAGTACCCGGACGAGGAACTCGCCTATATCCTGGCGCCACAGCGTCTGGCCGTCGGCGACAAGGTCCTCGCGGCCAAGAAGACCGACGTGAAGCCAGGCAATGCCATGGAACTCGGTCAGATGCCGGTCGGCACCATCGTCCACAACGTGGAGATGAAGCCGATGAAGGGTGGCCAGATCGCCCGTTCGGCCGGCACGTACGTGCAGGTCGTCGGTCGCGACAAGGGCATGGTGATGGTCCGCCTGAACTCGGGCGAGCAGCGCTACATTCGCAGCGATTGCATGGCGACGGTTGGCGCGGTCTCGAACCCCGACAACCAGAACCAGAACCTGGGCAAGGCAGGCCGTTCGCGCTGGATGGGTATCCGTCCTCTGACCCGCGGCGTCGCCAAGAACCCGGTCGACCATCCGCACGGCGGTGGTGAAGGCCGTACCTCGGGTGGCCGTCATCCGGTTACGCCTTGGGGTAAGCCGACGAAGGGTGCGCGCACGCGTCATAACAAGTCGACCGACAAGATGATCATCCGGTCGCGTCATTCGACGAAGAGGAAGGGCTAACATGGCTCGTTCAGTCTGGAAGGGCCCCTTCGTGGACCTTCATCTGCTCAAGAAGGCAGAAACCGCCCAGGACACCAACGCGCGTTCGCCGATCAAGACCTGGTCGCGTCGCTCGACGATCCTGCCGTCGTTCGTGGGTCTCACGTTCAACGTCTATAACGGCCGCAAGTTCGTGCCCGTCTCGGTCAACGAAGACATGGTCGGCATGAAGCTCGGTGAGTTCGCGCCCACGCGCTACTTCCCCGGCCACTCCGCCGACAAGAAGGGCAAGCGCTGATGTCTAAGCAAGTCAGCCCGCGCAAGGTCGCGGACAACGAGGCGCTTTCGGTCGGTACGCAGATCCGTGGTTCCGCGCAAAAGCTCGGCCTCGTGGCTGCGCTGATCCGTGGCAAGAAGGTCGGCGATGCGATGAACATCCTCGCCTTCTCGACCAAGGGCATGGCGATCGAAGCGCGCAAGGTGCTGGCCTCGGCCATCGCCAACGCCGAGAACAACCATAACCTCGACGTCGACGCACTCGTCGTCGCCGAGGCTTCGGTCGGCAAGTCGATCACGATGAAGCGCTTCGCTACCCGCGGCCGCGGCAAGTCGACCCGCATTCTCAAGCCATTCAGCCGTCTGCGCATCGTCGTGCGCGAGCAGGAAGAAGCATAATGGGTCAGAAGAGCAACCCCATCGGTCTGCGTCTGCAGATCAACCGTACCTGGGATAGCCGCTGGTACGCCGAAGGCGCCGACTATGGTCGGCTCCTGCTCGAGGATCTCAAGATCCGCGCATTCATCATGAAGACGCTGCCGCAGGCCGCGATCTCCAAGGTGGTCATCGAGCGTCCGGCCAAGCTGGCCCGCATCTCCATCTTCGCTGCACGCCCCGGCGTGATCATCGGCAAGAAGGGTGCGGACATCGAGAAGCTGCGTTCGACGATCGGCAAGATGACGTCGTCGACCGTGTCGCTGAACATCGTCGAGATCCGCAAGCCGGAAGTCGATGCGCGTCTCGTCGCGCAGGGCATCGCCGATCAGCTCGAGCGTCGTATCGCCTTCCGCCGCGCCATGAAGCGTGCGGTCCAGTCGGCGATGCGTCTCGGTGCCGAGGGCATCCGGGTGAACTGCGGTGGCCGTCTTGGCGGCGCCGAGATCGCACGGTCGGAGAGCTATCGTGAGGGTCGGGTTCCGTTGCACACGCTGCGCGCGAACATCGATTATGCCGAGGCTACGGCGCACACGTCCTACGGCGTTTGCGGCGTGAAGGTCTGGGTCTTCAAGGGCGAGATTCTCGGCAATGATCCGACGTCGTACGACCGCATCATGATGGAGGCTCAGACCTCCGGCGTGCGGCCGCAGCGCGACGATCGTCGCTAAGGGGCAGGAACAGACATGCTGCAACCAAAAAAGACCAAGTTCCGGAAGGCCTTCAAGGGCAAGATTTCGGGCGACGCCAAGAGTGGCTTCTCGCTCAATTTCGGCTCCTACGGCCTGAAGGCGATGGAACCCGACCGGATCACCGCACGCCAGATCGAGGCGGCCCGCCGCGCGATCACGCGTCACATGAAGCGCCAGGGGCGTTTGTGGATCCGCATCTTCCCAGACCTTCCGGTCTCGGGAAAGCCAGCCGAAGTCCGCATGGGTAAGGGCAAGGGCGCGCCGGAATATTGGGCCGCTCGCGTCAAGCCGGGTCGGATCCTGTTCGAGCTCGACGGCGTCGACGGCAAGATCGCCGCCGAGGCGTTCGAGCGGGCGGCCATGAAGCTGCCGATCAAGGTAAAGGTCGTTGCCCGCCTGGGCGACACCTCGCATCTGGGAGGCGAGTAAGATCATGGCTCGTATCGACGACATGAAGACCAAGAGCGACGACCAGCTGTCGGAGTCGCTCGGCGAACTGAAGCGCGAGCAGTTCAACCTGCGCTTCCAGGCCGCCACGAACCAGCTCGAAAAGCCGAGCCGCGTTCGTGAGGTCCGCCGCGACATCGCTCGCATCAAGACCCTGCAGGCTCAGCGCACCAGCGCTGAAGCCGCGAAGTAAGGAACGTATCATGCCGAAGCGCGTGCTGACCGGTCTGGTCGTGTCCGACAAGGGCGACAAGACGGTGGTCGTGAACGTCGAGCGTAAGGTGAAGCACCCGCTCTACGGGAAGATCATCCGTCGCTCGAAGAAGTATCATGCTCATGACGAGAGCAACGAGTTCAAGCAGGGCGAGACCGTGCGGATCGAAGAGACCGCACCAATCTCCAAGCTGAAGACCTGGAAGGTGATCGAGCGGGTCAACACCCACGCGACGCCGGAGCGGGCTTCGGCCGAGGGCTGAACTGGTATGCTCCAAACCCCGTCTTCCCAGCGAAAGCTGGGATCTCGTGGTGAGGGGCGATCGGCTCGAACAGGGATACCCCAGCTTTCGCTGGGGTGACGGGTTTGAGTTAAGAGGGCAGGGGGGAAACCTCCTGCGCTCTTGTTTTCGTAAACGGGAACGGCTAAGCGGCCGCTCCTCCCCGCTGCGGTTCGTCCGTGGCGGGGTGATTTTTTAGGCGGGGTTCGGTCGGTATCGACCCCAGAGACAGAGAAGGGATACGGATCCATGATCCAGATGCAGTCCAATCTCGACGTCGCTGACAACAGCGGCGCGAAGCGGGTGCAGTGCATCAAGGTGCTTGGGGGTTCCAAGCGTCGTGTTGCAGGCGTTGGCGACATCATCGTCGTCAGCATCAAGGAAGCGCAGCCACGTGGCCGTGTGAAGAAGGGCGACGTTCACCGCGCAGTGATCGTGCGTACCGCCAAGGATATCCGCCGTGCAGACGGTACGGTCATCCGCTTCGACGGCAATGCCGCGGTGCTGGTCAACAAGAACGAGGAGCCGATCGGCACCCGTATCTTTGGCCCAGTCGTTCGCGAGCTGCGCGGCAAGAAGCACATGAAGATCATCAGCCTTGCGCCGGAGGTGCTGTAATGGCGTCGCAGCGTATCAAGAAGGGTGACAAGGTCATCGTCCTGTCCGGCAAGGACAAGGGCAAGACCGGTGAAGTCACCGTCTCCATGCCGAAGACCGACAAGGTCGTCGTATCGGGCGTCAACATCGCCGTGCGCCACACCAAGCCGACTCAGGGTGACCCGCAGGGTGGCCTGATCCGCAAGGAAGCACCGATGCACGTTTCGAAGGTCGCGCACGTGACCGCCGACGGCAAGCCGACCCGCGTCCGCTTCGAGGAGCAGGACGGCAAGAAGGTCCGCGTCGCCGTCAAGACCGGGGAGAAGATCAATGGTTGATCAGAACACTGGCGAGCAGGCCGGCACCGAGGCCGTCTACGTCGCGCGCATGCGCAAGCTGTACGACGAGACGATCATCAAGGCGATGACCGAGAAGTTTGGTTACAAGAACGTCATGGAGATCCCGCGGCTCGACAAGATCGTGCTGAACATGGGCGTCGGCGAAGCTACGCAGGACAAGAAGAAGGTCGACCAGGCTGCTTCCGAAATGGAGCTGATCGCCGGCCAGAAGCCTGTCGTGACGAAGGCCAAGAAGTCGATCGCGCAGTTCAAGCTGCGTGAGGGCATGCCGATCGGCGTGAAGGTCACCCTTCGCCGTGAGCGCATGTACGAGTTCCTCGACCGTTTCATCACGATCGCTCTTCCCCGCGTCCGCGATTTCCGCGGGCTCAACCCGAAGAGCTTCGATGGCCGTGGCAACTATGCCTGCGGTATCAAGGAGCAGATCGTGTTCCCAGAAATCAGCTATGACCGGGTCGACAAGGTCCGCGGCATGGATGTGATCGTGACGACGACCGCAAAGACCGACGACGAGGCTCGCGAGCTTCTCCGTCTGTTCGGTTTCCCGTTCCCGATCGAAGACGACGCTGCCGACGAGAAGAAGGCAGCTTAATCTAAGTCCCCCTCCCGCTTGCGGGAGGGGTCAGGGGAGGGGCCTCGCGCGTAACAGGCGTTGGTCCTTCCCTCCCCCAACCCCTCCCGCAAGCGGGAGGGGAGCTAGCAAAGAAAGAACTTAAGTCGATGGCGAAACTGAGTTCAGTCAACAAGAACGAGCGCCGCAAGCGCATGGTCAAGCAGTATGCCCCGAAGTACGCGGCACTGAAGGCAATCGCAGCGGATAAGACGCTCGACGACGGTGAGCGTCTGATCGCTCGCCTCAAGATGGCGGCACTGCCGCGCAACGCGAACCCGACCCGCATCCGTAACCGGTGCGAGCTGACCGGTCGCCCGCGCGCCTATTACCGCAAGTTCCGGCTCTGCCGTATTCAGCTGCGCGATCTGGCCAACAAGGGCCTCATCCCCGGCGTCACGAAGTCGAGCTGGTAAGGACTAAATCATGGCAGTGACCGATCCCCTGGGTGATTTGCTCACCCGTATCCGTAATGGCCAGCGCGCGAAGAAGGACTCCGTCCTCACGCCGGCGTCGAAGCTGCGCGTCCGCGTGCTCGACGTTCTGCAGCGCGAAGGCTACATCCGTGGCTATAGCGAAGAGCAGATGGGCCCCGCGGCCGGCCTTCGCATCGAGCTGAAGTATTTCGAGGGCCAGCCTGCGATCAAGCATGTCGCGCGCGTCTCGAAGCCCGGCCGTCGCGTCTATTCCGGCTCGCAGGAACTCCCGCGCGTCCGTAACGGCCTCGGCATCACCATCGTCTCGACGCCCCGCGGCGTGCTGTCGGATTCCGAAGCACGCGAGCAGAACGTCGGCGGCGAAGTCCTCGCGGAGGTGTTCTGATGAGCCGCATTGGTAAGAAGCCGGTCACCGTACCGGCGGGCATCACGCCGACCATCGAGAACAAGCAGCTGACCATGAAGGGCCCCAAGGGTACCCTCAAGATGCCGCTTCGCGACGAGATCAGCTACACGATCGAAGACGGCGGCATTTCGGTGCAGCCGGCCAACGACACCAAGCGCGCTCGCGCGTTCTGGGGCATGCAGCGGACCATGGTGCAGAACCTGGTCACCGGCGTGTCGGAAGGCTTCACCAAGAAGCTGCTGATCACCGGCGTCGGCTATCGTGCCGCAGCGCAGGGTCGCAACCTCAAGCTGCAGCTCGGCTACAGCCACGACGTCAACATCGACGTGCCGGAGGGGATCGAAGTCAAGACCCCCGACAACACGACGATCGAGATCTCGGGTTCGGACAAGCAGATGGTCGGTCAGCTGGCCGCGGAAATTCGTCAGTGGCGCAAGCCCGAGCCTTACAAGGGCAAGGGTATCAAGTACGACGGCGAGTTCATCTTCCGCAAGGAAGGGAAGAAGAAGTAATGACCAAGGGACTTTCTCTTTTCGCCAAGCGGCGTCGCCGCAACCGTACCGCGCTCCGCGCACGTGCAGGCACCCGTCCGCGGTTGTCGGTGCATCGCTCGGGCAAGCACATCTATGCCCAGGTGATCGACGATGCCGCCGGCACGACGGTCGCATCGGCCTCGACGCTGGAGAAGGACGTGCGCGGCACGTCCGGCGCCAACATCGACGCGGCGACTTCGGTCGGCAAGCGCGTCGCCGAGGCTGCCAAGGCAGCGGGCGTGACCCAGGTCGTGTTCGATCGCGGCGGCTTCCTCTACCACGGTCGCGTGAAGGCTCTTGCCGATGCCGCGCGCGAAGCCGGATTGGAGTTCTAAGACATGGCTGACGAAAACAACACGCCGGCAGTAATCGCTCCCGAGACGACCGCACAGGACGTCACGGCTCAGAACGTTCCGCAGAGCACTGGCTATCAGGGCAACAACGGTGGCGGTCGCGGTCGCGGCGGTCCCGGTGGCGGCGGCGGCGGTGGTCGTGGTGGCCCCGGCGGCAATCGCAGCGGTGGCCCAGGCGGCAACCGCGGTGGTCGTGATGGCGGTCGCGGTCGCGACAATCGTGGCGGTCGTCCCGGTGCGGACGATGGCGGCGAAGAGCTGATCGAGAAGCTGGTGCACATCAACCGCGTCTCGAAGACGGTCAAGGGCGGTAAGCGCTTCGGCTTCGCAGCACTGGTCGTCGTCGGCGACGGCAAGGGTCGTGCAGGCTTCGGTCATGGCAAGGCACGCGAAGTGCCTGAAGCCATCTCGAAGGCGACGGCTGCTGCCAAGAAGAAGATGGTTCGCGTTCCGTTGAAGGACGGTCGCACGCTGCATCATGACGGCAACGGCCACTTCGGTGCCGGCAAGGTCACGCTGCGGTCGGCACCTCAGGGTACCGGCATCATCGCCGGTGGCCCGATGCGCGCAGTCTTCGAATCGCTGGGCGTTGCGGACGTTGTGACCAAGTCGGTCGGTACGTCGAACCCCTACAACATGATCCGCGCCACGTTCGAGGCCCTTGGCGAGCAGACCTCGCCCAAGGCCGTCGCACAGCGTCGCGGCAAGAAGATCGCCGACCTGCTCGGCCATGGTGGTTCGAAGACCGCCGAGGCCGATGCAGCTGCGATCACGGAGTAAGCGATCATGGCAACCATCAAGATCACGCAGACCGGTTCGCCGATCCGCCGCGAGAAGGATCAGCGCGCAACGCTGATCGGTCTCGGTCTCAACAAGATGCACAAGACCCGCGAGCTGCAAGACAGCCCAGAGGTCCGCGGCATGATCCGCAAGGTGCAGCACATGGTGTCGGTCGAAGGCTGAGCCTTCACGCTACCTAGTGACAAATACCGGGAAGGGGGCTAACGGCCCCCTTCCTTATTTCCGGATTCGAACCCGGCGATTTCAAACCAGCGCGTAACAAGCGAAAGCGAGTGCATTACCATGAAGCTCAACGAACTCCGCGATAACGAAGGTGCCCGAAAGTCCAAGATGCGCGTCGGACGCGGCATCGGCTCGGGCAAGGGCAAGACCGCAGGCCGCGGCCAGAAGGGCCAGAAGAGCCGCGAGGGCGTGTCCATCGCCGGCTTCGAAGGCGGCCAGATGCCACTGCACATGCGTCTGCCTAAGCGCGGCTTCAACAACATCTTCCGCAAGGACTTCGCAGAGGTCAACCTCGGCGCGATCCAGCTCGCGGTCGACGCCGGCAAGATCGAGGCTAACGCCACGCTCGACCACGACGCGCTGAAGGCCGCTGGCCTGGCACGCGGCGGCAAGGACGGCGTCCGCCTCCTCGCCAAGGGCGAGCTGACCACGGTCCTCTCGTTCACCGTCGACGGCGCGTCGAAGGGCGCGATCGAAGCGGTCGAGAAGATCGGCGGCAAGGTCGAGGTGATCCACTTCGTCCCCGCAGCCGAGAAGGCTGCCGCCAAGAAGGGCGTGAAGTACAAGGAGCGTGCGGCGCGCAAGGCGTCGTTCAAGGCCTGACCTTGATGGGGGAGGGGGTGCCGAGTGCGCTCCCTCCCCTTTTCGTTAAGGGCTTCTGAGATGCTCCGCCGTGGCAGCCCACGCGATCTCACCCCCATCCCGTTCGTGCCGAGTAGAGGTCGAGCGTAGTCGAGAACTCGTATCGAGGTACAAGACCCAAGCGGGCCAGTCCTTCGATACGCCGTCTCGACAAGCTCGACGGCTACTCGGGACGAACGGAATGGGGTGAGGGCAACAAGACGGCGGAATTGAATGGACGAGGTGGTTCTCCACCCATCCATATCCGCCTTAGCCATTAGACAAGCGCGCCCGTGCGCCTATATGAGCGGCGGGGGCGGTCACAACGCATCCCGCCTTCTTTGTTTCCAGGACGATCACACGCATGGCATCCGCAGCCGACCAGATGGCGCAAAGCATCAGCCTTTCGAAATTCGCGAAGGCTACCGACCTCAAGAAGCGGTTGTGGTTCACGATCGGTGCGCTGATCATTTTCCGCCTGCTCAGCTATGTCCCGCTGCCGGGTGTCGACCCAACCGCGCTCGGCCTGCTCTCGCAGCAGACGCAGGGCGGCGTGCTTGATTTCTTCAACACCTTCTCGGGTGGTTCGCTCAGCCGCATGTCGCTGATCGCGCTCGGCGTGATGCCCTACATCACCGCCTCGATCGTGGTGCAGCTCGCGACTTCGCTGTCGCCGACGCTCGCCGCCATCAAGAAGGACGGCGAATCGGGTCGCAAGCGCCTCAACCAGTACACGCGCTACGGCACCGTCGGCCTGACCGCGGTGCAGGGCTATTTCATCGCCGTCGGCCTTGAGACGCTCGGCGCGGCACAGGGCATCCAGGCGGTTATCGAGCCCGGCATGATGTTCCGCGTCGCCGCGGTCATCTCGCTGATCGGCGGCACGATGTTCCTGATGTGGCTCGGCGAGCAGATCACCAGCCGCGGCATCGGCAACGGTGTCTCGCTGATCATCATGGCCGGCATCGTCGCGCATCTCCCCGTCACGCTCGTCAACCTGCTCGAAGGCGGCCGTTCGGGTTCGCTCGATCCGATCAAGCTGATCGGCATCGTCGTGGCGGTGGTCGTGCTGATCCTCTTCATCTGCTTCATGGAGCGCGCGCAGCGCCGCATCCTGATCCAGTATCCCAAGCGCCAGACGCAGCGCGGCATGCAGGCCGATCGCAGCCATCTCCCGCTGAAGATCAACACCGCCGGTGTGATCCCGCCGATCTTCGCGTCGTCGCTGCTGCTGATGCCGCTGACGATCTCGCAGTTCGCCGGTCAGCGCGTCGCGGGTGAATCGAAGTGGGGTGACTTCATCATCACGCTCAACCAGTATCTGCAGCACGGCTCACCCGTGTACATGCTGCTGTACGGCGCCGGCATCATCTTCTTCTCGTTCTTCTACACCGCGGTCGTCTTCAACCCCGAGGAAACCGCGGACAATTTGAAGCGCAATGGCGGGTTCATTCCCGGCATCCGCCCGGGCAAGAATACCGAGAATTACTTCGATTACGTGCTGACGCGCATCACCGTGATCGGTGCGGCGTATCTGACGATCATCTGCCTGTTGCCCGAATATCTGGTGACCGCCTTGCAGATCCCGTTCTACCTCGGTGGCACCAGCCTGCTGATCGTCGTCAACGTGACGATGGACACGGTGACGCAGATCCAGTCGCACCTGCTGGCGCACCAGTATGGCGACCTGATCAAGAAGGCGAAGCTCAAGGGCAATCGACTTCGCTAATCCGCGCGTCTAACGCGGTAAAAATCCTGCACGAACGAGGGGAGTGCGTTTCGTGAATATCATCCTTCTTGGACCGCCTGGCGCGGGCAAGGGCACCCAGGCCGCCACGCTCGTCAACGAGCGCGGCATGGTGCAGCTTTCGACCGGCGACATGCTGCGCGCAGCGGTCGCTGCCGGAACGCCGGTTGGCCTTCAGGCGAAGTCCGTGATGGAATCGGGCGGTCTCGTCTCGGACGAGATCGTGTCGGGTATCATCGGCGAGCGTCTTGACCAGCCGGACACCGCGAACGGCGTCATCTTCGACGGCTATCCGCGCACGGCCGCTCAAGCCGAGGCGCTTGACGGCTTGCTCGCCGATCGTGGACGCACGCTCGACTACGTGATCGAACTCGGCGTCGACGAAGCCGCGCTGATCGACCGGGTCGTCGGCCGCTACACCTGCGCCAAGTGCGGCACGGGGTACCACGATCGCTACAAGAAGCCGGCCGTGGCCGGTGTCTGCGACGTCTGCGGCTCGACCGAGTTCAAGCGCCGTCCTGACGACAACGCCGAAACCGTCCACAATCGCATGGCCGAATACCGCGCGAAGACCGCGCCGATCCTGCCGATCTACGACGCTAGGGGCCTGGTCCACCGCGTCGACGGTATGGCCGACATCGCGCACGTCGGTTCGGCGATCGCCGCGATCCTCGACAAGTAATAGGCGTAAGTGAGCGTGTTCCCCCCGCGAAGGCGGGGGCCCAGGCTGGGCCCCCGCCTTCGCGGGGGGAACACGGCATCGGGCGTGAAGTTCTTACGCCTCCTTCTCTTACGCTTCTCTGTTTCTCCCCCTCCCACTCCGTCATCCCGGCGAACGCCGGGACCCATGGTTGCGGAATTGGTGGTGGTTGCAAGCTAACGGATGATCCGCCGTATCCGTGGGTCCCGGCGTTCGCCGGAATGACGGGGAGGGGCCGGGACGTATCGCGCGGGTGCTTTGCTAGCTTGATCCCACAACGCGCGGCGGTACCGCCTTCGTATTCGTATTCGTATTCGTATTCGTATTCGCGTTGCTCTTACCGTCGCCCGCGCCCCCAACATGACGCAATTGTCACCCGTCGGTCATCGCCCTGATCCCCACCCGATCCTAGAACCAACCCGTGGTCAGCAACGGCCGCACGCGTTTCCAGAGATCGGTGCCCGTCACTCCCGGGGGTACCGTGGGGGCCGGCGGGAAGACTTCTTTCCGCCGGCCTTTCCGTTTATGAGGGCAGGAGATAGTGACCGATTTCGGTGGCAGGGAAGGTGATAGCGCGTTGAGCCGCAAGATTTTGATCGTCGAGGACGATGCGTCGACATCCGCGTATCTTGCCAAGGGTTTAGCCGAAGCCGGGCATGCAATCGAAGCCTGCGCCGACGGCCGCGACGGCCTGTTCCTCGCCAGCGAGGGCATCTTCGACCTTATCATCGCCGACCGCATGCTGCCTGGCCTCGACGGCCTGTCGATGGTCAGCGCTATTCGTGCCGCCGGCATCGCCACGCCAGTCCTGATCCTGTCCGCGCTCGCCGCGGTCGACGACCGCGTCGATGGCCTCAAGGCAGGCGCCGACGATTATCTCTGCAAGCCGTTCTCCTTCGCTGAGCTCTCCGCCCGGATCGAGGCCATGCTCCGCCGCTCCGACCGCGCGGCGACCGAGCCGCAGAAGACGAAGCTTTCTGTCGGCGACCTGGAGATCGACCTGCTCGCTCGCGCGGTCTCGCGCGCCGGCCGCTCGATCCCACTGGGCGCGCGCGAGTTCAATCTGCTCGAATTCCTGGCGCGCCACGCCGGGCAGGTCGTGACGCGGACGATGATGCTCGAGAAGATCTGGAACTATCATTTCGATCCGGGCTCGAACGTGGTCGACGTGCATATCGGTCGCCTCCGCCGCAAGCTCGAGGACGGCTTCCCGACTCCGATCCTGCACACCGTGCGCGGCGCAGGCTACCGGCTCGCCGTTGAAAACTGATCCGGGGGAGTGATTCGCCTTTCGGTAACAGCCCGGATTGCGTTGCTCTCGATCGCGCTGGCGCTGGTGTCCAATCTGGCTCTTGTCGGCTTCGTCTGGAAGACCACCAGCGCCGATGCGATAGATGCGATTCGTCGCGAGACTACCGAGCAATCCGAAGCGTTGCGCGCAGTCTGGCGTAGCGGTGGGCTTCCCGCTGTCCGCCAGGCGATCGATGGTGCGGTTGTTCCCGGTGACGTTTCGCTCGTCCTCGCGGTGATCGACCCGGAGGGACGGGCGCTGGTGGGGATCGCGCCGGAACGGCTCGCGGTACCCCTTAAAACTACGCATTTCCGGATAGCGCGGCTCGGCGCCGACGAACTCTGGTCGGCGCGTGAGTCGGGCTACGCACTTCACCCGCTGGGCGATTATTGGCTACTCACAGGACGCAATCTCGACCTGATCGCCGCAGAGGAGCGCGCGATCGAGCGAGCGCTCGCGGTTGCCGTGTTCCTTTCGCTCGCGCTCGGCGTGGTCGGTGGCCTCGTTCTCACGCGCTATGTCGGCCGCCGGCTCGACGGTATCGCCAAGGCGATCGAAGCGGCGGGCGAGGGCGACCTTTCGCGTCGCGTCGACATGGTCGCCGGCGGTGGCGACGCGTTCGATCGTCTGGCCGCGCGGTTGAACGTCATGCTCGGCAAGCTCGAAGGCGTGATGGCCGAACTGCGAATCGTCACCGACAGCCTCGCGCACGACCTCCGTTCGCCCTTGGCGCGCCTGCGCACCAAGACCGAGCAGGCGGTGCTGATCGCCGATCCGGATGCGCGCGAGGCGGCGCTGGGCGGGCTGCTGGTCGAGACCGATCTCGTCATGCGGATGCTGACGATGGTGATCGAGATCAGCCGCTCGGGCTCGGTCTCGCGCGATCGCTTCATCGAAGTGTCGCCCGCGGACCTGTTGGAAGAGATCGGCGAACTCTACGCCCCCGTCGCGGAAGATGCAGGCCTCGTCTTCACGATCGCGATCGACGACCGACCGCCGCCGATGAAGCTCCACCGCGAACTGATCAGCCAGGCGATCACCAACTTGATCGACAACGCGCTTCGCCACGGCGCGGGGGGCGGCGAAGTCACGCTACGGATCGTCCACCGCACCGACGGCGTCGCGATCCAGGTCGAGGACCGCGGCCCCGGCATCGCCGCCGCCGACCGCGCACAGGCTTTGAAGCGTTTCGGCCGCCTCGATAGTGCACGGTCCACGCCCGGCGCAGGGCTCGGCATGGCGTTGATCGAAGCGGTAGCGCGGCTGCACGACGGTCACTTCGAACTGGCGGACAACGCGCCGGGCCTCGTCGCAAGAATCGTCCTTCCGGTCTGATCCTCCCCCGCCAGGGGGAGGTGGCTGGCGCTTGCCAGACGGAGGGGGAGGAAAGAGAAACCTCTGTTCCCTGTCCTCCCCCTCCGTCACCTTCGGCGACACCTCCCCCTGGCGGGGGAGGATCGTTCAATCGAGAACTGCAATCGGTTGACCGAAACCGCCGCCGCGGCGATGCCGTATGCATGACGACGCTAGCCTCCAACCGCCGCATCCTTGCCGCCAGCCTGGTCGGCACTGCGGTCGAGTTCTACGACTTCTACATCTACGCAACCGCCGCCGCGCTCGTGTTCGGCCCGCTGTTCTTCGCCGGGCAATCCGACTCCGCGCAGTTACTGCTCAGCTATGCGACGTTCGGGCTCGCGTTCGTCGCTCGCCCGGTCGGTGCGATCGTGTTCGGGCATTTCGGTGACCGTGTAGGGCGCAAATCCACGCTCGTCGCGTCGCTGCTGCTGATGGGCGGATCGACCGTCGGTATCGCCTTCCTGCCGACCTATGCGCAGGTCGGCTGGATCGCACCCGCATTGCTCTGTTTGATGCGGCTGGGGCAGGGGTTAGGCCTCGGCGGCGAATGGGGCGGGGCGGCGTTGCTCGCGGTCGAGAATGCGCCGCCGCACCGCAAGAATACTTGGGGCATGTTCCCGCCGCTTGGCGCACCTGTCGGCTTTCTCGCCGCCAATGGGCTGTTCCTCATCATCGGTCTTGTGCTCGACGAGGCGCAGTTCGTCGCGTGGGGCTGGCGAATCCCGTTCCTGTTGAGCGCGATCCTCGTCGGGCTCGGTCTCTGGGTACGCCTCAAGCTGACCGAGACGCCCGCCTTCCTCGAAGCGGAGGCGACCGAGGCGTTGCCCAAGGTGCCGATCGCAACGCTGCTGACGAAGCATTTGCGCGCTACGCTGGCTGGCACGTTTGGGGTCATTGCGTGCTTCGCGCTGTTCTACCTCGCGACCGCATTCGCGCTTGGCTACGGGACGAAGACGCTCGGCTATTCTCGCGAGACGTTTCTGGCGGTCGAACTGGTCGCGATCTGGTTCCTCGCCGGTGGCGTGATCGTCGCGAGCGTGCTGGCGGACCGGCATTCCGCGGCACGCATGCTGGCGATCGGGTTTGCTGGATGTATCGGCGTCGGCGCGTTGATGGCACCGATGCTCGGCTCGGGATCGCTGTTCACGGTGTGGCTGTGGCTGTCGGGCGCGCTGTTCGTGATGGGGTTCGCCTACGGACCCCTCGGCGGATGGCTGCCGAGCCTGTTCCCGGCGGGGGTGCGCTATACCGGTGTGTCGATGACGTTCAACTTGGGCGGTGTGCTCGGCGGTGCGCTCGCGCCGATCGTGGCGGAGGCGCTGGCACCGCGCGGGCTGTGGTTGGTCGGTGGGTATCTGATGGCGGCTGGGGTGTTGAGTCTTGGCGGGCTGCTGATTCTGGGCCGCGCGACCGAGAAATAGAATGTTCTCCCGCGAAGGCGGGAGCCCAGTCTGGGCTCCCGCCTTCGCGGGAGAACAATTATGCGGGGCGTAGCAGCGTCAGCCGCGCCTTGCCGTGCACGCGCGTGGCGTCGACCTCGAAGCCCGCCAGTTCGACGACTTCGGCCTTGGCCGTTTCCAGGCTGATCCACGTCACCGGCCCGACCCAACCCAGCCGTGACAGCTTGTCGAGCGCGACCAGCCCAGCACCGGTGTTGTACGGCGGATCCATCAAGATCACGTCGAGCGGGGCGGGCGCCGGCCCGAGCGCCATGACCGAGGTCGCGCGGACATCGCCGCGGATCTCCAGCTTGGCGAGGTTGCCCTTCAGCGCATCGACCGCCAGCTTGTCCGATTCGACGAACATGCACGTCGCCGCGCCGCGCGACAGCGCCTCGATCCCGAGCGCGCCCGAGCCTGCGAACAGATCGGCGACCGCCAACCCCTCGAAGCTGCCAACCCGACTCGTCAGCATCGAGAACAACGTCTCGCGCATCCGGTCGGCGGTCGGACGGGTCGAATCACCCTTGGGCGCGACGATCGGGCGTCCGCGCCATTGGCCTGCGATGATCCGCATCAGCGTTTCCCTCCACGTGGTGCACGGGGCGGATGACCGCGCCCTCCCGACGGACCCTTGCCAGGTGCCGTGGGACGAGTCCCCCGCTCGGGCCGTGCCGGCGCATCGCGCACCGGCCGCGGCTCGGCACCCGGACGTCCGGAAGCACTGCGCGCGGCACGTTTGTCGAGCGAACTGCGGCCGCGCGAATCATCGGCTTGCGGACGGAAGCCACGCTGCGGGTCCTGACGCTGCGGCGTTTCCGTGCGACGTGGCGTCACGGTGCCACCGGCGCCAACCCGAGATGGGGCCGCACGATCGCGGGGGGGCTTGGCGGCGCGGAAATGCTTGATCTTCGGGCTGGTGCTCAGCTCCTCGCCGCGATCCGCCCGCTCCTGGCGCACATAAGGCTTGGACATTTCGCCACTGGTCGGCCGGGCATGATGCGTGCCCGTCGGCCGAGCGGCATTCCGCGTGTCCGGCCGCGCCCAGGGATCGTTGACGTCGCCGCGCTGCATTGCGGCAGTCGGGCGGATCCGCTCGGGCCGCGCCGGTCGCGAAGGACGATCGGTCGGTGCTGCACCGCTGGAGAAGCCCGAACTCGCAGGCGCGGTGTACGGGCTCCGGGCAGGTGCACGCGCACCGCCAGGTGCAGGTCGCGCACCCGGTGCCGGCCTTGCACCCGTCGCAGGTCGCCCCGTCGACGCAGGACGGACGGCATTGCTGCCCCGCTGGCTCGATCGTGCGCCGATCCCGGCCCCCGCGCCGGCACTCGCGCTGATCCCGATATTCGCGCGCGCGCCCGGACCCTCCGGCCGTCCCTTTGCGAGCTCCTTCTGGAACGCGACGACGTCATGCTGCAGCACTTCGCCGATCTGCCCCGGCGGCAGGTCGCCGAGCACGAACGGGCCGTAGCGCGTCCGGATCAACCGCGAGACCTGCAACCCGAGATGCTCAAGCACGCGGCGGACTTCGCGGTTCTTGCCCTCGGTCAGGATCATCTCGATCCACACGTTCGCACCCGTCCGACGCTCGATATTCGCGTTGATCGATCCGTAGCGCACGCCCTCGATCTCGATCCCCTCGATCAGTTCCTCGAGCTGCGGCTGCGTGATGTTGCCGTAAGCACGCGCGCGATAGGCACGCTCGACGCCGGTCGCGGGCAGTTCGAGCTGGCGCTTGAGCCCACCGTCGGTGGTCATCAGCAACAGCCCCTCGGTGTTGAGATCGAGCCGACCGACCGGCACGAGGCGCGGCAGGTCCTGCGGCAGGCGATCGTAGATCGTCGTGCGACCGGCGGGATCGCGCTCGGTGACGAGCAGCCCGGTCGGCTTGTGATACAGGAACAGCCGCGCTGCGCTGGGCGCCTCGACCGGATCGCCGTCGACCGTCACGCCGGCGAGATTGCGCAGGATCGTCGCGGGCGTATCCAGCGTCGAGCCGTTGAGCGCGACGCGCCCCTCGGCGATCATCCGCTCGATATCGCGGCGCGAGGCGATCCCGGCGCGGGCGAGCAGCTTGGCGATGCGGTCGCCCTTGATCGGTGTGGCAGGAGTTACAGGCGCGTCGGGCGACGGGCTGGCAGTCGGGTTATCGTCTTTTGAAGTCGTCATGGCGCGGCTGATACTATGGATCGGCCGCCAGCGCGAAAATATTTGCGACCGTTCGTGCTGCGGTGCGTTAACACCCGCAAGCGTAACGACCTTTCGCGCGCGACCGGGGGCCTTTCGGCAATGTTGTTCGGCAAGAAAAAGCGGCAGATCGTCCGGCTCCTCGTCGTCGAGGACGAACCGTTGGTAGCGTTCGATACCGAGTATTTCCTCGCCGAAGCGAATTTCACGATCGTCGCGACGATCGACCGGGTCGCGGATGCGCTACCGATCCTGGCGAGCGACGCGGTGATCGACCTAGTGCTGGTCGACGTGAACCTCGCAGACGGCTCCGGCATCGACGTCGCACGCGCGGCGCATGCCAGGGGCGTGCCGGTGATGTTCGTGACCGGTAGCTGCCCGGTCGAGGCGACGACGCTCGCCGCCGGCTGCATGGCCAAGCCCTACGCCCCGCGCGACCTGATCGCCGCGATCGAGGCGATCGAGGCGACGCGCGCCGGCAGCAAGCCCAAGCGCGTCCCGTACGGCTTCACGCTGTTCGAAGCGAAAGCCTGACGTTTCCCCCGCGCTCCATCGCCTGACGGGTAGCGCGGTTGCGATTTCCCGTTAGGGTCCCCCGCAAGCGAGTGGGAGCGTAAGTGCGATGGGCGGAACCGAAAAAAAGCGCTGGAGCGACGGGTTTCGACCGTATGTCGAGAAGGCCCCGCTCGCCGCGCTCGCGCTCGGCATATCGTCGGGCTTCCCCTATGCGATGATTGGCGCGACGCTGACCACCCGGTTGGCGGCGAGCGGCATCGATAAGAAGACGGTGACCGCGTTCAGTCTTGCGTTTCTCGTCTACAATTTGAAATTTTTGTGGGCGTGGGTCGTCGATGGCGTTCACCCGCCAGTGATCGGGCGGCTCGGCCAGCGTGTGTCCTGGCTGATCGTCACGGCTGCGCTGGTCGTCGCCGCGGTCGTCAATCTCGCGCTGATCGACCCGGCGGCGAGCATCGCCTCCACTGCAACCGCAGCGATTCTGGTCGGCGCTGCAGGCGCGACGTTCGACGTCGTGATCGACGCGTTCCGGATCGAGACGCTCGAACCGCGCCAGTTGGGCGTCGGATCGGGGATGAGCCAATATGGCTGGCGGATCGGCTCGGCAGGCTCGGGCGCGCTGGCGCTGGTGGTCGCCGAACGGGCCGGCTGGAACGCCGCCTATCTGGCGTGCGTGGTGTTCGCACTACCCGCGGTGCTGGCAGGCTTGGCGCTGGGCGAGCCCGAACGCCGCCGTCCGCCGATCGAACGCCGCGGTCTCGCCGAGGGGTTCCGCGCCATCTGGGGGCCGTTCGTCCAGTTCTTCTCGCGCGAGGGGGCGCTCATCGTCCTTGCCTTCATCCTGATCTTCAAGGTCGGCGACACGCTCGCCAATTTGACGTTGCGGCTGCTGTTCGACGACCTCGGCTTCACCGGCGACGAGATCGCGTTCTACGATGTCGGGATCGGCTTCATCGCGTATCTCGTCGGCATCTTTATCGGCGGCATCCTGTACGCGCGGATGGGGATGAAGCGATCGGTGCTGTTGTCGCTCGTGCTGATGGCCGTCTCGAACCTGTCGTTCGCGGCGCTGGCGGCGGCCGGGCATTCGAACTTCGGCATGGCGGCGGCGATCGGCTTCGAGAACGCGTCGAGCGGGTTTGGCGGCGTCGTCGTGATCGCCTATTTCTCCGCGCTGTGCGATCTGCGCTTCACCGCCGCGCAGTTCGCGCTGATCTCGGCAGCGGCAAGCATCGTCGGACGGATCGTCACCGGCACGACCGCCGGCGCCCTGATCGAGGCGTTCGGCTATGTCGATTTCTACCTGCTGACGACCGTGCTCGCGGTACCAGGAATCGTGTTGTTCTGGTGGATGAGCCGGTCGGGGATGATCGACCGCTCGATCGGCAGCGCCGGCGTCGAGGGAGAGGGCGACGCGCGGGCTGGCGAGTCCGTCTAGCCTTACATCGTGACCGGTCGCCCCTCGTCGGCGAACGCGGCGGCGACGGCTGCGGCGCTGGCCAGGACGCCGTCGACGCGGCGGACGCCAAGGAGATCGGTCATCAGATAGCGGGCTGTCTCGGGCGCGGTCTCGACCCGCGCGAGGATCGACAGCATCGCCGACTCGGCCGGGGTCATCCGCGCGCAGCAGCATGGCGCGATCGCGATCGTTCCCGCCGACGTGCCCGCCAGGTCGGCCATCAGCGCGCGCAATAGTACCAGCGGACGACGAAAACTCTGCCCGAAAGCGGTGAACATCGTGTGCGCGGCGCGGGCGTCGGCGAGGCCATGCGCACCCATCCGCCGCATTGCGAACAAGGCGACTCGCGCATTTTCACAAGGCGGCAGTGGATGCGGCAGCAACGCCGTCGCGTTGGCGAGCAAATTGGTCGAGGCCGGCGTCGAACTGGGCGTCGAACTGGGGCGGGTATCAGTCATTCACGCGACTCCGTGGTGGTGTCCACAAACTCGCGCGTCCGTTATTGATAGTCAATAGCAATAAGAGGTCAGTCCGGCGGCTGGTCGTTCGCCGCGAGCACTTCACCGGCGAGGTAGAGCGAGCCGGCAATCAGGACGAGGTTGGATCGATCGCCACGGGCTGCGATCAGGTCGAGTGCGTCGGTTGGCGTCGACGCGGTTTCCGCGGTCTTGCCGAAACGTTCCGCGAGCACTGCAAGGGCCTCGGGTGCATGGTGCGCATGGCCGGGGACCGGGATCGCGACGACGTGGCCGACCGAGGGCGAGAGAATCCGCATCACCGCCTCGGCTTCCTTGTTGGCGAGCATGCCGAGGACCAGCGTGACGGGCCGGCCCTTGGCCAGCGTTCGCAGCGCCCGCGCGACCGGTTGCGCGGCGTTGGGGTTGTGCGCGCCGTCGAGCCAAAGTTCGCTGCCGGTCGGGAGTCGCGCGAGCAGGGGGCCGTCGGACAGACGCTGCATCCGCGCGGGCCAGTGCGCCCAATCGGCGGCGGCGCGCATCGCGGCTTCGGGAACATGCAGCGCGCCCTGATGGCGGAGCATCGCGATCGCGAGCGCGAGGTTGCGGGACTGGTGCGCGCCGACGAGGCGGGGGCGATTGGTGACGACCGAAAAGCCGGTATCCTCGTAGCGGACGGTCGAGCGTGCGGTCTCGCTCGTCCAGGCCGTGCCGCGCGCGTGGACGTGGGCACCCGCGGCGGCGGCTACCGCGGCGATCTTTGCGCGGAGGGCCTTGGGATAGTCCATCGTCACCAGCGGCACGCCGGACTTGGCGATGCCCGCTTTCTCGCCGGCGATTTCCAGCAGCGTGTCGCCGAGAAACGCCTGGTGATCGATGCCGAGCGCGGCGATGCCGGTGACGACCGGGTTCGGGATGACGTTGGTCGCATCGAGTCTGCCGCCAAGGCCGACCTCGACGATGGTCGCAGCCGCTGGCGTGCGGGCGAAGGCGAGGAAGGCAGCGGCGGTGGTGACTTCGAAGAAGCTGGCTTGCAGGTCGGCGGCTTGGTCGAGCACTTCCGACAGCAAGGCGGCGAGCAGGTCGTCTTCGATCAGTTGCCCGGCGAGGCGGATGCGTTCGTTGAAGCGGACGAGGTGCGGCGAGGAATAGACGTGCACGCTGTGGCCGGCGGCCTCGATCGCGGCGCGGAGGAAGGCGCAGGTCGAGCCCTTGCCGTTGGTGCCGGCGACGTGGAACACCGGGGGGAGATCGAGGTGCGGGTCACCGAGGCGGCTGAGGAGCGCGGTGATGCGCTCGAGGCCGAGGATGTCGGCGCCGGGCGACAGCGCGGTCAGCCGGTCGAGCTGCGCCTGTACCGCGGGCGAGGAAGAAACGGCGTGGTCTGGCATTAGCTCCCCTTCCGCTTGCGGGAGGGGTTGGGGGAGGGGCTTGGGCTTGGCGATCCGTGCATCATTCCCTCCCCCGACCCCTCCCGCAAGCGGGAGGGGAGACGCCTTACGCTGCTTCGCGCGCGCCCAGATACCCGATGACCGTGCCGAGCTGTTCGCGCAGGTCCTTGCGGTGGACGACCATGTCGATCATCCCGTGCTCGAGATAATATTCCGACGTCTGGAAGTCCTCGGGCAGCTTCTCGCGGATCGTGCTCTCGATCACGCGCCGGCCGGTGAAGGCGAGCGTCGCCTTGGGCTCGGCGATCTGCACGTCGCCGAGCATCGCATAGGCTGCCATCACGCCGCCCGAGGTCGGGTCGGTCAGCACGACGATGTACGGCAGACCGGCATCGTGCAGCATCTGGATCGCGACGGTGCTGCGCGGCATCTGCATCAGGCTGAGGATGCCCTCCTGCATGCGCGCGCCGCCGCTTGCGGTGAAGATCACGTAGGGTACGCGGTCCTCGATCGCCGCCTCGACGCCGCGCACGAAGGCTTCGCCGACCGCGAGTCCCATCGAGCCGCCCATGAAGCCGAAATCCTGCACACCTACGACCACACGGTGGCCGGCGATCGCGCCGCGCGCGTTGATCAGCGCGTCCTGTTCGCTGTTGTCGGTCCGTGCGGCCTTGAGGCGATCGGTGTACCGCTTCTGGTCGCGGAACTTGAGCGGATCCTCGGGGACTTTCGGTGCCGGGAGTTCGCTGCAGCTGCCTTCGTCGAACAGTTGCGCAAAGCGGATCTTCGGCCCGATGCGGTCGTGGTGATCGCATTTCGGGCAGACGTACAGATTGTCCTCGAGCTCCTTGGTGAAGACCATCTGCCCGCAGCCCTTGCACTTGTGCCAGAGATTCTCGGGCGTCTCGCGCTTTGCGACGAAGGGCAGGACGTTGCGGACGCTGTTGAGCCAGCTCATGCGGGAACCTTCCGTGCGGACGCGACGGCGTCGGCGAGAGATTTGATATAGGCGCGGACCGGTTCGGCCGCAGCGGCGCCGTGCTGCGCGACCAGTTCGACGATCGCCGAGCCGACGACGACGCCATCGGCGACGCGCGCGACGTTGGCCGCCTGTTCGGGGGTGCGGATGCCGAAGCCGACTGCGATCGGGATGTCGGTCTGTGCTTTGAGGCGGGCGACGGCGTCCTCGATCGAGGATTGCTGCGCCTGCTGGAGCCCGGTGATTCCGGCGACGGACACGTAATAGAGGAAGCCGCTCGCGCCATCGAGCACGGTCGGCAGGCGGGCGGCGTCGGTGGTGGGCGTGGCGAGCCGGATCAGGTCGATCCCCGCGGCGCGCAGCTGCGGGCCCAGCGCGTCGTCTTCCTCGGGCGGCACGTCGACGCAGATCACGCCGTCGACGCCGGCCTTCGCGGCCGCCTCGGCGAACCAGTCCGCGCCGCGCCGGAGCATCGGGTTACCGTAGCCCATCAGGACGAGTGGCACGTCCGGGTTGCGCGCGCGGAAGGCGGTGGCGGTCGCGAGGATATCCGCGGTGCGCGTGCCCTGCGCGAGGCTGCGGATGTTCGCGGCCTGGATCGCGGGGCCGTCGGCCATCGGATCGGTGAACGGCATGCCGAGCTCGATCGCGTCCGCGCCGCCTGCGACAAGCGCGTCGAGGATCGGGCCGGTGGCCTCGGTGGTCGGATCACCCGCGGTAACGAACGCGACAAGCGCGGCGCGACCGGCGGCGGCGGTGCGTGCGAAGGTGGCGGCGAGGCGGCTCACTTGCCCCCCTCCGCACCAACGCTCGTCGCTCGACTACCGCCCCGAGCGACGCCAAAACCCGTCACCCCAGCGAAAGCTGGGGTATCCCGATTGGCGGCCACGGCGCCCGCCCCATGGATACCCCAGCTTTCGCTGGGGTGACGGATAAAGGCTGCGGGGAGCGTTGACCGAAGTGCGGCGAGGGTGCTTGTGGCGCCACCAATCATATCGCCACTCCGAGCGCTTCGGCGACGGTGAAGATGTCCTTATCGCCGCGGCCGCACAGGTTGGCCAGGATGATCTGGTCCTGCCGCATTTCGCGCGCCTTCTTCGTTACCGTCGCGATCGCGTGCGATGGCTCCAGCGCGGGAATGATGCCTTCGGTCCGGCACAGCAGCTGGAACGCGTCGAGCGCCTCGGTATCGGTCGCGCTGTCATACTGAACGCGGCCGATATCGCGCAGCCAGGCATGCTCCGGCCCGATGCCGGGATAATCGAGACCCGCCGAGATCGAGTGCGCCTCGGTGATCTGGCCGTCTTCGTCCTGCAACAGGTACGTCTTGTTGCCGTGGAGCACGCCCGGGAATCCACCCGCGAGGCTCGCCGCATGTTCCTTGTCGAGGCCGTGGCCCGCCGCCTCGACGCCGAGCATCTGCACGTCGGCATCGTCGAGGAACGGATGGAACAGCCCGATCGCGTTCGAGCCACCACCGATCGCCGCGACCAGCATGTCGGGCAGGCGACCGACGCGCGACAGCATCTGCGCGCGCGCCTCGGTACCGATCACGCTCTGGAAATCGCGGACCATCTCGGGATACGGATGCGGGCCGGCGGCGGTGCCGATGATGTAGAAGGTGTCGTGGACGTTCGCGACCCAGTCGCGCATGCCCTCGTTCATCGCGTCCTTCAGCGTGTGTGCGCCACTTGTGACCGGGCGGACTTCGGCGCCGAGCAGCTTCATGCGGAACACGTTGGGCGCCTGCCGCTCGACGTCCTTGGCGCCCATGTAGATCACGCAGGGCAGGCCGAAGCGCGCGCAGACCGTGGCGGTGGCGACGCCGTGCTGGCCAGCACCAGTCTCGGCGATGATCCGCGTCTTGCCCATCCGCATCGCGAGCAGGATCTGGCCGATGCAGTTGTTGATCTTGTGCGCGCCGGTGTGATTGAGCTCGTCGCGCTTGAACCACACTTGGGCTCCCATGCCCTCGGGGGCGGACTCGCGGAGCGCCCCGGTCAGCCGTTCGGCGTAGTAGAGCGGGCTTGGGCGACCGACATAATGTTCGAGCAAATCGTCGAACTGCGCCTTGAAGGCGGGGTCGGCCTTGGCGGCGCGGTACGCCTCGTCGAGTTCGAGGACGAGCGGCATCAGCGTCTCGGCGACATAGCGGCCGCCGAAATCACCGAAATGGCCGCGCTCGTCGGGCTGGGCGCGGTAGGAGTTGGGAGCGAGGGTTGGAGCGTTCATGACTGGGCGTTTAGCACTTCGTAAATCGCTGTCACCCCTTCCGTTTCCGCTAAAGACCACCCCGGCGGAGGCCGGGGCCCAATTGGGAGCGGCTTTTGGCGAGTCGGATCCTCCGTTACCTCGACCTTTTCAATTGGGCCCCGGCCTTCGCCGCGGTGGTGCTACCGCGTGCCGACCGCGTTCAGGAATGCCGCGATCCTGGTTTCGTCTTTCATGCCGGGTTCGCTTTCGACCCCCGACGACACGTCGACCAGGTCCGCACCGGTCCGCCGGATCGCCTCCGCCGCATTCGCCGGATCGAGTCCCCCCGATAGCGCCCAGGGCAGGGGATGCCGGAACCCGTCGAGCAGGTCCCAGTCGAACCGCAAGCCCATCCCGCCCGGCAATGCGGCCGAGTCCGGGGTCTTGGCGTCATAGAGTATCCGGTCGGCGACTCCGGTAAAGCCGTGCGCAGCCTCCAGATCGCCGCGTGTGCGCACCGCTACCGCAACCCAGGTCTCGATCCCGAACTTCGCGCGGATCGCGGCGGCCCGCGCGGGCGTCACCTTGTGGAGTTGCAGCACGTCGAGCGCGGCCGATGCGACCGCCTGTTCGAGCATCTCGTCCTCGGGATCGACGAACACGCCGACCTTCGCGACGTGATCGGGTACGCGCGCCGCGAGTTCGGCGGCTTTCGCGAACGTCACGTGGCGTGGCGACGCGGGGAAGAACACGAACCCGACATGGCTCGCGCCGTGCTTGATCGCAGCGTCGAGCGTCGCGGGGTTGGAAAGGCCGCAGATCTTGGCGGTGGTCATGCTGGTTCCTAAAACCCTTCTCCCGATGGGAGAGGGATCAGAGCGTCGCGCCGATCGCGCGGGCGGCGGTGTCGGGGTCTTCTGCTTGCGTGATCGGACGGCCCACCACAAGGATCGAGGCGCCTGCGTCCATCGCCTGGCGCGGCGTGACGACGCGCTTCTGGTCGCCGATATGGCCGTCGGGCAGGCGGACACCGGGGACCACGAAGAACCCCTTGGGCCAGATTGCCTTCGCCGCAGCAACCTCCGCGCCTGAGCAGACGATGCCGTCGACACCGGATTCACTCGCAAGTTCGGTCAGGCGCGTGACCTGGTCGTGCGCGCTGCCGGTAATGCCGGTGGCGGCGAGATCGGCAGCGTCGAGGCTGGTGAGCATCGTCACCGCGATCACCTTCGTGCCGATCGGCGCGGCTGCCTTGGCGTCCTCGAGCATCGCCCGGCCGCCGCTCGCATGCACCGTCAGGATCGCGGGTTCGAGCGGGCCGAGCGCCTGCACCGCCTTGGCGACGGTGTTCGGAATATCGTGCAGCTTGAGATCGAGGAAGATCGGCAGGCCGAATTCCGCCATCGCATGCACGCCGGACTGGCCGTGCGCGGAGAAGAATTCGAGCCCGAGCTTGATCCCGCCGACATGATGGCGGACGCGCGCCGCGAGTGCCTTCGCGCGCGCCAGATCGGGCGTGTCGAGCGCGACGTAGATGCGGTTGCTCATTACGCGACGCCCGGCGGGACTGCGGTCGGCGCGCCGAGCGGCGCGATCGTTACCGGCGTTTCGGCGGGCACGAACGCCACCGGCTCGGGCCGCGGCGTGCGCAGTTCGAGCAGTTCGCGTTCGCAGGTCGACAGGCGCTGACGCAGGCGCCACCGGATCGCGTGATTGTAGATCATGGTCGGCACGAACCCGATCAGGAAGGTGACGAACAGCAGCAGCGGCAGGTTCACGTCCGCGATCAGCCCGCCCCAGAGCTGAATCTGGACGGCGTTCCAGTTGCTTATGGTGAACACCGCGGCGACGAACGCCAGCAGGCACCAGAACAGGATTTTCAGGAACTGCATGCGGCCACCTCTATGTCTTCGCCCGCAGCCGAAGCGGCGAGTGGCCCAGAGCTACCGCCAGATCGCGCGTTTGGCCAGCTTTAGCCGATTTCCGTCCGCAACTGCGCGATCAGCGGCAGGATCGCGGTCAGCCGCGGTTCCTCCTCGTCGAGGATCGCGAGAAACGCGGCGCGCTTGATCGCCGCGACCCGCCCGGGCTTCATCCGCACCGTCTGCGGCAAGGTCGAGACGGTGATATCGATCATCCGCTCCGACCCGTGCAGCCGGCCCCATAGATAGTCGTTCTCGCGGTAGGCACGACTGAAGAACGCGCCGAACGTGCCGAACTGGATCCCCTTCAACGTTGCCTCCGCGCCCCCGGAGCGGATCGCGGTCGCGTCGTCGGGCGCGATCCGGTCGACCTTGATCGGGTCGAACTCGTCGAGCCCCTCGCCCTGCAACAGCGGCAGCGTCGCGGTGTCGAAATACGGAAAACCCAGATAAGCGAGCAATAACGTCCGCCGCGCGGGCTTGGCGAGCGCGGCGAACGCCTCCGCCAGCCGCTGGTCGGTCTCCGCATCGAGCCGCTCCAGATCAAACGTCCGCCCGAGCGTCTCCAGCACCGCGGTCGCATCGCCCTTCATCGCGCGCACCGCATCGTGCATCGCGGCATGCATCTCGCCGCGCAATCGATCGAGATACGGCGACAACGATTCGTAGATCGCATCGCGCATCGGTGCGAGTTCGGGTTCGTCCGCGGCGGTCTCGACCTCCGACAGCCGCCGCGCCATCAGCCGGAGCCGACGGATGCGAAAGCCGATGTCGAAGGTCCGCAGGAACGCGATCGACGCGGGACTCGCGCCGTTCGCGAAGCCCGCGCCGAGCTGGTCCGCGCCCGTCGCTGCAACCTGCGCGACGATCGCGGCGCGGATCTGCGTCAGCCGCCGCGGACTATGATGGCGGCCCGCTTCATACAGCAGCCCGGCCAGCGCCTCGATCACCGCGCTGCGCTTCAGATGCCCATAGGCGACGAAGCCATAGCCCGAACTCGCCGCCGCCGCCTTCTGCGCGCGCCGCCGCCATGCGATCAGCCTCGGCGCGGTCGGTCGGTCGAGGAACAGCGTGTGGCCGAACAGTGATTCGACGTCCGCCTCGACCTCGGGCCGGATTGCGGTGACGATCCCGCGCATCCGGTCGATCCGTGCCGAGCGCTCGGCGATCGCCTCCAGATTGTCGCGGATCGGTTGCTGGCGCGGAATATCGCTGATCGCACCGATGATCGTCTGGAAGAAGCCGGGCGTGCCTTCGCCGCGATTGAGCCGCAGTTTGATGCCGGGGGAGGGGTCGATATAGATAAAGCGTCGGTCGATCTGGCGTCGTGCGGGGCGTTGCTTGAGCGCATCGAGCGCCGGACGGAACGGCGCATTGGCGAGCACCGATCCGTCGATCAGCACCGCACTCTCGGCTGCGTTGGCTGCGGTATGCCGTGGCAGCACGCGCGCGAGGAAGTTGCTGCGTTCCGGCCATGCGATCTTTCGCTGCTTCAGCACGCCGTCGAGTTCGGCGACCGTGAACGGCGGAAAAGCCCCTGGAAAGCTCGATGTCGCGCGCGCCGCGAAGGCCAGTTCCGCGCGCGGCGCAAGTGTCTCGGTCGCGCCGCCATGATCGGTAAAGTCGACCACCAGCCGGTGCTCGGTCTCGACCACTTCGGCGGGCGAGTTGAGCTGCAACCGCTCGGGATGCCCCGAAAAATCGGTAACCGTCACGAACAGGTCGAGCGGCTGGCCGGGTGGCAACAGCCGCGGCCCGCGCTCGCTCGCGCCCATCGCGTCGAACGCATCGAGCAGCAGGTTGGTGAAGGTCTTCCCCCCGAACGGCGGTTCGAACCAGCGCGAGCGGATGAAATGCGACAGCTTGGTCCGGACCTCCTCGCGGGTCGGCTCGTCGAGCGCCTCGACCTTGTCGGTGCTCCGTCCCGCCGCCATCCACGCGAGCGGCATCGCCCAAGCCTTCGAGAAGCGTGATTTCGGCGCCGCCTCGGTATCGATCAGCGCCTCGACATCGGCCGACGTCATCCACAGGTCGGTCAGCGGATCGAGGCTCTGTCCGGTCGCGATCGCCTGCGCGAGGAAGATGCCGTTGATCCCGCCCGCACTCGCGCCGGCGATAATGTCGGCGAGCACGCGCACCCGGATCGATGCGTGATCCTCGATCTCCTGGAGCAGCGCGTGATACACACCCTGGCTACCACCCTTCGGGGCCTCGCCGTCATGGAACGCCCGGCTCGCGCAGACCAGTCGCCAGATCTCCTTGGTGATGCCGTGCATGTAGACCGCCAGGCTGATCCCGCCATAGCAGACGAGCGCCAGTCGCAGTTCCTTCTCGCGCATTCTACATCCTCGGTATCGATTATGGAGCCGTTGCCCTGGGTTCGAGCATAGCCCAGATCGGCAGATGATCCGACGCTTTCCGCGCCGCCGGGCTGGCATGCACGCCGCAGTCGACGACGCTCAACTCGCGCGAGACCATGATCCGATCGAGCCGCGCGATCGCCCGCCGCGAATGGAAACTGGCCCCGGTCTCGGCAAACGCATAGTCGCGGCCGAAATCGCGCAGGCATCCGGCACCGGCGCTCCACTCGTTCAGATCACCCATCATCACCGTCGGATGCCGGTGCGCGCAGCTATCGACATGGTTCATGATCGCCGCCGCCTGCTTGCGCCGCCAAAGCCCCGACAGATCGAGATGCATCCCGAGCACACGGATCGTCCCGCCGGCGAGTTGCACGTCGGCCATCACCGCGCCGCGCGGCTCCAAAGCCGGCAGATGTAGCGGTTCGCTGGCAACGACGCGCGCCGATTTCCGGACAAGGATGACGTTGCCATGCCACCCCATGCTGAGCGCGCGGAGGCCAAAATCGACCGGTTTCCAGTCGCTGTGCTCCTCGAGCAGGTGATGCGGCAACACGCAGGCCTTCGCGCCGAAGCGGCGATCCGCCTCCTGCAGCGCGATCACGTCGGCGTCGATCTCGCGCAACACTTCGACCACGCGTTCGGGATTGCGCCGACGGTCGAGCCCGATGCCCTTATGGATATTGTAGCTGGCGACCTTGATCATGCGTGGGGTCTATAACGTCGCTTTGGCGATCCGGGTTGCGCAATGGTCACCGATTGGACTGCAAATCCCGTCGACCGTGCTGGACGCGGGTCGGACCCTATCGGGCCGCGCGGGAATACGCGGCGGGCGCCTGATGCGGCAATCGTCAGCGAGCATAGCATTTCTGCATGCCGATCAGTCGGCCGCGACCATCCATATGGGTCGCGTCGCCGGGAAAGGCGCGCATCGTCGCGCCCAGTTTGGCCAGTTCGTCCGGCGACAGCCAGCCCTGGATCCGGCCCTGCTGCACTGCCCAGCAATCGGCGGCGGCTTCGCCCGGACCAAAGATCTGGTGGGCACATTCGTGCGTGTACCAGAAGAGTTGCTGCGCACGCGGAAGGTTGAGAACGCGCGGGTGCAGGATGATCCGTCCCTTATAGGCGGCGGCAATGTCGTCGATCGGCTGGATCATCGTGTCGACCGGGCCACAGGTGGCGCGATAGCCCGCGAGCAACAACGCACCGGGCAGGATGAGACGCTGCGCGGGGGCGGGTTGCGGGACAAGCGCCAGCAACGACGCCGCAGCGCCTGCGAGAATGTTTTTGAACATGGGTATCCTGGCCCCGCGAAGCGCGAGGACGATAAAGAGTGGTGCGCGACGCGCGTTCGCGTTTCAGTCAGGGGAGAGGCGGATGTCGCCGGCCTGCGCGGCTACCCGAAATACAGGTAGATGATGCCGCCCCAGATCATCGCCGACGGCAATGCTGCGTAGCAAAGCCCTCTCATGACCGCGGTTTCCGGCAAGACTGTTCGCCGTCGTTTCGGGCGGACAGGCAAGACTTCTAAGGAAAACGCCGGGATAGTCGGAACCTGATCGGCCAAAGCATTGCCGAGCGGAGGCTTGCGTCCGAATGGGAACAGACTTTTCGTGAACGGCTTCATGCCCTGTCTCCGCCGATGTCGGTCAAATCGCGTCATCCGTGTCGTCGCCGGCAGCGACGCATGGGATGTTCCCGAACTCTTTGGCTTGGTGCGACTTAGCGCATCCATCGTGGCGGGGTGGTAGCGATAAATCGCCGAACCGAGCCGAACCTGTGTTGGTCGTACTTGATAAACGTATGTTAGCTGCTAAAGATGCATCAATTAAAATATAAACCTAGATTAAGAATCTTGATATCGGCCCAGTAAAGGGTGGATGATTAAAGCGATCAAAACATGTCTGAATTTTTAGATACTGGCGCTTGGCCAACAGATAACTCCCATAACACTTCGCTGATTTCCGCACCATTGTCAGCACTTGATCTACGCGATGGGCACATGGAAGCATTGGCCCGCTCCGATTCTGCGGCGCGTGTTCGGGAACGGATCGCGCATTATCCCGGTGCTGTCCGGATTCCGGCCAATGGCGTCGAACTCTACGTCGTCCGAAATTTCATCACGATCGAGGAATGTCAGGCACTGATTCGGCTTATCGATGCCGAGCGTGTACCGTCACCCGTCGTCTCCGACGATCCGGTGCCGTCGTATCGGACCAGCGAAACCTGTTATCTTTATCCCGGACCCGATGCGGTGACGGTGGTCGAGAATAGACTCGACGATGTCACCGGGATCGAGCCAATATTTGGCGAAGCCTTGCAGGGTCAGCGCTATGCGGTCGGACAAGAGTTCAAGCCGCATCACGACTTCTTCGATACTGGCCAGCATTACTGGCGGAACCAGGTGCCGATCGGCGGACAGCGGACATGGTCGGCAATGACGTTTCTCAACGAGCCGGCACTGGGCGGGCGGACGAACTTTCCGACCGCTGGCGTGGTGATCGCACCGAAGGCCGGCAATCTGGTGATCTGGAACAACATGGATGCGCTGGGCAGGCCGAATCCCGGATCGCTGCATCAGGGTATGCCGGTCGAGCAGGGCGTCAAATACGTGCTGACCAAATGGTATCGCGAGCGGCCCTGGTGCCAGTAACGTAGCGACCCGCTAGCGGGATCGTCGTGATCCTCTCCGACGTGGGGGAGGATCACGATGCGCTAGCCCGCCGCCGCGACCGGCACGGCGAAGACGCTGCGGAGCGGCCTGGTCTCGGGCAGGATGTAGACGATGCCGACGGTGCCGGTGAACAAGGGCTTGACCACGTCGTCGTAGAATTTGGCGGGTACGTTGACGCAGCCATACGAGATCCGGTTGTCGCTGGGTGTCGGCGATGCGAGTCGACCCGCACGGTTGTCGATCCGGCGGCCGACGATCACGCGGTGCATCGACAGCGCGGCGTCATAGTCGATCCACAGGATATCCTGCTCGAAATCGCGACCGAGCGATGCCTTGAACCGGCCCGCAGGGGTGGTGCGTTCGGCCGGCGTAATCGTCGCGAGCTTGCGCTGGCCGATGCCGGGTACGCTCGCATCGCCGCGTGCCATGCCGAGCAAGGCCGGCGCCGTGCCGCGCAATCCACCGGTGGCGTCGAACGCGAATACGACGGCGTTCACCTTGTCGATGACGATGAACGGCAAGCTCTGGTTGTCGTGCGATGCGGCGACCCAGTTCGCGGTGTCCCGCGCATCGTTCGACACCGTCTCGGTCCCGAACCGGGCGACGCTTTCGGCCGATACTGGTTGCGCCACACCCTGGGATGTCGCCGCAAGCCCCATGAGGCTTGCCATAAGCGTTACGCACCAGCCGCTCTGGAGAGCATCCCGACCGATCATCTTAATGACGCGCCTGCTTGCGCGGATAGTCGGGGACGGCCGGCGTATTCGGCGGGGTCGGTTGCACGAAGGGACGACCGGGGGTCGGCTGCACGGCCTGCGGCGTCACGGGGGTCTCGACGACGGGCAGCACGGTTTGCGGCGTGCCGGGGGTCTCGACGATGACCGTACCCGGACGGACGGGCGGCGGGAAGCTCACGCCACCCTCGACGACCTCGATCGGCGGCGGCGACGGCACGCGGACCATCACAGGCGGAACGTCCAGGATCGGGCGAGTCGCGGTCGGCAGGTTTGGCACCGGTGTCGGGGTGACCACGACTGGCGGGGTTGGCGTTGGGGTTGGGGTCGGGGTTGGTGACGGTGACGGCGCTGGAGCAGGCGCTGGAGCTGGCGCCGGCGCGGGTGCCGGAGCTGGAGCGGGCGCTGGTGCCGGGGCGGGCGCTGGAGCTGGAGCGGGCGCCGGCGCCGGTGCTGGAGCAGGCGCTGGTGCCGGAGCAGGCGCCGGTGCTGGAGCGGGCGCAGGTGCCGGAGCAGGCGCCGGTGCTGGAGCAGGTGCTGGAGCGGGCGCAGGTGCAGGAGCGGGCGCCGGTGCTGGAGCAGGCGCCGGTGCTGGAGCTGGAGCGGGCGCCGGTGCAGGAGCGGGCGCAGGTGCCGGAGCAGGCGCCGGTGCTGGAGCGGGCGCCGGTGCTGCAGCCGTAATCGTCCCGGTCGTCCGGAACCCGGCGACGCAGCACGAACTTGCCAGCGCATACTGATCCGCGTTGGCGCCGGTCAGCGTGTAACCGCTGAAGCTGACGCCGATGCCCGTGCCCTCGCCGGTGCTGTCGAACGTCGCGGTCGCATCGGTGCCGGCGACCAGCGAAACGCCGGTCGGCGTCCCCGAGGTGTCGGTCGTGTTGAACCCGCTCAGCACCGCCGCATTGGTGCCGTCGGCGACCTTCTGCGCGGTCGGGAACAGCAGCATCCGCTGGGTGATCGCCGCGCCCTCGGTCAGCACGAACTCGGTCGAGAAGTCGGTCGGCGTCGTATACGAGACCGGGTTGTAGTTGATCGACACCGGCGCCGCGGTGACGGTGGTCGGCGGCGACAGCGCGGAGAACACGATCGTGCCGCCGTTGACGCCCGGCCCGGTGCCGTCCGACCCAGCGATCAGCGTGAGGCCGACCGGCAGGCCCAGGCTCTGCGCAGGGATCGTCGTGCCGCGGGTCAGCGTGACCGCCGCGTCGATCATCACGTCATGGCCCGCGCACAGCGCGATGTTGCCGTCGGTCGTGGTGATCGCGTGGAACACCTGCACGTTGCGCCCGGCGTTCAGCAGGATGCTGCCGTTGGTCGTGGTCAGGTCCGCGTTGACGTTCACGTCGCGGCCGCAGCACGCGACGATGTTGCCGTTGGTCGCGGTGATCGGCGCGTTGATGTTGACGTCGCGAAACGCATTCATCGTCAGCGTCGTCGGCACACCCGATGCGGTCCACGCGACCGCATCGTTGACGAAGATGTCGCCATTGCCGGTGGTCGTGTCGCCCGCTGCGGGGATCGTGCTGATCGTGATGCTGGTCGTCACCAGCTGCGCCGACAGCGTCGCGCCCGAGATGTTGCCGCCTGCGCCGATCACGTAATCCTGCGGATCGATCAGCCATGTGCCGGTCATGCCGCCCGGTGCATAGGTCGAGACCTTGGCGCTGTCGGCCACGTTGACGGTGGCCGCCGACGTCTCGATGAAGCCACCATTGCCGCCGACCGGTGCGCTCGCGTCGAGCGTGCCGGCAAGGCTGACGGTGCCGGTCTTCATGTCGCCGAGCAGGAGAATGGTACCGCCGCGGTTCTGCAACGTGCGCGCCTCGACGACACCGGTGTTGTTGACCGCGGTATGGAGCAGGTCGCCCGCACCCTGCGCGGTCATCACGACCTTGCCGCCGTCGGCGCGGATAAGCCCGCCATTGCGGACCAGCGCGCCGACCGCGCCCTTGTCGACCGCGACGTTGAGTAGCCCGTCGCCTGCGACGTCGAGCGTGATCGCCTCGCCGCCCGCGAGCACGACGGTGCCGAAGTTCGCCTTGATCGTCCCGCCGTTACCGACGTTCGCGCCGAGCAGCGCGACATAGCCGTTCTTCGCGGTGATCGTGCCGTCGTTCTGGACGCTCGCGCCGCTTGTCCCCGCGAAACTGTTCTTGCCCGCGAGGAAATCGGAGTCGGAGATGTTCAGCGTCGACGCCACCAGCCCGCCGACGTTAACATTGGCGGTCTGGCCGAACAGGATGCCATTCGCGTTGACCAGGAACACCTTCCCGTTCGCCGACAGATTGCCGAGGATCACCGAAGGATCGGTGCCGAGCACGCGGTTCAGCGCGACCGAACTGCTGGTCGGCTGGTCGAAGACGACGCTCTTGCCCTTGCCGATCGAGAAGGACTGCCAGTTGATCGCCGTCCGGTCGCTGGTCTGCGTCACGGTCACCGACTTGCTGCCCGTCGCGATGCTCGCCTGGCCCGCGACGACTTCGCCGCCGGTCGGCAGCGTCTGCGCCTCGACCGGGCGCGCCGCCAACGTGCCGGCGAGGCTGAACCCGATCAGCCAGGCGAACCGCGCGAGCCCGGTCGTGCCGAACAGGCCGCCACGTCGTGTGCGCGTGACCGATGGGGCGGGGCGGCTGGTGTTTCTGAGCGAAGAGGGAATGGGCGTCATGGGCGGTATCCTTGGTGGCGGCGGATGGCCGCAAAATTCGGGGGTGCGTGCGCGGTCAGAAGGTCTTCGAAACCTGGAACCAGGCGCGGCCCGACTTGTCGGGGGCCGACGTCGCATCCGCGTCGCCGAGTTTGCGCGCATAGGTCGCCCTGGCGGCGATCCCGTACGGTCCCGCCCAGCTCAGCCCGGCGCCGTACGCGCTGCGCTTCGCGTGGTTCGACCCGTCGAAATACGGGTGCTTGACGTAATCGACCTCGCCGACGTCGACGAACCCGAACAGCTGGAGCGCACCCGGCACGACCTGCGGCAGTGCCAGCCGCGCCTCGGCGGTGGCCACATAGCCCTGGTCGCCGTAAGCCTCGCCCTCGGGATAGGCGCGGACAGCGTAGGCGCCGCCCAGTTCCATCCGCTCGGAGATGTCGAGGTTGCTGAACGCGATCTGCCCGCGGGCGGAGGCGAAGAACGACAGCGGCCCGGCGATCGTCTGCAACCGCGCGAAGCTGAACTGCAGCTTCCCATAGCTACCGTCGGTGCGCGCGGTCAGCGCATCGACCGAGCGCTCGTACGCGCCGCGAATGTCGAGATTGCCGACCGAATAGCTTAGCGAATACGCGCTCCAGCCGCCCCCGAGCAACGTGTCGTGCTCGTCACCGCTGAGCCCTGCAGTGATCACCTGCGCACGGCGATAGCTGGTAGTGTCGATGATCCCGATCTTGTCCTCGAACCATTTCGCGTCGCCGCCGATGGTCACGTACAGATTGTTGTCGCGCGAGCGGATCAGCGGATAGCTCGCATAGACGCTGGCCACGTCGGCATTGCCGCTGCCGTCGAGGCTGTCGAATTCCTTGCCGAGCGAGTATTCGAGATGCGCGAACGCGACGCCCAGCGTGACCTGCCCGATCGGCGCCTGGTAGGACGCGCGACCATAAGCGAGCCCGGAGAACGAGGTCAGCGCGCGCAGGCTCAGCACGTCGCCCGACCCGGTCGGGTTGTTCCAGTTGACCGAACCGCCGACACGGTAGGCGCCGGTGTAGCGGTTGCCGGCATTGTCGGCCTCGACGCTGCCGGTGATGCTCTGGCCGGGGGTGATGTCGACCAGCAGGTCCGACGTGCCGACCGCGGTGCCGGGGCTCAGCGTCGATTTCACGCGCACGCCGGGAAGGTCCGACAACATCAGCAGGCGCCGTTCGAGCGACGCGACCGCGACCGGATCGCTGACGTCGAGCCCGGTCAGGATACCGTTCGCGACGCTGTCAGCGAGCCGCGACTCGTTCTTGACGCCGACTGCGCCGAAGCGCCCTTCGATCACCGCGATAGTGACCGCGCCGCTCTGGACGTCCTGCTCGGGGAGATACGCGTTCGCGACGAAATAGCCGCGGCTGGTGTAATAGGCGGTGATCCGCGCGGCGAGCGTCTTCAGGTCGGACAGATCGAGCTCGCTGTTCGGCGTGAACTGCGACGCGGCGATCAGGTCGGCCTCGGGGAACAGCGTCGCACCGGTCACGCGGAGCGACCGGACGAGCGTCTTCGGGCCACCCGTGGCGGCAACGACGGTCGGCGTCTTGCGCTCGAAGCCGAAGTCAGGCGCCGGCGTCTCGTTCAGCGGAGTCGGCGGGATCTGCTGGAGCTGTCCACCGGCGCCGACGGGAACCTGCGCCTGCGCGGATTGTGCGGAAACCAGCAAGGCAGCCGGGCTCACAGCCGCAAGCGCGGCCGCCCATAGGGTCGACTTGTACATGAACACCTCGATCGTCACCGCGGATGGAAGGCACGGATCTCCCATCCGCAGCAGCGGGAGCCGTTCGAAGGGGGTAGAGCGCCCGAAGCGAGGACGAAGCCTTAGCGGATGGCAGCGGATCGATCTGCGTCGAACCTCGCTGCCATCAAAAACCAAATGGTCAGGGCATTGTATCCTAGGCGATCGACCGGTCGCGAGGATCGCACGGTATGATCGCTAAGTCTGCTTAACCTATGTAAGTCCGCCAAATAAAAATCAAGCTATAATCTTGATATGATAGTGTAAAACGTACAATTTGGGGCGATTTAGGCGGTTTGCCGATCGGTCTATCTGCGCAAGACTGTAATTAAGACCGTCTGTTAAGATTTGGATAACACTATTTCGCGTCCAAGCCGCGACGTGACTCAGGATCGAACGGGGGTTTCACTGGGCCGAATCTATCGATTCGTCAGATCACTGTAGTTCGATCGTCGAGAACGGCTGGAGCTGGAGCCTATGTTAGCGGAGCGGCGACCGCGGCGCCGACATCAGCCGGACTAGGCCGTTCGGTAGTTGGGAGCGGGCACTTGTCGGCCTGGATGCAGATAATCCGACGAGAAGCAGGCGACGTCGCGCAGCCCTTCCCAGTTCGAGAACACGACGTTGCGCCAGCTGCGCTCGATCAGACCGGCGGCGTGAAGCGTCTTCAGCATTCGGTTGACGTGAACCGCGGTCAGTCCCGTCGCCTGGCCGATCTGTTCTTGCGACATCGGCAACTCATAGCCGGCGGCGGTATCGCCCCGCCAGGCGTCGCAACGGACCGCAAATTCGCACAGAAAATGCGCGACGCGGCGCAAACCGTCTCTGGCGCCGATGTTGACGATCCATTCGCGGGCGATCGCATGGTTTATCGCCTGATGAATACCAAGCGCGTGGGCAACCGCCGGCCGGCTCGCGGAGAGTTGCTGCACCGCGGACAAAGGTATCATGGCGACGTCTACCGTCGTGAGCGCGCGCACGTTGTGATCGGTCGTCTGCAAGTATAAATGCTCGAGGCCGATAATATCACTGGGTATTGCGAGCGACACGATCTGGCAATTTCCCTCGCCATCGTCCTTTTGGCCGTAACAATAGCCATCCAATAGTACCGAAACGGTATCACACCGGTCACCCTGGCGTACGAGATATCCCGACGCCATGAATGTCTTTCGCGTAAAGGGCAGATTTAGCACGTGATTCCGGTCGTCTTCGGCGAGCGAGACCCCGAGCGAAAGCCCGTCGATAAACTTGGAGAGCGTCGTATCGATGTCGCGGTGTCTCTAAAAACCAGAGTATCTGTCTGACATCCGGTTCGACGGCGTCACACTTGGTATTGTTGGTCTTTAGCAGATGTGTGCGAGATCAAGGCGAACAATTATCAGTATCGGAAAGATTTTTTGTAAACTTATATTTGACCGTCAGTGCCAGAAATACTTGGCTCTTCCGTAAGGGTAAATGCGTTCCGCAGGCGCTACCAAGATTTCTAGTGCCGGCAAGGGGATTGGAACCGCGTCGCTGTCGGGGAGGGCGGTACACCCAACGCGCCCAGGCTCTTCTGCGCTACCGCTTACGGCAGCCGCGACCATCCCGCGCACGTCGGTGCACACGGGATGGTCGTGGGATGTTCGCTCAGCAACACGCGGCTATGCGCGGGGCGGCTCCGCGATCAGTTGGTGCGCGCTGGGCGCCCGTCGATCGCGATCGTGGTGGCACCGGATTGCGCGGGAACGGTCACGGTCGCGGTCAGAGCTTGGGCGTCACCAACGAGGTTCAGGCGCTTGCGCTTAACCGTGGCGGTGCCGCTCCCGGTCCAGTTGTGGACGGTAACGGCGATCGATGTCCACCACGGCTTGAATCCGCCCTCGGGCTTGGCGAAGTCGATCGACAGGCCGGTGGGCGTGATCGTGCAGCGCACCGTCTGACGGAAATAGCCGCGGCGGGTGTACGCCAGCGTGCGGCCGTCGTCCTCGTAGAGCGTGCCCATGCAGTCCGCGCCGGGATAAACGTCGAGCCGCAGCGGACCGTTAGGGGTTTCGCTCGTGCTCTGAACCAAGGGCTGGCGCGGCAGGATCGTACCGGCCCGGACGAACACGGGGAGGCGATCGAGGCGCGGCGTTTCGGTCACGCGGTCTCCGAGCGTGCGCGCGGTCGGTACTGCTTGCGTCGCGGACTGGATCGGGCCGGCGGCGGCGGGCTCGGGCGTGCCGACGCGCTGTCCGGTCCAGTAATCATACCAGCCGCCCGCGGGGAGGCAGACGTCATAGACCTGCGGCGACTCCGGCTTGGGCGGCGGCGCGATCAGCAGCGACTTGCCGAGCGTGAACGCCATCGACTGGTCGCACGATGCGGTCGCGGCGGCGGGATAATCGTAGAACACCGGGCGCATGATCGGATCGCCGAACCGCGCATTCTGGTCCGCCAGCGCGTAGAAATACGGCATCAGGCGATAGCGCTCCTCGATGAAGCGACGGCGGATCGCGAGATGGTCGGGACCATCGACCCAGGGCTCGACGCGGGGGGTGCCGGTCGCCGAATGGTTGCGGAACACCGGCGTGAACGCACCGATCTCGGTCCAGCGCGTGAGCAGGTCGGGGCTCGGGCCGCCCGCGAACCCGCTGACGTCCGCGGCGCTGTAGCCGAAGCCCGACAGCCCGAGGTTGATGATCTGCTGCACCGACAGCTTCAGGTGATCCCAGGTCGCGCTGTTATCGCCGGTCCAGGTGACCGCATAACGCTGACCTCCGGCATAGCTAGCGCGGGTCATCACGAACGGGCGCTCGTCGGGGCGCAGCTTGAGCAGGCCGTCATACGTGGCGCGCGTATTCTGCATGCCGTAGACATTGTGCGCCTCGCGGTGATCGGTGATCCGCGCCGTGAAATCGTCGCTGCCGATGCGGTGGCGGGTGTCGAGCGGCATCGTCTTGGTCGGCGTCTCGAAGATCGCCGGCTCGTTCATGTCGTTCCAGAACCCCGCGATCCCGGCGTCGAGGAAGCCCTTATATTGCTGTCCCCACCAAGTTCGCGCGGCGGTCCTGGTGAAGTCGGGGAACACCGACGGCCCCGGCCAGACCGGCGCGACATAGGGGGTGCCGTCGGCGTTCTTGATGAACGCGTCGGCCTTCATGCCGCTCTGGTACGGCGCATAGCCCTGCTCGACCGCGGCGATGTGGAGATCGGTGATCGCGACCAGCTTGATCCCGTCGGCCTTCATCTCGGTGGCGAGCTTGGGTAGGTCGGGGAAGGTCTTGGCGTCGGTGGTGAAGGGGCGGTTGCGATCCTGGTAGCCGATGTCGAGCCAGATCACGTCGGTCGGCACGCGGTCGCTGCGCAGGCGGGCGGCGATCTGGCGGACCTCGTCGGCGCTGCCATAGCTGTAGCGCGACTGCTGATAGCCGAGCGCCCATTTCGGCGCGAGCGGGGCGTGGCCAGTCAGGTCGGCATAGCGTCGTGTGACTTCGGCCATAGAGGGGCCCGCAATGAAGTAATAGTCGATCGGGCCGTCTGGGCCGCCGAACGAGAGCGTCTCGGCATCGCGGTGGCCGAAGTCGAACCAGGTGCGATAGGTGTTGTCGAGCAGGATGCCGTAGCTGCCTCCCGCACCGCCGGAGCCGATGAAGAACGGTATCGACTTGTAGATCGGATCGTCCGCGCTGCTGAACCCGAACGCATCGGTGTTCCAGTCGACGAAGCCGTGCCCGCGCCGGTCGAGTCCCTGCGTCTTGTCGCCGAGACCGTAGAAATGCTCGGCGATCGGCAGCGTCTTGGCGATCTCGAACGCCTTGCCGTCGGTCGCGACCGGCGCCGCGTCGGCGGAGATGATCTTGCCGTCGAGCGTCTCGAAGGTGATCGCGCCGCCGGCCCCGATGCGGACGCGGACGCTGGCGGTCACGAAGCCGTCGGGGGCTGCGCTTACCTTGGCGGTCTGCTTGCGGGTCGCCGCCGTCACCGCCCAGCTCGCATCCTCGGCGAACGCGCCGTTCTTGGCGACGCGCACGCGGACGAGGCCGTCGGTCATCGCGGTGATCCGCATGGTCGTCGCGCCGGCACGAACCTCGACGCCATCATTGCGCGGCGTGAGCGTGGGGGCGGCGAGCGTGGTCGTCTGCGCCTGGACGGGCACGCTGCACAGGCCAGCGGTGGCGGCGAGCAGGAGGGCGATGCGTTTCATACGTGATCCTTGTGGTCCGCGGCGGCGCGGAGGCGAGAGGCGTGCGACCCGAAATTCGATGCGCAACGGGTCAGGAAATCGTCGATCTTCGGCAGGTCGATGGGATCGATATCGGCACCGGGCGGGATCAGCCGCGCGGCGTCGGGAAAGGTGCCGTAGCCGGCGAACAGGCAGTGCCAGCTGATCGCGGAATAATAGCGGCCGAGCCCGGCGCGATCGATCGCCGCGACCATGTCGGCACCGGTGAACCAGGTCGACATCAGCATCTTGAGGTCGTCGGACAGGGCTTCGACGCCGCGTGCTTCCGCCCAATAGCCGGTCGGATCGTCGCGGCGCTGGTTCAGGCGGTAATGCGCGACGATGTAGTCGCGGACGCCGTCGTAGCGCGCGGCGATGCGCGCGTTGAACGCGGTGCGGGCTGCTTCGGTCGCGCCGCCCTGGTCGACCATGTCGAGGAACGCTTCGACGGTGGCGATGACGAGATGCAGCGCGGTTGCCTCGAGCGGTTCGAGGAAGCCTTGCGCCAGTCCGACTGCGAGCGCGTTGTGCGACCAGCTGTCGCGGACGCGACCGACGCGCATCTTGAGGTGGCGCGCTTCGCCGGCGTCGTCGCTGATATGCGCGCGCAGTTCCGCTTCTGCCTGCGCTTCGCTCAGGTGACGGCTGGAATAGACATAGCCGTTGCCGTTTCGGCTGGTCAGCGGGATGTGCCATGCCCAGCCGGCCGATAGCGCGGTCGCGCGCGTCTGGCTGGGGATCGCCGCGCCGGGGGTATGCGCGGTCGGCATCACTACCGCGCGGTCGTTGAACAGTGCGTCGGCGTAGCTGACGAAGGGGATGTCCAACGCGCTGAAGATCGTGCTGCGAAACCCGCTGGCGTCGACGAAGACGTCGCCCGCGATGCGCGCGCCATCGGTATCGATCAGCGCTGCGATGTCGCCGTTCGGAGCACGTTCGACGCTGGCGATCCGGCGCTGGACGTGGACGACGCCCAGCGTCTCGGTCGCGTGCGTGGCTAGGAATGCGCCGACCTTGTACGCGTCGAAGTGATAGCCGTAGCTGACCTCGAACGGGAAGTTGGCCGCAGGCTGCGGCGCGCAGTGCGCGGCGGCGAGGCGAGCGGGCAGGAGGAACTGATCGGGATGCGCGTCGACATCGCGACCGGTCCGTCGAGCCCGCGTGTTGTAGAAGAACTGCGGCGCGGTGTGGCCGTCGAGCGCGGTGGGGAAGGGGTGGAAATAGCGTTCGTACCCGGCGCGGTCGGACCAGCCTTCGAAGCCGATCCCGAGCTTGTAGGTCGCGTCGCACGCCGGCATCCATTCGGCTTCGGCGATGCCGAGCGTGTCGAAGAAATGCTTCAGCTGCGGTGTCGACCCTTCGCCGACGCCGACGATGCCGATCTCCGGGCTCTCGATCAGCGTCACGCGGACGCCGCGATCCCGCCAGCGGTGCGCGATCAGGCACGCGGTCATCCACCCGGCGGTGCCGCCGCCGAGGATGACGATGTGCTGGCCGAGCCCGTCGATCACCGCCGCAGGACCAGCCCGGACAGCGGCGGCAGCGTCGTCGTGTCGGCGCCGTCGGTCGCAAACAGCATGTCGCCGTCGGTCGCGATGCCGACTGGCCAATCGCGCGCGTCGTCGCCAAGATTGAACGCGCAGAGCAGCGTCTCGTCGCCGGACTCACGCTCGAACGCGATAACCGCATCGTCGCTGTGCACGATCCGCAGGCTCCCAAGCCGCAACGCCGGGTGCGCTTTCCGCGCGGCGATCAGCGCCCGTGTCCAGTGCAGCAGCGACGTCGCGTCGGCTTCCTGCGCGTCGACCGCGATCGCGCGGTGATCTTCCCCGAACGGCAGCCACGGCTCGGTACTGCCGAACCCGAGATCGGGCGCCGCGCCGATCCACGGCATCGGCGTGCGCGCGCCGTCTCGGGACAAGGTCAATGGCCAGTTCGCGATCGCCTCGGGATCGAGGAGATCGTCGAACGCGATGTCGACCTGCGTGAGGCCCAGCTCTTCCCCCTGGTACAGGAAGATGTTCCCGCGCAGCGCGACGAGCAGCAGGATCTTCATCCGTGCGAACGCGTCGCGCTGGTCGGGCGTCGTCCAGCGCGAGATCGCGCGCGGTGCGTCATGGTTCTCGAACGCCCAGCTCGGCCAGCCCAGCCCCGGCGTATCGGGCCAGTTGCCGACCGCATCGACGATCAGCTCCGGGGTCAGCCGGTCCGCGTACAGAAAGTCGAAGCCGTACGCGCTGTTCAGCCGGCCATTGCCGCCGGTGAACAGTTTCATCTCGCGGTCGCTGTCGTCGCCGCCGACTTCGGCGACGGTGAACCCGGCGCCATATTCGTCGAGCAGCGCACGGATCCGCTCGATGAACCCAACGATATCCGGATGGCTCTGGTTGTGCAGCTTCATCTGGAAGTCGAACGACCGCGTGCGTGCGCGGTTGGTCGCCGGTGCCGGCGGATTGTCGGTCAGCGCGGGGTCGTGCATCGCGAAGTTGATCGCATCGAGGCGGAAGCCGTCGACGCCGCGATCCAGCCAGAACCGCGCCGTCGCGATCAGTTCGTCCTGCACCGCGGGATTATGCCCGTTGAGCTGCGGCTGATCCTTCAGGAAATTGTGCATGTAATATTGGCCACGTCGCGCGTCCCAGGTCCAGGCCGGGCCGCCGAACACCGACTGCCAGTTCGATGGCGGGGTGCCGTCGGGCTTGGCATCCGCCCAGACATACCAGTCCGCCTTGTCGCCGCTGCGCGAGGCGCGGCTCTGGCGGAACCAGTCATGCTCCTCCGAGGTGTGCGAATAGACCTGGTCGATGATGATCTTGAGGCCCAGCGCATGCGCGCGCGCGATCAGTGCATCGAAATCGGCGAGCGTGCCGAAGATCGGATCGACGTCACGATAATCCGACACGTCATAGCCGAAGTCCGCCATCGGCGAGGTGAAGAACGGCGACAACCACACCGCGTCGACACCGAGCGCGGCGACATAGTCGAGATGCGCGGTGATGCCGGCAAGGTCGCCGATCCCGTCGCCGTTCGAGTCGGCGAAACTGCGCGGATAGATCTGGTAGATCGTGGCGCCCTTCCACCAGGGCGTCGGGGTCTCGGAAGCGGTCATCGGTCTCGATCGTAAAAGGGTGTCGGCGTCGGGGGTCATGCTGCCAGGCCCGCCGCGGCGGCGCAGTGCTGGGCGACGAACGCGGCATGATCCTGCATCTGGCCCGCCTCGCGTGCGTTCAGCTTGTCGATCGTGTCCATGAACTCGGCCAGATCGGCGGTCGATATCGCATCCGCCAGGGGATGATGGCCGCGCGGCACGATGCCTTGCCCGGCGAGCACCTGGAGCCAACCGACCTCGGTGAACAGCTCCTCATGCTCGCGGACGATGTGCCCGCTGCCGCGCCACAATTCGATCTTCGCGGCGAGCGTGTCGGGCACCGCCATGTCGCGGCACTCGCGCCAGAACGGCGTGTCGTCGCGCGCTGTCGCCTTGTAGTGGAGGATGATGAAGTCGCGGATGCGTTCGTATTCGAAGTCGCTCTGGCGGTTGAACTCGGTGCGATCGGCGTCAGCGATGACGCGCCCCGGCAACAGCTTCAGCAGCCGGGCGATCGCCGACTGGATCAGGTGGATGCTGGTCGATTCGAGCGGTTCCATGAACCCGGCGGCAAGCCCGAGCGCGACGACGTTGCGGTTCCACATCTGCTTGCGGCGACCGGTGCGGAAGGTGATCGTCCGCGGATCGGCCATCGCCGGGGTGTCTAGTCCGCTGAGCAGCGTCGCGGTCGCCTCGTCCTCGCTCATATGCGCGTTGGAGAACACGACGCCGTTGCCGGTGCGATGCTGCAACGGGATCCGCCACTGCCAGCCCGCCGCATGCGCGGTCGAGCGCGTGTACGGAGTGAACGCCTTGCTCCGCGCCGATGGTACCGCGATCGCGCGGTCGCATGGCAGCCAGTGCGTCCAGTCCTCATACCCCGTGCCGAGCGCCTCTTCGATCAACAGCCCGCGAAACCCGGTGCAGTCGATATACAGGTCGGCGGCGACGGTCGTGCCGTTCTCCAACATGAGGCCCGAGACGTCGCCGCTTTCGCCGTCGCGCGTCACGCGGACGATCTTGCCTTCGATCCGGTTTACGCCGCGCGTCTCGGAATAGCGCCGCAGATAGCGCGCATAGAGCCCGGCATCGAAATGATAGGCGTAGGGCATCGATGGCAGGACGCGCGACGTGCGGGCCGGACCACGCTGCATCCGCTCGGCGAGTGCGGCGTGCGTGTTGAGCGAATAGGCGCCGAGATCGCCGGCAAGCCCGAGCGACCGTGCGCGCAGCCAATATTGGTGGAACGGCAGCAGGCCGACGTCTCGCCCGACATCGCCGAACGCGTGCATGTAGCGATGGCCGGATTTGAACCAGTCGACGAACTCGATGCCGAGCTTGAATGTGCCGCCGGTCGCGCGGAGGAACGCGTCCTCGTCGAGACCGAGCGCATCGTTGAACAGGTGGATCTGCGGAATCGTCGCCTCGCCGACGCCGACCGTGCCGATGTCGTCGGACTCGATCAGGTCGATCTCGTAGCCCGTCTCCAGGAACCGCGCGAAGGTCGCCGCCGCCATCCAACCGGCGGTACCGCCGCCGGCAATGGCTATGCGCAAGGGTTGGTCGGCCATCGTTTGCGTCCCGTTTTCAAACCGTTGTTTGCGCCACATGCGAGCGGATCGACTGCTGCGCTGCTTGACCGAGCCCTCGCTGAAAACCGTCCGTCACCCCGGACTAGTTCCGGGGTCCACCGTTCCGCAAACCCCAGGCCCTCGATTTCGCGGCGCCGTGGATGCCGGAACAAGCCCGGCATGACGGAGAACTGGTTAGCCAATCCGCGTGGCGTTCTTTTTACGCCCCGCGTCCCGGTCAGAACTTGTAGGTGATGCCCACGTAATAATCGCGGCCATAGCGCTGGTAATCGATCACCTGGCGCGCATCGCCGTTCTGGTAGGTCACGAACGGACGGTCGGTCAGGTTCTTCGCCTGCGCCAGGATCGCGAAGTTCGCGAGCGGACCGCTCTGGAACTCATACCCGATCTGCGCATCCAGGATGCCTTCCGATCGCGCGGTGCGATAGGTCGGCGTCGACGAGATACCCGCGACTTCGGCCAGGAAGGACGAGCGGTAGCGATAGTTCACACGCGCCTGGAAGCCGGCCTTCTCGAAATAGACCGTGCCGCTGCCGGTCAGCTTCGACAGGCCGGGCAGGGTGATCGCCTCGATCGGGTTGTTCGCGTACTTGATCTCGGACTCGGTGTAATTGGCCGACACGAACATCCCGAACCCGTCGAGCGCCGATGTCAGCGCCTTGAACGGCAGCGAGAACGTCCCCTCGACGCCCAGCACGGTGCCGCGACCGGTATTCGCGGGCGCGCTAACCACCCCGGTCTGCAAGCCGTTCGCGATCACGATCGCCTGCTGCGCCGGGCTCAGCGCGCCGAGCAGCGAACTGAAATCATACGCATAGCTGTTGTTCGGATCGACGAAGTCGGTGAGGTGCTTGAAGTAGCCCGACAGCGCGACATAGCCGCCGCCCGCGAAGTATTTCTCGAACGACAGATCGATGTTGGTAGACTGATAGGGCTTCAGATTGACGTTGCCGCCGGTCGAGGTGAACACCGGGTTCAGCCCCGGGTTGGTGTTGTTCGCCTGGATGTTGGCGACGTTGATGCCGACCGCCTGCGTGACGCGCTCTTGGTCGAGACGCGGACGGACCATCGTCTGCGAAGCACCGACCTTGACGAAGCCCAGCGGGATCAGCTCGACGGACATCGTCGCCGATGGCAGGACGTTGGTATACGTCACCTTCTGCGAGGCGGGGGCGATCGTCACCACGCCGTCGACGACGCTGGCGATCTGGCCGTCCGAACGCTGGTCGCTATGCACGACCTGCGCGCCGATCGATCCCTTCAACGGCTTGCCGCCGAGATCCCCGTCGAGCGTGATCTTGGCATAGCCGGTGTAGATGTTCTCGGTCACCGTGTTGTCGCGGACCAGCGAGTCCGGCCGGTTGTCGTACGAACTGGTGTAGACGTTGTCGTAGAGATACAGCGGATCGAGCGCGAGTGCGGCCGGTACGCCGAGATAGTCGAGCGGCACGGTGCCGATGACTGCTTCCGCCGGTACCGCCGCCGAGGTGGGCGTGCCGCTGGTGACGGTGCAGTTGGTGCCGGCGCCCTTCGGGCACAGGAAATACGACTTGTACGCGCTGGTCTTCTCGCGGCGGCTATAGTTGCCGCCCGCTTCCCAGCTCTTGACGATGCTGTCGTCGAACTCGCCGTTCAGGCTTGCGCGGAGCGACTTCAGGTCGTCCTTGAAGTTGGGATTGCCCAGGAAGCCGGCCTGCACCACGGCCTGCGTGCCGTTATAGCCCCAGCCCTGCGGATCGGTCAGCTTGAAGATATTGGTGTCGGTGTAATCGAGCGTCGGTACGATCTTGTACGTGCCGTTCGAATTCTGCGACACCTTGACCGTGTCGTCCGGACCGGTCGCCTGATAGCCGGCGCCGGTATAGGTCTCGAGCGTGAAGTCGGTGCGTGTCGCGCGGCTCCAGCTGGCATCGACGTTGAGGTGAACCTTGTCGGTCAGCTTGAGGTCGTTGTTCCAGCCGAACGAGAAATTCTCGGCCTTGCGCTGATTATAGTCGTTGCGCTGGATCGCGTGGACCTTGCTGAAGGTGATCTCGTCGGCGAACCCGTCCGAGACACCCGTGATATTGGTATTGGCGGTGCCGACATTGCTCGCGAGCGGGAACTCGATACCGCGCAGGCGCTGCGTTTCCTCGAAATGCGAATACAGCGCATCGAAGGTCGAGTGGAAGCTGTCGGACGGCTGCCACTCGATCGTCGCGACGCCGCCATAGCGCTTGAGTTCGTTCGACTGGACATAGGGCTTTGCGCCCTGGATGACGTAGGGATCGGTCGCGGTGCCGGTGCCGTTATAGCCCCACGCATTGTAGCGCTCGTCCTGCGACGGGGTCTGCGTCGCCGACACGCCGATCGCGATGCCAAGCGTGTCGTTGGCGAACTTGTCGACATAGGTCGCCGATGCGCGATAGCCGTAGCGCGTGCCGTCGGGATTGAGCTTGTCGATGCCGTTCATCTGCGCGCGAGCGCTCACCGCGATGATGCGGTGCGCCTGGTCGAGCGGGCGCAGCATGCGCAGGTCGACCGTGCCGGCGATGCCGGCGGCGACCAGCGAGGCGTCGGCCGACTTGTAGACGTTGACGGTCTTGAAGAATTCCGACGGATACTGGTCGAACTCGACGCCGCGGTTGTCGCCGGTCGTCACCTGTTCGCGACCGTTGAGCAAGGTGGTCGAGAAATCGGGGCCGAGGCCGCGGATCGACAGACGCTGGTCGCGCCCCTCGAGACGCTGCGCGGTCACGCCGGGCAGGCGCGCGAGCGAATCCGCGATCGACACGTCGGGCAGCTTGCCGACGTCTTCGGCGGAAACCGAGTCGACGATCAGGACCGACTGGCGCTTGATCTTGGCGGAGGATTCGAGGCCGGCGCGGATACCGGTGACGACGATGTCACCACCGCCCGTCGCATCGTCCTGCGGTGCTGCGCTCTGCGTCACGGCATCCTGCGACGACGGCGGGACGGCGTCTGCCGGCTGCGGCGTCGGATCGGCGGCGGTGGTGACCGCGTCGACCTGCGCGGCGGCGGTCGGGTTGGCATTTGCGGTACCGGGAGTCACGGTCGACGGGGCGGACTGTGCGAATGCGGCATGGCCCGGCAGGATCAGTGCGGCGGCGAGCGCGGTGGCGCTGACCCGCAGCGCAAGGCGCGTGTGCGCCGTCGAGCTGAACGTCGCGCGGGCGCGGTACGATTTGAAATTGCTCATGAAATCCCCTTCGGCGAGACGGGTCCCGCGCATCCTCAACTCTGTTTGTCAGTGTCCTCGACGTCGTGCGTGCGCGTCGATTGTCCTGGGGATGCTGTATCCCCGTCGGGGGCGTATCGAAAGAAACCAGCATACGTATTCACGGCAGCGTCGGTGCCGCGGGCAGCGCAAGCGACGCCGCGATCAGTCGTCGAACAGGAACAGGTTCAGGGTCAGCCGCCCCGCCAGCGGATCCGCACTCAGTACGACCTCAGGCGGCAGATACGCGCAGTGCAGCGTGTTTCCCGCATAGACGAGCGCGCGGTTGAAGACGGCCGGCTGTACCGCAATCCGTTCGTACATCGGTGTATCACCGGCGATATACGCCGCATCGGGCAGGCCATGCGTTCGCACGTCGGCGTCGAGCGTCGCCCGGAACCGATCGAGCCGCGGGCCGTCGACGCTTTCATACCCCGTGGCGCGCTGGCGGTAGAACGCCGTCCCGCCTTGGTCGCCGTGACCGAGGAACAGCAGCACCGCGATTCGGCGTGGTTCGACCCCATCGAAATGCGGCAGGCGCTGGATCGGCGCGAGATCGGCGGGCGCGGTGGTGACGAGCGAATAATAGGCTTCCGAAATCGCCGGTGCGGGATCGAGGCCGAAATGCTCGGCGAGCAACGGCGCGATCCTGCAACGCATCGTGTCCGCCAGGCGCGGCGGCACGGTGGCGCGGATGCCAGGATAATGTGGTCCGATGCTACCCATGCGCAGGCTCGCCGCATCTTCGCGCAACGCTTCCGGATCGGGCCAGAAATCGTCGATGACGATCAGCGGGTGGCGCTCGACGCCGTGGTGATGGATGGTGATCTCGGGTGTACCAGTCATCGGCCTATCCATGCCGCCGTCGCCGCTGGAGGCAAGCCCGCAAAGGTCTCGTCACGTCAGCCGGTGCGATTTCTACCGGCTCGAACCCGTGCGCGGTCGCGGTCAGCGTTCAGCGAGATGTTCGAGGAAATTGACCAGCTCGGTGCGACGGCTCGCTTCCTCGGCGAAGGCACGATCGATCCCCAGCGCCCACCATAGCGCGGGCCGTTCGGGGTCGTCGTGGAGCGCATCGAGCAGCGCCGCCTGCCGCTCGACCTCCGCTTCGTTTTCGGCAAGGCCAAGTTCGACGATGTCCGCCGACTGCCGACGCAGCGCCACGGCGATCTCGCCCGGTGCCAGTTCGGGATGATATTGCACGCCCCAGAAGGTCCCGCCGTCATGGCGGATCTCCGCGGCCTGGACGGTCGTCACCGCATTGCTCGCGAGCAGGATCGCATCGGCGGGAAGCGTCTCGACTTCGTCGCCATGGATCGCCGGCGCGTCCCAACACGCGGGTCGGCCGGCAAGCAAGGGATGGTCGCGTCCGGCTGCCGTCGGCGTGATGCGCCGCGCGATCCCCGCTTCGAGCCGTTCGGGCATCTTGCGAACCTTGCCCCCGGCCGCGGCAACCGCGATCTGCAACCCAGCGCAAGATCCGAACGACGGTGTGTGCGACGCGAAGACGGTGCGCATGAACGCGATCTGGCGGCGGACTTCGGGGGTGTCGTCGTAGACGTGCATCGGCGATCCGGTGACGAACACCGCGTCGAACGCGCGCAGTTCGCCCGCGTCGAAAACCCGTGCATCGTCATCGGCGGGCGCGACGATGGTGATCGCGGCACCGGGCCGGATCTGGCGCAACGTTGCGGCATAGGTCTCACCCGAGCTCTTGCCCGCATGCCGCCGACGCGCCTCGCGCTCGTCGGCAGTTTCGCTCTCGGCCACCAGAAAATTCAGCAACGACAATCCTCTATCAAGCGTCTCTGCGGTGCCGAACGCGCGGCAACGCGTTTGGATGGCGGGTGGATGGCGGGAAACGTATAAATACAGGTCAGTATCGGTGTCGGTTTTGCGCGCTAGACGTTCTGTCTTCGTCGCCGCTGAAATGGATTTTACCGTAATGCCGAAGCCAATGCCCGCCGCCGCCGATCGTCGGGCCGTTCTCGAAGGAAACCGGACCCGCAAGATGGCGCGTTCGGCGCATGCCTATGTGCGCGGCAACACCGCACAATTCTACGAATGGCTAGCCGCGTCGCCGGTCGCCCGACGCGTTCCCACCGGCCCGGCGATCTGGATCTGCGGCGATTGCCATCTCGGTAATCTAGGCCCGATCGCGTCGGCGGACGGGCAGGTCGAGGTTCAGGTCCGCGATCTGGATCAGGCGGTGATCGGCAATCCGGCCCACGACCTGATCCGTCTCGGCCTGTCGCTGGCGACGGCGGCGCGTGGCTCCGATCTGCCAGGCGTGACGACCGCTCGGATGATCGAGGCGATGGTTGAGGGCTATGCCGCCGCGATCGACGATCCGAAGACGGACGATACCGGTCCCGAACCCGACGCCGTTCGCAGCGTCCGCAAACGCGCGCTCGGACGACGTTGGCGTCACCTTGCGAAGGAACGGCTCGAAGCGATCGAGCCAGAGATCCCGCTGGGCCGTAAATTCTGGGCGTTGGCGGATGACGAGCGCGCGGCGTTGACCGCGGTGTTCGACGATCCCGCCGTCGCCCGGATGATCCTGTCGCTCGATCGCAAGGATAAGGGGGCGGCGCGCGCGATCCGGCTGGTCGACGCCGCGTATTGGATGAAGGGGTGCAGTTCGCTGGGCCTGCTGCGCTTTGCCGCGATCCTCGAACTAAAGTCCGCCAAGGGGCGGTCGAGCTATGCGATCGTCGACCTGAAGGAAGCGGTCGCGCCGATCGCGCCCCGGGCGGCGCAGTCGTCGACGTCCGCCGATCCCATGCCAGCGGATAATGCGGAACGGGTTGCCGCCGCCGCCCGTGCGCTGTCACCGTATCTTGGTGCCCGAATGATCCCGGTACGGATGCTAGGCCGATCGTTCTTCATTCGCGAACTCGCGCCCCAGGACCTGAAGATCGAAGTCGATCAGTTCAGCCACGGCGAGGCGATCAAGGCGGGCCGTTATCTCGCCTTCGTGGTCGGCAAGGCCCATGCCCGGCAAATGGACGACGCGACCCGGCAGCGCTGGCTGGCGATGCTGGAGGCGGATCGGCGCGGCGCGATCGACGCCCCGACCTGGTTGTGGGACAGCGTGGTCTCGCTCGCCGGTGCGCACGAAGCGGGATATCTGGAGCATTGCCGTCGCTACGCGCTCGCAGCGTAGCGATGACGCGGTGTCGAGTGCTAACACCGCAGCATGGCCCGCGCACAAAAGCTGAAAGTCTATCGTACCGTGGCGGGGTTCCACGACGCGTATGTCGCCGCCGCCAGTCAGAAGGCGGCCCTGGCCGCATGGGGTAGCGACAAGGATCTGTTCGCGCGCGGTATCGCCGAGCAGGTCACGGATGACGCGCTGACGGCGGAACCGCTTGCGGCGCCGGGCACGGTCATCAAGCGCGCGCGGGGGACGGGCGCGGAAAATCTGGCAGTCGAGGTGGAGACACCGCAGGCACGTCGCACCGGACCGCAGGAACCGACACCGTCGAAGTCGGGTCCGAAGCCCAAACCTTCACCCAAGCCCAAGCCTTCACCCAAGCCATTACCCAAACCCAAACGCGATGCACTGGACGCCGCGGATGACGCGCTGGCGTCGCTCGAAACCGAGTATCGTCTGGCCATCAGGTCGATCGAACAGGAAGAGGCCGACCTTGCCCGTCGTCGTCGCGCGCTCGAGCGCATGCAGGACGCCGGGATGAAGGAAGCCGTCGCCGCGCGCGATGCAGCGCGCGAACACTATGACGCCGCGCGTTCCGCCTGGCTGCGAAGCCGTACCTGACCTGTCGTATCGTCACCGTTCCGACGTTGCGGCGATCCCGGGGCGGGCCTAGATGTCAGGGACTTAGCGACAATCGAGGCGGCCTTGACCGATACGACCGACAGCGCCGTCCAGGGCGTGCCGAAAATGACTGCCGATGCCGAGCGCATTGCTGCCGAGGTACTGGGGCAGGATGTCGGGACCGATCCGTTCGTCGCGGCGGTGCGCGCGACTCGGATGCCGATGATCATCACCAATCCGCGTCTCCCCGACAATCCCGTGGTGTTCGCCAATAACGCCTTCTGCCGGTTGAGCGGGTATACGCGTGAGGAGATTCTGGGGCGCAACTGCCGGTTCCTGCAGGGGCCGGCAACCGATCCCGCGACGGTCGCCAAAATCCGAGATGCGGTGCGGCGTGTCGAGTCGATCGAGATCGACATTCGCAATCAGCGCAAGGACGGAGAGCTGTTCTGGAACCGGCTGCTGATGGCGCCGGTCTACGACACCGAGGGCGTGCTGGCGTATTTCTTCGCCAGCCAGGTCGATGTGACGATCGAGCGCGAGAGGCTGCACGGTCTGGAAGTCAGCAACGCGTCGCTCATGGCGGAACTGACCGATCGACTGCGGCTGCAAAAGGAGCAGGAGCGCGAACTGGCGTTCACGCTGAAGGCGGCACGGTTCGGCACCTGGACGCTCGACATCGTCAGCCGCCAGCTGATCGCGTCGGAAACCTGCAAGGAGATCTTCGGGCGTCCGGTCGATCAGCCCTTCACCTATGATGAGCGGCTACAGGCGATCCATCCCGACGATCGGGAAAAAAGCGCGGCGGAGGTTCGTCGCTGCATCGCCGAGGGCAATGATTATGACGTGATCTACCGTATCTACCGGCAGGACGGTGAGGTGCGCTGGATCGCGTCACGCGGTCAGCCCTTCTACGATGCCAAGGGCGAGGCGTTGCGGATCGCCGGGGTGTCGACCGATATCACCGAGCATAAGCGCGACGAGATCATGCGCGCCGGGCTCGTCGAACTGGGGGACGTCTTTCGCGATACCGACCAGCCTGAGGACATCGCATTCGCCGCGGCGCGGATCATCGGCAAAACGCTGGAGGCAAGTCGCGCCGGCTTTGGCGAGATCGACTTGGCGGCGGAGACGGTGACGATCGTTCGTGACTGGAGTGCGCCCAATGTCGCGCCGTTGACGGGGACGTTCGCGCTACGCGCCTACGGTTCGTACATTGACGATCTGAAACGCGGCGAAGAAGTGTGCGTGGAGGATGCGCGGACCGATCCGAGGACCGTCACGACCGCAACTGCGCTCGAAGCACTCGACGCGCGGGCGATCATCAACATGCCGGTCATGGAGAATGGCCGTCTCGTGGCGATGCTGTACATCGCGTCTGCCGGCGCTCGGCGCTGGCGACCGGACGAGGTTGAGTTCATTCGCGAGGTCGCCGAACGGACGCGGATCGCTACCGAGCGCCGCCGCTCCGAACACGCCCTGAGTATGCTCGCCGCTTCGCTCGAGCAGCAGGTCGCGGCGCGGACGAGCGAATTGCAGACCGCGGAAGACGCGTTGCGCCAGTCGCAGAAGATGGAAGCGGTCGGCCAGCTGACTGGCGGCGTTGCGCATGATTTCAACAATCTTCTCACGGTGATCCGCTCCGCCACCGACCTCCTGAAACGCCCCGATCTCAGCGCCGAGCGACGCGAGCGGTATATCGATGCGATCTCCGATACCGCGGACCGTGCGGCAAAGCTGACCGGGCAGTTGCTCGCATTCGCACGCCGGCAGGCGTTGCAGCCTGAAGTGATCGACGTCGGACAGAGTCTGCGCGTGATCTCCGACATGCTCGGCACGCTGACGGGGTCGCGGATCGTCATCGCCATCGATCTTCCCGACACGCCGTGCTTCACGAATGTCGACCCCAGCCAGCTCGATACCGCGTTGGTGAATATGGCGGTCAACGCGCGCGACGCGATGGAGGGGGCCGGGCGGATCGATATCACGGTACGATCGGCGGGGCTCATTCCGGCGGTCCGCTCGCACCCGGCGGTCGAGGGGCGTTTTATCGCCATCGCAATGGCCGACAGCGGTTCGGGAATCGAACCCGACAAGCTTGAGCGTATCTTCGAGCCGTTCTTCACGACCAAGGGGGTTGGGCAGGGGACCGGACTGGGCCTTAGCCAGGTCTTCGGATTCGCCAAGCAATCGGGTGGCGACATCACGGTCGAGAGCGAGGTCGGCCGGGGCACGGTCTTCACGCTGTATCTTCCCCAGGTCGATCAGGGCGCGCCGGCCGAGGTCGACGATGTGGGCGAGGGCCTTGCCGATGGCCATGGCACGTGCGTGCTCGTGGTCGAGGACAACAGCGAAGTCGGGACCTTCACGACGCAGTCACTCGCCGAACTCGGGTACGTGACGGTCTGGGCGGCGGACGCTCAGGAGGCGCTTGCCGAACTCGCGGTTGACGCGACACGGTTCGATATCGTCTTTTCGGACGTAGTGATGCCTGGAATGAACGGCATCGAATTGGGCAAGGTGATCCGCGACCGCTACCCGACGCTGCCGGTGGTGCTGACCTCCGGCTACAGCAACGTGCTGGCGCAGGACGGTACGCATGGGTTCGAGCTGCTGCACAAACCCTATTCAATCGAACAACTATCGCGAATCCTGAGCAAGGTCGTGGGCTGACGGTTTGTCGTGCCCCGCTGGCAATGAGAGGCTCGGCTTACGATTGGCGTGATCGGCATGCCACGGACCCATGCCGACGACGCGGCCGCTTGAGCGTTTGGATGGGGCGCCGATAGTATAAACGTCACATGCGCATAGTGCATGGTTACCTGGGATACATCCGGCCGCACGCTGGTTATGCGTCTGGGAAATATGGGTTTTGCGTCCGGTCGGAGCGAAGCCGCATGGTGCCCGAAGACAGGGGCTTATCATGGTTCAGCATCGTAGGTTCATCCGCGTCGCAGGCGTTCTCACCGTTGGCATCGGCGCGCTATCGTTGGCGGCATGCGTCAATCCGTCGGCCAAGATTGCGACCTCGCTGGAGGGCTATGGTTTCCAGCCGGCTCAGTCGCAGTGCGTCGGCGACCGGCTCGAGGCGAACCTGTCGCTTGGCCAGCTCCAGCAGCTCGGTCGCGCCGCCAAGGCATCGCGCGAAGGCGACACGACACCGGGTCGCCTGACCGCGAGCGATTTCATCCGCGTGTCCAGCCAGGTCAAGGACCCTAAGGTGCCACTCGAAGTCGGCAAGGCCGCCGCGGCCTGCGGCATTCTGAGCGACCCGGCATCGCCGCTCTGATGCGATGATCGGATGCGATGAATCGTTCGGTATCCGGATCGTTCGCGGATCGTAACGACGCCACCGACGTTACCGACACGCCTCGTCCCCGATCGAAGCATCTCTGATCGAAGTTTTCAAACCCTTCATTAACCCCATCATCAACCAAGGAGAATTCATATGAACACCGACACCCTCGCAGGCGCAGCAACCGATTTCGGCGGCAAGGCCAAGGAAGCTCTCGGCACCGCGACCGGCGACACGTCGCTGAAGAGCGAAGGCGTTGCGGATCAGCTCGGCGGCACGGTCCAGAAAACCGTCGGCCAGGCCAAGGACGTCGTCGAAGAGAACATCCGTCCGCTGGTCGACTATGTCCGCCAGTTCTCGAAGGAGCGTCCGTTCACCGCAGCAGCGGTTGCCGGCGTTCTCGGTATCGCGCTGATCAACACGCTCCGCGGCAAGTAACCGCGTGGCCGGTGGGCGTGCCTGGCACGCCCATCGGTATTTTCGACCATCAGAGATGCGCAATAACGCGTCCTGTACGAGGTGTCAGGGGATGACCGAAGCCATCTATCGTCCGACCGCCGGCAAGACCGACGGTCCGCCAAGGCCGCGCCCGATCGCCACCGCGCGCCGACTTGCCGCGGAAGCGATCGGCACGTTCTGGCTGGTACTGGGCGGATGCGGGGCTGCTGTCCTCGCCGCAGGTAGCGGCGTTCCCGGCACGATTGGGATGGCCGGTGTCGCTCTTGCCTTTGGTCTTACTGTCTTCACCATGGCATTTGCCGTCGGCTTCATTTCCGGCGGGCATTTCAACCCAGCGGTCAGCGTCGGCCTGACCGTTGCCGGCCGCTTTCCAGCGCGCGACCTTCCCGGTTATGTCGCAGCGCAGGTCATCGGCGGCATTCTCGGCAGCGCCGCGCTTGCTGCGCTGGCCTCCGGCACCGGCGGGTTCGATCTCGTCGCCAGCGGGTTCGCCGCCAACGGCTATGGCGCCCATTCGCCAGGCGGCTACAGCGCCGCGACCGCGTTTCTCAGCGAAGCAATCCTCACGGCCGGCTTCCTGACCGTCATCCTCGGCGCTACCGACGAGCGCTCGCCGGCGGCCTTCGCGCCGCTGTCGATCGGCCTCGCGCTGACGCTTATCCACCTGATTTCGATCCCGATCGACAACACGTCGGTCAATCCCGCGCGCAGCACCGGCCCCGCTCTGTTCGTTGGCGGCTGGGCGCTGTCGCAGCTCTGGCTGTTCTGGCTCGCACCGCTGACCGGCGCCGCGGTCGCTGGACTGCTTGGCCGCTGGCTGTTCGCGCATACCGACGAGGATCAGTCGCCCGGCCCGATCGGCGATACCCCGGTCGAAATGTTGGTCGGCGACGATCGCACCCCCGCGGAGGGAGGCCGCGTATGATGGATCACAGCGATTACGACACGGTGTTCGACGAAGCTCATTACGAGCCACGGTCCGAGGAGGAATGGGAAGGCTTGTGGAACACCGACGACCGCAACCGCGACACGCTCCGCAAGATCGAACTGGGGTTAGCCGTGGTTGCCGCGGCGGTGGCGCTGGTCGTGATGCGCGGTGGCTGGCTACGGATGTCGTCGCGGGCTCGCCATGTCGTGCCATCCGCAGCCGATATCCACGTCAGGCTCCCACCGCCACGCTGATGCCCTTGCGCGGGGGTGCGCGTACCAAGGGATGTGACGGGTCGTAGGCGGTTAAGAGTTCCGCCTGCAGCGACGTAGACCTGACAAGCCGCATCGCAGGCAAAAGAAAGCGGTTGCCAGCATCGTTGCCGGCAACCGCGTTGAAGGTCGTGAAACTCAGGCGGCGCTGCGTTCCGCCTGGTGCTCTTCGATGCGTACCGCGGTGTCGCCGGTATTGCGATCGTTGGCCGCGGTGCCGGCAATCTCGATCCGCCGTGGCTTCATGGCCTCCGGAACCTCACGCTTAAGCGCAATACGCAACAACCCATTGTCAAACCCCGCGCCCTGTACCTGGACGAAATCGGCCAGTTGAAAGCGTCGCTCGAACGCGCGCGTGGCGATGCCGCGATGGACGAAGCGGCCCTCGTCGCGGTCATCGGGCTTGCGTCCGCTGACGGTCAGCTGGTTGTTCTGCGCGACGATCTCGATGTCGTCTGGGCTGAACCCAGCCACGGCGAGCGTGATCCGATAGCTGTCCTCGCTCTCACGTTCGATATCAAAAGGCGGATAGCCGTCGACCGTTTCGGTGCGCGCAGTCGCCTCCAGCAGGTCGAACAGCCGGTCAAAACCGACAGTGGACCGACGATAGGGCGTAAAATCGAAGTTCGTCCTCATATCCAAATCCTCCACATGAGCAATCTGAGCATAAGGAGCACCGGGAGAGCCGGTGCCCTCAGTCACCGGACCGATCGCGTCCGGCGTTGGCGAAGATAATTCACCCGATCGCCGCATCAAGACTGCGCTGCGATTTTTTTGGAGCCGAATTTCGGACGTAGTTATCCCGCTGGGCGCGCGAGATCGGGATAGCGCTCGAGGATCGCGCTGGCGACGCCGTTGGTCCAGCCGAAACCGTCCTGCACCGGATATTCGCCGCCGCCGCCAGGGGTGCGCTGCTCGATATTGTATTTCTCGAGCATCTTGCCGGTTTCAGCATAGGCTGCGCCGACCGTGCCGATCCAGCGCCGCGCGATATCCTTGGCAAGGGCGGGTTCGCCATTCGCATCGAGCCCGGCGATCGCGACCCATTGCAGCGGCGCCCAGCCATTGGGTTCGTCCCATTGCTGGCCGGTCTTCAGCGTCGTGGTGCGCAGTCCGCCCTCCGCGACCAGCGATCGGCGTACGGTCGCCGCGACCGCTTTCGCCTGTGCGGGCGAGGCGAGCCCGACGAACAGCGGCTCGATCATCGCGGCGTTGATGCTGGCGGTCGGCTTGCGGGTCGACAGGTCCCAGTCGGCATAGCGCGCGGTCGTCGCCTGCCAGAGATAGCGGTCGATCGCCGTCTTGCGCTTGGTCGCCATCGTCGTGAACGCGGTGGCGCACGGCGTGTCGCCCGCGGTTTGGCAGCGTGCGGCGATCCGACGCTCCATCACCCATAAAAGACTGTTAAGATCGACGGGTACGATGTCGGTGGTGTGGATCGTCGTCAGTGATTGCGGATCGCGCAACCAGCGCGAGCTGAAATCCCATCCGCTTTCCGCACCGGCACGAAGATTGCGCTGGGTGTCGGCGGCAGGGCGGGGTGCAGCCTTCGCCGCGGTCGCGACGTCCTCGGCATAGGATTCGTCGCGTGGCGTATCGCGGTCGTCGTAATAGCGGTTGAGCACGCTGCCGTCGGGCATCCGCACCACGCGCAGGCAGGCAGGTTTACCGGCGACACAGGTCTCGCCCTTCATCCAGAACGCGTGTTCCGCGCGCAGTGCCGCCAGCCGACGCTTCGCCACCGCAGGGTCGGTGTTGGTCGAGAGATCGAGCATCATCGCGTAATAGGGCGGCTGCGAGCGGCTGAGATAATAGGTGCGCGTGCCGTTCGGGATATGGCCGTATCGATCGATCAGGCTGGTGAAATCGTCGAGCATCGTCTCGACGAGCGGCTGCTGGCCATCGACCTTCAGGCCGAGCATGGTGAAATAGCTGTCCCAGTAGTAGATTTCGCGGAAGCGCCCGCCGGGCACGACATAGGGCGCAGGCAACGGCAGCGCGGAACTGCCAGCGACCGGTGCAACGGGCTGGCGCACGAGTTGCGGCCAGAGCGTGCGGACATGCGACCGAAGATCGCCGGAACCGCGATCATTCTCGCCGGGGACGATGAAATTGGCGAGGATAAAGGCCTTCAGCGCAGGGCCTTCGGGCTTGGCCTGCGCATAGTCCGCCATGATCGCATCAGCAGCGCGCTTGGGTATCGCATCGACGAACGTCTTGCCGTCCGCGAACACATGGCCTTGCTGTACGGCCTGGAACAGCGGCCCGTACAGATCCGCCGGCGATCGGATCGCGGTGGAGGAAAGGGGCGCGGGGGCCGGACCAGACTGGGCGGGCGCCACCGCGGCGACCGAGGCCAACACGGCAAAACGGCTGATAGTCTTCATCACGTGCGATCATCCCGGTAGAGCGATCGATCCCGCCGACATGGCGGGATCGATCGCCGAAGCCCTTATCAGAATTTGCCGTAGCGCCGATCAGAACTTGAACGCGGCGCCAAACCGGATCGACCGACCGACGATCGGCCGGGCGAGGATCGTGCCGCTGCCCTGCGATCCGAGCGTCCGCGGATTGCCCTCGGTCAGCCCGATCTCGTCGGTCAGATTGTCGCCGATCACCTGGAACTGGATCTGCGGAGTCAGATCGAGTGTGGCGCCTGCATCGAGCTTGTAATAGCTCGGCAGGACCTGCGCGTTCTGGACGTCGGAGAACCGGTCGCCGACATAGCCGATCGTCGCATACACGCCGGCCTTGGCGTCGCCACCGAGCTCCAGATCATAGGCGGGGGTGACGCGCCACTGCCATTTCGGCTGCCGCTGGACTCGGTTGCCGGTCAGGTCGGTCAGGCCGCCATCGGTGAAGAAATCACGGTATTTCGCGTCGAGATAGGTCGCGGATCCGCTGAGCGTGAAGCCGCCGAACGGCCGCAACTGCCCCTCGAACTCGACACCGGTCGCCTTAGCACCGCCAACCGATGCGATCGGTGCGCCGCTGGTGATGACCGTCGTCGCGAGCCCGTCGAAAGTGTTGTGGAACACCGTCGCATACAGGTTGGCGATGCCGGTCGAGACCTTCACTCCGCCCTCATAGCTGTCGACCTGCGGTGCGACGTCGATCCCGTCGCGCAGATTGTCGAAGAACGGGAAGCTATTGCCGCGGCTGTAGCGGACGAACGCGCCGATCTCGCGCGTCAGATCGTAATTGACGCCGCCGGTCCACGACCAGGCATCGCCGCGGTAGCGGATCGTGCGGAAGGTGCCGTTCAACTGCGCATCGCCATTGTCGTACAGCGTCAGCGGATTGCCGTCAGCGCCCGCCGCCGGGACCGTGCCGGCGAGGTTCTCGAGCGTGCCGTCGACCGAGTGGTGCTGATAGCGGACACCGCCATCGACGCGCAGTTTCTCGGTGATCTGCAACTCGTCGACCGCATACCCGGCGACGTCCTCGCCGGTGTAGCGCGCGTTGACCTTGAACGTCGAACCGCCCGAAAAGCCGTCGCGCGTGACGATCCGGCCGTCCGCCAGCGTCAGGTTGAGCCGGCGTGCATTGGGTTCGGCGGTGAGCAGCATGCTGTTGCCGAGATTCCACCGGTCGCGCGACTTGTAGCGTGTGTAATAGATGCCGCCGGTCAGCGTGTTGCCGCCCGACTTCCACGCCAGCGCGAAATCGTTGACGAACGCCTGGATATGCTTCTCGACGCTCCACAGCCCAGCCTCGACGACCGCGGTGTTGGGTGATGCCGGGGCACCGCCGGTGGCGTAGGTGAGCGATCCGATTGTGCCGCCCTTGCTGGCAGCATAGGCGGCGGCGGTGATCGGCGGGGTGCCGCCGGGGACCAGCCCGATCGTATTGGCATCGCCCTCCATCCAGCTCCCGCGATCGCGGATGGTGATGCCGCTGCCGAGGTCGTAGTCGAAATTGCCGCCGAGATTATAGGTCTTCGCGCTGCGGCCGTCCGCCAGATCGACGCGGCTGCCGTCGTTGCGCACGCCGATCCGCGTGTCGCGTCCTACCAGCGTGCCGGTGCCGGCATCGAAGCCGGGATATTCGCGGATCTTGTTGCCGTCCTGGACGACCGGGATCGGCAGCAGCCACTGACCGCGATCGTCGAGATAGCGGCCGAACAGCAGGATCGAGCCCTTGTCGAAATCATGGCGGATGTTGCCGGTGATCTGACCGCCGCGCTCCGCCTCGAACTGCGCATCGCGGATGCCGCGCGAAGTCGAGTAATAGCCGCCGACCATGTAGGTCGTGCTGTCATCGATCGGACCGGAGACATAGCTGTCGACGCGGAACTCGCCGAAATCGGTGCCGCTGAGCTTGAGTAATCCGGCCGGCGTCTGCTTGCCTTCGCGCTGGACGAGGTTGACCGTGAGCCCAGGCTGGCCGTTCGAGAACAATGCGCCGGTGCCGCCGCGGACCGCCTCGACGCGCTGGATCGTCTCGTCGATCCGGATCAGCTGCGTGTTCTCGAGGAACGACAGCGTCGGCGGCGGGAAGAACGGCACGCCCTGCGTCTGGAAGGTGACGTATTCCGCATCGCCGCCCGACGGATAGCCGCGGACGAAGATGTTCGCGCCGGTCTTGCCGCCCGAGCTTTCGGTGCTGACGCCCGGTACGGCGCGCAGCACCTCGGCGGTGCTGGCGGTGCCGAGACGCTGCGCCATCGTGCTGTCGATCGTGGTCACTGCGAACGCCGCGCTCTGCCGCCGCGTGCCGCCGCCCGCGGTGCCGATCACGACGATATCCGCGGCGGGTTCCTCTGGCGCGGCCTGTACGGGCGATGGGTCGGGGGCGGGCTGAGCCGGCTCGGTCTGCGCCGCTGCGGGGATCGTGCCCGCCTGCTCCTGCGCCGCGACGATCAGGTACGCGCCGCTCGGCGTCAGCCGGTGGTCGAGGCCGGAGCCCTTCAGGATCGTCGTCAGCGCATCACCGACCGCCATTCGGCCGTTCACCGCGCGCGCGGTCTTGCCGCGGACGAGGGTGGGCGCGAACAGGATCTGCTTGCCGCTCTGGCGTGAAAAGGCGAGCAGCGCGGTGCTCATGTCCTGCCGGGCGATGCGAACGCCGACCGCGGCCTGCGCGGTCGCGCCGATCGGGATGCCGCCTGCGCCGAACACCAATGCGGTCATCATCATGCCGCGCATCAGCACGGTCCTGCCTGTGGATGTCATGCAATCCTCCCTGTACGTGCGATCCCTCTGCCGGGGTCGATCTGAAGGTAAAGACGCAACGCTCCGAAAATACCGAACCTGTTCGATCCGTTTTCAGCGGTATTTTTTCGTCGCGATTATGATGTGCCCATCGGTGCGGCGATCGACCGTCACCGGAAAGCCGAGCTCCAGCGCATCAAGGAACGGCTGGACGTCACCGGTCCGGAACGATCCGCTGATCCGGACCGCACCGGCGCCGGCGTCGGCGATCGCGATCTGCGGCGTGCCATAGCGGTTCATCTCGGCGACCGCGTGGCGCAGGCTCGTATCCTCGAACACGAGCCGCCCCTCGCTCCAGCTCGACAGCGCCAGCGCCATGCCGGGCACATGGCGCACCGATATGCCAGTGGCGGAGGCGGTCAGAACGTCGTCGGGTACCATCTTGACCGGCCTGGCCTGGCCGCCGCTGGTCGCGACGCTCACCAATCCCTCGACCAGCGCGACCTGTACGGCGCTCGGATCGAGCCTCACGTCGAACGCGGTGCCATGCGCGGTGACCGCGTGCGATCCCGCGACAACGACGAACGGTCGGGGCTGGTGCTTGGCCACCTCGAACAGCGCCTGGCCGCGTTCGAGCACGAGCCGCCGTTCGGAATCGCTATACGCGACGCGGACCCGGCTGTCGGTGTCGAGCGTCAGCCGCGATCCGTCGGTCAGCGTCACCATCAGGCGCTGGCCCGTTGCGGTGCGATAGATTGGGGCGCTTGCGATCCGGCTCACCGGCGCACCATCGTCGGCCAGCCGCAGCCACGCCAGCGGCGCGACCACCGCGGCACAGGCCGCCGCCGCCAGCAGCCAGGGCGCGGTCCGGCGCGAGGCCCTGGGTGCACGGGCGAGCGCGACACGCGCCACCGTGGCATGGCGCAGCGCGAGCATGTCGGGATGATCCGCCAGCGTCGCGCTCGCCTCGCGCGCCTCGACGACCGCGTCGTATGCGACCTTGTGACCCGGCTGCGCGTGCCAATGGTCGAACTGCGCGCGCGTCGAATCATCCGACGCCGCATCCAGACGCTCGACCCACTCGGCAGCCTCGATCATCACGCGGCCGTTCACGCGCGCCAGTCCTTCAGACGGTCCGCGACATGCGCGAGCGCGCGCGCCTGATGCTTTTCCGCGGCGCGAGTCGAGATGGCCATGGCATGCGCGACATCGGCCATCTTCAGTCCCTCCAGCATCCGCAGCACGAACACGTCGCGCGTGCGCTCGGGCAATTCGGCCAGCGCGCGGCGCAGCGCATCGGCGACCTGCCTGCTTTCCAAGACGCGGTCGGGGGAAAAGTCCGAACCTTCGAGTGAAAAATCGTCGATCGGATCCGACAGTCCCGCGCCGCGCACCTGATCGCGTCGCGCCTGATCCTTCAGGACATTAGCCGCCGTCACGAAGATGAAGCTGTCGCGTTGGCGGATGTCGTTGGGGTCGGTCAACCGGCTGAGGCGGAGGAACACCTCCTGCACGAGGTCGGGAACGTCGTGCGGTGCCGACACGCGGCGATTGAAGTAGCGGCTGAGCGGACGGCTATATTTTTCGACCAGAGCCCGCAGGATCGTCGTCCTGTCGCCCGGTTCGGACGATCGTTCCCTCTCCATCCCCATGTCATCGGTCTAAAGGGTCCGTATCGGCCGTCAACATCGACCGAAGGGACGTCTTGCCTGTGCCTATCGATCCGACGCCCGGCTCCAGCTGCTCAGACCCAGGACCAACGCAAAGCACAAAGCTGCGCCTGACAGCGGCACCAACCACGCCATCGTCATCAGCCGAGCGCCCTGCGCTTCAGTGAGCGGCGTGGCGATGGTCCAGCCGATCCGCGACAGGCCATGGCCGAGCAGCGCACCGCTAAGCCCACCGCCCGATTTCAGCGTGAGCAACAGCAACGCGACCGGAAGCCCTTCGAAGCGCATGCCGGTCTGGCGGTCTCCGTGATCGATCGCATCGGCGAGCGACGCCCAGATCATCATCTGCAACCCTGCATTACCGATTCCGAACAGCGCGATGCCGGCGATGGTCGATGCCGACCCGGTCGCGAACAGCGCCAAGCCGGCGGCGGTCGTGGCCAGCGCGAGAGCAAGCACGTGGGTTTGCCCGATGCGCCGGGCGATGCTCATCCAGCCGGGCAGCGCGACGAGTTGCGAGAGCGCCAGCGTGGTTAGCGCCGTGCCGGTCCAGCTCGCATCATGGACGATGCCCTTACCGATATAGGCGAAGGACCGGGCGAAGAAGGGCAGCGTCAGCGCCTGCGCGAAGCCAAGCGCGAGCAACAGCAACAACGGCCGGTTGCCGAGAACCCAGGCGAGCGGGGCACGGGGGGCGGATATTTCCGGCACGACCCTCACTCGCGGCGCGGCAGCGGCCGAAACCCACAAGGTCGCTACATAGGTCAGCGCCGCACACCCGGTGACGACGAAAAGGGCATGGCCTCCCGCGGCGCGCGCCGGGTCGACGAATGTCCGCGCAAAATGCGCGACCGTGAGCGCGCCGAGGCAACTGAACATGTAGCGCAGTCCCGACACCGTGGTCGCCGCACCTGGCGATCGCACCATCCGCATCATCAGCGCGTTGTGCGCGACGTCGCAGACCGAATAGGCGGTGCGGAACAGCAGCACGATCGCGAGCGCCCAGACGAGGATCGCCGTCCCGCGCCAGCCCGGATCGACGAAGAACACCGCGAAAAATACGCCGACGACGGGCGCGCCGACGAACAGCAGCCGGCGATACAGACCGAGTCGGTCTGCGGAACGATCGACCAGCCGGCCAAGCAGCGGATCGCACAGGCCGTCCCACACCAGGCCGACCATCACCACCAGGCCAGCGGCTGCGGGCGATACGCCCCAGCGTTCGGTCAGAACGAACAGCAAGAAGAAGTCCATCGTCGAGGCGAGGACGTTCTTGCCGAAGTTTCCGCTCGCATAGCCAACCAGCCGTGCCCGGTGGACCGGGCGATCGACGACGTCCGTGGCAACTCTAGCGGCGGCGGCTTGCTCCATCCTTCGGGGTCTTAGCGCCGGTGTCTTGCAGTTGCGGGACATTTCGGACGGTCGTGATGACCAGCGTGCCGCCGCGGAGCAGGTCCGCGTGCCGGACGCGAAAGTTCGGGAGGGTTCGTCCGTTCAGGTTGGCCTGCGTGATCCGACCGTCTACCGGGCCGGCGCGCTGGATCGTCAGCGTGCGGCCGTTGCCGAGATCGATCGTGCTTCGCGCGAACGCCGGGGTCGTCACAATGTACCACGGCTCGCCCGGCACCAGCGGATACAGGCCGAGCGTTGCGAACACGTACCACGCGGTCATCCCGCCGGCATCGTCGTCCATCCCGTCGGCGAACCCCTGCGGCGACAGCTCGAAGCTGCGGCCAACGAACGGCACCGACAACTTACCGCTGTTGGTATAGGGGTGCGCGATCGGCTTGGTCAGGATCGTCTGGACGAGGTCGGCGGTCGGCTGCGGCTGGCCTAGCGCGGCGAACATCCAGGGCACCTGGATGTCGGGCTCGTTGGTCATGTTGAACAGGCCCGCATCGAAGAAGTGATGCAGTTCGCCGAGCAGCCGCTCGCGCCCGACCGTCGCGGTCATCCACGGCAGGTCGAAGATCGGCGCCCAGCGATATTGCCACAAGGTGCCCTGATACAGTCCGCGCGCCTTGACGATGTCACCATCCGCGCCCGGCGTCTGGAACACCGATCGCCACATCGGGCGGTAGCTTTGCGCCTTGGCGGTGAAGGTCCGTTCGAGGTCTGTGCGGCCGAGGTCACGGGCGAGTTCGGCGGTCGCCCAATCGTCATAGGCCGCCTCGATCTGTTCGTCTGGCGTGCCGCGCTTGAGCGTGTCGCTGTCCGCCGCCATTCCCGCCAGCGCGGCGGCCACGTCGAACGCGATGCCCTTGCGGTGCATGTCGAGCAGCGCGATCCCGGCATGTTCGGTGCGGACCGTCAGGAACGGTTCGTGGGGGGTGGACCATTGCGCTTTACCGTTCGCATAGAGCGCGACCAGCGACTGCGCGATATCGGCGCTGCGCTCGGGCTGGAGCAGCGCGAGCAGCGGCATCTGGGTGCGGTAATTGTCCCATAGCGACCAGTTCGCGTAGCGCGTCCGGCGCTTGGGCGAGGTCTGCACAGTGCCGTCCTTGTCCCGGTGGCGGCCGTCGGGATCGTCGATCGCGACCGGGGTTTCCATGACCCGGTAGAGCGAGGTGTAGAACAGCGCGCGCTGGTCTCTAGAGCCGCTGAGCACGACACGGCCGAGGATGCGGTTCCAGTCGGCGCGCGTTTCGCCCGCGACGGCGGCGAGGGACTTGTCGCCGACTTCCGTGTCGCGAACCGATGCCGCGCCGGGGCCGTCGACGGTCGATAGGCCGGTACGGATCTCGATCGCGTCGCCCGCTTTGCCGGCGATGTGCAGCGTCGCCAGATCTTTCGCGCCGGCGGTCAGCGTCTGGTGGATCGGCCGTCCGTTGACGAGGATCCGGCTCGCGCTGTGGAGATGATAGGCGCCCTGATCGCAGACCGTGCCTGCGACCAGATCGGCGCGGAGGTCGTCGCTGGCGAGGCTGCCCCAGCTAGCCGCCAGACGTTTCGAATAGCTGTGGCGCGGGTCGATCCGCAGGTCGACCGCGCCGGCGCGGGGCAGGGTGAAGCGAAGTACGCCGGCCCCCCGCGTTGCTGCCATCTCGGCCAGGATGCCGCCGTCGTAGCGGACGCGGTACGTCCCGGCGCGCGCGGTCTCGCTGGGCTTGTCGATCAGCGCCGGGCCGGTCTGGCCAGCATAGCGCAGCGAGATCATCAGGTCGCCGCCTGCGCCGCCGCAGCCGACCCCGACGCCGCGGGTGTGCGAGAAGCCGAGCAATGTGGTCGCGGCGTGATCGTAGCCGGCGTGGTTGGCGGGGCTGGTGTCGGGGCCGAGTTGCATCATGCCGAACGGGGCCACGGCGGCGGGGGAGAGTTGGCCGAAATCGGCGAGCGTGCCGACGAAGGGGTCGACTAGGTCTGCGGGGGTTTCTTGTGCGGTGAGGGCGGCTGGGGTGAGGAGTAGAACGAGGGAAAGCCCGCATCCCAACCACCCCGGCGAAGGCCGGGGCCCAATTGGGAAGGCCGGCATAATGGAGCGCCATCCTCGATTACTATCGTCCCCCAATTGGGCCCCGGCCTTCGCCGGGGTGGAGGCATAAGTGCGTATGGGGCTTGGCCGTCTTGAGCGTGTCATGGATCGAGAGGATCGCGCGGATCTTGGCGTAGCGATAGTCGCGACGGCTGAAATTCGAGATCGTACGCCGACAGTCGCCGCCCGACCGTCCCCGGCAGATACCCCAGCTCCGTGCGGTTGCGGTCGGTGAAGGTCTGGCTTTCGATGTATCTGCTCTGCTCGGCGTCGGTCACGATCAGCGTCGGCCGATCGAGCGGGATGCCGAGCGCCACCATCCGCCGCGTCGCGTTGCGCAGGTTGGTGGTCGTGTGCCGCGCGTACGGCTCAAGGATGACGCGGTCGGCGGGGATGCCGTAGCGCTCGATCAGTGCGCGGCGGATCTCGACGGCTTCGACGAACCGCGTGCCGCGCGGATGCACCGCGCTGCCCGAGACGAGGATGAACGGTGCGAGACCCTGGCGATAGCGTTGCGCCGCGAGCAGCGCGTGGAGCTTGCTGCGCGGGCTGAGCGTGGTCCCGACGTCCTCGGGGCCGACACCGGGAACGATAAGCAGCGAATAGCGAAAAGCTTTCCAGTCGGTCCGCGCCGCAAGCGTGCGTACGCCCGCATTCTCGCGTTGGTCGAGCGGTTCGAACCGCGTCGAAGCGGTTGCATCGTTGGCGTCGAGCAACGCTACCGCCAACCGCACGCTCGCTGCGATCGTCGCGGGCGGCGCATCGGACGCGGCGCGCGCGGTATCGATCGCGACTTTCACGCTGTCGGCGAAGAACGGCGTGTCGGTGGCGAAGATCGGTCCGTCGATCTTCGGGTAGCGTCCGGGCAAGCCGAGGCCGTAGACCCGGAGGACGACGTTCAGTGCCTCAAGCTCCTGATCGATGCCGGCCACCACCGACAGGTCGGCATTCGACTTCGGCCGCGCGCCATTCTTGGACAGACTGGCGACGACCATCGCCCGGTCCTGATCGGTCCAGATCGTCGCCTCGATCACGCAGGCGGGTACGTCACCGCAGGCGGCAATCCGTTGCGCCCGCGTATCGAGCGTCGCTGTCGGCAACCGCCCCAGCGCAGCCAGCATCGGGAACAGTCGCTCCGACAACGTGTCGACCACCGTATCGCTGACCGCCACTGGTGCAGGCGTTTCCGCCCACACCGGAGCCGCCACCGTCATCGCCAGCGCCGCGAGCATCAAACGCAAGCCCGTCACCAGGACTTGCTGACCACTAGGCGGACGTTGCGACCGAAGATCGGGCGGCCGTAGATCGCATCTGCGGTGCCCTGGCCGCTCAACTGATCGGTGCGCGTATTGCCTTCGGTCAGGCCCTTCGCGTTGAACAGATTGTCGCCGACGACCTGCATCTGCCACGTGTCGTGCGTCAGCGTGAGCCCCGCGCCGACCGTCTGATACGAGGGGAGGGCGGTGTTGTTGAAGAAGTCGACATAGCGTTTGCCGGTATATTCGTAGCGGCCGTACAGCTGCACCGAATTGCCCGCGACGTCGAAGTCGACCGAGGGGCGGATGTTGCCATAGATTTTGGGCTCGCGGACGATCTGGTTGCCTTCGACGTCGCCCGCGCTCGCGCCGTTGGCATTGACGAGGCTCTTATACTGCGGATCGCTGATCGTCAGCGCGCCGGTGATCGCGAAACCGTGCGGCAGCGCGAGGTTGCCGTCGATCTCGATGCCCTTGATCTCCGCCTTGCCGACGAACGGCACCGACTGGTCGTTGCGGCCGGTTACGGGATCGAGCGCGACGAACGTCGCGTTGAGCGGATTATAGCGCGTGTAGAAGCCGATCAGGTACAGGTACGACCGGCCGAATGCGGCCTTCAGACCGACCTCATACTGGTTCGCCTTCGACGTGATGATCGTCGGGTTGATCTGGTAGGTGACCTGCGTCGACGGCGGCGTTTCGAGATGCGACGCGCGGGCATAGGCGCCGAGATGCTGCGTGACGTCGTAGTTGATTCCGCCCGTCCAGTTGGTGATGCTCGGGCTCAGCTTCGAATTGATGATCTGGCCGGTGAACGCGCGGACCGCATTGTCGGCGAGCGTGGTCGGGTCGCCAAGGTTGGCGGAGGTCGTCGCGAAGGCATAGCCGTTGAAGCTGTACCGTTCGTGGCGGACACCGCCGTCGAGCGTCAGGCCCTTGGTCAGCTCCCACGTGTCGTTGGTGTAGAGCGCGTACATCTTCGCGTCGGTGTTGCCGCGGTTGAGCGTGGTCGTATAGCGCAGCACGCCGTTGTCGGTGATCGAACCGACCGCTTGGCCGGCAGCGTTGTACGCGATCAGGTCGAGCGTCCGCGGCTTGCCCTTCACCTCGAGGAGATAGTCCTGATACGCGACCTCGTTGGTCTCGCCGTACAGGCTGCCGTACACGCCGACGCGCAGATCATGCGTGCCGAACCCGGTCGCGATCGACCGCGTGACGCTGAGATCGCCTTGCGTCGAATAGTATTTCGAGACGACGTCGCGGAACTGCGCGGGGACAACCAGGCCCGACGCGGTGTTCGGGTCATAGACCTCGGCGCCATTGGTGCCGGCGATCGCATAGCCGAGCCGGGTCACGCCCGCGCCGAACGCGGTCCGTGCCGCGCCAAGGTTGCTGGCGGCATAGGCGTTGGCGTCCGAAGGATTGCTGGTCGAATACAGCGCGTTGAAATGGAGCTTGCCGACGCTGACGCCGCCCTTCGCCGCGACCTTCCAGCCGTCGTAATCCGCGTCGTACTGAACGCCGACATTCCCGAACTGCGTGTGGCGACCATTGCCGAGATCGGCGTCGACGTTGCGCGTCGTGCCATCGGCCTCGCGGAAACGGATGTTCGCGTTGCGCAGCGCGGGCGAGTTCATCGTGCCGCTGAAGAAGTCGATATACTGGTTGAGCGACTTGCTCGGATCGCGCGGGTCGGCGGTCGGGATCGGCAGGTAGAACACATTGTGGTCGTTCAGGTAATTCCCCGACACGCGCAGCGAGCCGTTGCTGAAGTCGTGCTTGATGTTGGCGCGGATCTGGCCGCCGCGATCGTTCGGGAAGCCGTTGTCGCGGTAGCCGTCGTGGCGGCGGAGGAACCCGCCGATCGCGTAATAGGTCGAGTCGTCGATCGGGCCCGCCTGGTACGCATCGAGCCGGTAGAGCCCGGTATCGCCGAGCGTGACCTGCGCCTTGCCGCGCGTCGTGTCGGTGCCGGACACGGTGATGTTGTTGACGATCGCCGCGGCATAGCTCGCATAAACCGGGGCAGGGCCGCCGCGCACGACCTCGACGCGCTGCGTCATCAGGTCGAAGCGGTTGATGCTGTCGCCGCGGAAGAAGTTGCCGTCATTTTCGTGGAACAGCGGCAGGCCGTCCTGCTGGAAGGTGACGAGGCCACCGTCGCTCGGCAGGCCGCGCAGGCGGATGATGTTCTGAACCTCGCCGCCGGTGTTCTCGACCGCGAACCCGGGCAGCTTACCGAGCAGGTCGGCGAAGTTGATCGGCGCAAGCTTCTGGATGTCGGCGTTGCTCAGCGAGTTGACCGCGTAGGAGACGTCGAAGCGGCGCTGCTGGCGAGCCGAGCCAGTAACGATGATGTCGCCGCCGCCGGCGTCAGGCGCCGCGGCGTCGGCCGCGGATGCTTCCGGGACCGCTTCGGCCGGGACCGTATCGGCCGGGGGTGTGGCGGCAGGCGGCGTGGTGGGGGCGGTCTGGGCCCAGGCCGGCGACTGCGCGGCGATGCTCAACGCAAGAATGGCGCAACCCGTGCGCAAGCCAAATTTGGTCATCTGTTCGTCCCCAACCCTGTTCGTTGCCACGCCGCTGGACGTGGAATATGACGATTTTAATTAATTTCACGAAATAAACTAATCGACTATCGGGATCAGCGAGGGAGCAGGCAATGGCCTATGCCAAGCTGAGACTGGACGATGACGAGCGGCGGATCATGCAGGTCCTGCGCTCGGTCGGTGGGCGATCGCGCAAGCAACTCGCCGGCGATCTCGCGATGAGCGCGTCGAAGCTGACGCGGCTGTCGAGCAACCTGCTCGCGCACGGACTGATCGAGGAATGTCCGAGTTCGGAGCCGGTGACGCCCGGTCGGCCCGCCGTGCCGCTGCGGATATCGCCCGATGCCGGCTATGCGGTCGGTGCGATGCTTCACCGCGGGCTGATGGAGGTGGCGCTCGTCGACTATGCGGGCGGGGTGATCGCACACAGCTCGCAACCGTTCGACGATCCCGATCCGCGCGTGTTCGCCGCGCGCGTAACCTCGGCGATGCACGCCATGGCGATAGAGAACCGCCTGCTCGGGCGGCGGCTGCTCGGGGTTGGGATCGGCGTGCCCGGGTCGTCGCTATCGCCGGAGGGGAACCGGCGCTGGACCGTCGACAGCCTTGGGGCATGGCGCGGGATCGATCTGAAGACGCTGTTCGAGGAGCATATCGGCCACCGGATCTGGATCGAGAACGATGCCAACACCGCCGCGCTGGCGGAATATTATGTCGGCGGGCTGATGCGGCGCTGCTCGACCGCGGTGGTGATCCTGCTCGGCCATGGGATCGGCGCGGGGATCATCGTCGAGGGGCGCATCCTGCGCGGCGCGATGGCGAGCGCGGGGGAGATCGGCTGCCTCTATCCCAACGACCGGCCACGCCCCTCGACGCTCGACCTGTTGATGACGTTGCGTGAAGCCGGTTGCGATATCCACTCGCTGGTCGATTTCGAGGCGGTGGTCGCGGGGTACGAGGACGTCGTCGATGCCTGGGTGCGCCGTGCCGCCAGCCAGATCGCGCCGATCATAAACTGGGGGCTGGCGTGGATCGATCCGGGCGAGTTCGTGATCTCAAGCCCGCTGCCGAACCGCATCCTGCGCGCGCTGGTCGAGCACATCGATTTCGGCGCGATGCACATCGGCGATCATGTCAGCGGCGTCCCGATCATCTCGGTGTCCACGCTGGAGGGTGCCGCCGCGACGATCGGTGCGGCACTCCTGCCTATCCACGCGACGGCGGTGGCGTGAGCCGCACCGGATCGGGCGTGTAGCCGAGTATGAAGGCGATCACGGTCTCGGCGGGCATCTCGCAGGGGCGTAGCACGGGCCGGTCCGCCAACCTGTAAAGGTTGAAACTGATCCGTGCCTTGCCGCCCAGGTCTTCGCCCCAGACCCAGCACCGCCGCCGATCCGCCGAAAGATCGAGCGTGACGCCCCAGCGACGGCCAGCGAACAGACCCTCGCTATAGCCGGTCGGCAGCCGGTCGAGCGCAGCGAGAAACGGATCCACCGGTGCCGTGTCAGAGCGTGTCGATCACGCCGCCATCGACGCGCATCGCCGCCCCCGTGGTGGCGGAGGCAAGCGGCGAGGCCAGATAGACGACCATGTTCGCGACCTCCTCGACCGTGGCGGCACGGCGGATGATCGAGCTTGGTCGATGCGTCTGGACGAATGTCGCGGCGACCTCGTCGATCGGCTTGCCGGTCTTGGCGCGCTCGTCCTCGAGCATTGCCTCGACGCCTTCGGACAAAGTCGGGCCGGGCAGCACCGAATTCACCGTCACGCCGGTGCCCGCCATCCGCTTGGCAAGGCCGCGTGCGAGCGCGACGTCGGCGGTCTTGCTGACGCCGTAGTGGATCATCTCGACGGGAATGTTGAAGGCGGATTCGGACGACAGCAACACGAGGCGTCCCCAGCCGTTCGCCGCCATGCCCGGCAGGTATGTACGGGCCAATCGAACGCCGGCCATCACGTTGACCTGCCAGTGCCGGTCCCAGGTCGCGTCGTCGACGTCGAAAAAGTCGGCGGGTTGGAAGATACCGAGATTGCTGACGACGATATCGGCGTGCGGCACCGCGGCGACGAGCACGTCATGACCGTCGGCGTTGCCGAGGTCTGCGGCCACCCCGCGCGCATTGCCGCCGATCTTCTCGACCGCCATGTCGACCTTCGCCTGCGTGCGGCCATTGACGATGACGGTCGCGCCCGCCCGTGCGAGCCCTTGCGCGATGCCGAAGCCGATGCCTTCGGTAGAGCCGGTGACGAGCGCGGTCTTGCCGGTAAGATCGATGCGCATGACGGTGTCCTGTGGTCTGTGCGGGATGGTGCTCCAATCCTCGAACGCGACGAAAGTGTCCGACTGCTCCGGCTGGGCCGTACTCGGTTCAGGCCGGTGTCAGCTCGATCATCACGACATCGTGATCGCGCATCGGCAGGTCGATCGTCGCCTTGCCATCGGCGCGGACCCGAAGCGTGCTGGTGGTCGGCAAATCCCGCGTCGCTGCCTGCAACTGCGCAAGCTGCGCCCCGGTCAGCGCCGCGGGCCTGCCCATTTCGAGATACGCGGTATGGGCATCGTTCTGGCGAAAGCCGGTGCGGCGTACCGTGACGCGGTACGATCCGGGCTTCAGGCCGCCGAGCTTGATATCGAGCGGCGCCGCGGCGGCGGGAACGCGGACCTTGGTGAAGAACGGGCGATTGCTCACGGGCTGGTCGGGCAGGACGTCGCGCCATGCGAGCAGCTGGATCGTCCGGCCCTTGATCGCGGCGATGCTCTGGGCGTCGCCGGTCGGCACTTCACGGTCGCCCAGCTCGGCGAGGTATTTATAGGCGAACCACGTCGCTTTGCGCACACCCTGCGGCGTCATCAGCCCGAAGCCGCCCTCGAACGGCTTGGCCTGCGGCCCGGGTTCCTCGAACAGGTCGCTGAACGTCCAGTAGCTCATGCCCTGCGCCAGCCCCTCGGTGCGCCGCAGCTTGGAGAGCACATAGGCCGCGCCGAGATAGTCGTCATGGATCGGATCGCGCGGATTGTAGCTGGTGCTCCATTCAGTGAAGAACAGCGGCAGTCCGGGGCGGCCGGCGGCATCGATCTGCGCGCGCACCGCGCGGACGTCCTTCACGACGGCATCGGGATCGCGCGACAGCTTGTTGTCGCCTTCGCCCTTCTCGTCGAGAAAGCCGCCCTCGACGCCGTAGGTATGCGTGCTGACGAAATCGACCGGGAGCGCATTGGCTTTCGCATAAGCGAGAAATTCGGGCACCCAGCCAGCGCCTGCGGTCGCCGGTCCGCCGACGCGCAGCGCCGGGTCGATCGCCTTGATCGCGCGCACGGTGCGTTTGTAATAGTCGAAATACGCGGCTTGATCGGCGCCTTCCCAGAAGCCGGCGAGATTGGGTTCGTTCCAGAATTCGAAATACCAGCTGCGGACTTCCTTGGCGCCATAGCGGTCGATCATGTGACGCGTGAACGCATCGACCAGCGCGGTCCATTTCTCGGGCTGCGGATGCGAGGTGTTGCCCTTCCAGTAGAAGATCGTCTGGTCGGACGTCTTCATCGCATCGGGGGTAAAGCCGAGTTCGACGAACGGCTTGAGCCCCATGCCGAGCAACCGGTCGTAGAGCCGATCAAGCTTGCGCCAATCATAGACCGGCTTGCCGTTCACCTCGCGGTACACGCCCAATTGGTCCGCAAAGACGTTGTGGAAACGGATGTAGCGGAAGCGCAGGTCTTTCTGGACGAGTCCGAGCTGCGCCAGACTGTCCTCGCGTTGCAGCGTGCCGGGAAAATCGGCGCCGATGGAAAGCTCGGCCATGCGGTCGCGCGGCGTCGTCGGTGCCTGTACGTCGACCGCGATCGTACGCGCGGTGGCCGCCAAGACCGGGCTGGCGAGAACGACGCTTACCCCAAACGCCGTGGCGTATCCCCATTTCGGTATCGACACAGTGATCCTCTCGCTTTTATCGTCGCATCTTGGGCGATAGCGCTACCAAGTGCAACGCGGAGGATGACGGCATGACGTGGGAACCAACCGGACAGAGTCGTTCGTCGTCCGAAGTGCGTAACGGCGTCGCGCTGGATCGACGCAGCGTCATGATCGGTGGACTGGCGCTGCTCGGCTCCGCGCGCGCCGCGACGGCTAACGCTGCGGAGGCGCATGCCGTCGTCCCGCGAATCGTCCGTCTGTCGCCGGCACTCGACCGCATGATCGCGCCGAACGCGGTCATCGAGACGATCGCTACAGGGATCCGCTGGGCAGAGGGGCCGTTGTGGGTCGAGGCCGGCCAAGACTCGGGATCGTACCTGTTGTTCTCTGACCCCGCGGCCAATATCGTCCGGCGCTGGCGCAAGGGCGGTCGTGCGACGCCGTTCCTCGATCCGTCCGGCGCCGGTGGAACCGATCCCAGACGAGTCCGAGAGCCGGGCGCCAATGGTCTTGCGCTCGATCGGGCGGGCAAGCTTCTGATCGCGAACAGCGGCGGCCGCTCGATCGACCGCGTCGATCTGGTCACGCGCCGTCGCGAGGTGCTGATCGACCGGTATCGCGGCAAGCGCTTCAACAGCCCGAACGACCTGCACGTCGCGCGCGACGGTGCGATCTACTTCACCGATCCGCCTTATGGACTGGTCGACGGCGACGCCTCGCCGGACAAGGAGATGACGGTCAACGGCGTCTATCGCTGGACGCGCGGCGGCGGCGTCGAACTGCTCGACGGTGGCCTGACGCGCCCCAACGGGATCGCGCTGTCACCCGACGAGCGGCGGCTCTACGTGTCGGTATCGGACGAAACCGCGCCACGGATCATGGTCTATGACCTGGATTCCGCGGGGCGGCCTGGCAACGCGCGGGTCTGGCTCGATGCGAAACCGATGCAGGCGCGCGGTGGCGCAGGTCTGCCTGATGGCATGAAGGTAGCGCGCGATGGCACGCTGCTGTGCTCGGTGCCGGGCGGGATGATGATCCTGACGCCCGAGGCCGAACCGTTGGGGCTGATCTCGACCAGGGCGTTGATCGCGAACTGCGCGTTCGGCGAGCGGGGGAGGGCGCTGTACCTGACTGCGAACGACCGCGTCCTTCGCGTGCCGCTGGGCCGCGGTTGGTGGGGGTGAGTCAGACCCTCCGAATCCCCCTCCACCAGCGGGAGGTGGCGCGAAGCGGCGGAGGGGGAGGCCGACGCAACCGAAGACATGCCTTACCTCCCCCTCCGTCAGGCTGCGCCTGCCACCTCCCCCTGGCGGGGGAGGATTAGAAGGTCCCTCACCGTCTCGCAGTCAGCTTCGTGCCGAGCAGTACGAGGCGGCCGCCGGTGATGCCGAACCAGTGCGGTACGCCCGCCGGGATCAGCATGACGTCGCCCGGCTTTAACGTCCGCGTTGTGCCGCCGACGATGCGGTCGCCTTCGGTGAGGTCGGGCTTGACGGGTTTCGCCGCCTCTAGCGTGCCGCCCGATATCAGCGTTCCGGCGCCGGCGATGACGATCGCGTATTCGGCCTGGTCGGGATGCACGGCAGGGCGTCCCGGGGTCTTCCAATATTCGAGCGCGGCCACCGTTTCGCCGTCGCGTACCAAGGGCTGCCACGCAAAGCCCTGTCCGGGTTTCATGGCTTTCGCCATCGCCGCGACCTGCGAGATCACGTCGGCGCCTGATGCGAAGGCAGTGGGATCCGTGGTCTGCGCCGTTGCAGCAACCGACACGAGGGCGAGGGCAACGGACACCAGACGCGCGATCATGCGCGACCGTCCAGGCGGATGGTCCGCCCTTCGCGCGCGGAACGGTAGATCGCCTCGACGATGCGCATGTCGCGCAGGCCCTCTTCGCCCGACACGATTGGTTCGCGCCCGGTGCGGACGCAGTCGACGAGGTGGTCGAGTTGCCCCGCGAACTGCGTCTTGCCGGGGCCGGGCGGCGGTGTGACCGCACGCTCGCGGCCGTCCTTGCCAACCCACATCTGGTTGCCGTCATAGCGCGTCGCCGGCTCGAGCTCGATCCGGCCGGCGTCGCCCATCAATAGGATGTGGTTCTGGTTGGCGCTGTACATCGACTGGCACCCGGCAATCGCGCCCGAGGGGAATTCCAGCGTCCAGTCGATCATGTCCTCGACCTCGGTAAAGCGGGGATCGCGGCGGTCGGTGGATTCGCGCGCGGTCACCGCGATCGGTTCCTCGCCGGTCATGTAGCGCGCCGCCTGGAGGCTGTAGATGCCCATGTCCATCAGCGACCCGCCGCCCGACAGCGCGCGTTTCAGCCGCCATTTCGACGGATCGCGCTGGACGAAGCCGTGCTCGGACCGGACATAACGGATTTTCCCCGCCGCACCGGTATGCGCCAAGCGCATCGCCTCGAGGTTATAGGCCTCGAAATGGCAGCGATAGCCGATCATCAGCTTGCGGTTCGCGGTCTTGCACGCGGCGATCATCGCCTCGCATTCCGCGACCGAGACCGCCATCGGCTTTTCGCACATCACGTGCTTGCCCGCCTTCGCCGCGCGGATCGTGTACTCGGCGTGCAGCGCATTGGGCAGGCAGACATAGACGATGTCGACATCCGGATTGTTTCGGATCGAGTCGAAATTGGCGTAGGAATAGACCGCGCTGGCGGGCAGGCCGTGCTCGGCGGCGACCCGCTTCGCCTTGACGGGATCGCCGCTGACCACGGCGGCCAGCCGGCTGTGCGTGCAATTGGCGAACTGGGGTATGATGACGTCGAGCCCGTACGAGCCGAGCCCGACGATCGCATAGCCGAGCTTGCGGTCGGGCCGCCCTGCGCCGCACGCCGCCGAACTCAGCGCCAGTGCGGCGGCGGACAGGATGATATCGCGTCGTGCAAAATCCATGAATAGAGCGTCCCGGCGTTTGGAAGGATAGGCGATCCGGACCCGTCAGAACCGCGCGCGCACGCCGATCCGGTAGAACCGGCCCAATGTGTCGTACAATGCCGGGTTCACGTCGAGCCCCGTATTGGTCTGTGGCGACGGTTCGGGATCGTGATCGAACAGATTGTCGACCTTGAAGAACATGCTGACCTGTTTGGTGACGTTGAGCGCGCCGCCGACGTCGAAGTATAACGCGCCCTTCATGCGGTTATAGTCGATCGTCGGGTTGTTCGCGGTCGATACCGGGCAGTTGCCGGGCTGGCAGACGACATATTGATGGCCGATTACGCCATCGCTGAACCAGCGCTGCTGCAGCGTGAGACTGAACTGATCATTGTCGTAACTTTCGGTTGCGAGCCATTTCCAGTCGGGGGTCGCACCCGAATTGGCACCCGCCGTATCCACGGGAATGGTACCGGGCAGGCCCGGATCGGTCACGTACTTCATGACGTGGGTGGCAAGCGCCCGGACCGTGAAATTGCCGTCGATCCCGAGCGGTTTGCGCCATTGATAGCTGCCCTCGATATCGAAGCCGTTGGTCTTGATCGACGCCAGGTTGAAAGACTGCACGTTGACGAAGTTCGGTCCGGCGGTGTTCTGAAGATTGAACGCGCTGCAGGTGTCCGTATTGCCCTGGAAGCAGAGATTGACGATCTGCGCCGCGGTCAGGCTGGAGACGACGTCCTTCAGCTTGATCGTGTAATAGTCGAACGACAGGCTGAGCCCCGGCAACCATGTCGGCCGCGACAGGACGATGCCCGCCTCGGTGCTGCGCGCGATCTCGGGACGGAGCGCCGAATTGCCGATCGTGTTCTGGATGATCAGCACCTGCGTGTTGCGGAACGGATCGGTGAAGTTGGGAACGGTCGTCGTGGTCGGCGCGGCGAACAGCTCCGACAGGTTCGGGGCGCGAACGTCACGCGACGTCACCGCGCGCAGGCGGAAGCCGTCGAGCGGCGTCTCCCACGTGCCGCCTACCTTCCAGGCGTAGACCACGCCCGAGGTCGAATAGCGCGTGGCGCGTCCCGCGGCGTTGACGTTCGCCCGGCCCAGCGTCTTGGAATCTAGGATCGGCAGGTTCATCTCGAGGAAGCTCTCGAGAACCGTGTATTTGCCCGTCCCGTTCTTGTAATTGCCCGCGTACCAATTGCTGCCGATCGTCGAATTGAGGTTCGGATCGGACGGATACAGCGTCGAATTCGGACTGACGTCGGAAACGCCCGCGCCGTACGGATCGGCGTTGACGCGGTAGAACTCACGACGCCATTCGATACCTGCCGCCAGCGCGAGCGGACCTGCCCACAAGGTGATCGGCTCGCCCGAGATGCTGCCCGCGGCGGCATCCTGGGTCTGCTTGGTATGCTGGAACGGTCCCGCGGCCGGCGTGATGTACGCCAGCGCCGCCGCCGACGGCGTGGTGCCGCCGAAGATGTTGATCGGCTGACATCCGGCGGCGCGCGCGGCCGCATCGGCGCAAACGATCTGGCCGTTGATCCGCGTCGCGTTGATCGCCTGGTTGTAGCGTCCGGTCAGGCTGACATTGTCGACGTTGATGTCGGTGATGTTGATGCCGTGCTCGTACGATGCGTCATAGGTCCAGCTGGTACCCAGCAGATCGGACTTGCCCTTCAAGCCCCCGACGAAGCGATACTGACGACGATCGGTGTTGACCTGGATGTTCGGCAGGATCGCGTTGCTGAGGCCGTACTGGAAATTGGTGATGCCGTTCGCCGCACAGGCTGCCGAGATCGACGCGGGCAGATACGGGTTGGCGCACTGGATGGTCAGCCCGGTCTTGGATGCGCCAGGATTGGGCTGGTTGTGCGTCTTCACCTGCGCGACGTTGGCGGTCATGTAGACCTCCATGTCGGGCGCAACGTCGTAGCTGATGCGCGTATAGCCGTTGAGGCGCTGGATCGCGGATTGCAGCGACGTGCCCGATCCGACATGCCCCGACTGGTCGCCGCCGACGCAGAAGCCGACATAACAGCCGGTGACGTTGCCCGCCGCGTTCTTCGCCGGCACGCCGTTCGAGCCGTAATTGAACGCGAACGGCTGGCCGTTGACGTCGAACGCGGTGCCTTGCAGCGGCCCGGCGCTGATCAGCCCGTATTTGGTATATTGATAGGCCTGCCCATTGTCGCGGTAGAGAAGCTGCGGCGAGCCGTTGTTGCGGATGCCGGTGTCGACCAAGGTCGTCGCGCGGTACCAGTCGCGGCTGCCGGCGAGGTCCTCGCCGAAATTGCCGGGGCCGACGCCCTGCTCCTTCGAATATTCCCCGCTCAGGATGACGTGGAGCTTGTCGTTCGCGAAGCTCTTGCCGACCGCGGCCTGGAACAGCACCTGGCCGTCATCGCCGTACGTGGTCACGCCGGTCTGGACGTTGGCCTTGAACCCGGTGAACTTGGTGTCGGTGATGAAGTTGATCACGCCGCCGACCGCGTCCGAACCATAGGATGCCGAGGCGCCGCCAGTGACGATGTCGACGCGCTTGATCAGCAATTGCGGGAACTGGCTGATATCCGGCACGCCGGTGACGTTGGCGCCGACGACGCGCTGGCCGTCGAGCAGCGTCAGCGTGCGGATCGTGCCGAGGCCGCGCAACGAGAACGAGCTCAACCCCTGCGATCCGCTCGACGTGCTGAAGGTGCCCGTGGTGGCACCGGTCGAGCCCTGCAGCGAGGGCAATTGCGCCACCGTCGTGAAGATGTTGGGTTGCGCGTTCTTGAGGATCTGCTCCTCGCCGATCACCGTCGTCGGCGTCGGCGCGTTGAAGCCGCTCGACGTGATGCGCGTACCGGTGACGACGATGTCGCTAACCGAGGCGGGGGCCTGCGCGTCACCGGCGAGGCTGGCGGGGGAGGCTTGCGGCGCAACCGGATCGGGTGTCGGCTCGGCCTGATCGCTGGCCGGGGCAGGCGGCGGTGCGACGGTCTGGGCGGATACAGGCGTACAGGCCAGCACGGTCGCCAGCGCGACCAGGCTGGTAGCGATACCATCAAATCGTCCAAACGACAGTCGGTCGCGCGTCGCCATTGTCATCGATCCATCCCCTGTGCCCACGGTACGTGCCGGTGATCCGGCTTGTCAGTCCATCGTGTCTACCGGGGTCTACCGCATCGTGACCGGCGCGGCATCTACGACCAAGGTCGCAATCCGCGCCCTATCGACGGAGCACAGGGTCGCGAGGGAACGGCGGGGCTCAGGGGCGGGCGGTATAGAGCGCGTGATGCGTCAGGATGAACAGCGTGCGGCCGTCCTCGCCGCCGAACAGCAATTGCAGCGGGCGGTCGGGCACGTCGATCCGTCCCTGCTCGCGGCCGTCCGCCGCGTAGACGAAGACCTGACCATTGGCGACGTAGACGCGCCCGTCCGGCCCTGCCGCGACGCTTTCGCCGCCACGCGAGGCGAACGGTTTCAGGTCGGTGATCGCGCCACCGCTCCCAAGCAGCCCGCTATAGGTTCGATCCTCCGATCCGTTGACCAGGTACAGACGTTCGCCGACGCGTCCGGTGACGAGCCCGTAGGTGTCGAGCGTATCGGAAAAGCGCCAGCCGAGATGATCGGCCGGTCCCTGTTGCCAGACCCGGTAGGCGGGCAGGGCGAGGCTGCCATCGGCCGATACGTATTCGAGCGGCTTGGCGACCCCGACATCGCGCGCAAACATCTCCGCCAGGGTCGTGAAGTGATCGTGCGTCGCGTCATATTGATCGCGGAACTCGCCATTGTTCCATACGCTCCCGGGCAGCACGACCCGCGCGTTGGCGTGGGTCCCGACCGGTGTCGGCGTGATGACCTTGATCGCCTGCGGAGCCTCGGGTCGGAGGCCGTATACCGTCGCGGCCGGGCCCGCCGAGGACAGCACCAGCAAGCCCCCTGATCGGTCCACTGCGAGATTGACGGGATCGAGCGGCGCATCCGCGACGATCGACAAACCCTCCGTCTCGGACCAGCCATGAATCCGGTGGAACTGGCGATCGACGAAGTACAGCTTGCCCTTCGCATCGACCGCGCCGCCGCCCAGCGAGTAGAAGCCGTCCGCAACCTTGCGGACGTCTGCCAAGGGCGGCGCGGCGGCGGGGATTGGTGCGGTCGTGACGTCGAGCACGGCAAACTCGCGTTCGCGCATCACGCGACCCTGCGTGATGTCGACGATCGCATTCTCGTACGGATATTTGCTCGCACGCAGATAGGTCCCGCAGCCGTTCGCGTCGCACGTCGAGAAGCCGCTCTCGGCATTCACATGGACATTGCGGAAACGAATGTCGGTCGATCCGTACAGAGTCACCGCCGCGGGTGCCGGTTCGAGCGACCGCGTCACGCGGTAGGCATGGAGGTTGGCAAACAGGATGTCGCGCGAATTGCGCACCTCCAGCGCGACCGCGGCGCGGCTTTCGCCGGCTTCCTCCTCGGTCTGCGGGGCGAGGAACTGCCAGTTGCGGACGCCGTCGAGGACGATCTCCGCCCGCCGGTGATGCTCGGCCGACATCTGGTATACATAGCCCGGCGTGCTCGTGTTCGAGACGTGGAGCCCGGCCTGCGCGTAGGTGTTCGGCGTCCACACGCCATTGAACGTGCCGCCGCCGCCATCCGTCACCCACAGGCTCGCATATTGCCCGTCCCAGCGCTTGGCCGGATTGAGGTCGGCGGTATGCGTTGCGTTGTAGGGATCGAAGCGAGTGCCGTCGGCGCGAAAGCTGCCATGCCCGCCGCCGAACTTGACGTCGTCGACCAGCGACTGTTCGCCGGCGCGCCATAGCAAGGCGGTCGCGCGCGGATTGCGGCCACCGGTCGACAGCCCGAGTCCGGAAACGATCGCCGCGCCGCCTTTCGCGCTTTCGATCAAGGCACGGGCGCTACCGACGCCGCGATAGGCGGGGCTGTCCTCCGCGAGCACGATCTGCGTCAGGCTGGGATGGAGGCCGATCAGGACAGTATCGGCGCGCAGCTTCAGCGTATCGGTGACGCGGTAGAAGCCGGCGGGGAAATACAGCACGCGGTGCGTATCGATCGCGCGCTGGAGCGCCGCGGTATCGTCGCTGGCATCGTCACCGCGGGCACCGAGATCCTTGACGCTCGTCCAGGCCGAGAGCGGCGGCAATGCACGGATCGCTGGTTTGCGCGACGGCGCAGGCGAGGACAGCGGCTTCGGATCGAACCGTGTCGCAAAGTTGCCCGTGGTACCCAGCGCGGGCAGGGTCAGTCCGGCGGTGAATTCGCCGACTCGGTATCGCGCCGTCGGGCCTGCCAATGTCCGACCGCTGTCGCGAAACTGCGCGAACACCGGTGTCGCGTTGGCCACGGCGTTGTCGAAACCGATCTGCGTATAGGCGCTGCCTTCGTTGCTGATGATGATCCCGGCCTTGGTCACGCCATCGAACCGGACGCCCTTGCCCCACAGCCAGTCGCCATAGCCGCGGTCGATCTCCACCCCGACGGGCGTGTTGCGGAACAGCGTGTTGACCAGAGTGAGCCCCGCTTCGTGTTCGCGGATACCGGCGTCGCGCTGGCCATCGAAGACCGAGTCGAGCAGCGTGTACTGCCAGGCGGGGGAGGTCTTTTCGGTCAGGATCCCGTACCGCCCGCCATAAAAGCGCAGGTCCTGGCCGAGATTGCCGACCTGGTAGATCCCCGCGAGCGCCGAACCGAGGTGAAAATCGATATGGCTCAGAAACGCATGCTGTGCCGCATGCGCGCGGACCGCGGTGGCAGCGGGATTGCCGTCGCCGATCATGAAGTCGATATTGGACAGCGCCGAATAGAAGGTGCCCGAATTCGCATCTGCGATATCGGGCGCGAACGGAACGCTGGTCGGTGGCGGGACCGCCACGGGTGGCGCAGCGCGCGCGCCCGGCGGTGGCGGCAAGTTGCCGGTGAACATGACCATGCTGCCCACGCCACGCTGGAAACCGGGCGTCGCGCTGGCCAGCACGAGCACCGGACGCGTCTTACCGACCCCGAACAGGCGGACGCCGGGACGCAGGTACAGGGTGCGGGTGATCCGGTAACGCCCGGCGGGAAGGAAGACGAGGCCGCCGGCACCGCTGCCCTTGGTCGTGGCCGCGGCGGCATCGATCGCGCGCTGGATCGCCGGGCCGTCGTCGGTGACTCCGTCGCCGCGGGCGACGACGGTGATCGCGCGCGGATCGCTAGGGGCGGTCGCGTAGACCGATCGCGACGGCGCGGCGAGGGCGCCTGTGGAAACGCTCGCGAGCAGCAGCGCCGCTGCCACACGCGGCAGGGCCATGAGCGGCGGAAAGGGCATGATCGCAGGTCTGGCCGTCATCATCGGTCCCTTTCGGCGTGCGCGTGAAGTTTCGGCACATCATGCCCGATAGGCGGTCGCGTCGGCTAGGACGACTGCGACAAAGGTCGTAATGGCCAAGCCCGTTGCGCCGTCCGATAGCGTCGTAGCGGGACAGTCGACGAGGGCGCGTGGTGCAAGCAGAGCGAGATACTTCCGGAAATCCGCATGACAGCCTTGGCAGGGCCATTCTTGGCAGGGGCATTGTCGTCATGGGCGTCAGCGGCAGCGGTAAATCGACGCTGGCGGCGTCTTTGGCGGAGAGGCTTCACTGTCCGCTGCTCGAAGGCGATATGTTTCACACGCCGGCAAGCATCGCCAAGATGCAGTCGGGGCATCCGCTCGACGATGCCGACCGCTGGCCGTGGCTCGACCGCCTCGGGGCTGCGCTCGGCGACGCGGCGCTGGGGGCTCGGACCGAGCAGGGTGGCCTCGCGGTGGCCGCCTGTTCCGCCCTGAAACGCAGTTACCGGGAGCGTCTGTCCGCGACCTCTGCCGTACCGCTGTCGTTCGTACTGCTCGATACGATGCCCGCGGAGATCGCGCGTCGGCTTGCCGCGCGGTCTGGACATTATATGCCGGCAAGCCTGCTAGACAGCCAACTTGCTACGCTCGAGCGGCCGGCAGCGGATGAAAACGCGCTGATCCTCGATGCGAGCCGGACGCCGGATGCGCTGGCGACAGAGGTGCTGGCCTGGCTAGGGATCACGACGCCCCTGCAGGAGCAACGGCGCGGCTGACCTGCGCACCGAACGAACCGACAGGTACCGCATCACGGCATCAGCCGCTTGCGCCCCTGTGACAAATGCCAGCGCATCGCGAGCGCGGCGCCGTCCGCATCTTCCGCGCGGATCGCCTCGACGATCGCGTCATGCTCGTCCATCATCGCTCCGATGACCTCGGGCGGGCGCGAGCGGGAGATATCGACGCCGGCACGCAGGATCCGCATCACCTCCTCGTGGAGATGGTCGAACACCAGCAGGAACGCGGCGTTGGCGGTCGCCTCGACGATCGCGCGGTGGAGCACCCAGTCCTCGTCATGCGCGGGCGCGTTCGACAGCAACGCGCTGCGCAACGCCTCCAGCGCCCGTTCGATCGCCTCGAGCTGATGATGCGATCGGCGCGATGCCGCGAGCCGCGCGGCCTCCGCCTCCAGCACGAACCGCACTTCGTAGGTGCCGAGCGTCGTCGCCAGCGCATCCATCGGCATGTGCGTGCCGAGCCGTTCGGAAGGGCGGCGCTTGACGTACGACCCCGCACCGCGCCGCGCTTGGGTGATTCCGTCCGACGCCAGCCGGGCCAGCGCCTCGCGGACGATCGTCCGTGACATCCCGAAGGTCGCCGCAAGCTGTGCTTCGGAGGGCAGCCGATCGCCGACCGCAAGCTTGTCGTCGGTGATGATCCGGACGATCGCCGTATAGGCGCGATCCGCGAGCCGTAATTCGGTCACGACCGCATTTCCTGCAGTGGCATATACCCTGATCCCGGCATCGTCAGACGACATAGCTCAGCGCCATCACCAGCGCGAGGCCGACCACCGAGATCGCGGTCTCGAGCAGCGACCAGGTGCGGAACGTATCCGCGGTACTGGTCCCGACATAGCTCTTGACCAGCCAGAAGCCCGGATCGTTGACGTGGCTGAAGAATACCGACCCTGCGCCGATCGCCAGCACGACCAGTTCGGGCGATACCCCCGAGCTGGCGACGACGCCGGGCATGATGCCGACCGCGGTGATCGTCGCCACCGTCGCCGAACCCGCGGCGAGCCGGATCGCGACCGCCACCAGCCAGCCGAGCAGCAACGGCGAGATCGCGTACATCATCACCGTCCGCGCCAGCAGATCGGACAGGCCGGCGGTCACCAGCACCTGTTTCAGCGCACCGCCGGCACCGATCGCCAGCAGGATCGCGCCCGCCGCACCCATCGTCTCGTGCCACACCGCATCCTGGATCGCCGCCTCGCGCAGCCGCCGCCCGAACAGCAACGGCAGCGCGAGCAGGTTCGTCAGGAGCAGCGCGACGACTGGATTGCTCGCCGCGATCAGGCCGGGCGCGCCCTTCAGCGTCGGGATCATCTGGCCGAGTTCGCCGGTTGCGATCAGCACGACCGGCAACAGCACGATCACCAGCGACAGCAGCCGCGAGGGCGTGGCGATCGCCAGTCCGGTGTCGCGCAGCACCGGCGTTGCCAGCCGCACGCCGCGGGTGGTGAATTTGGCCAGCAGCGGCCCGGCGACGATCGCCGTCGGGATCGCGATGAGGATTCCGTAGAGCATCGTCAGCCCGAGGTTCGCGCCGAGCGCCTCGACCGCAAGCAGCGGGCCGGGATGCGGTGGCACCAGCGCATGCACCACGCCGAGACCCGCCAGCGCAGGCATGATCAGCCGCAGCTTGGCCTGATCGCGTGCGGCATCGCTGGTTCCCGCGGTCATCGCGGACATTTCCTCCGCAGCCGCAACGACGATCGGCAGCAGCAGGACCAGCCCGGTCTCGAAGAACAGCGGCAGTCCGATGACGATCGCGATGCCGAGCGTCGCCCATGGCGCAGCGCGGGTGCCGGTCAGGTTCAGCGCGCCCTTGGCAAGCGACGCGGCGGCGCCCGACAGATGCAGCATCGCCCCCAATGACAGCCCCAGGGCGACGACCAGACCGGTGCCGCCGATGATGTCGCCAACGCCCTTCTGGACCGCCTTGGCGACGTCCGGCAGCGGCAGCCCCGCCAGCAAACCAACCGTGAAGGCGCCGCACAACAGGCCGATAAAGGGATGGAGTCGTCCGCGGACGATCATCACCACTGCCAGCAGGATTCCCGATAGCGCGGCAATGATCAGCCTCAGGTCGCCGCCGATCATCGGCGAATATCCCTGGGTCGTACGAGACGCGTGCATGGTGGCGACATCGGCATCCTTCCCTGCGATCCGACGGCGTGTTCACCTGTCGAGTAGACCCGATCTGTAGGACAGGTATTTGCGATCTGCCAACAGAAAAGGCTTGATACGGCGATGAACAGCGGAGCATAGTATAAACCTGTCCAACCGAATCTGTATAAAGCGGAGCGGTGGATCGAAAACTACGAGCTTGTTACCGCGGCGTCAGACTGCGGGAGAAGACGGCGGCGTCACAGCCGAAACAGTGGAGGATGATCATGGAAGCGACTGTTCGGGACGATTACCGATCCCTGCGCGGCAATGCCGCTCCGGCACTGGCGACGCGCCCTCCGCAACTCACCCCGACCCAGATCAAAGTCCTGCGCGGCGTCCATTCGGGACTTCTCAACAAGCAGATCGCCTATGATCTCGGGATCGCCGAGGCGACGGTAAAGGCGCACATGACCGCGTTGATGCGCAAACTGAACGTGCGCAATCGCACGCAAGTGGCGATCGTCGCGCAGACCCTGGTGCTGCACCCCGCCTGATCGACCTGCGCTACAAGTCGAGCGCGCGCGTGCGCGTGCGCGCATCCGGCGACCGGGTTCGACTTGTGAGCGGACAATCCCGCTACCGGGCCGGCGACCGCAAAATCGTTATCCGCAACTACGGCCCGTCATCGGGGATAGGATCGACATGACCATGAAATGGCTGCTGAGTGGTGCGGCATTGCTGCCAATGCTGTCCCCCGTCGCGGCATTCGCGAAGACGAATTCGGTCTATCTCACCCGTCCCGACGACCCGCGCGCGATAACCGTCAAGGGCGTTGGCGACGGGCGCGCCGATGACAGCGTCGCGCTGCAACAGGCGATCGATGCGGCGGCAGCCGGCGGCCAAGGTGGCGTCGTGTTCGTGCCGTCGGGGCGGTACCGGATCAGTCGGACGATTTTCGTCCGCTCGGCGGTCCGGCTCTTCGGCATCGGACCGACGCGTCCCGAGATCGTCCTTGCCGACAATAGTGCGGGCTACGCATCGGGCGTCGCGGCGATGCTGAGTTTCACCGGCGAGGATCAATACCGGGTCGGCAAGGCGCCGGTGCCGCCGCCCACCAGCGTGCCGTTCGACCCGGCGATCTTCGATGCCACCTCGAGCACGTTCTATTCCGCGCTGTCGAATATCGATTTTCGGATCGGCGACGGCAATGCGGGGGCGGTCGCGGTGCGCTTCCGGGTCGCACAGCATGGCTATCTGCGCCACGTTGATTTCCACATCGGTTCGGGGCTCGCCGGGGTCTATCAAGCTGGCAATGAATTCGAGGATCTGCGGTTCTTCGGTGGCCGCTACGGAATCATCTCGGAGAAGACGTCGCCCGCGTGGCAGTTCACGCTGATCGATTCCGAGTTCCAGGGCCAGCGCGACGCCGCGATCCGCGAGCACGAGGTCGACCTGACGCTCGTCAACGTCGCGATCCGCGATACGCCGGTCGGCATCGAGATCGATCGCGGCCATTCCGACTCGCTTTGGGGCAAGGACGTCCGGTTCGAGAACGTCACGCGCGCCGGAGTCGTCGTTTCGGCCGAGAACAGCGTCTTCACGCAAATCGGTTTCGACAATGCCGTCGGGGTCAATACGCCGACTTTCGTCCGTTTCCGCGACAGCGGCAAGACGGTCGCGGGAGCCGGGCCACGCTACCGGGTTGCGGATTTCTCGTACGGGCTGAAGCTGCCGGCGCTCGGCACGATCGGCGCATATGCGACCGACGTCACGATGGCGCCGTTGGCCCGCGTTCCGGTCCGCGCGACGCCGGCGATCCGTGCGCTGCCGCCGGTCCGCGACTGGGCGAACGTCCGCGATCTGGGCGTGAAGGGCGACGACACCACCGACGACACGGCGGCACTCCAACGCGCGATCGACACACACCGTGTGCTGTATTTCCCGACCGGCCGCTACCGCGTGTCCGACACGGTGAAGTTGCGCAGTGATACCGTCTTGATCGCGCTGCACCCAGGCCTCACTCACCTCTACCTCGTCGATCAGACGGCGGGCTATGCCGGGGTTGGCCCGCCCAAGGCACTGGTCGAGAGCGCCCGGGGCGGCAATGCGATCGTCTCCGGGCTCGGCCTGTGGACCGGCGGCGTCAATCCGCGCGCGACCGCATTGCTGTGGCGCGCCGGCGCCGCTTCGATGGTCAACGACGTCAAGATCCAAGGCGGCGGCGGCACCGCGCTGACCAAGGGAAGCCCGATCGGCTTTGGCGATCCCCGCGCGCGGTTCGACGGACAGTCGCCGAGCATCTGGGTGACCGATGGCGGCGGCGGGACGTTCGCGGCGATCTGGTCGCCCAACACGCTGGCCTCCTCGGGCTTCCACGTGTCGAACACCAAGACGCCGGGGCATGTGTACCAGCTGTCGGCCGAGCATCATTACCGCGCCGAAATCGTCCTGGACCATGTCGAGAACTGGGAGTTCCTCGCGCCGCAGACCGAGCAGGAGGTGCGCGACGGGGTCGATGCGATCTCGACCGAGATCCGACATTCGCGCAACATCCTGTTCGCCAATTACCATGCCTACCGCGTCACCCGCTCGATCAAGCCGATGGATGCCGCGGTGAAGCTGTATGACTCGGGCGATATCCGGTTTCGCAACGTCCACGTGAACGCCGAAAGCGGGTTTGCGAGCTGCGATGCGAAGGGCTGCGGCACGTATCTCCGCGCGAGCAAATTCCCGTTCGAGACCGCGATCAAGGACATCACGCGGCGCCAGGAAGTGCGCGAACGCGAGTTTGCGCGCCTGGACGTGCCGCCTGCGGTCACGAGCGCCGCGCTTGCCTCCGCCATCCCGGTGTCGACCGACGTCAGGAAGCTGGCGGACGGCTTTTATTCGATCGCCGGCGGCGCCGTCGATGCGCACGGCAAACTCTATTTCATCGACCGGCATTTCCAGCGGATTCATGGCTGGATCAAGGCCGAAGGGCTCTCGATCGTCGCCGACGCGCCGCTCGATCCGGTCAATCTCGCGGTCGATCGGTCGGGGCGTCTGCTCGTGCTGTCCTCAGCAGGGCGCGACGGTACCGTGTACAGCCTCGATCCCGCCAAGCCCGCGGCTGTTCAGGTGATCGCACCTACGCCTGCTGCCGGGGGAAAAGGGGCAGCGACTTTGCTCCCGGTCAACGTCTGGGCGAACGGCGAATTCGCAGACCGTATCGATCCCACGACCTATCAGTTCCCGACCATGGCGGACATGTTCGCGACCAAGATGGCAGAGCCCAAGCCCGAGGAATATCGCTCACCCGATGGATCGCTGTCGCTGCCTGCGTTCCGGGTCTGGAACCAGGGACCCGACGACCACCAGGGGTGGCGCTGGTCCGACACGCTCGATGCCTATGGTCTGGTGTCCGCCGCTCCCGGCGCGCGCGTCGTCCTGACCAACGCGTCGGAAAATCGGACCTATGACGGTCTGGTCGGCGATCAGGGGCGTGTCACCGACCTCAAGATCGTCGCCGACCGGGGTGGCGAAAGCGCGGTTCGCGATGCCGCAGGGCAGCTGTACGTCGCCAATGGGCAGGTGTTCGTCTACGCCGCCGACGGCACGTTGCGACGGCGTATCGACACGCCGGAACGGCCGCTGCAACTGGTCATCGGCGGCGACGACAATCGAACGCTCTTCATCCTGACGCATCACGCCTTGTACGCGGTTGCGATCTGATCAGCGCCGCCCACTACCGAACAAGGTCAGCGGGACCGCCTCGCCCATCCGGCGATACCCGGCTTCGGATGGGTGAAGGTGGTCGCCTGAATCGACGGCGGGATCCAGCCTTGCCGGTTGCGCCGGGTCGCGCATGACACGATCGAAATCGATCACCGCGTCGAACAGGCCGGATGTGCGGATGAACGTGTTGATGGCCTGGCGATCCGCTTCCGATGCTGGTCCCGGGTGATAATAGTCGTTTCCGCCGAACGGCGTGATCGTCGCCCCGATCACCTTGATGTCGTGCGCATGCGCGCGCGTCACGAGTTCGGTGTAGGCGGTGATGATCTGCGTCACGAGCGCGGCGTGCTGGGCGGGTGTTGCTGGCGCCTCCCGCGTGAGTACGCCCAGATCATTGACGCCTTCGAGCAGGATCGCCCAGCGTACGCCGCTACGCGCGATGACGTCGCGGTCGAACCGCGCCATGAGGTTGGAACCCAGCCCGTCGAGCAGGATACGGTTGCCGCCGATCCCGGCATTGACGACGCCGGTACCGCGGGTGGCGGGCGTGCGCCGCAACCGTTCGGCGAGAATGTCGGTCCACCGCGTATTGCGGTTTGGCTTGACGCCGTAGCCGTCGGTGATCGAGTCCCCGATCGCGACGATCGACCCCGCGTTGGCCGGACCCGCTACTTCGACATCGGCGAGTGCGTACCAATGCGGGGTTTGCGTAGCGCCTGCCAGGCTTGCATCGGCGACATGATTGCCCGCGAGCGCGAAGCTGATCGCGCGCGCGCCGGGATGGCCGGTCTGTGGAACCGCGGCTTCGGGCAGATACAGGCTGACGGCGAGATCGGCGCCGGCCGCGAGCGGCATCGCGACGGGATCCGAATAGAGTTCGGCTCCCGCGGGGATGACGGCATCGGCATGGCCGGCAAAGGTCAGTCGCACCCCGCCGACGATCTCGCCTGTCTGAGGCGACGAACTGCGCGCGATGTGCCCCGCAGCGATGGTGAGCGGCCGCGTTCCGAACGCGTTGGACAGGCGGACACGGAGGCGATCACCCCCTGCCGACAGCCGGATCACCTGACGCAGCGTGACCGCGCGTGCGCGATCCGCGGGCAACGCATTGTCGCCGTCCGCGATCATCTGCGACGAGCCCCAACTCGCGATCCAATGATGCGCAGGCGCAGTGTGGGCCGTATCCCGCGCGCCCGCACCGGCCGCAAGCAGGACGGCTGGCAGAAGCGCTATCGCCCAGCGACTCATCGGCGCGACCCCTCGCGGGCAACCGCCTTCGACGTCGCTCGCATCGGGGCGGCGGCAATCGCGCCCGCGATCGCCGCACGCATTGGCTTGGCGACGAACCTGTCGTCATAGGGGCAGGGGCGGCGGCGGGCCTTGTCGGGGCGAGGCTCGAAACCTTCGATCCAGCTGTAGCGATCGGACATGCCCCATAGCAGCACGTCGCGGACCGATGGGTATGACAGCATGAGATCGAGATACCCGCGTGTGAAATCCGCCACCGCGCGATCGCGCGCGGCGATGCCGCCCGGCAGGTTGTTGTCGCGAACGTCGAGTTCGGTGATCACGAGGCCATACCCCATCGCCGTCACCGCATCGAGGAAGCGACGCCACTCGCCTTCAAGCGCGGTGATCGCCGCGCGCGTATCGGAGCCCTGCGTCACGAGGTGAGACTGCACCCCGAGCGCGTCGACGGGCACGCCGCGTCGCTTGAATCCCTCGAGCAAATTCAGCACGCCGGCACGGTGTTTGGCGTTGCCGGGTTCCCAGCTCATATAGTCGTTATAGACAAGTTGCGCATGTGGCGCGGCGGCGCGTGCGGTGTGGAAAGCGAGATCGATCGTCGCCTCGGGACTGCCTAGCGCGCGCGACAGGGCCGTCTGGTAGAGTGTCGAATCCGCCGGATTCACCGCTTCGTTGACGACGTCGTAGCTGCCGATCTGCGTGCCATAGCGGCGGCAGACGGTGGTGATATGCTCGACCAGCAGACGCTCTGCCGCCTGTGCCGGGTTCGCGCCGAAATCATGGCTCTCTTCCCAGCGCGGCATCCATTTCGGCTGATGCCACAGCAGATTATGACCGCGCACCGGCAGCCGGTTAGCCTTCGCCCAGGCCATCATCGCGTCCAGATGGGCAAAGTCGAAGCGGGTCGCGCTTGGCCGGATCGCCTGCCACTTCATCTCGTTCTCCGGCACCAGCAGCCCGCAATCGCGCGTCAGCAGCGCGGCGTAAGCGGGATTGGCGAACGATCCGCGATCCGCGCCGGGGCGTCCCCAGGCAAAGCACGACCCTAGCCGCATCCCCTTGGTTGCCGCGATCGACTGCAAGCTGGCGACACCGCCGTCCAGCAAAGGGATCGCGGCACCAGTTTGCGCCAAAGCTCCCCCCGCAGTGCCCGCAGCGACGGCGAGACCGCCCAACATCGCCAGCCCGTCGCGTCGCGTGATATCCACCGAACTCTCCTATTTTATCATTATGATAGCGATATCATTTGCGCGCTTGGAGATGCTGTCAACGGGGGCATCGCGAATTTTCGACGCCGGGCTCTGGTGACGTGCTGCCCGCGTCGATCAACGCCGGACGTCGAACCCGCCCTCGCGGAACGTCGCCAGGTCGCGCGGGGTGGTCTCGCTCTGGTCGCCCGGGGTGGCATGTTTCAAGACCGCCAGCGCCAGCCCGGTTTGCGCCGCCAGTTCCGCACCCTCTCCAAGCTCGGCGAGAACACCCGCGGCGAACGCGTCCCCGGTGCCGATCCGGTCGACGATGCCAGAGACCTCGATCGCGTCGGTCTCGATGATCTCGGTCGGCGTATCGATCCGGGCGCGCAAGACGTTGCATCCGGCGTCACGGACCTCGCGGGACATGGATGCGATGTGGCTCAGGTTCGGGAACCGGTCGAACGCCGCCAATGCCGCATCCCGTCGGCCCTGTGGTGTGCTGCCATCCAGCGGACGCCGCAGCAGCAACGCGATGTCGCGGTGATTGCCGAACAACAAATCGGCATGGTCGACGAGCGGAAGAAGGATCGCGGCGGGGTCTGCACACCATTTCGCCCACATGGTTGCGCGGTAATTGCCGTCGAACGACACCGGTACGCCGATCGCGCGTGCGGCGGTCATCGCTGCCAGACAGATGTCGGCCATCGCTGAACCGATCGCCGGATTGATTCCCGACAGATGCAGCCGCGCCGCGCCGGCCAGCAGCGCCGGCCAGTCATAGGCGGCCGCCGCCCTGGTCGCGAACACGCTGTTCTGGCGGTCGTAGACGATCGCAGACGCGCGCAGCCCTGCACCGGGTGCGAGGTAATACAGGCCGAGTCGTCCGTCGCTGCGCGCGATCCGCGACACATCGACGCCGCACCGGCGGAGCGCATCGATCGCCGCATCGCCGACGACATCGTCAGGCACCGCGGAAATAACGCCGCTGCTCCTGCCGAGGCGGGCGAGCGCGACGGCGACATTGGCCTCCGCGCCGCCGAAATTCGCGTCCAGCCGCGACTCCCTGAACAAGGGGCCGTGCCCCGGCGGGGAGAGCCTGAGCAGCAGTTCACCGAAACACAGTATCGGCCCGTCGGTGCGCGTCATCGATCAGCCTCTTGCTTGGCCGCTGCGTGCACAGGCGGCCGGGAAATCATTGCGGGTTGCCGGGGGCATAGGGAAAGCGTTGCGCCTTGTACCATGCCAGGTCGTGCGCAGGCGCCGTGGCACCCGCCGGCAGCGGCAGGCCGTTGACCGACATCCAATAGGCAAGGCTGGCGTCGCGCCACCATCTGGCCTCACGCTGCTGGACCGCGAGATAGGTCGCGGTCTTCGCCCAGCGCTCGGCGTCGATCGATGGTTTCAAGGCATCCCATTGCCGCTGCATGTCGCCGACATAGCCGACGCCGGAATCATAATCATGGACCATCTCCGCCCATAATGTCCGACCCGACGCCATCCGCCGATCCCACGCGACATGGTGGAACCACAGCAGCTCGCGCTCCGGCGTGGTCGCCGGGTCGGCGAGCGTGCGGGCGAGGGCAGGAGCGTATTGCGCGACCGCGTTGCTACCCGTCCTGGTCCGGTCGAAACCGATCCCGGCCTTGTCGGCGCGGTGATAATAGACCGGGTTCCATTCGGGGCGCTTGAGGTCCGCGACCCAGGGGGCAGGGCCGTAGTGATGCCCGGTCGCCATGACATGCGCGAGCCCCAAGGGCGTCATGTAGTCGACCACGGCTTCCCGCGATCCCATCATCATCGCGACCACCGGATCGACGATCTTCGGGGAGGGCGCGAACGTCATCGCCGCCCATTCGCGCGCGACGGGTGCGGCGCCAAGCGTCGGATCCCACGCCATCCGCCCGAATGCGTACCAGTTCGCCTGGTTGAACGTCGAGCCCGCCCAGTCGCGGTCGCGCCCGATGTTCGCAACACCGGCCATGCCCGTCAGCGTATGACCTTCGACCGATCCATCGACGACATCGGCGACGGTCTCGCCCGGCGTCCGCATCGTCTTGCTGCCAAGCGTCTCGGCGAGCATCGGCCCGAGATAGGCGAGGTGAGTCGCGAAGCCGAGATACTCCTTGGTGATCTGGAATTCGATCATCAGCGGCGTCTTCGGCATCGCGCCGAACAGCGGGTGGAACGGCTCGCGCGGCTGGAAGTCGATCGCGCCGTTCTTGACCTGAACGATGACGTTCTTGGCGAATTTGCCGTCGAGCGGTCTAAACTCGGTGTACGCCTGTTTCGCGCGGTCATCGGGGTCGGTCTCGGCATAGACGAACGCGCGCCACATCACGATCCCGCCATGCGGCGCGACCGCGGCTGCGAGCATGTTGGCGCCGTCCGCGTGGCTGCGATGATAGTCGCGCGGGCCCGGCTGGCCCTCACTGTTCGCCTTAACCAGGAAACCGCCGAAATCGGGAATGCTGCGATAGATCTCGTCGGTCTTCGCCTTCCACCACGCCGCGACTTGGGGGTCGAGCGGGTCGGCGGTCCTCAGGCCACCGATCTCGATCGGGGCCGAGAAGCGCGCGGAGAGGTACACCTTGATCCCGTACGGGCGGAACACGTCGGCGAGCGCCGCGGCCTTCGCGATATACGGCGCGGTCAGGCTTTCGGCCTTCGCGTTGACGTTGTTCAGGACGGTGCCGTTGATCCCGATCGACGCGTTGGCGCGCGCGTAATCGGTGTAGCGCGGATCGCGGAAGTCGGGGAGCGTCCACCAGTCCCACAGCGACACGCCGGCATAGCCGCGCTCGACCACCCCATCGAGATTGTCCCAATGGTTGAGCACGCGCAGTTTCACGCGGGGGCTCGAGGTCAGCGCGATGCGGTCGAGGCTGCCACCGGTCTGGAGGTGTCGCAGTAGCGCGAAGCTGCCGTAGAGCACGCCGCGATCGGTGTTGGCGGTGACGAGGAGAACGCGACGGTTGCCGAGCGTGGCCTGGCCGACGCGGTATCCCTCGTCGCCGAGTGCGGCCAGGGGCAAGCGGAGCGCCGCGACGTCGCGATCGTCGGCGGTGGCCAGCATGATCGATGGCGTGCTCGTCCCGAACAGGCCCGCGCCGCGGCGCAATTCTTCGGCGGCCACGCGCAGCGTTGGCGTATCGCCGCGCGCTTCGATCGTCGGGATACTGCGCGCGGGCGCTGTCGCAGGGACGTGATAGCGAAGCCAGAGGTCATAGCCGTCTTCGGCCTGCGCCGGTCCGGTCAAACCAATTACCGCGCCGAACAGCAGCGCGAACTTACCGATCCATCGGCCGAATTGCGTCATAATCCTCTCCCGCCGTTCCGCGCTACATTGACAGGATCGCGGATGATCAGCCATGTTATCGCTATCACGACGACGGCTTCGACAGCAATGCCGCGTTTCATATTAGGAGATAATCGTGGCCGATACGGAGACAGCAGGGATCGTAACGACCATAATGCCGACCCGGCGCGACCTTTTCGGGTTGCTCGGCTCCGTCTCAATCGTGGGGCTAGTTCCCGGTGTCGCGCAGGCCGCGGCGGCGTCCCCGATCTACCGTGACGCACGCGCGCCGGTCGACCTTCGGGTCCGCGACCTGATGGCGCGGATGACGCTCGAGGAGAAAGTTGGCCAGACCATTTCACTGTGGGCGACCAAGGCGGACGTAATGACTGCCGGCGGTCTTACGTTCGACCCTGCGCGGGCGACCGCGGCGTATCCGGCGGGGTTCGGGCAGGTGACGCGGCCCTCGGATCTGCGCGGCGGGCCATCGGTGGCGGCGGTGGCAGGCGGCACCGGTGCACGGTTCCGCGGGTCGGCTTCGACGATCGCGTTCGTCAACGCGGTCCAGCGCTGGGCACGCGGCACGCGTCTCGGCATCCCGGTGATCTTCCACGAGGAATCGCTGCACGGCTATATGGCGCCCGACGCGACGATGTTCCCGCAGGCGATCGGCATGGCGGGTGCGTTCGACCGCGACCTGATGCGGCGCGCGCAGGCGATGATCGGTCGCGAAGTGCGCGCGCATGGCAGTCATCTCTCGTTGTCGCCGGTCGTCGATATCGCGCGCGATCCGCGCTGGGGCCGGATCGAGGAGACGTTCGGTGAGGATCCGTATCTGTGCGGCGAGATGGGGGTCGCCGCGGTTGAGGGCCTGCAGGGCGACAGCACGACGCTCGCCCCCGGCAAGGTCTTCGCGACGCTGAAGCACATGACCGGCCACGGCCAGCCCCAGGCAGGCAACAATATCGGCCCCGCACCGATCGGCGAGCGCGAACTGCGCGAGAGCTTCTTCCCGCCGTTCCGCGCGGTCGTCACGCGGACCGGGATCGGCGCTGTGATGCCGTCGTACAACGAGATCGACGGCGTGCCGAGCCATGCGAACCACTGGTTGCTCGGCGACGTGCTGCGCGGCGAATGGGGCTTTTCGGGCGCGATCGTCAGCGATTACGGCGCGATCGAGGAACTCGACACGATCCACCACGTCGCGCGCGACCTGAACGGCGCGGCGCGGCTGGCGTTGGCGGCGGGCGTCGATAGCGCGCTGCCGGACGGGATGGCGTTCCGGACATTGCCCGCGCAGGTGCGTGCGGGGACGGTGCCGATCGCGCAGGTCGACGCGGCGTGTGCGCGCATGCTGGCGTTGAAGTTTCGTGCCGGACTGTTCGAGGACTCGGCGGTCGATGCTCGCGCCGCCGCCCGGCTGACCGGCAATGCTGAAGCGCGAGGCGTCGCACTGGAGGCTGCGCGGCAATCGATGTGTCTGCTGACCAACGACGGTACGCTGCCACTCGCGCCCAAGGGCAGGATCGCGGTGATCGGCCCGAATGCGGCGATCGCGCGGCTTGGCGGCTATTCCGCGCCGCCACGCCAGACGGTGTCGCTGCTCGATGGCGTTCGTGCGTTGGTCGGTGGCGGCGCGACGATCGTCCATGCGCAGGGCGTGTTCATCACCCAGAGCGAGGACCGGTCGCAGGACGAGGTGCTGCTTGCCGACCCCGCCAAGAACCGCGCGCTGATCGCCGAGGCGGTCGAGGTCGCGCGCGGGGCCGACACGATCATCCTCGCGATTGGCGATACCGAGCAGACCAGCCGTGAGGGGTTTTCGGCCAATCACCTGGGCGACCGCACCACGCTCGACCTGCTCGGCGAGCAGAACGCGCTGTTCGACGCGCTGCATGCGCTGGGCAAGCCTATCGTGATCGCCGCGATCAACGGCCGTCCGCCGAGCTGGCCGGGCGTGATCGCAAAGGCGAACGCGGTCCTCGAATGCTGGTATCCGGGGCAGGAGGGCGGCACCGCGATGGCCGAGGCGCTGTTCGGGCGGATCAATCCGGGCGCCAAGTTGCCCGTCACCGTGGTCCGCGAAGTCGGGCAGGTGCCGTTCTATTACAACCGCAAGCCGTCGACGCAGCGCGGCTATCTGTTCGCAGAGACGGCGCCGCTGTTCCCGTTCGGCCATGGCCTCAGCTACACGCGCTTCGAGGTCAGCGCACCGCGGCTGTCGGCGGCGAAGATCGGTGTCGCTGGCAGCGTCGGCGTCGAGGTCGACGTCGCCAATATCGGGCAACGTGCTGGCGACGAGGTCGTCCAGGTCTATGTCCGCGACCAGGTATCGTCCGTCGCGCGGCCGGTGATGGAATTGAAGGGTTTCGAGCGCGTGACGCTTGCCCCCGGCGAGCGACGGACGTTGCGCTTCACGCTCGGCCCCGACGCGTTCGCTTTGTGGGACGTCGACATGCGCGAGGTGGTCGAGCCGGGCCTGTTCACGATCATGGCCGGCCCGAGTTCGGCACAACTGAAATCCGCCATCCTCGAAATCGCCTGAAGGACCCGCGATGCCCAAGATCGTTTCCGCCCGCGTCATCGTCACCTGTCCGGGGCGCAATTTCGTCACGCTGAAGATCGAGTGCGACGACGGCACCTACGGGCTTGGCGACGCCACGCTCAACGGCCGCGAACTGAGCGTCGCGAGCTACCTGACCGATCATGTCGTGCCCTGCCTGATCGGCCGCGATGCGCACCGGATCGAGGACGTCTGGCAGTATCTCTACAAGGGCGCGTACTGGCGGCGCGGCCCGGTGACGATGGCGGCGATCGCGGCGGTCGACACTGCGCTCTGGGACATCAAGGGCAAGCTCGCGGGCATGCCGGTGTACCAGTTGCTTGGCGGCGCGGCGCGCGATGCGTGCATGGTCTATGCGCACGCCAACGGCACGACGATCGAGGACACGATCGCGGTCGCGAAGGCCGAGCAGGCGAAGGGCTACAAGGCGATCCGGCTGCAATGCGGCGTGCCGGGGCTCGCCTCGACCTACGGCGTCGCCAAGCACGGCGCGCGCTACGAGCCCGCCGATGCCGACCTCCCGAGCGAAAGCGTCTGGTCGACCGAGAAATACCTCCGCGTTGTCCCCGAACTGTTCAAGGCCGCGCGCGAGGCGATGGGCTGGGACGTGCACCTGCTCCACGATATTCACCACCGCCTGACGCCGATCGAGGCGGGCCGGCTGGGCAAGGCGCTCGAGCCTTACAACCTTTTCTGGATCGAGGACCCGACGCCGGCCGAGAACCAGGAGGCGTTCAAGCTTATCCGCCACCACACGACGACACCGATCGCGGTGGGCGAGGTGTTCAATTCGATCTGGGACGCCAAGGACCTGATCCAGAACCAGCTGATCGATTATATCCGCGCGACCGTCGTCCATGCGGGCGGCCTCACGCACCTGCGCCGGATCGCCTCGTTTGCCGACCTGTATCAGATCCGTACCGGGTGCCACGGTGCGACCGATCTGTCGCCGGTAGCGATGGCGGCGGCGCTGCATTTCGGGCTGTCGGTGCCCAATTTCGGCGTGCAGGAGCATATGCCGCACACCGATGAGACCGATGCGGTCTTCCCGCATGCGTACAGCTTCGACGACGGCATGATGCATCCGGGCGAGGCGCCGGGGCTGGGCGTCGACATCGACGAGGATCTTGCCGCGACCTACGACTATAAGCGCGCCTATCTTCCGGTCGCGCGTCTCGAGGATGGCACGCTGTGCAACTGGTGAACGCTATCGCCACCCCGGCAGCCGAGAAACCGCGCGGGAAAGTGCGGTGGATCGTCTGCGCGCTTTTGTTCGCCGCGGTCGCGCTCAGCTATATCGACCGGCTCGTGTTGCCGGTGCTCAAACCCGAACTCCAGGCGCGCTACAACTGGAGCGAACAGGGCTATGCCGATCTCGCGATCGCGTTCCAGGCGGCGTACGGCATTGCCTATGTCCTGTTCGGGCGGTTCGTCGACCGGGTCGGCGCGAAGATCGGCTATGCGGTCGCGGTGACGCTGTGGACGATTGGTCATGTCGCGCATGCGCTGTTCACCAGCGCGGGCATGATGATCTTCGCGCGTATCCCGCTCGCGATCGGCGAGGCCGGTGCGTTTCCGGCGGCGCTGGCCGCGGCGAACGAATGGTTTCCGCAACGCGAGCGTGCGCTGGCGATCGGTATCTTCAACGCGGGCTCGAACGTCGGTGCGATCCTCACGCCGTTGATCGTGCCGGTGATCGCGGTCACGTTCGGCTGGCGGATGGCGTTCATCGCGACCGGCGCGCTGACGGTGATTTGGCTGGTCGCCTGGCTCGCCTTTTACCGATCGCCGCGCAAGCATCCGCGCATAACGCCCGAGGAACTGGCCTGGATCGAGGCCGATCCCGTACCCGCCGCGAGGCCGGTCCGCTGGCGCACGCTGCTGCGGTTGCGGCAGACCTGGGCGTATATGCTCGGTCGGTTCCTGATCGATCCGGTGTGGTGGACCTTCCTGTTCTGGCTGCCCGACTTCTTCAACCGGCAATACGGCGTGAAGATGCTCGATTTTGGCCCGCCGCTGGTCGCGGTGTACGTGCTGGCCGATGTCGGATCGATCGCAGGCGGCTGGTTCTCGTCGCGGCTGCTGGCACGCGGCCAGACGCCGAACCGCGCACGGAAGACCGCATTGTTCGCCTGCGCGTTGTTCGCGTTGCCGATCATCTTCGCCGCGCAGGCGCCCGGACTCTGGTGGGCGGTCGTGGCGATCGGCCTGGCGTGCGCCTGTCATCAAGGCTTCTCCGCCAACGTGTACGCGATCCCCGGCGACCTGTTCCCACGCGGCATGGGCGGATCGGTGATCGGTCTCGGCGGGCTGGCGGGCGCATGCGGCGGCATGCTGATGGCCAAGTTCGCGGGCACGATCCTGGCGGGCGTCGGCAGCTACGGCCCGATTTTCGCGGTCGCCGGCTGCGCCTATTTCGTTGCGTTGCTGGTTATCCACCTGCTCGTCCCGCACTATACCCCCGTCGATCCGGAACGCCTCGCATGACCCATCCGCTACGCCTTCACCCCGATCGCCTGTTCCCCAGCGACGGTCGTACCCGCGACATCGCCCGCGCGCTGCATGCGGGCGTGAAGGACCTGCCGATCGTCAGTCCGCACGGCCATACCGATCCGGCATGGTTCGCGCGGGACGAGGCGTTCAGCGATCCCGCCTCGCTGCTGATCGTCCCCGATCATTATGTGTTCCGGATGCTCTACAGCCAGGGCGTGCCACTCGACGCGCTTGGCGTGCCGACCGTGGATGGCAGTACGACCGAGACCGACCCGCGCAAGATTTGGCGCATCTTCGCGGAGAACTACCCTCTGTTCCGCGGCACGCCGTCGCGGATGTGGCTCGACTGGGTGTTCGCCGAGGCATTCGGGATCGACGTCCGCCTCGAACCCGCGACCGCCGACCTGTATTACGACACGATCGACGCCGCGGTGAAGACGCCAGCCTTCCGCCCGCGCGCGCTGTTCGACCGGTTTGGTATCGAGCTGATCGCGACGACCGAAAGCCCGCTCGACCCGCTCGAGCACCATGCCGCGATCCGCGCGAGCGACTGGAACGGCCGCGTCGTCACCGCCTATCGCCCCGATCCCGTCGTCGATCCGGAGACGCCGGGCTTCGCCGCCAACGTCCGCCGCTTTGGCGAGACCGCTAACGAAGATGTCGGCAGCTATGCGGGCTATCTTGCCGCGCACCGTTTCCACCGCGCGCGCTTCCGCGATGCCGGGGCCACCTCGACCGATCACGGCCACCCGTCGGCGGCGACCGCGGATCTGACACCCGCCGAAGCCGAGGCGCTCTACGCCCGCGTCATGGCGCAGCCGACCGCCGCGGAGTCCGAACTCTTCCGCGCACAGATGCTGACCGAGATGGCGGCGATGTCGGTCGAGGACGGCATGGTGATGCAGTTGCACCCTGCCGTATCGCGTAGCCACAACGCCTCGGTGCTCGCGCGTTTCGGCCGCGACAAGGGTGGCGACATCCCGCTGCCCGGCGAGTTCGTCCGCGCGCTGAAACCACTGCTCGACCGGTTCGGCAACGACCCGGCGCTGACGCTGATCCTGTTCACGCTCGACGAGGATACCTACTCCCGCGAACTCGCCCCGCTCGCCGGCCACTACCCGTCGTTGCGGCTTGGGCCGCCCTGGTGGTTCCACGATAGTCCCGAGGGTATGCGCCGCTTCCGCGAACGCGCAACGGAGACCGCCGGCTTCTACAACACGGTCGGCTTCAACGACGACACCCGCGCCTTCCTCTCGATCCCCGCGCGGCACGACGTTGCGCGCAGGATGGACTGCGCGTTCCTTGCCAAACTGGTCGCCGAACACCGGCTCGAAGAGGACGAAGCGCATGAGGTCGCCCGCGCGCTCGCTTATGATCTCGTCAAACAGGCGTACCGGCTGTGAGGCTGTCTACCGCCACGTTTGACCGGTTGCCCGCCGCCGTTGCACGTCCGACCTACGACCGGTCGCGCGTCAAGCGCGGCGTGGTGCATCTCGGCATTGGCGCATTCCACCGCGCGCATCAGGCGGCGGTGTTCGAGCAAGCGCTGGCAGCCGGCGACCTGCGCTGGGGCATCACCGGCGTATCGCTGCGATCCGCGGGCGTCCGCGACCAGCTGGCGCCGCAGGATGGTCTCTACACGCTCGTCGTCCGTGACGGCGAAGGGGAGCGCTTGCAGGTCATCGGCGCGGTCATGGACTTGCTCGTTGCGCCGGAGGATCCGGCCGCGGTGGTTGCCGCGCTGGCGTCGGCGCACACGCACATCGTGACGCTGACGATCACCGAAAAAGGCTACAAGCTCGACCGCGCGACGGGCAAATTGCAGGCCGGCGATGCCGATGTCGCGCACGATCTGGCCTCGCTCGACGCGCCGCGGACCGCACCCGGGTTCTTCGTCGCCGGGCTCGCGGCGCGCCATGCGGCGGGCACCGGCCCGCTGACGATCCTCTCGTGCGACAATCTGCCGCACAACGGCACGCTGTTGCGCGACGCGGTACTGGCGATGGCGGCGGCGCACGATGCGGACCTGCGTGACTGGATCGCTGCCACCGTGACGTTCCCGCAGACGATGGTTGACCGGATCGTGCCCGCCACCACGCCCGCCGATATTGCCGCGCTGGCGAATACGCTTGGGGTCGAAGATTACGCGATGGTGAAGGCGGAGCCGTTCACCCAGTGGGTAATCGAGGATCGCTTCGCCGGCGAACGGCCCGACCTGGCGGCGTTCGGCGTGCAACTGACCGACGCGGTGGCGCCATGGGAGGACGCCAAGCTCCGGCTGCTCAATGGCGCGCACTCGGCGATAGCCTATCTCGGTGGGCTCGCCGGGTTCGACTTCGTCCACGAGGTCGTCGCGCTGCCCGCGGCGCGCGCTTTCGTCGAAGCGCTGTGGGACGAGAGCGTGACGACGCTCGATCCGCCCGCCGCGCTCGATATCGCGCAATACCGGGCCGCGTTGATGGCACGCTTCGCCAACCCCGCGCTCCAGCATCGTACCCGCCAGATCGCGATGGATGGTTCGCAGAAACTGCCCCAACGGCTGCTCGCGCCAATCGCAGACCGTCGTGCAGCCGGGTTATCGGTCGACGCCCTAGCGCTGGCCGTCGCGGCCTGGATGCGGTGGCAGTCGGGCGTTACGGATACGGGGGAGGGCTTCACGATCGACGATCCGATCAGCGACCGTCTTGGAAAAGCGGTTCGCGACGCGACGACGACCCAGGAGCGGGTCGATGCGCTGTTGGCTTTGCTGTCGTTCAGGCCCGATCGGGATTTACGGAACGCGATCGCGGCAAACCTGGCAAACCTCGAAAACGCAGGTGCAATATCGGCGATCGACGCCGTTCTTGGCAGCCTCGTTCCGCGTGGAAAGGGCGAGGAAATCACCTCGCCCTGACCTAGATCATTTAATCCTGGCTCTAGCTTCAGGCAACGTGGGCCGTCGGTGCGGGCGTTTGCTGATGCTGCACCACGCGCCACTCCTCATGCTCCAGCCGGCGCATCGTCGTGGTGCAATAGGCGGTATAGCCGTCGGCGCCCTCACGGCGGGCTTCGGCCTTGTAGGCGATCGCGATCAGTCCCTCCTGCGGGCGCATGATCTGTTGTTCGCTGAATGTCACGCTCGACCACCGCGGTGTATCGGCGACGGCCTCGATCGCCTGCGCGCCGGTGAGGACGAACGGCTGTTCCGGCAAGACCATGACGCACTCGTCGTCGATCAACGCGTGATAATGGGCCGCGTCGCCGGTCCACAGGCTCTCCTCGAATTCCCAGATCCTGGTGTCGTCCATCATTGCGTCTCCTTTGCTGATAGGGGAGCGCCAGGGACTCCAAAACGTTCCGCGAAGCTGATGATAACGTGACGTCTTTAGCGAAAGCGGCGCTGCGGATCGGCGATATTCGCCCGATCGAGAATGCGCCTATGCGTCCATGTCATTCGATCGATGGTTGGCGCAGGCAAGACCAGCGTGTCGCCGCTGATAGTTTGCTCCGATAATCTGCGCCGAGAGTCTGCGCGGCGCCCCGAATGTGGAGTTCACCAATGCCTGTTTCATCCCGTATCGCTATCGTCGGTGCCGGTAACGTTGGCGCTACGACCGCCTATGCGCTGATGCTCCGCGGGTTGTTCGCCGAGATCGTGCTGATCGATACCGATAGCGATCGCGCCACCGCCGAAGCGACCGACATTGCCGACGCCAACGCGATCGCGCGGCCGGCGCGGATCTGGGCGGGCGACTATGCCGATGCCAGGGACGCAAGCATCCTCGTGATCACCGCCGGAGCCGCGACGGCCGATGGAGAGGCCCGGACGTCGGTTGCCGGCAAAAGCGCGGTGATCGTACGCACGTGCGTCGACGCGGCGATGGCGGCGGGGTTCGAGGGCATTCTGGTCGTCGCATCCAATCCCGCCGACGCCATGGCGCAGGTGGCGCAGGCGACCTCCGGATTGCCGGCGGCGCGGGTGATCGGCACAGGCACGCTGCTCGACAGCAATCGTTTCAGGAAGCGCGTGGCGGACCAACTCGCGATCGCTCCCGGCGCGGTCGAAGGCCTGGTTCTGGGCGAACATGGCGACAGCGAAGTCATGGCCTATTCCAGCGTTCGAATCGGCGGCCTGGATCTCGACGCGTATCTGGATGGGGCAGCGTTCGATCGGGCTTCGGTCGCGCACGAGGTGGTGCGTGCCGGCTATACCATCAGTCACGGCAAGGGACACACATCGTTCGGCGTCGCAACCGCGATCGTCCGGATCTGCGAGGCGATCCAGCGTGACGAACACATCGTACTGCCGGTATCGGCCAAGCTCGATGGTCAGTTCGGGATTTCAAACCTGTATCTGAGCTTGCCATGCCTCGTCGGCGCGGCCGGGATCATGCGCATCCTGACGCCCGACTTGACGAGCGAGGAGACGGCCGCGCTGCATGCGTCGGCCGACGCGCTGCGCCGCACGCTATCCGAATGCAAATAGGGCCGCGTCGATCGACGCGACCCTGCCGGCGCTATCTCAAATAGACGTCGCGCCGTCGGCGTGACTTAGTTGTCGCGCTCGGCGCGCTTGCGGTCCGCCTTGCGTGCGCGGCTGACGGCGGCAGCGTGTTCACGCGCACGCTTCTCAGACGGCTTTTCGTAATGCCGGCGCAACTTCATTTCACGATAGACGCCCTCGCGCTGCAACTTCTTCTTCAAAGCGCGGAGGGCCTGGTCGACGTTGTTGTCGCGAACGATGATCTGCATGGTAGAAAGGCTTTCGGCGCGCAGTGGCGCAATGGTGAGTCGCCGCCGCTTTATGGCGCCGACGAGTATAAGCCAAGCCCGGAAATGCATAGCCATGCGCTGATCGCTACAATGCGGCACGATCCAGCTTGAGCCGATGCCCGATACTGGTCGCGTTCCAGGGCGGGATGCCGGGGACAAACGCCGCGCCCTGCGTAGTTCCCGAGGGTCACCGCGCTGGCGGTGAATCGATAGGCCATGCGGGACCCCCGACGTCGAAGCCATCCGCTGCTGCGGGGCGGACGGCGCGCGGAAAGCCTTTCTGCAAGGACGTTGCGATGATCGTCGACGAACGAATGCCAACCGACCGCAGGCACGCGGTGATCGTGTGCCATCCCGATCCGTCGAGTTTCAATCATGCGATCGCGCATACCTACCGCGACGCGGTCCGCGCGACAGGGCAGGGCGTCGTTTTCCGCGACCTGTATGCGATGGGCTTCGATCCGGTGCTGACGGCGGCAGAGCGACCGACGGATCGTATCGCGACATACCGCCAGGACGTGCTCGACGAGATCGCGGCTATCGAGGGCTGCGACGTATTCGTGCTGATCTACCCGATCTGGTTCGGCACGCCGCCGGCGATGCTCAAGGGGTATGTCGAACGGGTGTTCGGCGCGGGCGTGCACCCCGACGCGCTGCAGGGCCGGGCGCGGACCAGCTTGCTGGGCGGCAGGCGCCTGCTGAGCTTTTCGACGTCGGCGGCCAGCAAGATCTGGCTCGACGAACAGGGCCAGGGGATAGGGCTGAACAGCGTTTTCGACCAGTATATCGTCCATGCCTTCGGAATGCGGTCGCAGGAACATCGGCGGTTCGCGCATATCGTGCCGGGTCTGAGCCCGCACCTTGCCCGCGGGTATCTCGAAGAGGTTTCGGCACAGGCGCGTCGCACCTGTGCGCAAGTCGCGTTCGGCGACGAGGCTTTGCTGTCCGACCCCGGTCTCGTCGCACAGATGGCGCGCTGACGATGGCGCATTTCGAAGGAAACCGCATGACCCGCATGATGCACGCCGGCGTCATATCCACGCCGATCGCGATCGGCGGCTCGACGTGTCCGATACCGAAAAGGGAGCGTCGAGCATGACCGTATTAGCGATGCCATGGTCCGTTGCGGCGCCGACCAAGACGCACCCGCTGTCCGCCGACATGCTGCGCCGGATGGACGCGTATTGGCGGGCGGCGAATTACCTGTCGGTCGGGCAGATCTACCTGCGCGACAACGCGTTGCTCGATCGGCCGCTGACGATCGCGGACGTGAAGCCACGGCTGCTCGGGCACTGGGGGACGACGCCGGGGCTGAACTTCCTCTACGTCCACCTCAACCGGCTGATCGTCGAGCATGATCTCGACATGATCAATATCATCGGGCCGGGGCATGGCGGGCCGGGGCTTGTGGCCAACACCTATCTGGAGGGCTCGTATACCGAACGCTATCCGGCGATCGAGCGGAGCCGCAGCGGCATGCACCGGCTGTTCCGGCAATTCTCGTGGCCGGGCGGGATCCCGAGTCATGTGGCGCCGGAGACGCCGGGATCGATCCACGAAGGTGGCGAGCTGGGGTATTCGCTGGCGCATGCTTACGGCGCGGCGTTCGACAATCCCGACCTGATCGTCGCGTGCGTGGTCGGCGATGGCGAGGCGGAGACCGGCGCATTGGCGGCGAGCTGGCATTCGAACAAGTTCCTCAACCCCGCGCGCGATGGCGCGGTGCTGCCGATCCTGCATCTCAATGGCTTCAAGATCGCCAACCCGACGATTCTCGCGCGAATCGATGGGCATGAGCTCGACGCGTTGCTGCGCGGCTATGGACATGAGCCCTATTATGTCGGCGGCAGCGATCCGGCGGCGGTCCACCAGCAACTGGCCGCCGCGCTCGACAAGGCGTTGGCGAAGATCCAGGCGATCCAGGCGGCGGCGCGGATCGAGGGCGTGATCCCTGAGCGGCCGCGCTGGCCGATGATCGTGTTCCGCACGCCGAAGGGCTGGACCGGGCCGAAGTTCGTCGACGGCAAGCCGGTCGAGGGCACGTGGCGCGCGCACCAGGTGCCGATCGCGGACTTCGAGGATCCCGAGCATCTGCGTCAGCTCGAAGCGTGGATGCGGAGCTATCGGCCCGAAGAGCTGTTCGATGCGAACGGCAAGTTCCTGGAGGAGTATGCGTCGCTCGCGCCGACCGGGCATCGGCGGATGGGATCGAACCCGCATGCCAATGGCGGCGAACTGATGGTGCCGTTGTCGCTGCCCGACTTCCGCAGCTTTGCGGTGCCGTTGGAGACACCGGGCAAGGTCAAGGCCGAGGCGACGCGGGTGCTCGGGCGGTATCTGCGCGACGTGATGAAGCTCAACCTTGCGACGGTGAATTTCCGGCTGTTCGGCCCCGACGAGACCGCATCGAACCGGCTTGCCGACGTGTACGACGTGTCGGGGAAAGTTTGGATGGCGGAGATCGAGGCGGTCGACGAGCATCTCGGGCCCGACGGCCGCGTGATGGAGGTGCTGAGCGAGCATCTCTGCCAGGGCTGGCTCGAAGGGTATCTGTTGACCGGGCGGCACGGGCTGTTCTCGTGTTACGAGGCGTTCGTCCACATCGTCGACTCGATGGTCAACCAGCATGCCAAGTGGCTGAAGACGACCAGGACGATCCCGTGGCGGCGGCCGATCGCCTCGCTCAATTATCTGCTGACCTCGCATGTCTGGCGGCAGGATCACAACGGGCTGTCGCACCAGGATCCGGGGTTCATCGATCACGTCGCGAACAAGACCGCGGACGTCGCGCGGATCTATCTGCCGCCCGATGCGAACTGCCTGTTGTCGGTGGGCGATCACTGTCTGCGCAGCCGCGGCTATGTGAACGTGATCGTCGCGGGCAAGCAGCCGGAGTGGCAATGGCTCGGGATCGACGCGGCAGTGCGGCATTGTACCGCGGGCGCCGGGATCTGGGAGTGGGCGGGCGATGACTCCGACCCGGACGTGGTGATGGCGTGTGCGGGCGACGTGCCGACGCTGGAGACGCTCGCGGCGGTGACGCTGTTGCGCGCCTACGTGCCCGATATCCGGATACGGGTGGTGAACGTCGTCGACCTGATGAGCTTGCAGCCGCGGTCGGAACATCTCCACGGGCTCGACGAGCGCGAGTTCGATGCGCTGTTCACGAAGGACACGCCGGTGATCTTCGCGTTTCACGGCTATCCGGCGATGATCCACAAGCTGACGTACCGGCGGGCCAATCACGCCAACATCCATGTCCGCGGGTACAAGGAGATGGGGACGACGACGACGCCGTTCGACATGGTCGTGCTGAACGATCTCGACCGGTACCGGCTGGCGCTCGACGCGATCGAGCGGATTCCGCGCTTCCGTACCCATGTGCCGCGCGAGACGGCGCGGTATTGGACGACGATGGAGCGGCACAAGCTCTACATCGCCGAGCAGGGCGACGATCTGCCGGAGGTGCGTGACTGGCAATGGTCGCGATAGAGGGGGGCGCGGTAGTTCTGGCGCTCAACAGCGGATCGTCGTCGCTGAAATACGGGTTGTACGCGGTGGAATCCGAGCCGGTCCTGCTGGTCGGCGGGACGATCGAGACGGCCGAGCATCATGGCGACGATCACGCGCGGTTCTTCGACACGATCGAGACGGCGTTGCATGCAGGGCCGACGCCGACTGTGATCGGCCACCGGATCGTACATGGTGGCCCGCACCGCGACGCGCATTGCCGGATCGACGCTGCGGTGATGGCGGATCTGGAGGCGGCGTGCGCGTTCGCGCCGCTGCACGGGCCTGCATCGCTGGCGCTGATCCGGGCGGCTGAGATCCGCTATCCGGGGGTGCCGCAAGTCGCGTGCTTCGACACGGCGTTCCATGCGGGGATGCCGGACGTTGCGAAGACATTGCCGATCGCCAAGGAATACCTTGCCGGCGGCGTCCGGCGTTACGGCTTCCACGGCCTGTCCTGCGAGTCGATCGTCTATCAGCTCGGTGACAAAATCCCCGCACGGCTGGTGATCGCGCATCTCGGCAATGGCGCGAGCGTGACCGCAGTGCGCGACGGCCGATCGATCGACACCAGCATGGGGCTGACCCCGTCTGGCGGCGTGATGATGGCGACGCGGACGGGCGATCTCGATCCGGGCATCCTCTTGTATCTACTACGCGAGGCGGGGCTCGATCGGGACTCGCTGGCAACGCTGGTCGACCACCGATCGGGGATGGCTGGCGTATCGGGACTGTCGGGTGACATGCGGGTCCTTCGCGCCGCCGCGACCGACGACGCCGACCTCGCGATCCGGATGTTCGAGAGGTCGGTGTGCAAGCAGATCGCCGCAATGATCGTCTCGCTCGGCGGTGTGGACACGCTCGTGCTCACCGGCGGCATCGGCGAGAACAATGCGGCGACCGGTCGGGCGATCCGCGCGGGTCTGGCCTGGGTGGCGGGGCTCGATATCCGCATCATGCCGTCGCAGGAGGATGCGCGGATCGCGTTCCACGCGGCCGCGCTGGGCTGACAAACTCGCGAAGTACGTGCTTTCCGAGTCCCGACGCCTTCGTTTGCCCGCGCTACTGTCTTGATACGGATCAGCCCTTCGACACCCGCATCGTGCGGCAGCGAGGACGAGCCGGCGGGGACTTCGCCATGAACTCTATCCATACCGAGATGCTCTATTTCCAGCGCCGCCTGAATGCCACGCGAGCGATGGCCGATGCCGCCGCGGGGCCGTGCGCGCGGGTCGCCCATGAGACGCTCGCCCGTCTGTATGGCGAGACGCTGGCGGCACTTGCCGCGACGCTCCCGTGTTTGATGACCGAACCGGCGGCTGCGATCCCGCGGCGTGTGTTGCGTGTCGAGCGCGCGGTGACGCCACCGACGCTGCGCAAGGTGACGGCCCGGCCTCGCCTGACGCTGAAGCTCGCCTGCTAGTGCGCGAGCGCCGTGCGTGTTGACGTTAAGCAAGGAAAGGCCGGTGGGTATCCCACCGCCCTTCCTTCGTCTCACCCCTCGGCATTCCAGGTGGACCAGCCGTGGTCGATCGAGGCGGCGATCGCGGTGAGGAGGGGGGCGTCGCCGGTGGTGCGGTCGAGGATGCGGTCGCCGTGGCGTTCGGCGGCGTGGATCAGCGCGGGGGGCGGGACGGTACCATCGAGCAGGATCGCCTTCCCCCGCCAGCCCGATGCGCGCATGGCGTGGAGCGTTTCCATGCCGCTGCCCCCATCACCATCGACCCCGCCTGCGACATCGACGACGATGCAGGGGACGTCGCGCGACCGGGGATCGGCGAGCAGCGCCGCGCCGGTCGCGTAGGAGCGGACGTCGTAGCGTTCGGATAGCAGCATGATCTGCCGCGCGCGGCGTATCACCGGGTCGCCATCGACCAGCGAAACGCCGATTCCGAAATGGGGCGGGGCAGGGGATTGGATCGGGTGGTCGGTCATCGAATGTCCTTGTCCTGACCTTCGATGACACCCCTCCGTCGCCGTGTCTGTACGTAGAAGACGAGGGCGTCAGGCGGGTTCGGCGGTCTCGCCAAGGCCCGCCGAAAACGCGATGCGGAGGACGTCCGACAGGCTGCGCGCGGCGAGTTTCTCCATCAGGTTTGCGCGGTGGACTTCGACGGTGCGCGTGGCGATGGCGAGGTCGTAGGCGATCAGCTTGTTGGGGCGGCCGAGCACCATGCCGTCAAGCACGTCGCGTTCGCGCGGGGTGAGGGCTGCGAGCCTAACCAGCGCGTCGGCGGCGGCGAGGTGTTCGCGGTCCGACCGTGCGGCGTGGGCGAGCGCGGTTTCGATCGCTGCGAGCAAGGCACTGCGTTCGAACGGCTTTTCGAGAAACTCGATCGCGCCGGCCTTGATCGCGCGGACCGCGAGCGTCACGTCGCCGTGGCCGGTCAGCATGATCACGGGCAGCGTGATGCCGGTCTGCGCCATACGCGCCTGCACCGCGAACCCGTCGAGATCGGGCATCCGGACGTCGAGCAGCACGCAGCCGCGCGTCTCGCGCGTGACGGCTTTCAGGAACTGCGTGCCGGTGGGATAGGTTTCGACGGCATAGCCCGCCTTGCGCAACAGGAAGCCGACCGATTGGCGGATCGCTTCGTCGTCGTCGACGATGTGGACTGTGCGAAGTGGATCAGACATCGTTGTTTTCCTGAAGCGTGGCGAGCGGTACTGTGAAGTGGAACGCGGTGCCGCCGCTCGGCACGCCGTCTGCCCAGATCCGCCCGCCATGCGCCTCGACGATCGTCCGGCAGATCGACAGGCCGAGCCCCATGCCGTCCTCCTTAGTGGTCGCGAACGCCTCGAACAGGCGCGCGCGGACGTCGGTGTCGATGCCCGTGCCGGTGTCGGCGACAGTGATCTGCATCCACCCCTCGCGCTCGGGCGCGGTGGCGATCGATAGCGTCCGGATCGGCGAGGCGGCCATCGACTGGATCGCGTTGCGGATAAGGTTGACCAGGACCTGCTGGATCTGGATGCGGTCGACGCGGACTATGGCGGGGCTTGGCGATGCCCTGTTGACGACGGTGATACCTGCCTCGTGCGCGCCGAGCAGACCGAGACTGGTCGCTTCCTCGACGAGCAGGTCGAGCCGTTCGTCGCGGAACCCGGTGTCGCCGCCATCGACGAACGCGCGCAGCCGGCGGACGATCGTGCCAGCCCTGAGCGACTGCGCCGCCGCCAGCTCCAGCGCTTCCGCGACGTCGGCCAGGAGCGGGGCCAGTACCGGATCGTCGCCGTCGGCGATCATCGCGCGCGTCGCTTCGAGATAGTTGGCGATCGCGGTCAGCGGCTGGTTGATCTCGTGCGCCAGGGTCGACGCCATCGTCCCCATCGCGCTGACGCGGGAGACGTGGATGAGCTCGGACTGGAGTTCCTGCAACCGGCGTTCGGTCGCGTGGCGGTTGGTGAGATCGCGGATGAAGCCGGTGAAGATCCGTTCGCCGCCGATCGACGCCTCGCCGACCGCGAGTTCGATCGGGAACGTCTCGCCGCCTTTGCGCATCGCGCGTTCGAGGCGGACATTGCCGATCACGTGGCGCTCGCCGGTATGGCGGTACTTCCGGAGGTGCGCATCGTGGTCGCGTGCCTCGGTCTGCGGCATCAGCATTGCGACGTTCTGGCCGATCACTTCGCTCGCCGCATAGCCGAAGACGAGTTCGGCGGCGGCGCTGAACGAGGCGACGATGCCGTTCTCGTTCATCACGATCATCGCGTCGGGTACGGTGTTGAGGATCGAGCGGAGGTGATGTTCGCGGCGGACGATCGCGGCCTCGGCGGCCTTTTCATGCGTGATGTCGCGGATCACCTTGCCGAACCCGCGCAGCGCGCCGGCGTCGTCGTGGAGCGCGGTGATCGTGACGTGCGCGAGGAATTCGGAGCCGTCCTTGCGGACCCGCCAGCTTTCTTCCTCGACGCGACCGTCGCAGTGCGCGCGGGCGAGGTCGGCGGCCGGTTTGCCCGCGGCGATATCGTCGGCGGGGTAGAAGATCGCGAAATCGCGGCCGATGATCTCCGCCTCGGCCCAGCCCTTGATCCGCTCGGCACCGCGGTTCCAGATCGTCACGCGGCCGCGGCGGTCGAGCATGTAGATCGCGTAGGTGGTCGCGCCGTCGATCAGCAGCCCGAGTTCCTCCGCCAGCATCGCATCGCCGCGCGCCACCGCCTGGGGGTCGGTATCGTGCGGCGACTGCGACGCGATCATGCGGGCGGTGCGGTGGCTCGGGGGGCGCAGAGGCAAATCATCGAGATGCGGGCCTTGTTCGACACACTGATCCGATCCGTCGGGGGGCAAGACTTCGCCGCCCTCCTTCGAAACATGACGCATGTTAAGCCAAGGATCCGCTATATGCTAATAGTCCTTCGATGATCGCGACGATCGACAGGATCGTGCCGCCGACGACTATCCTTCGGTTTGCGGTTACGACCAGGCCGAAATACTTGCGGATCGCGTGGCCCGTCATGGCTCAGTGCGACAGCAACGTGCAGCGCCGGTCGCGCAGCAGCAGGTCGCGGGTGACGCCGCCGAACGCCCATTCGCGGATCCGGCTGTGCCCATAGGCGCCCGCGACGACGAGGTCGGCCTCGATCTCGTCGGCGATTGCGGCGAGCGTATCGATGCTGGAGCCCTTCATCCGCGCGACGATCTTGTCCGCGTCGACGCCGTGGCGCGCGAGCCAGGCAGCAACGTCGTCGATCGGCTTCCGCGCCTCGATCGCGTCGATCGCGACTTCGACGATCACGACGCGGTCGGCGGCCTTGAGCATCGGCAGCGCATCGGCGATCGCACGGCGGCATTCGCGCGTGTCGGTCCACGCGACCAAGTTGGTCGCGAAGCGCGCGGTGGCGGCGCCATCGGGAACGACCAGTATCGGGCGGCCCGCGCGCAGGATCAGGTCGCCGGTATCGGCATGCGTCGCGAGGTCGGCAGAACCCGGCCCGGCGCTGGTGATGACGAGATCGGCAGACCGCGCATGCTCGGCGACGACATGCGCGACGTTGACGAGCGTCGGGATCGAGCGCCAGTCGAGCACATGCCGCGCAAGCCGTTCGTGCGCGTGGAACTCGGTCTTCGCGCGGGCGAGTTCGCCGGCGACGATATCGCGCTCGATCACCGCATATTCGCCGCCGAGATAGCCGTCGCACGTGCCGATCTGGACCGGCTGGCAGGCGGCGATGCCGATCACCGCAGCATCATATTGGTCGGCGAGCGTCGCGGCGACGTCGAGCAGGGCGACGTTGGGACGGCCGCCATCAAGATGCACCATCAGGGTCGAATAGGTCATGCGCGGTCTCCCTCTTTCGCAGTGCTGTCGGCGTTTGGGCGGATGCGCGAAAGGATCGGGAAGTACGCAGTCGGGCGGCATGCGTAGTTCCCGACGCTGTCGGTGATTGGCCATATCGATAGGCTCGCGATCATCGGCTCGGACCTCTCCGCGCTGTTCTCAGGAGCCTGTCATGTCCCACGACGCAAGATTGCAGAAAGCCGTGCTCGCCGAACTCAACTGGGATCCGAGCGTCCCCGCCGGGCATATCGGCGTTACCGCGAACAACGGTGTCGTCACGCTCAGCGGCCACGCCGGCAGCTATGCGGCGAAATACGCCGCCGAGCGTGCCGCCGCGCGGGTCGACGGCGTCAAGGCGGTCGCCGAGGAAATAGAGGTACAGCTGGAAGACCGGTTCAAGCGCGGCGACGAGGCGATCGCCAGCGCGATCGTCGAGCGGCTGTCCTGGGATACGACCGTGCCGCACGATAGCGTCAAGGCGCAGGTCGAGGACGGCTGGGTCAGCCTGCGCGGCGAGGTGCGCTGGCATTTCCAGAAGGATGCGGCCGAGGCGGCGGTGCGGACGCTCGCGGGCGTGGTCGGCGTGATCAACCACATCGTGTTGAAACCGCGGGTCGACGTCACCGACGTCAGCAACGATATCCGGACGGCGCTGCACCGGTCGTGGTTCTTCGACGGCGACACGATCAAGGTGTCGGTCGATGGCGGCACGGTGCGGCTTACCGGCTCGGTCGACTCGCCGCACGACCGGATGGTCGCCGAGCGCACCGCCTGGGCGGCGCCGGGCGCGGTGAAGGTCGAGAACATGCTCGAGATCGCCTGAGTGCGCGCGCTGTCGTCGCACCGCGAACGCCACGTCACCGATCGGATCGGCTGGCTGCGCGCGGCGGTACTCGGCGCCAATGACGGGATCGTCTCGACCGCGAGCCTGATCATCGGCGTCGCGGCGGCCGGTGGTCAGGTTGCCGCGATCGTCATCGCAGGAACCGCGGGGCTGGTCGCGGGGGCGATGTCGATGGCGGCGGGCGAATATGTCTCGGTCAGCGCGCAGGCGGATACCGAGACCGCGGAACTCGCGCGCGAACGGCGCGAACTGACGGATGACCCGCGCGGCGAATTGGCCGAACTCGCCGCGCTCTACGTCGCCCGCGGGGTGGATGCCGCCACCGCGGAAACGGTGGCGGCACAGTTGATGGCGAAGGATGCGCTCGGTGCGCACGCCCGCGACGAGCTGGACATCACGCCGGGTGCGCGGGCGCGCCCGGTCCAGGCGGCGTTCGCGTCGGCGGCAAGCTTCACGGTCGGCGCGGCATTGCCGTTGCTGACCGTGTTCGTGGTTCCGTCCACCTCGCTTGTCAGGGCGGTTGCAGCGGGATCCTTGCTGTTTCTTGCCGTGCTCGGCGCTGTCGGCGCGAAGACCGGTGCGGCGGTCGTGTGGCGCGGGTTGGTACGCGTCACGTTCTGGGGTGCGTTCGCGATGGCGGTGACCGCGCTGATCGGTCGGCTGATCGGTGGCGCGGTGTAACCCGCGCCAAGACGCAGCGCGGCCTACACGCTAGCGGAGGCCCCCGATCATCGATTTTGCGACGACACCGCGGTGCATGACGAACGTCACGTGTTCGAGCTGCGCGACGTCGTTCAGCGGCGAAGTCGCCACGGCGATGATATCCGCCGTCTTGCCGGGCGTGAGCGTGCCGATATCGTCGCGGCCGAGCAGGTCGGCGGCGCCGACGGTGGCTGCCGCGATCGCCTGTGTCGGGGTGAGGCCGTTCTTTACCATCAGCGTGAACTCGGTCGCGTTGTCGCCATGCTTGGAGACACCGGTATCGGTCCCGAACGCGACCTTGACCCCGGCCGCATAGGCGCGGCGGTGGCTCGCGGCCATGGCGGCGGCGGCGGCCTCGGCCTTGACGATCGTGGCAGGCGGCAATGCGCCGCCGCGCGCCTGTGCGAGTGCAGCGACCGGCGCGATCTCGGTTGGCACCAGATAGGCACCCTTCGTCTTGAACAGCCGGATCGTCTCGTCGTCGAGGAACGTGCCGTGCTCGATCGAATCCACGCCGGCTTCCAGCGCCGACCGGGTCCCCTCGGCAGCATGACTATGCGCGGCGACCTTGCGGCCGAGCGCATGCGCGGTCTCGATGATCGCGCGCATTTCCTCCGGTGTCATCGCCCGACCCAGTCCGCCGCTGACGTTGGACAAGACACCCCCGGTCGCTGCGAATTTGATCACGCGCGCGCCCAGCGCAACCTGTGCCCGCACGGCGCGGCGACAATCGTCGGGACCATCGCACAGGTTCACCTCCCTGGCATGGACCATGTCGGCGAACTCCTCGGCGAGCCCGTTGCCGCCATCGCCATGCCCGCCGGTCACCGAGATCATTTCGCCGGCGTTGGTGATGCTCGGCCCCTCGACCGTGCCGGCGTCGATCGCATCACGCAGCGCGCGGATGCCGCGCGGGTCGCCGCCGAGATCGCGGACCGACGTGAAGCCTGCGGCCAATGTCGTCCGGGCGTTGGCGACCGCGGTCATCTCGTCGTCGAACCGATCGCGGTTGAGCGCCTCGAGCCGCGCCCGCATCGGATCGCCGCCGATACCCCAGAGATGAACGTGCATGTCGACCAGTCCCGGGAGCACGAACGCCGTCCGCAGATCGACCAGCGTTGCGCCCGGTTCTGGTGTGACGAAGCCATCGCGCACATCGACGACCTTGCCGTCGCGAACGATGATCGTGCTATTGCCCCGCGGCGCCTGGCCTGGTCGATCGAGTAGCGTTCCCGCCTGGATATAGGTTGTCGGCGATGGCTTGGCCTGACCCCATGCGGGTATCGCGACAGTCATCGATACGGCCAGTGCACTAGCCACCGAGACTGTCGTTGCCAGACCGATCAGACGTATTTTTTTCATTGTCATCTCCCCCGTTGCGCCATGCTTGCCGAAGCGCGGCACGGCGGCAAGGGGGCATCGCGCCGATATGGGGCTGCCGGTGACGTCTAGTCCGACAAAATCATATCATACGGTCTGCGGGTGACCGGCAGCGTAGCGGGGATGCACGGGTAGGAGACCCCGAGCGACGGCGCGTCAGCGCGCCATCGCGAGCTTCGTATCCTCCAGTGCCAGATCGACCAGCGTCCGCATCGCCGCGCTGGCCCCGGCAGCATCGCCTGCGGCGATCGCATCATAGACCAGCATGTGATCGGGGATCGGATTGCGGGGCAGGGCGCGCGCGCGCATCTTGAACTGGGTGGTCCAGTTGACCGCGGCACCGATGCTCGCGCTCAACACGATCAACGCATCGTTGCGCGTCGCGGTCAGTATGGCATGGTGGAACTCGCGATCGGCGGCGCGACCGGCTTCGGTCGCCAGCGTCAGCCGCCGCATCGCCGCCAACGCATCCTTCATGAGCTTGAGGTCGGTTCGGTCGCGGCGCTCGGCTGCGAGCGCGGCGGCTGCCGGCTCGACGATCGCGCGCAATTCGAACAGCCCACGGACGAACGCGATGTCGGGTTCGCCGGCAAACGCCCAGGCAAGCACGTCGGGATCGAGCAGGTTCCACCGGCTGCGCGGCAGGACGCGGGTGCCGATCTTCGGACGGCTTTCGACCAGCCCCTTGGCGGTCAGGACCTGCACCGCTTCGCGGTAGGCGCTGCGCGAGACGTCGAGCGTCTTCGAGAACTCGACCTCGCCCGACAAGGTATCGCCGGGCGCATACTCACCCGACAGGATCGCGGTGCCCAGCTTGTGCGCGACCGCCCCGTGCAACCGGCGTCCCGTTCCTCGCCCGACGCGCGGCGTGATGACGTCGTCGGTCCCAGCGCCGATCGCGGCGCCATCTTCCATACCGTCTACACCGTCAGTTGTCGTCATCGTGCCCGCTCCACGCGCCAGACGTAACAGCCCGGCCCCGATCAAGGAACGACAAAGATTGCAAAAGCCAAACGGGGCTAATATGTCCGAGTATAGGGGAGGGGCGCTATGTCCAACAGCAACGAGAATGCGCACGTCCACGCGGCGACCGCCGGGCGAATCCTCGCGAACGGCTGGCCGACCGGTGGCGAGGTCGCGCTTGCGATGCTCCATGGCGGTGACGGTACGACCGCGCTGCGGCTTATCGACGGCGTTCCCGCCAACTGAATCGAAATATCGGGGACGAACCGTCGTAACGGCGTCCCGCTTAGGAGAGAGTGATGACTTTGCGCCTGTTGCAGCATGTTGGCGTCAATGGCACGCGATCGGTGATCGCTGCCACCAACGAGGGGGCGGCGTTCGTCACCGGGGTCGACAGCGTCCGTGCGCTGGCCGAGCGCGCGATCGCCGACGGCACCGATCTCGCCGCCGCGGTTGCGGCCTTGGGAACGGGCGCGAGCGTCGACATCGCCGCCGAGCTCGCCGCGGGTCGCCTTACCTCGCCGATCGATCATGTCGATCCCGCCCACCTGATCATGACCGGCACCGGCCTGACGCATCTCGGCTCGGCCGAGGGCCGCGACAAGATGCACCGTGCCGCGGCGGACGCCGAGACGCAGACCGATTCGATGCGGATGTTCCTCGAAGGCGTCGAGGGCGGCAAGCCTGCCGCGGGGACGCGCGGCCAGCAGCCCGAATGGTTCTACAAGGGCGATGGCTCGGGTCTCGTCGCACCCGGCGCGCCACTGACGATGCCCGACTTCGCTGAGGATGGCGGCGAGGAGCCCGAGCTTGCCGGGATCTACCTGATCGGTCCGGACGGCACGCCGTTCCGCCTGGGTCTCTGCCTCGCCAACGAGTTCAGCGACCACGTCACCGAGCGCCACAACTATCTGTGGCTGGCGCATTCGAAGCTGCGCCAGGCATCGCTCGGGCCCGAACTGCTGGTCGGCACGCCGCCTCAGCATATCGAAGGTGCGAGCCGCATCCACCGCGACGGCGCGCTGCTGTGGGAAAAGCCGTTCCTCTCGGGCGAGGCGAACATGTCGCACAGCATCGCCAACCTCGAGGCGCATCATTTCAAATATGATCTGTTCCGTCGTCCGGGCGACGTCCACGTTCATTTCTTCGGCACAGCCACGCTGTCGTTCGCCGACGGCGTGACGACTCGTGAAGGCGATGTGTTCGAGATCGAGGCGGCGCCGTTCACGCTCCCCTTGCGCAACACGCTGACCAAGGCCGCGCCGCAGCCCGTCGTCGTGAAGGCGCTCTGAGCATGGCCGCTATCAGAATCGCCGTCGTCGGGATGGGCAAGATCGCCCGCGACCAGCATCTACCCTCGATCGCCGGGAATCTGGACTTTGAGTTCGTTGCGAGTGTCAGCCCGCGCGATCCTGGCGTCGAGGGTATCGCCAACTTCAAATTACTCGAAACGCTGCTCGCCGACGGTCCGCCGATCGACGCGATCGCGCTCTGCACGCCGCCGCAGGTGCGCTACGAGCTAGCCTCGATGGCGCTCGCCAAGCGCGTGCACGTCTTCCTCGAAAAGCCGCCCGGCGCCACGCTCGCCGAGGTCGATGCGCTCGAAGCGCAGGCTGCCGAGACGGGAACCACGCTGTTCGCCGGCTGGCATTCGCGGTTCGCGGCAGGTGTCGCGCCGGCCAAGGCGTGGCTCGCCGAGCGTAAGATCGAGCGCGTGTCGATCGTCTGGCGCGAGGACGTTCGCGTCTGGCATCCGGGACAGGCGTGGATCTGGGAGCCGGGTGGGCTCGGCGTCTTCGATCCGGGCATCAACGCGTTGTCGATCGCGACCGAGATCCTGCCGCAGCCGTTCTTCCTGACGGCCGCGACGCTGTCGACGCCCGCCAACCGCGCCGCCCCGATCGCTGCCGACCTGACCTTCCGCAGCGCCGCCGGCACGCCGATCAGCATGGATCTCGATTGGCGCCAGACCGGCCCGCAGAGCTGGGACATCACCGTCGAGACCGACGCCGGTACGCTCAGCCTCGCCAAGGGCGGCGCGGTGCTCACCCTGCCGAGCGGCACGGTGCATAACGACGACGAGGAATATCCCGGCCTCTACACCCGCTTCGCCTCGCTGATCCGCGGCGGCCGAAGCGAAGTCGATACGACCCCGTTCACCCTCGTCGCCGACGCATTCCTGCGCGGCACCCGCACATCCGTGGAGGCTTTCGATGATTGAGGCAAAAATGACCCGGACTCTCAAGGGCCTCGCCGCCGCGCTGCTGCTGTCGACCGCAGGCATCGGTGCCGCACAGACCGCCCCACAGACCGCAGCGCCAGCGGACGCGCCAATGTCGGCGGCGGCAACCGTGACCGTCCACGCCGACACGCCCGGCCCGACCTATGACCGCCACATCTTCACGCAGTTTGCTGAGCATCTCGGCACCGGCGTTTATGGTGGGCTGTGGGTCGGCGAGAAGTCGAAGATCCCCAACGTCCGCGGCTTCCGCACCGATGTCGTCACCGCGCTCCGCGGGATCGCGGTACCGGCGGTGCGTTGGCCGGGCGGCTGTTTCGCCGACGAATATCACTGGCGCGAGGGGATCGGCGCCAAGGCCAAGCGTCCGGTCAAGATCAACACCAACTGGGGCGGCGTGACCGAGCCCAACGCGGTAGGTACGCACGAGTTCATGTATCTGGTCGGCCAGATCGGCGCGCAGGCGTATATCTCCGGCAATGTCGGCAACGGCACGCCGCAGGAAATGGCGGAGTGGGTCGAATATATGACCTCGCCCGCTGGCACACTGGCGGACGAGCGCGCGAAGAACGGCCACAAGGCGCCGTGGGCGGTGCCGTTCTTCGGGATCGGCAACGAACTGTGGGGCTGTGGCGGCAACATGCGCGCGGAATATGCCGCCGACGTGACGCGGCGCTACGCCACCTTCATCAAGGCGCCGGCGGGCACGAAGGTCACAAAGATCGCGAGTGGGGCGAACTCGGCCGACTATGCGTGGACCGAGACGATGATGCGCGAGGCCGGCGACCAGGTCGATGCGCTGTCGATGCATTACTACACGGTGGCCGCGCCTTGGGAACACAAGCTCTCGGCAACCGTGTTCGGCGAGGAGGAGTGGGCGCATGTGCTCGCCGAGACGCTGAAGATGGACGAGATGCTGACCAAGCACAGCGCGGTGATGGACAAATACGACCCGCAGAAGAAGGTGTGGTTGGCGGTCGACGAATGGGGCACCTGGTATGCACCCGACCCCGGCACTAACCCCGGCTTCCTGCGCCAGCAGAATACGCTGCGCGATGCGATGGTGACCGCGATCAACCTCAACATCTTCGCCAAGCATGCCGACCGCGTGAAGATGACCGCGATCGCGCAGATGGTGAACGTGCTGCAGGCGATGATCCTGACCGACGGCGCCAAGATGGTGCTGACGCCGACCTATCACGTGTTCGCGATGTACAAGCCGTACATGGACGGCACCGTCCTGCCAATCGACATCAAGTCGCCCTGGTACAATAAGGACCAGTGGACGATGCCGTCGGTCAGTGCCTCGGCGGTACGCGGCAAGGACGGCGTGGTGCGGATCGCGCTCGCCAATCTCGATCCGAACAAGGCGACGAGCGTCTCCGCGGCGCTGCCCGGCGTCACCGCGCAAACCGTCACCGGTCAGGTGTTGACCGCGCCGGCGATGACCGCGCACAACACCTTCGACGCGCCCAACGCGGTCGCGCCGACGGCGTTCAATGGCGCGCAATTGCGTGGTGGAACGCTCGCGGTAACGCTGCCGCCCATGTCGGTGGTGATGCTCGAGCTGAAGTGATCATGACGCCCGCCGGATCAACCGGCGGGCGCATAAACCCAGCGAACGGATCGGTTTTTCGCCAATAGGCGGTCGTGCGGCGGGATCTGGCGTGGGCGGATGCTCGCGATCACGATACTGCCGCCAACGCGGCGCGAGATCGCTCATAGGCTTCGACGAATGGCGTCATCCGCGCTGCGTAGGGGACTGCGGCGCCGATCGCGCGTCGATACAGCGGCTCGCGGACTTGCGCGACGCTGGCGGTCGCGACCGGGCGCTTCAATCGATGAAAATCGAGCATCGCGGGTTCGAAGGCGAGCCCGACATGGGCGGCAATCCGCGGCACCCAGGCGGCGATGTCCTCCACCAGCGCTTCATACGGCACGACCAGCAGACGAGTGCCGAGCATGCTACGCCAATGATCGAACAGCATGTCCTCGACCGCGAAGTGGCGTCCGATCATGTCCAGGCTGAACGTCCAGCCTAGCCCCTGGCTGAAAAAGGTTCGGAAGCATGACCAGGCGGTATCGATCGGATCGCGGCGAACCCACACGATGCGCGCGTCCGGCATCGCAACGCGGATCAGGCCCGCATATCGGCTCGTATCAAGGCTTTTGTCGACGAAACGCGTCCCTTCGATGCCGCGCTGTTGCGTCAGGTGGGTGTACGCTGGCCCGATCCGACTCCAGGCCTGTTCGGGGGTCGGATTTGCCAGGAAACGGTGCCGTATGCGCTCGGCGCTGGTGCCTCCCGCGTCGCCCATGGCGATCTCGAGCAGGTTAAGCTCCCCGCCGCTCGTCACTTGGGAGTGACTTGCCAGGATCTGGTCGATCAGCGTCGTGCCGGAGCGCGGCAGGCCGGTTACGAATATCGGCCCGGTCGACATCTGATCGGGCAATGCGGCACGATCCAGCCACGCCTTGTCGAGAGAGCCGACCAGCGCGCGCGCCTCGACTGCGTCGGGTTCGGGATCCCATGCCCGCTCTCGCTCCAGCAGTCTGGCACCCTGTTCGAACGCCGCGAACGCCCGGTCATGATCGCCGACATCGTCCCAGGCTTTGCCCGCTGCATAGAGATAGGCACCGCGGGCCGCGGGTAGGGTGCCTTGGGTGGCGCTGTCCGCCGCCATCAGGGGTGCCCATGCCGGATCCCGAACCGTCAACCGCCGGGCATTTGCGATCGCAAGCCAGGTCATGCCGGACGCGGGCCAGATGCGGGCGGCGGCGTGCAGATGATGCAGTCCCTGTTCGGTGTCGCCCAACTGAAGATAGGCGGTTCCCATCAGATGATGCAGTCTTGCGTCTTGGGGGGCTGTGGTCACCAGCGGGGCAAGCAAACTGATCGCATCCGCGATGCGCCCGGCATTGGCGAGAATGTCGGCGAGTTGGAGCATCCGCTCGAGATCATCCGGCTTCCGCGCAACGAAACGGCGCATCGCGGCGATCGCTAGCGGCCACTCGGCGACGCGCACCGCGAACCGTGCGACTGCCTGCCATTGATCACCCAGCGCAGCATTGGCAGCGAGCAGGCCGTTGGCGGCATCGACCGCGGCACCCCGATCGCGACGATTGAGCGCAGCGACGAAATCGGCGGTAGTGACCATCGGCAAAACACCTCCAGCAATTGATATCTGCCCTACGCAGAAAAGGAGCCGGCCGAGGCCGACTCCCTTTTCCGTCGCGTGATCGATCGTCGATCTAGAAGTCGAAACCGAGCTGGAAGCGAATGTAACGCGGCGCCTGATAGCTGAGCGGCGTGCCGAAATCGACGCGGGGCGCACCGTTCGCCTGCGTTCCCAGTTCCTGGACGTCCAATGCCGCCTTCTCGTTGAACACGTTGAAAACGTCGATACGGAACGTGCCGCTGAACAGATCGGACGGCACCTTGATCGCCGCGGTGATGTTCGTCGTGGTCTGCCAATCCGACTTGATGACAGAACCGCGCGGGGTCAGCTGACGATCCGGTACGGCTTCACCCGCGGCAAATGGCGTGGTGCGGATCGAGCCGTCCGAGTTGACGTTGCAATAGAAGCCCGCTGCACCGTACGCCCCTGCAAAGGCATCGACGTTGGTGGGCACGCGACCGATGCAACCGAACCGCCGCGGCGATTGTGCCGAGAAATTGGCACCCAGCGTCAGCCAAGGTGTTGGTGCGTAGGACCCGTACAGCTTGAACTTGTGGCGATTGTCGGTGGGCAGATAGCCATAGGCGCCGTTGGTGAGGCCGGGCTGATCGAATGCGGTGGTCAGGCCGGAGTCTTCCTGGCCATTGTCCGAACGGATGCCACCCTCGATGTTCCCTTTGTTCTTCGAGTAGGTGTACGAGCCGTTCAGGCTCCAGACGCCATCGAAGTCTCGGTCGAACGTGACCGTCACGGCCTTGTAGGTACGGCGTGCCTTCGGATAGCCGAGTTGTTCGCCGGTAAAGTCGATCGTGCGGACGGTGGTTTCGCCCGGCAGGACGTCGGACAACTGGATCGTCGCCGCGGCGCCGGGGTTGGTCAGCACATATTGATGGAAGCCGCTATAGATCGACGAACATGCCGTTCGAGCCGCCTCGCCGACGCCGCCGATGTTGTTGTCGACGCAATATTGGTTGACCGCTGCATCGATCGCGACGTCTTCAAGCGACTCGTTCAGCTTGCGATACTGGCCGAACATGCCGACGCGTACGCCGCCGCCGAGATTGCGCTCGACGCCCAGGACGAATTCATCGACCGACTGTGGCTTGAGGTTCTGCGACACCGTTGCATCGGTCGGCGTAGCGGTGCCATCACCTGTAATGTCGCAGTTCAGGATGCCCGTATCGGGGCATGCCGATCCCCCTGCATACAGAAGCGCCGAGCCGATATTGGGCAATCCTCGATCACCGACGCCGTTCAGGACGTTATAGCGGGTGTAATCCAGTTCCGCACCGGCGAGACGGATGTTGGTGTTGGCTGGCACCGGCAGGAAATACCGCCCGTAGAAACCGTAGACCTTCGTCAGGCCATCGCCGAGCGGATCGCCGGAGAAGCTCAAGCGCGGCGCCCACTGGTTGCCGGACTTGAAATAGGTGTCGCCATTGACGTTCTTGTTCTCGAACCGGTCGTTGCGGACGCCGAGGTTCAGCGTCAGCCGGTTGTCGAACAACGACCATGCATCCTGGATATAGAAGGCCTCGTTCTTCGACTTGAAGATGCCGCCATTCACGAACGTGCGGGCCGAGACATATTGCGTGCCGGCGGGGGCGAACGGATCACCGGCCTGCGCGAGAATATAGGTGTAGGCGACGTTGCCCGTGTAGCTGCTGGTCGTATCCGAGGTCAGGTTTTCACGGTCGTACCCGCCCTTGATGTGATGCTTGCCGAGCAGGTTGAAATATAGCTCGACATCGCCGCGATAAAATTCACGCTCGTCGCTCGACGTACCGATGGCGTTCAGCGGGTTGCCGGTCACGCCGCCGCCCGGTCGCGTATCGCTGATGAACGGATAGGCATCGTCGGCCGACCCGCTGATGTCCTGGTTCTTGTTCTTTCCGTAGGCCGCCGACAGCGTCAGCCAGTTGGTGAACTGGCCTGTGTAGCGCCCGACGTAGTTCTCGCCACCGAGGCGCTCGACAACGGTGTTCTGATACGCGCTGATAACCGGAGCGCCGGTGCTCGGGTTGGCGGCGCGAACCGTGTTGTAAGTCCGGCCGTTCGAATCAAGGAGCCCATAGCTGTTGGTCGTCGTCTTCTGCGACGAATCGAAATAGGTGAATTCGAGGCGTTGGCCGTCGGTGATGATCGCGTCGATCTTACCACCGAAGAACGGCGACCGGGTCGACTGGTTTTCACGACGTAGTCCGGTGCTTCCGGTTACCGCCGTCGCGACGCTGGAGGTGAGGAACGTGTCCCCGCGCGAATTGTCGTTGAACTGCGCCAGGCCATAGAAGAACAGGTGATCCTTGATGATCGGGCCCGACAGATAGAAATTGGTCTGCAGACGGGTCTGGTCGTCCTGCTTGTTGTAGTTGCCGAGCGTATTCGGCGCATCCTCGCGCAGCTGGTTGGGCTCGTAGCTGAACAGCATGCCGCCGTGGAAATCATTGCCCCCGGACTTTGTCGTGGCGTTGACGAAGCCGCCGGTAAAGCGCCCAAATTCGGCAGGAATAGAGCCGTTCTTGACCTCGATCGTGTTGTAGAACTCGAACGGTACCCCGACGGCGCCGAGGCCCTTGCGGAATTCGGTGATGTTCAGCCCGTTGACGAAGAAGATGTTCTCCGAGACGGACGAACCCGACACCGAGGCGAGGTTGCCGAATGCGCTGTCACCCGCGGCGGTGCCCGGTGCGAGGAGGATGACCGAGGTCAGATCGCGGGCGACCGGGACGCGGCTGGCGAGTTCGCCGATCGGGATGACCGCGCCGGTGGTGGTGCGATCGAAATCCGAAACCTGGACGCGGCGCCCCTTGACGACGATTTCGCCGTTATCGCTGGCACTCACGGCGGCGAGCTGGAACTCGTTACCGGCGGTGGACTGGGTCAGGTTGACATTGGGATCGGTGAAGGTCGCAAACTCGGGGGCTTCGATCGTGAACGTATAGGTGCCCTGCGGAAGCGCCGGAACGCGGTAGGACCCGCCGTTATCGGTGGTCGCGGTGCGCGTGAAACCCTGAGCGTTCGACGTCACGGTCACCTTGGCCTTGGCAACACCCTTGCCGGCGGCGTCGACAACGCGCCCGGTCGCGGTCACGTTGGTGAAATCCTGCGCTGTCGTCGGCACCGTAAGGATCGGTACTGTCGCGATGCCTGCGCCTAGCAGCGCCAAGGCGCGCAGTGCAGCGCCGCCGCGCAACGTATTGGTGATGGTGATCATTCGATGTCCCCCTGGTGAACCGGATTTTTTCCGAGTTCAGTCGCCCACCAAGGATCGAGCGGTGCCCGTCAGTGGTGAACATGACGAGAAGATGAACGGCAGGTTATGTTTGTGTAAAGCCGTAACATACTGCCAATTGTAATTTACTTCGCACTGTAGCGAAAAGGACACAAATGTGAGTGCGGGCATCACAGGTATGCCTCATTTGTACGCAACCTCTGTTGCATCGCACAATAACTAGGCATCGCGTGTCTGTGTTATAAGCTAGTTCAGTCTGGCGTATTGTAAGAGTGAGCCTCCAAGGCGTGTTGCGTGGGGTATTGCTGAAGCTGATCGTCAATATGACCACAGCCGCACTCGTGCGGGACGCCAGTATCACGCCCGGATATGGGCATCGGCCGGAGAGGCCGAGGGGCCGGTGGTGTTGGTGAGGAGCCGCTTCTAGGGTCGCGAGCGCCGTGGCGAGGGAGAACGGCCCAGGGCATTGATCGTCGCGGTGCCAAATGCTGCCTCAATTTCGATCACGGTGGGCGCGATCCCGATGTGATCGACGATGGCACTGCGGCCCACCCTGCGGCGACTAGATCCCATCCGTTGCAGGATGTGCGCGACTGCCGACCCGATAATGATTCGGAGGATCCTACGCAGTCCAGCGGCGTGCCGGTCCGCAGAGTATCACCGCGTTCGTGTAAGAAGGCCGTGCATGGCCATCCAGCGGGTGAATTCCTCGAACCACCCCGTGCTCGTGGTAGGCTTTGGGTACATGCCGAAGCCATGACCACCCTGTTCGAACAGATGGAACTCGACTGGACGTTTTGCCGCGCGCCAGCTCTCGATCAGCTCGAACTTGCCAGCGCCGAAGAATGGATCGTCGGCGGCCAGAGCGACGAACATCGGCGGCGCGTCCGCTGGCACCGTCATTGCTGCCAGCGGACCATAGATATTGCCGATGAACGCGGGCTTTGCATCGCCGCCGGCAATCGTGGTGGCCATCGTCAGCATCGCCCCGGCGGAAAAGCCGATCATGCCGATGCGCGATGGGGCGACATGCCATTCGCCGGATCGTTGCCGGACCAAAGCAAAGGCGGCGCGCGCGTCGGCAATCTGCGGCGCCAGGCCCGCGATCATCGCATCGGGCTGGGCGCGGGGCGGCTGCCGGCCGGCGGCGAACATCTCGGCCATCGATCGCTCGAATGCCGGCATCGCGACCGGTGTCGGGTTCAGCCGATATTTCAGGACGAACGCCGCCACGCCCTTGGCGGCCAGCGCACGGGCAACGTCCCACCCTTCGTTCTGCATCGATAGTGTCCTGAACCCACCTCCCGGGGCAACGATCACCGCGGTCCCGGTCGCGATGGCCGGATCGGGCAGGAATGGTGTCAACGTGGCGAATGTGACGTTGCGGACGAAGACGCTGCCATATTGACTATGCCATGCTTCGGGTGCGGTTGACCGGGGCAACTTGCCGGTCCCAAGTTGGACCGCGTCCGACTGTGCAGGGGCTGCGATCGGCACCATCTTGTCGTTCTGGGCAGAAACGGGCGCCGCCATCAGCAGCGCGGCAACCATGCCGATCCGGGTAAACGGGACGCGCGGGTACAGGCCTCTGGCGGTTACGCTCGTTATGCGACTCATGCTCGCTCTCCCTGGGTCGTGTTCTTAGCGGACACAGTAAAGAGAGCGCTATCATTGTCTACTGTGAGCGGGGGCAGGGCGATCGTTGTCGGAAGAGGTGTCGCATGCGAACGATCGAAAGCATCGTTAGGCAGCAGTATCGACCGCTACTCCGAGGGTCTCGTTCGCTCGACCTGTTGATACGGGATTGCGCGCGGTTTCCATCCAAAGCCGGAAGCGGAGAGCGAAACCCAATCGTTGTGTTCGGCACTGGTCGTTCATGTCGACGGCAATCGTCATCCAAGTCAGTGGAGCGGCTCGGCGGCGCTGACCGCTCAACTGCGTACGGTTCGCCGAGTTGGCCTTAGGTTTGGGTCCGTTCTGTATCTCCGACGACCCGTTGGTGCGGGCACGAAGCCCGCTGAGCGCTAGCCGGCCAATTTTCCGAAAACCGACCCGAAACTGTAAAAAAGCGTTTGACGGTGTGGCGAGGTGGTCTTAGAGGGGTGTCACCGCAGCGGAGTGCCTTACTGGTTACCGCGGCGGTCGCAAAAAACCAGATGCTGCAGCTTTCTCGGAAGGGAGGGTTATGCGAGTGTCGGTATTTTTGTCGGCTCTTTGACATTGTAGGTTAAGATGAAGGGACATGTGGGCGGCGGCTTGCGGTTTCTGGGGTCCTCAAGGCTCCGGAGTATCGTTTAAAGCTAAGTCGTTCTCATATGTCCTTCACATATTCCATATGTAATGGACACTCTGTCTGGCTTTGGTCGGGTAGGGTGTCTGAATGA